>NZ_CP017074.1:429161-1069934 GCF_001717465.1 Luteimonas sp. JM171 | reverse complement strand
CGACTACGACGGCAACGTGCCCGGCGCCGCCGTGCTCGTGCTGCGCGATGGCGAACCGGTGGTGCGCCGCGGCTACGGCCTGGCCGACGTGGAAAACGGCATCCCCGTCACCGCCCAGTCCAACTTCCGCCTCGCCTCCATCAGCAAGGCCTTCACCGCCGCCACCGTGCTGCTGCTGGCCGAAGACGGCCTGCTCGCGGTTGAAGACCCCGTGCGCAAGTGGCTGCCCTCCCTGCCGGAGGTGGCCGACGGCATCACCATCCACCACCTGCTCAGCCACACCTCGGGCCTGATCGACTACGAAGACGTGATGCCCGAAGGCCTCGACCGCCAGGTGCGCGACGCCGACGTGCTCACCATCCTGGAAGGCCAGGACCGGCTCTACTTCGAGCCCGGCACCGAGTACCGCTACAGCAACAGCGCCTACGCACTGCTGACCCTGATCGCCGAGGCCGCCACCGGCGAGCGCTACGCCGACGTGCTGCGCGCGCGCATCTTCGAGCCGCTGGGCATGGACAACAGCGTCGCCTTCGAGGACGGCATCTCCACCGTCGCCAACCGCGCCTACGGCCACAGCCTGGTGGACGGCGCCTGGGAGCGCACCGACCAGAGCCCGACCAGCGCGGTGCTGGGCGATGGCGGCATCTACAGCTCGCTCGACGACATGGCGCGCTGGGACGCGGCGCTGTACGACAACCGCCTGCTGTCCGACGACACCCGCGCGCTCGCGTTCGGCAACCAGACCCAGGTGGATGTGGACGAGGACAACGTGGACGCCTACGGCTACGGCTGGCGCCTGGACGGCGGCCGGCTGTGGCACTCGGGCGAGACGATGGGCTTTCGCAACGTGATCATCCGCGACCCGGAGCACCGCACCACCGTGCTGGTGCTGACCAACCGCAACCACCCGCGGCCCTACCCGCTGGCACGCCGGATACTGGACGAAATCAGCCGCTGAACCCGGCATGTCCCGCACCCTGCGCATCCTGCTGGTCCTGATCGTCCTGGCAGTGCTGGCCGGCATCGGCTGGCGCTGCATGCGGGCGGCTCCGGCGCCGGAGCCTGCGGGGCAGGCATTGGCTCCGACCGCCCCCGCCGATGCGTTGCCGCAGTCGGATGACCCGGCCGCGCAGCGCATCGCGGCCGACCTGCGCCGGCTGGCCGCCGACGACATGCAGGGGCGCGAAACCGGCACCCCGGGCTACGAGCGGGCCGCCGCCTTCGTCGCCGCGCAGATGGCCGAGGCGGGGCTGGAGCCGGCCGGCGAGCGCGGCACCTGGTTCCAGCGCGTGCCGCTGCTCACCGGCACGCCGCTGCGCGACGGCGCCCGGCTGGCGGTGGTGCGCGAGGGCGAGGTCGACGAACTGCGCTTTGGCGACGAGTTCCTGCCGTGGTCGAGCTTCAGCGCCATGCAGCACTCGGTGCGCGCGCCGGCGGTCTTCGTCGGCCATGCCATCCACGCGCCGGAGCTCGATCATGACGACTTTGCCGGCGTGGACCTGCGCGGCCGGATCGCGGTGCTGCTGCCGGGCGCGCCGGACAGCTTCGATGACAACGCCCGCGCGTTTCATTCGGCCACCCGCGAGAAGTTCACCGCGCTGTCCGAACGCGGCGCGGTGGGCGCGGTGATCGTCTCCACGCCGCAGTTCGAGGCGCGGGTGCCGTGGGCGCGGATGCAGGCGGCCTGGGACAAGCCGGCGATGCGCCTGCACGATGCGGAAGGCATCGCCATCGACGGTTTCCCCCGGCTGCAGGGCGTGGCAGCGGTGGGCGTGGCCGCGGCCGACACGCTGCTGTTCAAGCCCGGGCGCCCCGCGGCCGAGGTCTTTGATCGCGCGCGCGACGGCACCGGGCGCGCGTTCGAACTCGATGGCGAGATCATCATCGAGGGCGCCACCCGGATCGAGGCAATCGAATCGCACAACGTGGTCGGCCGGCTGGCCGGGAGCGATCCGGCGCTGGCCGATGAGCATGTGGTGCACACCGCACACCTGGACCACGTGGGCGTGATCGCCATGCGCGACGGCGACGCGATCCACAGCGGCGCGATCGACAATGCGCTGGGCGTGTCGATCCTGCTGGAAACCGCGCGCACCCTAGTGGCCGCCGAGGAAGCGCCGCGCCGCTCGCAACTGTTCGTTGCCCTGACCGGCGAGGAGCAGGGCCTGCTGGGCGCGCAGCATTTCGTGGCCAACCCGAGCGTCCCGCGCGAAGGCCTGGTGGCCAACATCAACATCGACATGCCGGTGTTGCTGGCGCCGAGCACGGACGCAGTGGTGATCGGGGCCGAACACTCGACCCTGCAGGCGGCGGTGGAGGCGGCGGCCGGGGAGGTGGGCGTGAAGCTGTCGCCCGATCCCTTCCCCGAGGAAGTCACCTTCGTGCGCAGCGACCACTACGCCTTCGTACGTGCGGGCATCCCGGCGCTGTACCTGGACGGCGGCGTGGAATCGGCCGACGGCGAGCGCGACCCGCGCGTGGCGCTGACGTACTTCCTCCGCAACTGCTATCACCAGCCCTGCGACGACGCCAGCCAGCCGATCCAGTACGACGACGCCGCCCGCCTGGCCCGGCTCGCCGCCGCCATCGCCACCCGCATCGGCAACGACGACGAGCGCCCGCGCTGGGTGCCCGGCGACTTCTTCGGCGAACGCTTTGCCACGCCACTGTAGGACAGCAAAAGCACAGGCCGCGGGTTACGGCTGAAACGGATGCGAGGCACACTGGCGTGATGCTTCGATCCCCCACCCCGGCCGAGAAGATCGGCCTGTCAATCGCCGTGGCCACCGGGCTGTACGGCATCTCCTTTGGCGCGCTGGCGGTGGCCGCCGGGCTGACGTTCTGGCAGGCCATGGCGCTGAGCCTGCTGATGTTCACCGGCGGCTCGCAGTTCGCCTTCATCGGCGTGGTCGGCGGTGGCGGCACCGGCGCGGCGGCGATGGGCGCGGCCACGCTGCTGGGCGTGCGCAACGCGGTTTACGGAATGCAGGTCAACCAGTGGCTGCGGCCGCGCGGATGGAAGCGGCTGGTGGCGGCGCAGGTGACCATCGACGAGTCCACGGCCACCGCCGCCTCGCAGCATGAGGCGGGCGAGAAGCGGCGCGGATTCTGGACCGCGGGACTCGGCGTGTACCTGCTGTGGAACCTGTTCACCGCGCTGGGAGCGGCGCTGGGCGATGCGCTCGGCGATCCGCGCCAGTGGGGACTCGACGGCGCCGCGGTCGCTGCCTTCCTTGGGCTGCTGTGGCCACGGCTGCGCGGGCGCGAGCCGGTGGCCGTTGCCGCGGTGTGCGCGCTGGTGACCGCGATCGCACTGCCTTGGACGCCGCCCGGGATCCCGATCCTCATCGCCGCGCTGGTGGCGGCGGTCCTGGGCTGGCGCGGGCCGGTGCTGGCCAGGTCGCTGCGGGGAGGACGGGGATGAGCCTGTGGGGCTGGATCCTGCTGGCCTCGCTGGCCGCATTTGCCACCAAGCTGGCCGGCCACCTGGTGCCCGGGCGCTGGCTGTCGGGGCCGCGCATGGCCCGGGTGACCGGGACCATCACCATCGGCCTGCTGGCATCGCTGACGGTGATGAACACATTTGCCGGCAACGGCGGGCTGGTGGTGGACGCGCGGGTGGGCGCGCTGCTGACGGCCGCGGCCGCGCTGGCGCTGCGGGTGCCGTTCCTGGGGGTGGTGGTGATCGGGGCCGCCGCGGCGGCCCTGCTGCGGCTGGCCGGCCTGCCCTGAGCCGGTGCTTCAGCGGGGGACAGGCGGGCGGGGGATATCCTCGACCGGGTGTTTCCCTTGGCTTCAACGATGCGCTGGCTCCATTCCCGTCTCCGCTCCCCGCTGCTGCTGGCCTGCGCCGCGCTGCTGGTGGCCGCCTGCGGCAGCCGCGAGGTGCGGCCGGTGGCGCCGGTGGAGATTGATCCCACGCCGGCGCCGCTGCCGGCCCCGCCGCCGGTGCGGGTGGGCCTGGCGCTGGGCGGCGGCGCGGCCAAGGGCTTCGCCCATATCGGCGTGATCAAGATGCTCGAGGCCAACGGCATCGATGTGGACGTGGTGGCCGGGACCAGCGCCGGCAGCGTGGTGGGGGCGATGTACGCCTCGGGGATGGACGCCTTCGCCCTGCAGGAGCACGCGGTGGCGCTGGACGAGGCGTCGATCCGCGACGTGCGGCTGTTCTCCGGCGGCTTGCTGCAGGGCCAGAAGCTGCAGGACTACGTGAACCAGCAGGTGGGCAACAGTCCGATCGAACGCCTGGGCAAGCCGTTCGCCGCGGTGGCCACGCGGCTGGATACGGGCGAGCGCACGGTGTTCGTGCGCGGCAATACCGGCCAGGCGGTGCGCGCTTCCAGCGCGGTACCGGGCGTGTTCGAGCCGGCCCGGATCGGCGGCCACAGCTATGTCGATGGCGGCGTGAGCAGCCCGGTGCCGGTGGATGCCGCGCGCCAGCTGGGCGCCGACGTCGTCATCGCCGTGGACATCTCCACCCAGGCCTCGGGCACCACGCCCGCGGACATGCTGGGAATCGTCAACCAGTCGATCGCGATCATGGGCCAGCGCCTGGGCGCGCAGGAGCGCGGCCGCGCGGACGTGCTGATCCGGCCCGAGGTCAACGACATCGGCCCGGCCGATTTCAGCCAGCGTGCGCGGGCCATCGCCCAGGGCGAGCGCGCGGCCCTGGCGGCGCTGCCGCAGGTGCGCGCGGCGATCGCGCGGGTGCAGGAGCAGCGCGCGGCCGCCCTGGCACCGCCGCCGCGCGATCCGGAACCGGTTGCCTGCGAACGCAGCTGGCTGCAGGCCCTGAACCCCCTGCGCACCGCCTGCCCGTAGGCCGCGCTACCCCGGCAACGGCAGACCGCGGAAAGCCTTGACCGTACGGAGCACGAAGTTGGAGTTGACGTCGGCGACGCCAGCGGCGTTGAGCAGGCGGTCGAGCAGGAAACGCGAGAAGTGGTCCAGGTCCTGGACCATGACCTGCAGCAGGTAATCCATGTCGCCGCTCAGCGCGTGGCAGGCCACCACCTCGTTCCAGCCCTGCACGGCGGTGGTGAAGCGCTCGACGTGCGAGGAGTCGTGTTTTTCCAGCTGCACGCGCACGAACGCCTGCAAACCCAGGCCCAGCTGCTCGGCGTCCAGTTCCACCCGGTAGCCGGCGATGACCCCGCTGCGCTCCAGGCGCTGCACCCGGCGCAGGCAGGCCGAGGGCGAGAGATGCACCCGCTCGGCGAGCTCGGCATTGGTGAGACGGCCGCGCCCCTGCAGCTCCGCCAGCAGCTGCAGGTCCGTGCGGTCAAGCTGGGTTGCCTGCATGATCCATGCGCTCTTGTCTAAGTTGACGCAATGATGTTGCCGGATTAACGGCGTTTTACGCAATAACGCAATCCGGTTGCGGCAGCGCCGCGCTACGCTGGATGGACAGCCGTTCCAGGAGCGTTCCATGAGCATCCAGCCACGCCGCGTCGAGAACCTGCACACCGACAAGGGCAAGGTGCCGGTGTACGCCACCGGCGTGGTCGAGCAGCCCTGGGACGACTACAGCGACGACGACCACCAGACCTGGGCCACGCTCTACGCGCGCCAGCGCGAGATCCTGCCCGGGCGCGCCTGCCGCGAGTTCCTCGAGGCCCAGGACGCGATGGGCATGACCGCCGACCGCATCCCGAAGTTCTCCGACCTCAACGTGGAGTTGCGCAGGGCCACCGGCTGGGAGCTGATCGGGGTGGAAGGGCTGCTGCCGGAGCTGGATTTCTTCGACCACCTGGCCAACCGCCGCTTCCCGGTGACCTGGTGGATCCGGCGTCCGGACCAGATCGACTACATCGAGGAGCCCGACCTCTTCCACGACCTGTTCGGCCACGTGCCGCTGCTGATGAACCCGATGTTCTCGGACTACATGCAGGCCTACGGGCGGGGCGGGCTGAAGGCGCACGGGATCGGCGCCGAGGCGCTGCAGGCGCTGACCCGGCTGTACTGGTACACGGTGGAGTTCGGGCTGATCAACACGCCCGAAGGGATGCGGATCTACGGCGCCGGGATCGTGTCGTCCAAGGGCGAGTCGATCTACAGCCTGGAGAGCGATGCGCCCAACCGGATCGGCTTCGACGTGGAGCGGATCATGCGCACCCGCTACCGCATCGACACCTTCCAGAAGACCTATTTCGTGATCGACAGCTTCGAGCAGCTGATGCGCGGGACCGAACCGGACTTCACCCCGATCTACGCGCGGCTGGCGAAGGCCGACTCGATCCCCGCCGGCGACGTGCTCGACACCGACCGCGTGTTCCAGCGCGGCACCGGCGAAGGCTGGGCCACCGACGCGGACGTGTAGGAAATACGCGCCCGCGGGGGCTCGATTTGCGGCACCTGTCACAGGGGCGGGCAATGGACGCCTTATGCACGGACGTTCGTGGATCATTGCCGGATGACTTTCATCCCCCGCCTGAGCATCCTTGCCGCGGGCCTGCTGGCCTGCCCCCTCCTCCAAGCCCAGACCAATACCGCCGGCGACGATCCCGCCGGTGAAGCGGTGACGCTCGACCGCGTCGTCGTGGAGGCCTCGCGCCTGCGCGGGGTCAATGCGTTCGACATGCCGGCCTCGGCCACGGTGGTGTCGCTGGATGGCGACGCCAGCCGCGCCGATGCCGACGTGTCGGAAGTGCTGCGCGGCATCCCCGGCGTGCTGGCGCGCGACCGGCGCAACCTGGCGCAGGATACGCAACTGTCGATCCGCGGCTTTGGCGCGCGCTCGACCTTCGGCGTACGCGGCCTGCGCCTGTACGCCGACGGCATCCCGGCCTCGATGCCCGATGGGCAGGGCCAGGTGTCGCACTACAGCCTGGCCGGCGCGGACCGGATCGAGGTGCTGCGCGGGCCGTTCTCGGCCCTGCACGGCAACTCCTCGGGCGGGGTGGTGCAGATCTGGAGCGCGGACGGCCAGCCCGGCGATCCGTGGCAGGCGCGGGTGACGGTGGGCGCCGACGACACCTGGACCGCCGCCGCACAGCTGCTGGGCGGCGGCGAGCGCTTCGGCTACAACTTCGCCATCTCGCGCTTCGACACCGACGGCTGGCGCGAGCACAGCGCCGCGCGCCGCGACGTCGCCAACCTCAAGCTCAATTTCGACCTGGGCGACCGCCGCCGGCTGCAGCTGGTAGGCAACTACGTGGACATCCCCGAGGCCCAGGACCCGCTGGGGCTGACCGCCGAACAGGCGCGCGAAAATCCGCGCCAGGCCGTGGTGAACGCCTTCCAGTACAACACCCGCAAGAGCGTGCGCCAGGGCCAGGCGGGCGCGCTCTACGAGCACGGTTTTGGCGCCGCGCAGACCCTGCGGATGATGGCCTACGGCGGCGAGCGCGAAGTGCTGCAGTTCCTGCCGATCCCGCCGGTGGCCCAGCGCAACCCGCTGCAGGCTGGCGCGGTGATCGACCTGGACAACACCTATTACGGCTTCGACGCGCGCTGGTCGATGCAGGGCGAACTCGCCGGCCGGGCGCTGGAAGTCACCGTGGGCGCCAACCTCGACCGCCAGCGCCAGCATCGCCGCGGCTGGGAGAACTTCGTCGGCGACACCCTGGGCGTGCGCGGCGGGCTGCGCCGCGACGAGCGCAACCGGCTCGAGAACGCCGATGTCTATGCCCAGGCCTGGTGGCAGCTGGCCGACCGCTGGGCGCTGCTGCTGGGCGCGCGCCACAGCGAGGTGGAGTTTGTCTCCCGCGACAACTATGTGACCGACGGCAATCCCGACGACAGCGGCCACGTCACCCACAACCACACCGCGCCGGTCGCCGGGCTCAGCTTCGCCCCGCGCGATGACCTGCGGGTATACGTGTCCGCCGGGCGCGGCTTCGAAACCCCGACCTTCAATGAGATCTCCTACCGCGCCGACGGCGGCGCCGGCCTGGCCTTCGACCTGCGCCCGGCAGTGAGCGACAATTACGAGCTCGGCGTGAAATGGCGCGACGACGCCGGCGCGCGGCTGGAAGCGGCGCTGTTCCGCGCCGATACCGACGATGAGCTGGCGGTGGCGCGCAACGTCGCCGGCCGCAGCAGCTACCGCAACGCCGGCAGCGCCCGGCGCCAGGGCGTGGAGGTCTCGGCCGGGCTGCCGCTGGGCGAGCAGTGGGACCTGTCGCTGGCCGCCACCCACCTGGACGCCGAATTCCGCAGCGGCTACCTGATCTGCCAGGGCAGCGGCTGCACCGACCCGTCCGTGGCGGTGCCGGCCGGCTCGCCGATCCCGGGCGTGCCGGAACAGCAGGCGTTCGCGCGCCTGCAGTGGCAGCAGGGGCCGTGGTCGGCGGCGCTCGAGGGCGAGGCGGTGTCGTCGGTGCCGGTGAACGACCTGGGTTCGGAATCCGCGGCCGGCTACGGCCTGCTGCACCTGGAGGCCTCGCGCAGCTGGAATACCCGCGCAGGGCGCCTGCGCGCCTTCGCCCGCGTCGACAACCTGCTCGACCGCGACCACATCGGCTCGGTGATCGTGAACGAGGGCAACGGCCGCTTCTACGAGCCCGGCCGCGACCGCACCTGGATGGTGGGGTTGCACTGGACCGGCGATGGCCTGGGCGCCGGGGCACGCCGGTAGACAGGCTGCGGTCCGCGTGAGCCGGCGCGCACCCGGTAGCGGCGGTCCAGCCACACCTTGGCCACCACCGACAGCACCACCGGCCCGAACCAGCCCAGGTAGTACCACGTCGAACCCTGGAGGGCCGGCACCAAGCGTGGCAATCCGATCGCCACGAAGGCGATGTGGGTGGCGGCGCCATTGGCGACCATCGCCCCGTAATGCTCTTCCAGCCACCACAGCGGCTGGGTGGGAATGACCCGGCGCCGGCGCAGCATGTCCACCCCGATCATGATGCCGACCAGGGAGAACCCCGCCAGCAACGGCTGGCCGCGGTCCAGGCCCAGCCACAGGATGACCACGCCCACGGCGGGGTTGGCGATGGCCAGGACCTGGTACGCACGCCCCAGGTAGCGGGCGGGCGCGGCGCGGTCGCGGATGGCCCGCCAGGACAGCCAGACGGTGGTGGACACCAGCAGCAGCAGGTAGCCCAGGAAGGCGGCGCCGACGGTGTGCCCCTCGAGCACGAACTGCACCGTCAGCGCCACCCCGGTGGCAATCACCAGCACCATCGCCAGCAGGTAGATGCGCCCGGCCAGGCGGTGCATGGGGCTTCCCTTGCGCAGCACCACCGCCAGCCAGAAGCAGGCCAGCGCAACGGAGCCGGCGGCGATGTGCAGGGCGAGGAAGGTGGCGTATCCGGGCATGGGCGTGGCTCCGATCGGGGAGTACCAGCTTCAAGCCCGGCGCGTGGCCATCGCAGTCCCCGCGGTCACCTTTGCATGGTGCCGGAAGTCACTTTCTGCGCCGGATCCGTTGCGCGGACCGGACGGGCGACGCAGCATGGAACGCCCGCCCCATGGAGACGGGCCATGCGCGGCCACCTCGCCCCGCTGCTGCAGCCGCTGAACCTCGCCGCCCTGCTGACCCTTTTGACGGTGGCGGTCTCGATCCACGGCGAACTCGGTTCCCAGCGCCCGCTGGGCTGGGCGCTGCTGCTGGGCTTCAGCGCGCTGTTCCTGGTGGTCGACACGCTCTCAGCCAGGCCGCTGCTGCGTGCCACCGGATACGTCGTCCTTGCCTTGATCGCGCTCGCGCTGGTGGCGCTGGCGCCGCGCACCGGCACGTCCCCGGTACTGCTGGTGATCCTGGTGGCCGCGCTGGCGATCGACTATCCCCCGTCGCGGGTATTGCCCGCCGCGGCGCTGCTCAACCTCGCCCTGTACCTGGTGCTGCGCGCCGGCGGGCATGCCGCACCGGCGCTGACGGTCACGGTCTACCTGGGCTTCCAGGCCTTCGCCGCGCTGGTGGCGCACTACGCCCGCAGCGCCGAGCAGGCCCGCGACCGGCTGGCACTGGTCAACGCCGACCTGCTCGCCACCCGCGCCCTGCTGGCCGACAGCGCGCGCGACGCCGAGCGGCTGCGCTTTGCGCGCGAGCTGCACGACGTGGCCGGCCACAAGCTCACCGCGCTCACCCTCAACCTGCGCGCGCTGGCCGACCGCCAGCAGGGCGGCGCACCGACGGAGCTCGAAGTGTCGCGCCGGCTGGCCGCCGAACTGATGGACGACCTGCGCGAGCTGGTGCAGCAGCTGCGCGACGACCGCGGCCTGGACCTGGCCACCGCGCTGCGTGCGCTGGCGGCGCCGCTGCCGCGGCCCGCGCTGCGGCTTGTGATCGACGATGACGTGCGCATCGGCGACCCGGCCACCGCCGATGCGCTGCTGCGGATGGTGCAGGAGGCGCTCACCAACAGCGCGCGCCACGGCCAGGCGCGGGTGCTGGAGGTGCGCATCCGCCGCGATGGCCCGCGCCTGGAGGTGTCGATCGAGGATGACGGCCGCCTGCGCGGCCCGCTGCGCGAAGGCAACGGGCTGGCCGGCATGCGCGAGCGCCTGGCGGCCGCGGGCGGACAGCTGGCGTTCTCCACCTCCGCCGGCGGCGCACTGCGCATCGATGCGAGCCTGCCGGCGTGAGCGCGCCGCGCATCGCGCTGGCCGACGACCAGGCGCTGGTGCGCGCCGGGCTGCGGGCGCTGCTGGAAGGCCAGGGCATCAGCGTGGCATTAGAGGCCGACGACGGCGCCGCGCTGCTGGAAGGCCTGGCGGCCACGCCGGTGGACGTGGTGCTGAGCGACATCCGCATGCCCGGCATGGACGGCATCGCGGCCCTGCAGGCGCTGCGCGAGCGCGGCGACGGCACGCCGGTGCTGCTGCTGACCACGTTTGACGACAGCGAGCTGCTGCTGCGCGCCACCGAAGCCGGGGCGCAGGGCTTCCTGCTCAAGGACGCCGCGCCGGAGGATCTGCGCGACGCGGTGCTGCGCATCGCCGCCGGCGACACCCTGCTGCAGCCGGTGAGCACCGGGCCAGTGCGCGCGCGCTACCGCTACCACGCCGCCGACGCGCCGCGCGAGCCCTTCAGCGAGCGCGAGGTGGCGATCCTGCGGCTGATGGCCGGCGGCTACTCCAACCGCGAGATCGCCCGCTCGGTGTTCCTGGCCGAGGGCACGGTGAAGAACTACGTCTCCACGATCCTGGAAAAACTCGACACCCGCGACCGCACCCGGGCGGTGCTCAAGGCGATCACGCTGCGGGTCATCTGAGCCGGGGTTTTCCCGCCAAATGATAGACTTGCGGGGTTTTCCCGGGTGGTTCGACCCCGGCCTTCCCCTTTTCCAGACGGTGATGCAGTGTCCTTCTTCAAGAACGTTGAACAGGTGCCCGGGGACCCGATCCTGGGCCTGACCGATGCCTTCCGCGCCGACCCGCGCCCGACCAAGGTCAACCTCGGGGTGGGCATCTACTACGACGAAGAGGGACGGATCCCGGTGATGGGCGCGGTGCAGCAGGTGGAGCGCGCGCTGGCCGAGCGCAGCCCGGCGCGCGGGTACCTGCCGATCGACGGCATGCCCGATTACCGCACGGCCACCCGCGAACTGCTGTTTGGCGCCGACTCGCCGGTGATCAGCGAGGGCCGCGCCAGCACCTCGCAGACCATCGGCGGCAGCGGCGCCCTGCGCGCGGGCGCCGAGCTGCTCAGGCACGCGCTGCCGTTCGCGCGCATCGCCATCAGCACGCCGAGCTGGGAGAACCACCGCGCGGTGTTCCCGGCCGCCGGCTTTGAAGTCATCGACTACACCTACTTCGACGACGCGGCCCACGGCCTGGACTTCGACGGCATGCTCGCCGACCTGGGCAAGCTGGAAGCCGGCACCGTGGTGCTGCTGCACGCCTGCTGCCACAACCCCACCGGCGCCGACCTCACCGCCAACCAGTGGGACCAGGTGATCGCGCTGATGCACGAGCGCAACCTGGTGCCGTTCGTCGACATGGCCTACCAGGGCTTCGACCAGGGCATCGACGAGGACGCGATCGCGATCCGCAAGCTGGCGGCCTCGCCAATCCGCAACTTCCTGGTGGCCAATTCGTTCTCCAAGTCGTTCTCACTCTACGGCGAGCGCGTCGGCGCGCTCACCGTGGTCAGCGACAGCGCGGAGGAGAGCGGGCGGGTGCAGTCGCAGGTCAAGCGCCTGATCCGCGCCAACTATTCCAGCCCGTCGTTCCACGGCGCGGCGCTGGTGGCGGGCGTGCTCAACGACGGCGGCCTGCGCAGGCAGTGGGAGGACGAGCTGGGCGGATGGCGCACGCGCATCCACGCCCTGCGTGAAGGTCTGGTGGAACGGCTGGCGGCCCACGGCGCCACCGGCTTCGACTTCATCCGCCACCAGGCCGGCATGTTCTCCTACTCCGGCCTCAGCCGCGCCCAGGTGGACCGCCTGCGCGAGGAGTTCGGCATCTACGCCGTGGGCACCGGGCGCATCTGCGTGGCGGGGCTGAACCGGGAGAACCTGGACTACGTGGCAGAAGCCATCGCAAAGGTTGCGTAGACAACAACGCGTCGTCCACGGGTTGCCTCCAACGCAGCGCATCCTTGCGCTGTGCTGTGCTGTATGGGTGAAGCCACTGGTCAACGGAGGACTTTCGAATGGCAACCCGGAAATTGGCTCTCCTCGCATGCGGAGTGTTGGTTGCCTCGTTCCCCCTGAGCGGGGAAGCTCGCCCGCCAGCAACTCCCGACGCCGCCGTCCAACTCGTCCATACGGAAGTGAGCTACCCCGCACGCTCCCGCGAGGCGAACGCTGTTCTGGATTGGTTGCAACAAAACCGGGCCTTTGACGAAGATGGCGCGGCAATTGGCCGCTTGGGGTCACTGGGTGATATTCGTGTTTCCTACACGCGCACCGACTCCTCATTCGCGCTCCCCGCATCGCCTGGGAGCAATCCTCCGGTGCCGCTGCCCGCTTCGGGGAATCCTGGGGATGTCATCACCATCGAATCCACATCCGGCGGGATCCACCAGAGCTGGACTTACGAATGGCGTCTGAACGGCCGCGGATCCTACGCCTGGATCTTGACCAGCTACCTGTATCAGATCCTTCCGCGCTGACCCTTCCTCTCAGGCGCCGCGTCGGCCAACCGGCCCGGGGTGCCGTTCCGCCCCCGTCCACCGGCCGACCGTGCGATGCTTGCCGGCATGGACATGCCAGCAGCCGACATCGACGACTTCATCCATGTGGTGCCGGGGGCGCTTGACGCCCAGGCCTGCGCCAGCATCGTTGCGCGCATGCGCGAGAGCCGGGAACTGCAGCCCGGACGGGTGGGTGGGGGCGTATTTCCTGAGCTCAAGCACAGCAGGGACCTGTCGCTGGCGGGCAACGCCGCCTGGGCCGACGTGGAGCAGGCGCTCAACGTGGCCGTCTACGCCGGGATGCTCGCCTACCTGCGGCGCTGGCCGCAGGCGCTGGTGGCGCCGCTGATGCTGCAGCAGCCCGGCCCGGACGGCCAGCTGCGGCGGCTTGAGGCGGAAGATTTCAGTTCCATGGACGACGCCCGGCTGGGCGAGCTGGCGCGCACCTGCCTGCGCCCGGGCGCGATCAACCTGCAGTGGTACCGCGACGGCGAGGGCGGCTACCCGTACTGGCACTGCGAGCTGTATCCGCGCGATCCCCAGTGCGAGACCCTGCACCGGCACCTGCTGTGGACGGTGTACCTCAACGACGGGTTCGAGGAAGGCGAAACGGAATTCCTGTTCCAGCGCCGCAAGGTGGCGCCGCGCACCGGCGACCTCTTGATCGCGCCGACGGCCTTCACCCACACCCACCGCGGCAACCGCCCGCGCGGCGGCGACAAGTTCATCGCCACCAGCTGGATCCTGTTCCAGCGCGCCGAGCGCCTGTTCGGCAGCCCTACGCCGAACGCGGCTGGTTGAGCACCAGCCAGTACTGCACCACCTGCCGCACCGCCGACACGAACTGCTCGAAATCCACGGGCTTGCGGATGTAGCTGTTCACGCCCAGCGCGTAGCTGGCCTCCACGTCGAACGGCTCGACGCTGGTGGTGAGCACCACCACCGGCAGCGCGCGGGTGCGGGCATCCCCGCGGATCGCCTGCAGCACTTCGCGGCCGTCGAGCTTGGGCAGGTTGAGGTCGAGCAGGACCAGCGCCGGCTGGGCCGCGGGATCGCGGTGCGACCACTGGCCGCGGGCAAACATGTAGTCGAGCGCCTCGGCGCCATCGCGCACCACCACCAGCGGGTTGGGGATGCTGGCTTCGGCGAAGGCGATGCGGGTCAGCTCGGCGTCGTCGGGGTTGTCCTCGACCAGCAGGATCTCGCCGGCGTTCACGCCGCGGCCTCCCGCGGTGGCGGCGCCGGCAGCTCGACGTGGAACGTGCTGCCACGGCCCGGCTCGGACTCCACCCACAGGCGGCCACCGTGGCGCTGCACGATCTCGTGGGCAATCGCCAGGCCCAGCCCGTCGCCGCCGCCGTCCTCGGTGGCGCGCAGGCGATGGAAGGGCTCGAAGATCCGCGCCGCATAGCGCATCTCGAATCCGTGGCCGGAATCGCGCACGCTCACCCGCGAGACATCACCCTCGCGCGCGCCGCTGATCTCGATGCGGACCTGGCCATCGCGCGCGTAGCGCAGGGCGTTGTCGAGCAGGTGGCCGAACAGCTGCTTGAGCTGGCGCTCGTCACCCACGGCCTCCAGGCCGGGCTGCACGCTGGCTTCCACCGCCACCGCCGGGTGCGCATCCTGCGCCTCGGCCAGGCTCCACTCGGCCAGCAGGCTCAGGTCGACCTGCTGGCGGGCCAGCTGCGCGCGGCTGGCATGGGAGAGCTGCAGCAGGCCCTCGATGAGCCGGTCCATGCGCGCCGCCGCCTCGCGGATGCGGCGCACGTAGCCGCGGCCTTCCTCCGAAAGCCCTTGGGCATGCTGGTCGGCCAGGATCGCCGAATAGGCGCTGATCGCGCGCAGCGGCGCGCGCAGGTCGTGGGAGATGCCGGTGGCAAGCACCTGCTGCTGCAGGCGCAGCGATTGCAGCGCACGCTCGACCTCTGCCAGACCCTCCCCGGCCGGCGTTGTCGGCGGCGCGGAGTCTGACACTGGACACATCGCGCGGAACCCCTGTTGTTCAGGCTCCAGTCTACGGGTTCCAGCCAAGCCGGGTGTGCAATGGACGTGAAGGCGGCCGCAGTCTCAGAACAGCTCGCCCTGCGGCGAATCGGGCCGCGGCGGCGTGAACCGGGAGCAGTCAAGCGCGGGCATCGGGCCGAAGCCCAGCCGGCGCCGGGCGCGGGCAAAACGCGCGGCGATGAGGTCGGCGAAGGGCCCCTGGCCGCGCATGCGGGTGCCGAAAGCGCTGTCGTAATCGCGGCCGCCACGCATCTGCCGCACCAGGCTCATCACATGCGCGGCGCGGTCCGGATAGTGCAGCTGCAGCCATTCGCGCCAGATCTCCTTGAGCTCGTGCGGCAGGCGCAGCAGCACGTAGCTGGCCGAGAGCGCGCCGTGTTCGCGGGCCGCCTCCAGGATGGCCTCCAGCTCGCTGTCGGTGATGGCCGGCACCACCGGTGCCACCAGCACCCCCACCGGCACCCCGGCCTCGGTGAGCTTGTGCACCGTGGCCAGGCGCGTGTGCGGGGCGGCGGCGCGCGGCTCCATCCGCGCCGAGAGGCGGTTGTCCAGGGTGGTGATCGACAGGTACACGCTCACCAGGCCCTGCTCGGCCATCGGCGCCAGCAGGTCGAGGTCGCGGGTGACCAGCGCGCCCTTGGTGACGATGCTGCACGGGTGACGGCATTCGGCCAGCACTTCCAGCAGCTGGCGGGTCACGCCCCAGTCGCGCTCGATGGGCTGGTAGCCGTCGGTGTTGATGCCCAGGGCGATGGGCGAGCAGCGGTAGGAAGGTTTGGCCAGCTCGGCGCGCAGGCGCTCGGCGGCGTTGGTTTTGGCGAACAGCCGGGTCTCGAAATCCAAGCCGGGCGACAGGTCCAGGTAGGCGTGCGAGGGCCGGGCGAAACAGTAGACGCAGCCGTGCTCGCAGCCGCGGTACGGGTTGACCGACTGGTCGAAGCGGATGTCCGGCGACTGGTTGCGGCTGACCACGGTGCGCGCCTGCTCGGCCGTGACCACGGTTTCCAGCCGCGGTGCCTGCTCTTCGGCCAGCGCATGCAGGCTGTCCCAGCCGTCATCTTCCAGCCGCACCTGCTGTTTCTGGAACCGCCCGTCCACGAACGATGCGCTGCCGCGCCCGCGGACGGCTTCGGTGGCCGGGCCATGGGGTTTGTTCCGGATGCGCATGCGGCCATGGTGGCACGCCCGTGTCGCGCCGCCCGAGACCGGGGCTGAATGGCCCGGCGCCGGTGTCCTGGCCGGCCGCTGTCCGGTTCTGGCCGCCACCGCCGTTTACTGACCATGCACGCAAAGGTACGAGGACCTGCGCCCACCAATATCCCGGGGGAACTCCATGGCACTCCGCACATCCCGACCGCCCCGGTCGGCTGCACCGGCCGACCCGCCGCGCCAGCGCCGCGCGCCACCTGCCCCAACTTGCCTGCCCCCACCCGGCCATCGCCGGGCCTGATGCGCCCGGGCGCTGCGTTTGCGCCCGTCCCCTGAAGCCCGCATCACGGCGCGCGCCAATCCCCCGAACGCGTGTCACCGGACGCCAGGCGAGCCGCCGGCCGGGTTTCGCTCCCCTTGATCGATGAGCCATGGACAGTTCACATCACGACGCGCGACGCTGCGTCATCTGGTTTGGAAATCCGTCCCCGCACGAGAAGAAGATGCTTGCCGCCGCCGGCTGGGAGCTGCGCGTGGTGGACCCGCGCCGCAGCGCGAAGGTGGGCATGCGCGCGGGCGACAAGGTGGTGGCGCTGCTTGACCTGCGCGGACTCGGGGCCGGGGACGTGGAGTCGCTGGGACAGGTGGTCATCGACCATGCCGGGCTGCCGATGATCGCGCTGACCCCGGACTCGGACATCGACCAGCCGGGCCTGCATCCGGTGCTGCAGGCCTGTGGCGAGCGGGTGGTGTGCCCGTTCAACCCGCAGCAGCTGGCGCAGGCGCTGTCGAGCTTCGACCGGCGCGCCCCCGGCGCGGACGACGATGGCGGCATGGTCGGCCGGAGCGGACCGATGCTCGACGTGCGCGCCACCCTGCACCGCTACGCCGGGGTGGACCTGCCGGTGCTGATCACCGGCGAAACCGGCACCGGCAAGGAGCTGGCGGCGCGCGCGCTGCACGAGCTCTCGGACCGGCGCCGCGGCCCCTTCGTGGCGGTCAACTGCGGCGCGCTGCCGGCCGGCCTGATCCAGGCCGAACTGTTCGGTCATGAGCGCGGCGCCTTCACCGGCGCCGCCAGCCGCCGCATCGGCCTGTTCGAGACCGCCAACACCGGCACCATCTTCCTGGACGAAATCGGCGACCTGCCGACGGACGCGCAGGCCAACCTGCTGCGGGTGCTGCAGGAAGGCACCCTGGAACGGCTGGGCAACAGCCAGTCGCTGCGGGTGGACGTGCGGGTGCTGGCCGCCACCCACGTGGACCTGGAACAGGCGGTCGAGCGGGGCCGTTTCCGGCGCGACCTGTATTTCCGCCTGGACGTGCTGCACCTGCACCTGCCGCCGCTGCGCGCGCGCGGGGCGGACGTGGAGCTGCTGGCGCGACGCTTCCTGGCCGAATTCCGCCGCCAGCACCTGGTGACCGCGCGCGGCTTTGATGCCGGCGCCCGCCGCGCCCTGCGCGACTACCCGTGGCCGGGCAACGTGCGCGAGCTGCTGAACCGGGTGCGCCGCGCCGCGGTGATCGCGCGCCAGCCGCTGATCACCGCCGCCGACCTGCAGCTGGGGGTGGAGGCGGGCGAGTCCGACGAATGCCTGGACAAGGCCCGCACCCAGGCCGAACGTGAGGCGGTGCTGGCCACGCTCCGCGAGACCGGGTTCAACATCAGCGCCAGCGCGCGCCGGCTGCGCGTCTCGCGCCCGACCATCTACCGGCTGTGCCGCAAGCACCGGCTGTCGCTGCCGGACCTGCGCTGACCCGCGCCGCCGGCCGGGGGCTGGCCCCGGCAATTACAGGGTGTAGGGGACCTTGAAGTTGAGGCTGAAGTCCGGCGCATCGGGCGTCAGGCCGATGCCGAGCATCCCCACGAACGTCGCGCTCGGGCTGAGCGCATGGGTCACGCCCAGGCTCAGGGTGGCGGCATTGCCATCCGAGCCGATCAGCTTGGTCCACTCGCCGCCGTCGTCATAGCGGGTACGCGCGCGGGCGTTGAAGCGGTTGTTGTAGGCGATGCTCAGGCTGGTGCGCTCGTTGAACGCGAACGCCACGCCCGCGCCAAGGGTGAACGCCTGGCCAAGCTGCACCCTGCCCGGGTTGACCGTGGCGGGGTTGTTGTCCAGGTCGTCGAAGCTGGCGGCAAACGAGCGCGTATAGCCGACGTTCCCGAACAGGATGGCCGGCTCGGTGGCCTTGACCGCCGACAGGCTCGCCGAGGCCTGCCACACGCCGTTGCCGGTGGGCTGCTCCTCGGGCACCGCGAAGCGGATGAAGTCGTCCTCGTCGCGCTCGAGCACGCGCCAGGGAATCCCATACGGCTCGCGGCCCGTGGGCGCGGTCACGCCAAGGGTGAGCACGGCCTCGGGCAGGAAGCTGCTTTCGGTAAACAGGCGGTAGTTGGCACTGGCGGTGACGTCGCCCAGGCCCGAGCCGCTGGTATGGGACTGCGCGATCACGGCGGCCGCACCGCCCGCGCCGCCCTTCTGGTACACGGTGCGCCGCCAGATCCACGGCACGTCCAGGTTCAGGGTCAGGCGCGGGGACACGCCCCAGCGCAGCGCCAGGTTATAGGTGAAGGTATCGGACTCGACGTTCTCGATCGCGATGTTGCCCAGGAAGATCGCATCCAGGGCAAGGAAGCCGTTGAGGGTGAGCTGCTTGCGATCGTAGCGGTTGTAGCTGATGCCGTTGTCGATCACCAGGCGCTGGTTGAACAGCGCCTGCTGCTGCTGGCGCACGTCGGACACGCTGCGCGCCTCCTCCTCGCGCGCGCGCTCGGCATCCTCGGCCGAGCTGGCATAGCCGGCGTCGGGCGGCGGCGCCTGGGCCGGGGCCTGGGCAGTGGCCGCCGGCGGCGCTTGGGCGGCGGGAGCTGGCGCCGGCGCGGACTGGGGTGCGGCCTGCTGCGGCTGCGGGGCCGCAGGGGCACGCCCGCTGATGCGCGCCTGCAGCGCCTGCATCTGCATGTCGAGTTCGCGCAGCCGGCGGACCTCCTGCGAATAGGCCGCCTTGAGCGCGGCCAGCTCCTGCATCATGCGGGCCATCTCGGCGCGCTCCGAGGCGCTCGCTTCACCGGCGGCGGCTTGTCCCTGCCCGCCCGGCTCCTCGCCCGCGGGCCGGGCGTCCTGGGCGATCGCCGGCGCGGCGGTGCACGCCAGCGCGGCGGCCAGGGCGAAGGTGAGCGGTGCCGCGCGCACAGCCGGCCGGGCCGCTCCCTGCGATCGACCCTGGTCCTGGTTGTTCCCCCCGGAACGCATCAGGGACCGCCGATGCCGCGTGTGGTCACCAGGGCCTGGGCCACGTTCTGGTTGAGCATTGCTGTGGCGGGAAGCGACTGGCGCACCATGTCCAGGTGCAGCTGGTTGCGGACCGCCTGGCCATCGCTCAGCAGGCGGATGCTCTGGCCCAGGCTGCCCGACCGGATCCACTGTTCGGCCGTGCCATGGCCGGCCACTTCGAGCTTCACGCCGGCGCCATTGCGGTCGAACTGCACGCGCGCGCTCGCCGGCCCGGAATGCCGGTCGAGGCTTCCCTGCGACAGGCCGGCGGGGGTGCCCGCGCCGGGCGCCTCGCCGTCGCGCAGGCTCAGCGAGGTCACATTGCTGGCGGCGTTGCCGTCGCCGGCCACCTGCACCCCCTGCACCAGGCCCGCCACGTTCTGCAGCCCGGCGCTCTCGACGCTGCGCTGGCCCGATGGCACCGGCATGGGCGCGTGCTCGTCGGTGAGCACGACGTTGGGACTGAAGCTCAGCACCGGCTGGCCGTCGCTGAAGTCGAAGCCGATGTCGAGCCGGCCCTGCAGCAGCTGCCCTGAGCTGGTCTGCCAGCTGGAGATCATCGACACCCCGAACCACAGGACCTGGTTGTCGCCGGCGACGAAGCGGCCGCGCATCAGGCCCAGCTCGCTGTCGGGAATCTCGGTCAGGCCGCGCGCGGTTGGCGCCGGGGCCTCCTGCGCCAGCGCCGGCGCAGCGCACAGCAGTGCCCCCAGGAGCAGCGTGCGCGCCAGCGAATGGATTGCGTTCATGTCGTTGTTCCTGTCAGAACAGGTCCGCGTGGGTGAAGCCGAAATCCAGCAGCTCGGCGTCGGTCAGCGGACCCTGCCGTGCATACAGGGCCTTGGCGCTCGGGCGCGAAGGCGGATCAAGCAGCACGGTGTTGCGGTCGAAGTCACTGCCTATCACGACGAACACGGCCCGCGACGGCCACCCTTCCATGAATTCGTCGAACGGGACGCTGCGGTTGCCCAGCATCGGGTCCCCGATCTCCACGGTGTCGCCCATGACCTGCTTGAGCACCACGAAGTGGCGGAACCCGGCCACGTCCATCAGCACGATCGCGGGCACCCGCAGGCTGCGCAGCCGCTCCTCGTCCACCCGGTAGCCGCGCCCGCGCATGCCCAGTGATTCCACGTAGTTCTTGATGTCGAGCAGGGAGAAGCCGCGCTCGCGGACGATCTCCGGCTCGGACACCATCATCATCCCTTCGATCACCGTGGCCTCGTCGGCGTCGAGCCGATAGGCGTAGCGCAGGATGGTGGCGAGCGCCGCGGCCCCGCAGCTGTAGTCGGTCTCCTGCCGCACCAGGTGCCGGAACCGGCTCTCGGTCATGCTCTCGACCGACTTGGTGAACATCGCCCCGTTGGGCAGCACGCCGGCGAACTGGATGTCCGCGGCGTACGCGCCTGGAGCGGCGAGTGCGGCCAGGCCTCCGGCGAGCGCAAGCATCGCCCCCAGGGGCCTTGCCAGGTTCCAGTGCGGCCGTGTCCTGATCATCTGGTCTTCCTTTTCCGAAGGAAGGCCCCGCTCCGCGGGGGAGGCGGAGCGGGGCTTCCATTGAATCCCGGCCACAGGGGAAAGGCCGGGAAACCTCGTGCACCCTCAGGGTGCGTTCTTACTCACCGTTACCGCCGCCGTTACCGTTGCTCGGGGGCGGGGCTTCGCCGTTACCCGGCTGCGCGACGGCCATGGACAGGCTGTTGGCCTGCATGTTGCCGGCGCCGGCGGCCAGGTTCACACCGATGTTGCCCGAGGCGCCGGAGAAGGCGCTGCCGGACAGGGCCGCGGTGTTGGTCGCATCGCGGATGATCCACTGGGTGGTGGAAACGGTGCCGGCTAGGCTGGCCTGCAGGTCGGCGAAGGAGAGCTCGTCGAACGACAGTTCGCCCTGCTCGCTGCCCTCGTAGCTGCCGGACTCGACGTTGTCGAAGCCCAGGCCGCCGACGCCGTCCTGGAACGGGTTCTCGACCGCGCCCTGGCTCTCGATGTCGAAGTCGGCGTGGCCCATGGCGGGCCCGGTCGGGTGCTCCTCGCCTTCCCAGATGTCGGCGTAGAAGTTGCTGCTCTGGTACGAGTTGCCCGAACCCGAGTAGCCGCCGGCCGAGGAACCGCCGTAGCTGCCGGTGGCCGAACCCTCGATGCTGCCGCTGATGGTTCCGCTCAGGGCGACGTCGACCGAATCGGTCATCTCTTCGACGATGCCGGTGTTGGTCACGATGTTGCCGGAGGACACCTGGTTGGAGCTCACCGAGGCCTGCGCATAGGCGGCGGTGGCAACCGAGGACGTCATCGCGTTCTTCTGCATGTTGTTGTTGCCCGACGCGATGTTGACGCCGATGTTGCCCGAGGCGCCGTCAAAGGCCGCACCGGAAACGGCGGCGCTGTTGGTCACGCCCTCGTTGACGGTGGTGTTGCCCGAGCCGTACTGGTTGACGAAGATCTCGGCATCGGCGAGGCCGAAGGAGAAGCCGGCGTCGGCGGCGGCAAGCGCCGCGGCGTTGTCCTGCACGTTGTTGTCGCCGGCGGCGATGTTGAACTGGAGGTTGCCCGACGCGCCCGAAGCGGTGTCGTCACCGGCCGACGCGTCATTGGTGAGCATGTCGTTCAGGCCAACGTTGCCGGTGTTGGACTGGCGGTTGTCGACCACTGCGATCGCCGCCGAATCCAGCTCGATGTCGCCGCTGATGGTCGGGTCGCCGCTGAAGGCGATGTCCGAGCTCAGCGACAGCGACTTGTCGATCTGCACGCTCACGCCGTGCTCGTCGCGCTCGCCCCGGATGTCGGTGCGGCCGTACTCGTTGCGCACGATGTTGGAGCTGACCTCGTTGGTCTCCAGGTTGTGCGATTCGTTCGTCGTGAGCGTATGGCTCTCGGCGAAGTCGGCGGTGTAGTTGATGTCCTCGTTGATCTCGGACGTGTAGCTCAGGTCCTCGGAGATGTCGGACGAGTAGCTCAGGTCCTCGGTCAGGTTGGTCGTGTAGTTGAGGGTGTCGTTGACCGCGACGTTGATGTCTTCGGTGTAGCTGCGGTCGTCGTTGAGGTTGACGTTGCGGTTGACGACGTCGTTCTGCTCGTAGTTGATGTCGAAGTTGACGTCGCCGCCAACGTTCACCTCGCCGCCCACCGCCACTTCACCCACGGCTTCGACATCGCCCCAGATGTAGATGTCGGTGTCGACCGCGGTGGTGACATCCGGCGGCGCCACCTGCGCCGCGGCAGTGCCCATCGCGAAGCTCGCGACGGCGGCTGCAAGGGCCGTGATCTTCAAATTGCCTTTCATGATCGTCTCCTGGTGTTTTCCTTCTTGGATCAAATGCCGGGGCCGCCGCCCTGCACGGAGATCAGCAACCTGTTCTCCGTGGCATTGGCGACACCCGCGGCCTGGTTGAGCTGCAGAACCCCGTCGAACCCTTGCAAGGCGGACCCATCAACGCCCACCTCTCGGGTATGCGTTCCTGCGGCCCCTGGTTCGGAGATGGCTTGCACTCCTGCCGACGCAAAGTCCGCCGACGCCAACAGCGCGTCGGGGGTCTCGCGTATGCCCCGTTGCGCCAGCGCCACCGTCACTGCGTTGAGTTCCGCATTGCCGGTGCCGCTGGCCTGGTTGATCGATGCCAGGCCGCCCGCGCCCTGCAGGGCGTTGCCTGAAATGACGGCGATGGCGTGGTCCGGCGCCGTCGCCACGTCGGTGTGGTGGCGCTGCAGCGCGACGCTCGACGCCTGGGCGTATTCGCCGATCGCGATGCTGCGCAGGTTGGCCTGCTGGTTGAGATCGCCGGCGGCGATGTTGACCGCGATGGCGCCGCTGGCGCCGGCCAGCACGTCGTCGCCGATGCGGGTCTCAGCCAGGTACTGGAGCATGTCGGCGTAGTCGTCGCCGGCCTGCTGCGCGTGCGCGGGCAGCGCCTGCATGGACAGCGCGATCATCAGCATGAACGCCCCCGTGATGCCGCGCATGGTCACGGCCCGCCCTGCCCGGACTTGCCGAACGGAAGATTGGAGAGCGCGCCGGTCACATGCCCGCTGATGCCGCGGGTGGTGGCGCCCACGGTGCCCAGGGGGCCGGTCGGGGTACCGCCCACGCCGGTGCCGGAGTGCTGCACCTGGCCGGTGCCCAGGCCCACGCCGATCGCGTTGTTCACGGTGGCATCAATGCCCGACACCGATCGCAGCTGCGACAGGGTCTGGCCCGAAGAAATGGTGGCGAAGTCGGCGTCGCTCATTTCCCCCAGCCCCAGGCCGTTGTTGATCTCGCGGTTGGGCGTGGGATCAACGATCAGGGCCATGCCCTTGGGCACCTGGCGGTAGGCGTGGCGTGCGTGGACGTCGCGCAGCACGGTCATCTCGCCGTGCCGGGCATGGACCCCGGCGCGCGCATCGGCCGCGTCCGCGAGGCCCGGCAGCATCGCAGCTGCGGCCAGGGTGACAAACAGCGGAAGGGTGGGTCTGGTCATTGCGGGGCACTCAACGGATAGCGCCCCTTATCAACGCAGGAGCCGTGCCAACCGTTTTTGTCCGGTAAAATCAATGACTTGCGGCAACATTCCTCGCATCGAAACCATGCAACTGGAACGCGGGCGTTACACATCCACGGCCGCAGGGCGGGGAAAATCGCGCAGCGGCGCGGTCTTTCGGGGTGTAACGCCGCCGTTACAGCGGACACCACGTTGTTACAGGCCCCGGGTCGGTTAGCCTGTGGCCGCGCCAGGCCGGCGCCCGCCCATGGATCGAAACGATGCAGGACATGCTGCTGCGCGGCTGGGAATCACTTACTTCCGGCTCCGGCCTGGTGACGCTGCTGGTGCTGGGATGGCTGCTGTACGTGCTGCTGCTGGGCGGCTGGATCATCCTGCAGAAGCGCGAGCCGGTGGCCACCCTGAGCTGGCTGCTGGGGCTGGCGCTGCTGCCCTACCTGGGCTTTCTGGTCTACCACGTGTTCGGCCCGCAGAAGATCCGGCGCCACCGGCTGCGGCGCGAAACCAGCCGTGCGCGGATGACCGGGGAGGCGGACTACACCGACGAAGCCACCGAAACCGCCGAGCTCATCCGCCTGGCGGAGATGACCACCGGCCTGCGGCGCAGCCGCGCCAGTGACATCCGCCTGCTCATCGACGGTTGCGCCACCTACGATGCGCTGCTGGAGGATGTGCGGGCTGCGCGATTCCACATTCATCTGGAGTACTACATCTACCACCCGGACAACGCCGGCACCGCGCTGCGCGACGCGCTGGTCGAACGTGCACGGTCAGGGGTCAAGGTGCGGCTGCTGATCGACGCGGTGGGCGGCCACCGCTCGCGCCGGTTCTTCACCGACCTGATCGAAGCCGGCGGCGAGGTGGCCTGGTTCCACCCGCCCAGGTTCGGCCGGGTCTGGCAGCGGCCGTGGGTCAACCTGCGCTCGCACCGCAAGATCGTGGTGATCGACGGGCGCATCGGCTACACCGGCAGCGTCAACATCAGCGATGACCACGACGAGCGGCACAGCGAGGACGCGTTCCGGGACCTGCACCTGCGGGTGGAAGGCGAGGCGGTGCTGCGCCTGCAGCGGGTGTTTGCCGAGGACTGGATCTATTCCGCGGGCGAGGACGATTGCCTGGAGGAGATCGCGGCGCAGACGCCCCGGCCCGTCACGCCCGGCGAGACCCCGGCGCTGGTGTTGGCATCGGGGCCGGATTCGTCCTGGGAGGCGATCCACCGCCTTTACGTCGGGGCGATCCACGGTGCCCGCCAGCGGGTCTGGCTGGCCACGCCGTATTTCGTCCCCGGCGAGGCGGCGATCATGGCGCTGACCTCGGCCGCGCTGGCCGGGCTCGACGTGCGCCTGCTGGTGCCCAAGCGCAGCGACTCGGTGCTGGCCACGCTGGCGGCACGCTCCTACTTCGACACGCTGATGGAAGCCGGGGTCAAGGTGCACGAATATGGCCCGAGGATGCTGCACACCAAGGCGCTGCTGATTGATGAACACATGGTGCTGGTGGGCAGCGCGAACTTCGACCATCGCAGCTTCCGCCTCAACTTCGAGGTGTCGATGCTGCTGGATGGCGAGGAACTGGCGGCCGAGCTCGAGCAGCACCTCGAGGGCGAGTTCGAGAACGCGCCGGAAGTGAAGGCCGAATCGAAGCGGCCGCTGCGCCACCGATTGCCGGAGGCACTGGCCCGACTGCTGTCACCGCTGCTCTAGCGGACCAGCGGCCGTTGCCGGCGCGCCAGCGGCTTCAACCCGCCGTTGCAACGGTTAGACTGGGCGCGTCCAAGGAAGAGGTCGTTGCCATGCCCTGGCTGTTCCTGCTCCTGGCCATTGCGGCCTTTGCCATCGCGATGACGACCAAGTCGATCGCGATTGCCGTCATCTGCATCCTGGCCGCGCTGGCCCTGCTGGTGGTCTGGGTGATGGGCCTGCTGGCCCAGCGGGTCGGCAGCCAGACCCGCGACGATGCGCTGATGATCGATCCCCAGGAACTGCGGCGGATGCGGGAACAGGCCGAGGCTCGCCGCGCCGCCGCTGCAGAGACGCGCGGGCCGGCATCGGAAGCATGATCGTCCGCGGCCGGGAGCGGGCGGTTCCGGCATGACCCGCCTGAGCGTCAACCTCAACAAGGTCGCGCTGCTGCGCAATTCGCGCGGTGGCAACGACCCCGACGTGCTCCGCGCGGCGATCAGCTGCCTGGATGCCGGCGCCGATGGCATCACCGTGCATCCGCGACCCGACGCGCGCCATGCGCGCACGCACGATGTGCTCGCGCTGGCGAAGCTGTGCCGGGCACGCGGCGTGGAGTTCAACCTGGAGGGCAACCCCTTTGCCGCGCCGCGGGCCGGTTATCCGGGGTTCCTGGCCCTGTGCGAGCGGGTCCAGCCCGACCAGGCCACGCTGGTGCCCGATGGCGACGACCAGCTGACCTCCGACCACGGCTTTGATTTCATCGCCGATGCCGCGCGGCTGCGCGAACCCGTGGCGGCGCTCAAGCAGATGGGCTGCCGCGTCAGCCTGTTCGCAGACGCCGACTCGGGCCCTGCGCTGGCGCGCGCGGCCGAGCTGGGCGCGGACCGCATCGAGCTCTACACCGGGCCGTGGGCCGAGGCCCACGCGGGCGGCGATGCGGAAGCCAGCCTGGCGCTGTTTGCCGAGGCGGCGCGGCGGGCACAGGAGGCCGGGCTGGGCGTCAATGCCGGCCATGACCTGGACCAGGCGAACCTGGGTGCATTCCTGGCCGGCGTGCCCAACGTGCTGGAGGTTTCGATCGGGCATGCCCTGATCGGCGAGGCGCTGTACGACGGGCTGGCGCCCACGGTCGCCCGCTACGTGCAGATCGTCCGCGGCTGAGGTTCCACGTCGCACAAAAAAGAACGCCGCCCGGGAGGGCGGCGTCCAAGACTGGCTGGCTCCGGTGGCGCCGCGCTGCAGGCAACGGCGCGCCGGGAGGGCCGGTTACTTCTTGACGAAACCGATCTTCTGCATCTGCGCGTTCTTGGCTTCGGCCAGGACCTTGGCCAGGACCCCGTACTGCGAGTCCTCGGCCGCGTCGATCTCCAGCGTGGGCTGGTTGCCCGGATCGCGCTGGACCTCGGCTTCCATCATGTTGCGCAGGGCGCTCATCGGGGTCGGGCTGTCGTTCCAGAACACCTGGCCCGCGCCGTCGATCCGCAGGCGGATCGGTTCGGGCGGGTCGACGCGCTGTTCCGGCGGATCGACCGAGCGCTGGGGCAGGTCGATGTCGATCGGATACGACAGCTGCGGGGCGGTCACCATGAAGATGATCAGCAACACCAGCATCACGTCCGCAAGCGGGATGATGTTGATGTCGGCCATGGGCCCTTCGCCGGAGCTGGTACTGAATGCCATTGCGGGCCTCCGTCAGTTTTCGCGGGTGGCGACGAAGCCGACCTTGCGCATGCCCTGGGACTGCGCGATGGTCACCACTTCGTTGATCACCCGGTACGGGGTGGTGCGGTCCCCGCGCACGTTGACGGGCGGTTGCGGGGTCTTCTGGGCTTCCACCGAGAGCGCGCTTTCCAGCAGCTCATGGGTGACCGGCTGGTCATTGAGGAAGATATCCCCATTGTCCTTGACCGCGATGGTGATCGGGGGCGCCGGCGGCGCGGTATCCGGCCGATCTTCCAGATCGGCCCTTGGAAGCTCCACTTCCACCCGGTGTGCCATCAGCGGTGCCGTCACCATGAAGATGATGAGCAGCACCAGCATCACGTCGACCAGCGGTACGACGTTCATGGCGGCCATTGGTTCGCCGCCACCTTGGTTGCCACTGTAGGACATATGCGGCCTCCCTCAGTCTGTCCGGGTCAGGCCTTCTTCGCCGGGGCGGGAACGTCGCCGACGCGCGAACCGATCGCGAAGAAGTCGTGCAGGTCGTGCGCGAAGGTGTCGAGCTTGTTGTTGATCATCCGGTTGGCACGGGTGAAGAAGTTGTAGCCCAGCACCGCCGGGATCGCGACGCCCAGACCGATCGCGGTCATGATCAGGGCCTCACCGACCGGACCGGCAACCGCGCCGATGTCGGCCTGGCCGCTGGCGCCGATGCGGATCAGGGCGCGGTAGATGCCCCACACCGTACCCAGCAGACCCACGAACGGGGCGATCGAGCCCACGGTGGCGAGCAGGGTCAGGCCGGACTCCAGGCGCAGCGATTCGCGCACGACGGCCTGGCGCAGGGCGCGGTCGACGTATTCGGAGCGGGTCAGCGACTCGGCAAGGCGCGAGCCTTCCTGGCGCTGGTGGTGGGCGGCCGCCTGGGCGGCGTCAAGCGCAATCTTGGAGAAGGGCTCGCTCGGGCGCTGCTCTTCCATGAAGCGGATGGCGTCCTGCGCGTTCGGCGTTTCCCAGAACGTGTTGATCACGCGGTCCGAGTTGGCCCGCAGGCGCTGGTTCTTGAAGAAGTTGAAGATGATCCAGTAGATCGACAGCGCGGACATCGTGAGGAGGGTGAGCAGAGCAGTCCAGCCGACCACGTCCAGGTGCTGGATCATGTCGGCGAAGCCCATCTGCTGAAGCGCTGCGGCGCCGTCGGCGGCTCCGGTAGGGGCGTTGGTGGTTTCCTGCAGCATGACGCTTACCTTTGTAATGAAGATTGAAGTTGATGGATCAAGGGTGACGCTGGGATTGAACTGGATCGGCCGGCCCGGGCAGGGCCGGCGGGAGATCAGTCAAGGTTGAACTCGACCGGGATGCGCACGAGCCCGGCGGTGGCCTGCCCTCCTTCCATGGCGGGGTTGAAGCGCCACTTGCGGGCAGCCTGGATGGCTGCGCGGTCGAGGTCACGGTTGCGGCTGGAGCGTTCGACGGTGACGTCGGTGACGTTGCCGTTGGCATCCACCGCCACGATCAGCACGACGGTACCGGTGATGCCTGCGCGCAGCGCCGACGGCGGGTAGCGCGGCGGGTTCATCGCGCGCGAAGACACGTCCACGCTGGCCTCGATGCTCTGCGGCGGCGCGGGCGGCGCGGGCGGGGCCGGCGGCGGGGCCGGCGTGTCCATGGGCGAGGGTTCGTCGAAGACCACCGGCGGCTCTTCCGGCGGCGGCGGTACCGGTGACGGCTGCGGCGGCGCCAGCTCCCTGATCTCCGGCGGCTTCTCGGGCTCGGGCGGCGGCGGCGGCGGCGGCGGCGGTGGCGGCGGCGGCTCGATGATCACCACCTGGGTGACATCTTCTTCCTCCACGTCCGTTGCGGGGGGGTTGACCGGCGCCAACAGCAACAGGACGGCGGCTACGTGGAAGGTGATCACCATGGTGAAGCCGGCGATCCGGGCCCAGTCCAGTCCGGGGTCCTGGCCAGTGTTGTTCGGCGAGCGTTGGATCATGCGGAAAACTCGGTGTGTCGGGGCGCCGGGGCGCCCTGTGCGGTGGCTCGGAATCCCGGCAACCGCGTTTCGGCGACGGGAAACTTCAAGTCTATACCAATCTTTATTACGGTTACCAACAAGCTATATGCACATGCAATCGGCTGCCCGCTGGTTTCCGCGGGCCTCAATTGCCGATGATGCGGCGCGCATCCTGCTCGTTGGAAACGCCCTTGGAGAGTGCCTGGCGTGCAGCTTCGGCGGCCTCGGCCTCGCGTCCTTCGCCGTACAGCACGCGTGCCAGGTTGAGGAAGGTCTCGCCGTCATCGTCCAGCGGCGCGGCCTTGCGGTAGGCCTCGATGGCCGGCTCCACCTGGTCGGAGAAGTAGTAGGCCTGGGCCAGTGCGAGATAGGTCTGGTGGTTGGCTTCGAGCACGCCGCTCTCCAGTCCCTCGTTGATCACCTCGATCGCCCTGGCTTCGCCCCCCTCGTTGTTGAGGTGCATGGCCATCAGGTTGCGGTACTCGCGGTCCTCGGTGAGCTGGCCTGCGGCGCGCAGGCGCTCGAGGATCTCGATGGCCTTGGCGTCCTGGCCCGTCTGCAGGTAAAGGCTGACCAGGTTGATCTGCGAACGCTTGTCGTCGGGCGCAGCGGCGGCGATCTGCTCGGCCATCGCGGTCGCCTCGGCATCGCGGCCCGCCTGGGCGTAGGCGCTCATGAGCGTCTGCGTCCAGCTGTCCGGGACGTCCTCGGACGCCTCGATCGCCTCGCGCAGGGCGGGGATCGCATCGTCGTAGCGCTCGGCCTGGTAGAGGACCTGGCCGCGCAGCACCAGTTCCTTGGGATCCTTGCTGCCCGATTCGTTGAAGTAGCGCTCCAGCAGCGTCAGTGCCTGGTCGCTCTCTTCATCCTGCGCGTGCAGCTGGGCGAGCATGAAGATGGCCTGGAAGTGGTTGGTGTTGTCCAGGCCATCAAGCTCGATCGCCTGGGCGATGTAGCGCTTGGCGCCTTCCATGTCGTCCTTGTTGTACGAGGCATGGCCGGCCAGGTTGGCCGCGAACGCCTTGTCGTAGTCGTTCGCGCGCGGCTGCTCGAGGATCTCGTTGGCAATCTCGAGCACCTTGTCGTAATCGCTGTCGCCCATCGCCTCGTTGAGCTGATTGAGGCGCCGGCCCATGCGCGCGGAGGCGCCTTCGGTCGGGGACGTGCGGGTGGCGTCTGGATAGCGCTCTTCCTGCTGGGCGCTTTCGCCGCGGGCACCGCGGCGGCGCTCGCGCTGGCACTCATCGGCCTCGGCCGAAACGACGGGGGACGCCGGCGCGGCGAAGGACTGCGGGGCGGCGGCGGCCAGCGCCGCGGCAACGGCCAGGGCGACGAGGGCGGGGGCGTGGGTCGTGGTCTTCATGGGATCAACTCCTCGATCTGGACGGCATCCGCGCGCCAGGGCGACGCCGGAAACCCGGGATTCTGGCACAGGAAGGGCCGGGGATGGCCTGTTGGCTCAGCCGCAGGCCGGCCGACGCCCGGAAGCGCGGGCCTGTTCGTAGACCGGTATCAGCGCGCTCGCGCGCGACTGCATCTCGCTGATGCGCGCCTGCGGGTTGGGATGGGTGGAGAGCCATTCCGGCGGCCGGTTGCCGCCGCTGGCGGCGATCATGTTCTGCCACAGGTCCACCGCCTTGCGCGGGTCGAACCCGGCGCGGGCCATGAGGTCCTGGCCGACCACGTCGGCCTCGGTTTCCTGGGCGCGCGAGCCCGGGAGCAGGAACAGGCCCTGGGCCGCGATGCTGCCGCCCTGCATGGCGACCTGGCCCACGCCTTCCCCGTAGCGCGAACCGAGCAGGGCGCCCACCACCTGCAAGGCACCGGCAGCGCCGTACTGGCGGGTGATCCGCTCGTCATGGTGGCGGGCGATCACGTGGCCCACTTCATGGGCGATCACGGCCGCCAGCTGGTCCTGGTCGCGGGCCACGCCCAGCAGGCCGGTATTGACGCCGATCTTGCCGCCCGGAAGGGCAAACGCGTTGGGCGAATCGTCGGCGAACACCGCCGATTCCCACCTGAGCGTGCGCTGATCTGCAGGCAATTCCCTGACGATGGCCTGCACCACGCAGGACACGTAGGCATTGTGGCTGCGGTTGTTGCTGAGCGGCTGCTTGCTCTTCATTTCAACGAACGCCTGGGCGCCCAGCTGATCGAGCTGCTCCTGCGGGACCGCGCCCACGTACTGGGTGCGCCCGGTCGGGGAGATGGTGGTCGCGCAGGCGGCCACGAGGACGGCGGCGGCGAGCGCCAGCAGGATCTTGTTCATGTCAGGGCCCTGGCCGGGAAGGATTTTTGGTTGTAGCCCGCGGTTGCTGAAAGGTTCGTCAACGCGACGAGCCCGCCCGCGGGCTCTGTTCAGATATCCAGGTTGGAAACCTTCAGCGCGTTGTCCTCGATGAAGTCGCGGCGCGGCTCGACCATGTCGCCCATCAGGGTGCTGAACACCTGGTCAGCGGCGAAGGCGTCTTCGATCCGCACCTGGAGCAGGCGCCGGGTGTCCGGGTTGACCGTGGTTTCCCACAGCTGGTCCGGGTTCATCTCACCCAGGCCCTTGAAGCGCTGGATCTGGCGGCCCTTCTTGGCCTCTTCCAGCAGCCACTCGTGGGCATGGGCGAAGCTGTTGATGGACTGCCTGCGGTTGCCGCGGACGATCTCGGCACCGTCGCGGATCAGGCCGTGCAGCAGTTCGGCGGCCTCGCGCACCGGCTTGAGTTCGCCGCTTTCCAGCACCGCCAGCGGCAGCACCTGCTTCTGCTCCATGCCCATGTGGCGGCGGCTGGCCACCAGTGCCGCCGGGCGGCCGCCGTCGTCGAGCTGCAGGTCCAGCGCGTACACCGGCCGGCCCAGCCCGCCGCGATTGAGGCGGGCTTCCAGCGCGTCCAGCTCGTGGCGTTCGTCGATGTTCTCCACCACCGCGTCCGGATCCAGCGGGGTGAAATCGATCAGCGCCTCGATGACCTTGGGGTCATAGCGGTGGGCGTTGCGGGCGATCGCCTCGTGGGCGCGCGCGTACACCAGCAGCAGCTGCTCAAGCGCCACGCCTTCCACCGGCGGCTCACCCTCGGCCGGGAACAGCTGCGCGCCCTCGACCGCGTTGGACGCCAGGTAGGCGTTGAGCGCCGCATCGTCCTTCAGGTAGAGCTCGGACTTGCCCTGCTTGACCTTGTAGAGCGGCGGCAGGCCGATATACACATGGCCGCGCTCGATCAGCTCGGGCATCTGGCGATAGAAGAACGTCAGCAGCAGGGTGCGGATGTGGGATCCGTCCACGTCCGCGTCGGTCATGATGATGATCTTGTGGTAGCGCAGCTTGTCCGGGTCGTACTCGTCCTTGCCGATGCCGGTGCCCAGCGCCGTGATCAGGGTGCCGACCTCGGCGCTGGAGAGCATGCGGTCAAAGCGGGCCCGCTCCACATTGAGGATCTTGCCGCGCAGCGGCAGCACCGCCTGGTTTCGGCGGTTGCGCCCCTGCTTGGCCGAACCGCCCGCCGAGTCACCCTCCACGATGAACAGTTCGCTCAGCGCCGGATCCTTTTCCTGGCAGTCGGCCAGCTTGCCGGGCAGGCCGGCGATATCCAGCGCGCCCTTGCGGCGGGTCAGGTCGCGGGCCTTGCGCGCCGCCTCGCGGGCGCGGGCCGCGTCGACGATCTTGCCTGCAATGGCGCGCGCATCGTGCGGGTTCTCCTGCAGGAACTCGTCCAGCCGCGAGGAAAAGATCCCCTCCACCACTGGTCTCACCTCGGATGAGACGAGCTTGTCCTTGGTCTGCGACGAGAAGCTCGGATCCGGGACCTTCACCGACAGCACCGCAATCAGGCCTTCGCGCATGTCATCGCCGGTCAGCTGGACCTTGGCCTGCTTGGCGATGCCGCTCTGCTCGATGTAATTGGTCAGGGTGCGCGTAAGCGCCGCGCGAAAACCCTGCAGGTGGGTACCGCCATCCTTCTGCGCGATGTTGTTGGTGAAGCAGAACATGGTCTCCTGGTAGGAGTCCGTCCACTGCAGCGCCACCTCCACCGTGATCCCGTTCTGCTCGCCCGATACCGCGATCACGTTGGGATGCAGCGGCGTCTTCAGCTGCGCCAGGTGCTCGACGAAGGCGCGGATGCCGCCTTCGTACTCGTAGGTGTCGCTGCGCTCATTGCCGCTCTCGTCGCCGCGCTCGTCCACCAGGCGGATGCGCACGCCGGAGTTGAGGAACGACTGCTCGCGCAGGCGCCGGGCCAGGGTGTCGTACTGGAATTCGGTGTCGGTGAAGACATCCGCCGACGGCTTGAAGCGCAGGACGGTGCCGCGGCGGCCGTTTGCCGGCCCCACTTCCTTGAGCGGATACAGCGGCTCGCCGAACTTGTATTCCTGCTGGTAGTGCAGGCCCTCACGCCAGATATCCAGCCACAGGTGCTCGGACAGCGCGTTGACCACGGACACGCCCACGCCGTGCAGGCCACCGGAGACCTTGTAGCTGTTGTCGTCGAACTTGCCGCCCGCGTGGAGGACGGTGAGGATCACCTCCGCGGCGGAAACACCCTCCTCCTTGTGGATGTCGACCGGGATCCCGCGGCCGTTGTCGGAGACGGACACCGAGCCGTCCTGGTGGATCGTCACCACGATGTCGTTGGCGTGGCCCGCCAGGGCCTCGTCCACCGAGTTGTCCACCACCTCGAACACCATGTGGTGCAGGCCGGTGCCATCGTGGACGTCCCCGATGTACATGCCCGGGCGCTTGCGCACGGCGTCCAGGCCGCGCAGCACGGTGATCCGGCTGGAGTCGTAGGAAGGATTGCCCGCCTCGGGCAGCTGGGTTTCGTCGGTCATTGGGCTTCCGGTTGCTGGTCCGCCCCGGGGCGCCGCGCGAGGGCGCGGGCACACATTAACCAATGGGGCTCAACCGGTTGATTATACCATTGCACCTGCCGGCCTCCGGGCCCCGGGAACGGTAGGGGACGGCCGTTCAGGCCGCAGTGACGCGCCCCTGTTCCACGTGGAACAAGACCGCCCCCTGCCGCCCGGGGATGTCCGGAATCGTTTCAGGGGTATCCGTACCCGTGACAAAGACCTGGGCCGGAGTGGCGCCAAGAAACCCCAGCAGCCTGCGGCGGTGCCCGGCGTCCAGCTCGGAAGCAAGGTCATCTAGTGCCACCACCGGCCACTCGCCGACGCGGGTTGCCAGATCCCCCGCCTGCCCGAGCAGACAGGCCAGCGCGGCAAGCTTGGCCTGGCCCCGCGACAGCGCTTCCCCATCGCCGACGGCGGAAAATGCGATGCGCCAATCACACCGGTGGGGACCAACCGAGGTGTGGCCAAGGAAACGGTCGCGCTCACGGGCAAGCAGGAGCGCATCCCCAAGCGGCATGGCCTCCTGCCTCCAGCCGGGGAGAAACTGCATGGTCGCGGCCCCGAGTCCGGGCGCGATCGTCGCGGCGGTTGCCGCCACCACCGGTTCGAGGCTCTCGATATAGGCCTGCCGCAGCGCCGTGATCGGCTCCCCCGCCGCCACCAGCTCCCGATCCCAGATCTCCAGCTCATCCGCCGCCGCATCCCGCTTGAGCAGCGCGTTGCGCTGGCGCAGCGCCCGCGCGTAGCGTCGCCAGGCCGGAAGAAAGACTGGTTCCACGTGGAACAGCCCCCAGTCCATGAATCGCCGCCGCGGCTCGGCGCTGCCACCGACCAGCGCATGGCTCCCGGGCTCGAACGTCACAACCGCCAGGGCGGCGCAAAGGTCTCCCAGCTGCGACACGGCCTCGCCGTCCAGGCGCCCTTCCCACTTGGAGCCCGCGTGGCGCAGCCCCGCCCGGCGCGCGCGCTCGCCTCCGCCCTCCGTCCATTCGATATAGATTTCGAGTGCTCCGGCCCCGGTGCGGACCAATCCGTCGCGCACCCGCCCCCGGAAGCTGCGGCCATAGGCCATCAGGTGCAGAGCCTCGAGCACGCTGGTCTTTCCGGCCCCGTTGTCACCCACCAGCAGGTTGATCCCGGGCCCGGGCATGATCTCGATCGACGCGAGCTTGCGCAGATCACCCACGCGCAGACGGGTCACCTGCACCAGAGGGCTCCGGCGGCCGAGCCCCAAAGGGCAAAACGCCCGGACGAAGCCGGGCGTTCTGGTTTCACGTGGAACACATACCCGGTCACAGCCGGAGCGGCATCACCACGTGGCGGCATTTTTCGCTTCCGGCCTCCCGCACCAGCGCCGACGAGTTGGCATCCCGCAGCTGCATCACCACGTCCTCGTCGCGCAGTGCGGACAGCGCATCCAACAGGTAATTGACGTTGAACCCGATGGCCAGGTCCTCAACCCGGGTGTCGGCCTCGATTTCTTCCTGGGCTTCTTCCTGCTCCGGGTTGTGGGCGCTGATCTTGAGCTGGCCCGGCGAGACTTCCACCCGCACGCCGCGATATTTCTCGTTGGAGAGGATTGCCGCCCGCTGCAGCGCGGCGCGCAGCACCTCGCGGTTCACCTTGACCTCCCGGTCCGCGCCAATCGGGATCACCGCCTCGTAATCCGGGAACCGCCCGTCGATGAGCTTGCTGGTGAAGGTGACGTCGTCGCGCTTGACCCGCAGGTGGCTGCGGTCCAGCTCCAGCTCCAGCTCACGGTCTCCGCCTTCGAGCAGGCGCTGCAGCTCGGTCACGCCCTTGCGCGGGACGATGATCTGCCGCTTGTTCGACACCGCCGCGTCCAGCGGAGACTCGCACAGGGCGAGGCGATGGCCATCGGTGGCCACGCAGCGCAGGCGGGATTCACCCAGGTCGAACAGCAGGCCATTGAGGTAATAGCGCACGTCCTGCTGGGCCATGGCGAACGCGGTGCGCTCGATCAGCTCCTTCAGCGCCGCCTCCGGCACCTGGATCCGTTCGGTGGTCTCCACCTCGTCGATAGCGGGGAAGTCATTGGCCGGCAGGCTCGCCAGGGTGAAACGGCTGCGCCCGGCCTGCACCGTAACCTTGTCGCCCGACTGCGACACCGTGACCTTGCTGCCATCGGGAAGGGCCCGGACGATCTCAAACAGCTTGCGGGCCGGAATCGTGGTTTCCCCGTCCTGGGCGTCGTCAACCGCGGTGCGGGCCACCATCTCCACTTCCAGGTCCGTCCCGGTCAGCGACAGCTGCCCATCGCTCACCTGGACCAGCAGGTTGGCCAGCACCGGCAGGGTCTGCCGGCGTTCGACGACGTTGACCACCTGGTTCAACGGCTTGAGAAAGACTTCGCGCTGGAGGCTGAAACGCATGCCGGTCGGTTCCCCTTGGCTCACTGCTTCAAGAACTGGATAAATATCAAAAGCTGGTGGTGATGGAGGCGGCGAAAACGCTTGATAACCCACCTAACCCATTGAATTTCAACAACTAAATCTTGTTATAACTGCGTGTACAACTGTGTCCTCGCGCTGCGGGCAACCTGTGGACAACTTCCAGGCCGGGATTCCATCCCCGACTTGTCCACAGCTTGCCCCGGACTGGCCAACAGGCCTGGACCGCCCTATTCACTCAACTTCCGGATCAGCTTGTCCCAGTCCTCGCGCAGCTTGCCGTCGGTTTCCATCAGGTTGCGGACCTGGCGGCAGGCGTGCAGCACGGTAGTGTGGTCACGGCCGGCAAACGCGTCGCCGATCTCGGGCAGGCTGTGCTCGGTCAGCTCCTTGGACAGGGCCATCGCCACCTGGCGGGGGCGGGCCAGCATCCGGGTGCGTCGCTTGGACAGCAGGTCCTTGATCTGCAGGCCGTAGTAGTCTGCCACGGTCTTCTGGATGTTTGCGATGGAGACGCTCTGCATCTGCGCGCGCAGCAGGTCGCGCAGGGTTTCCTGGGCGAACTCCGGGGTGATGGTGTGGCCGGTGAAGGTGGCCCGGGCCGCCAGCGTATAAATGGCCCCCTCCAGGTCGCGCACGTTGGACCGCAGCTTCTTGGCGATCATGAACGCCACGTCCTCGGGAATCTTGGCGCCCCGCTCGTGGGCCTTGGACAGCACGATCTGCGCCCGGGTCTCGAAGTCGGGCGGATCGATCCCGACCGACAGTCCCGAGGCCAGGCGCGACTTGAGGCGCGGTTCCAGGCCTTCCACTTCGCGCGGGAAGCGGTCGCAGGTCATGATGATCTGCTGGCGGCTTTCAAACAGCGCGTTGAAGGTGTGGAAGAACTCCTCCTGGGTGCGCTCCTTGCCCGCGAAGAACTGGATGTCGTCGATCAGCAGCGCGTCCACCTGCTGGAACTGGCGCTTGAACCCTTCCATCGCCTTGTCCTGCAGGGCCCGCATCATGGCGCTGAAGAACTGGTCCGAGCGCAGGTACAGGACCCGGGCCGCGGGGTTGAGCTCGCGCATGCGGTTGCCGGCGGCGAACATCAGGTGGGTCTTGCCCAGCCCGGTGCTGCCGTAGAGCAGCAGCGGGTTGTGGGCGCGTTCGCCGGGGTTCTGCGCCGCGTGCCAGGCGGCGGCGCGCCCCAGCTGGTTGCTGCGGCCCTCGACGAAGTTGTCAAAGGTGTAGTGGCTGTCCAGGTTGCCGTGGAACGCCGGGCCCGACGGGCTTGGGCTGACCGCCGCGGCCGCCAGCGGGGCCGCCGCCGGCGTGGTTGCCGCCCGCGGCATCGAGCCGATCTCCAGCGACACGTCGTCCGAGCCGCCGAAATGCCCCAGCAGCTCGCGGATCCGGTCGAGGTAACGGCTGCGCACCTCGTCACGCACGAAGGCGTTGGGCGCGTAAAGCACCATGGCGCCGTCGCGGCGGGTGGCCTGCAGCGGCCTGAGCCAGGTGTGGATATCCTCGGCCGGCAGTTCGGCTTCGAGGCGTTCAAGGCAGCGGGGCCAGGCTTCCATCGTGGTTGTGCAGGTGTCTCGTCGAGCGGGCGCCAAAGGCGGCTTCGCGCCGGACCCAGCGGGGCCGGCGGGAAAGAGGGGGAACGGACCGGTCAGCCTACCACCCGCCCCCCGGGCGCGCACCGGCTCCAATCGCCCGGGTTGACGGGCCAGCGGGCGCGAAGCTACCATTCCCGGTTCGTTAACCGCCGCACCTTCGCACGAGACCCCGAAATGGCCACCAAGCGCACTTTCCAGCCCAGCAACCTCAAGCGCAAGCGCGACCACGGCTTTCGTGCCCGCATGAAGACCGCCGACGGCCGCAAGATCCTGGCCCGCCGCCGCGCCAAGGGCCGCAAGCGCCTGTCGGCCTGACGCCGCGCCCCGCGCATGGCCGCCATGGCGCGGCTGATGCGCCCGATTCCCCTGCGTTGCCCATGAGCGCCGCCTTCCCGAGGCAGGCGCGCGTTCGCGTGCGCGCGGAGTTCGACCGCGTGTTCGCCCACGGCCGGCGTACGGCCTCGCCGCTGATGGCGCTGCACTGGCACGACGATGGCGCGCCGCCGCGATTGGGCCTGGCGGTGTCGCGCAAGGTGGACCGCACCGCCGTCGGCCGCAACCGGATCAAGCGTCAGCTGCGTGAGCAGTTCCGCCAGCTGCGTTCGCAGCTGCGGCCCGGTGCCTACGTGGTGGTCGCGCGCCCAAGGGCCGCGGGCGCCGATGGCGCCACGCTGCGCGAGGGGCTTCGCGCCCTGCTGCAGCGGGCCGGCGCGTTGCCCGGTCCGGCCGTGGACGGCACAATGTCCGGCTCCGCTTCCGCGCCCTCCCGCGCCCGACCCGTCACGCCGGACCCCACCGGCGAGTGAGCTTGCCTGCCTGATGAACCAGACCCGCACCCTCCTGATTTTCGCCTGGCTGATGGTGGCAATGCTGCTGTGGATGGAGTGGCGCAAGGAGGCCGATCTCGAGGCCGCGCCCGCTGCACCCGCGATTGCCGACGTCCAGGACGGCGGTTCGGTGCCCGATGCGGCCGGCGCGGGCGATGCCTCGGTTCCCACCGCTCCCAGCGCGCCCTCGGCGCCGCCCCCCGGGGGAGCGGTGCCCGACGTCCAGGCGCCGGGCGCTTCCGCCGGCGACCAGGTGACCGTGGTGACCGACGTCCTGCGGCTGACCCTGCAGAACGGCAACGCCGTGGACGCCGCGCTGCTGCAGTACCCGCAGAGCCGCGACGAAGACAGCCCGCCGGTCAAGCTGTTCGATACCGACCCCGCCCGCTGGTACGCGGCCCAGAGCGGCTGGGTCAGCCAGACGAATGCCGCCCCCACCCACGAGGCCGGGTTCGTCGCCGAGGGCGGCCAGCGCGAGTACCGCCTCACCGGCGGGGAGGAAGAAGTCACCGTGCCGTTCATCTGGAACGGCCCCGAGGGCGTGCAGATCCGCCGCACCTTCACCGTGCGCCCGGGCTCCTATGCCATCGACGTGCAGGACACCGTGGTCAACGCCGGCGGCCAGCCGTGGCAGGGCTACATCTATCGCCAGCTGTCGCGCGTGCCGCCGCGGATCAGCCGCGGCATGACCAACCCCGAGTCATTCAGCTTCAACGGCGCCGCCTGGTACAGCGACGAGGGCGGCTATACCCGCCACCCGTTCGCCGATTTCGCCGAGGACGGCCCGCTCAACCTGCGCGCCACCGAAAGCTGGATCGCGATCCTGCAGCACCATTTCTTCAGCGCCTGGATCCCGCAGCCGGAAGACCAGACCACCATCTCGGTGCACACCGACGGCCCGCGCTACCTCGTGCGCCAGCTGGGCCCGGGACTGAGCGTGGCGCCCGGACAGCAGGCCAGCCTTGAGGCGCGCCTGCTGGTGGGCCCCAAGCTGGTTGACCAGATCAAGGCCCAGGACGTGCGCGGCCTGGACCGCGCCATCGACTACTCGCGCTTCTCGGCCATGGCCTTCCTTGGCGAATGGCTGTTCTGGCTGCTCGACAAGATCCACGGCCTGGTCAAGAACTGGGGCTGGGCGATCGTCGGCCTGGTGGTCGTGGTCAAGCTGGCCCTGTATCCGCTGTCGGCGGCGCAGTACAAGTCGATGGCCAAGATGCGCCGCTTCCAGCCGCGCATGCAGCAGCTCAAGGAACGCTACGGGGACGACAAGCAGAAGTTCCAGATGGCGATGATGGAGCTGTACAAGAAGGAGAAGATCAACCCGGTCGGCGGCTGCCTGCCGATCCTGCTGCAGATGCCGATCTTCTTCGCCCTGTACTGGGTGCTGCTGGAGTCGGTGGAGCTGCGCCATGCGCCGTGGATCGGCTGGATCCAGGACCTGACCGCGCCCGACCCGTGGTTCATCCTGCCGATCATCAACATCGCCGTGATGTGGGCGACCCAGCGCCTGAGCCCGATGACGGGCATGGACCCGATGCAGCAGCGCATCATGCAGCTGATGCCGGTGATCTTCGGCGCTATCATGATCTTCTTCCCGGCCGGCCTGGTGCTGTACTGGGTCACCAACGGCGCGCTGGGCCTGCTCCAGCAGTGGTGGTTCCTGCGCCGCTACAGCGGCGATCCGCCGAAGTCGGGGCCGGACAAGCCCGCCAAGGCGGCCAAGGCCAAGGGCTGATGGCGGCCCGGGTCGCGGCGCGGCCCGGCGCCCACACCATCGTCGCCATCGCCACCGCGGGTGGCGCTGCCGGGATCGGGGTGGTGCGCCTGTCGGGCCCGGACGCCCTGCGCATCGCCGCGGAGATATCCCGGGGCCGGCTGCAGCCCCGCCGTGCCCACTACCTGCGGTTCCACGAGCCCGATGGCGCGGTGCTCGACGACGGGATCGTGATCGCATTCCCGGCACCCGGCAGCTACACCGGCGAAGATGTGGCCGAGCTGCAGGCCCACGGCAGCCCGGCGGTGCTGCAGCGGCTGGTGGAGCTGTGCATCGGGCTCGGCGCCCGCCACGCCCGGCCGGGCGAATTCAGCGAGCGTGCCTTCCTCAACGGGCGCCTGGACCTGGCCCAGGCAGAGGCGGTCGCCGACCTGATCGCCGCCGGTGACCTGCGCGCGGCGCGGGCCGCGCGGCGCGCCCTGGACGGGGCCTTTTCCACGCGGGTGGAAGCGCTCGCAGCGCAGGTGCTTTCGCTGCGGGTCCACGTGGAGGCCATGATCGATTTTTCCGACGAGCCGATCGAGACCCTGGGCGGGAATGAGGTCCTGGAAGGACTGGCCTCGCTGGGCGCCGGCCTGGCTGGCCTGCTCGCCGACGCGGAGCGCGGGCGCCGGCTGCGTGACGGCCTGCACGCGGTGATTGTGGGCCCACCCAACGCCGGCAAGAGTTCGCTGCTGAACGCCCTGGCGGGCAGCGAGCGGGCGATCGTCACCGACATTGCCGGCACCACCCGCGACCTGCTGCGCGAAACCGTGCGGGTCGATGGCGTGGAGCTGGACCTGGTGGACACGGCGGGACTGCGCGCGGGCGGCGATGCCATCGAGCGCGAAGGCATGCGTCGGGCCCGCGCCGAGCTGGCGCGCGCCGACCTTGCCCTGGTGGTGGTGGACGGCCGGGATCCCGCCAGCGGCCGCGCCGCGGTCACCGAGGCCGTTGCCGGCGTTCCCCAGGTCCTGTGGCTCTACAACAAGGCCGATCTCGTCGACGCGCCGGAAGGCATCGATGAACAGGTGCTGTGGATTTCCGCCCGCACCGGGGCCGGGCTCGACGCGCTTCATGCGCGCCTGCGCGCCCTCGCCGGGGCGGGCGATGCGGCCGCCGGCGAGTTCACCGCCCGCGCGCGGCACGTCGAGGCCCTTCGCCAGGCGGAAGCAGCCGTTGGGCAGGCGCGCGGCCAGCTGGAGGCCGGGGTGCTGGAGCTGGCGGCCGAATCGCTGCGTGACGCCCATGACCGGCTGGGGGAGATCACCGGCAAGGTGTCGCCGGACGCGCTGCTCGGCCACATATTCGCCACGTTCTGCATCGGCAAGTAACCTAGGAAGCAGGCCGTGGACGGGGCGCGGGTGTTGACAAATCGGCCGTGCTGTCGCGTCCTACGCACGCGTATCCAACGCAGAACGCACCAGGGGGAACTGATGTCGGGGAATGAAAACGGGGCCGTGGGCCCGCGCTGGCCGAGGTACGCGGGCACGCTCGCGCTGGCCATCATGCTGGGGGCCTGCGGCGGCGAACAGCCCGCACCGGAGCCTTCCGCGGCGCCGGGGGATGCCGCCCAGGAGGCCGACGGTGCCGCGCCCGCCGCGCAGCAGGAACCACCGCAGCAGGACGACGACGCGATGTCGGCCCTGAGCGTGGACGAGCTGCGCGCAGCGGCCCGCCAGGCCTATGCCGAAAGCCGGCTGTACGCACCGCCGGGTGACAACGCGTTCGAGTACTACCTGGCCCTGCGCGAGCGCGCGCCGGGCGACGCGGCGGCCTCCAGTGCCCTGACCGACCTGCTGCCGATGACGGTGATCGCCACCGAGCAGAGCCGCGACCGCGAAGACTACGAGGAAGCCAGGCGCCTGCAGCGCCTGATCGAGCGCGCGAGCCAGGAGCATCCGGCGCTGCCAAGGCTGGCCACGACCATCGAGGAGGCCGAGCAGGCCACCGCGCGGCGCATTGAGCAGCAGCAGCTCACCGCCGAGCAGGAAGCCGAGCGCCAGCGCGCGCTGGAGGCCGAGCGGCAGCGCCAGCAGCAGGAGGCCCAGGCCGAGGCCGCGCGCCTGGCCGAGGAGCAGGCGGAACAGGAAGAAGCCGAACGCCTGGCGGCCGAGCAGCGCGCGGCGGAGCGCGAGGAAGCCGAGCGCCTTGCCGCCGAGCGGCGCGAGGCCGAGGAGCGGGCGGCGCGGGAGCGGCAGGCCGCGGCCGCGACCGAACCCGCCACGCCTGACCTGCACGCAATCAGCACCCCGGCGCCGCGCTACCCGCCCGAGGCGCTGCGCGCGGGCCAGGGTGGCGAGGTGCTGGTGGAGTTCACCGTCAATCCGGACGGGTCGGTCGCCAACGCGCGCGTGGTGCGCGCCGATCCGCCGCGGGTGTTCGATCGCGAAGCGGTCGCGGCCGTGCGCCGCTGGCGCTTTGAACCGGTCGGCGATCCGGTCACCACCCGCCGCGTGATCGGGTTCAACCCGGGCGGCTGACGCGCCGCTCCCGCAGCGAGGGAAACGCCCGGCGATGCCGGGCGTTTCCATTTGTGCCGTCCCCGATCAGGCCGAGACGGCGAGCTGCTCGCGCATGTACATCCGCGAGGCGAGGATCCACAGCACCATCCCTGCGCCCAGGCCCGCCCCCATGTACACCGCCCACTCCACGGGGCTCACGACCTCCCCGCGCACCAGCTTCATGATCAGCTGGCTCTGGGCGAGGAACGGCACGGTGAATTGCCACAGCGCATCCTTGACCGGGTTGAACGTCAGCACCAGGGTGGGGATCAGCGGCAGCAGCATCAGGATGGTCATGTAGCCCTGCGCCTCCTTCATTGATTTGACCGTGGCCGAGATCAGGGTCAGCAGCGTGGTGCCAATCACCACCATCGGCAGCAGCACCAGCAGCAGCATCGCCATCACCGGGGTGGAGACGTTGATCACCCGAAGCGCTCCCGGGGCGAATTCGAAGCTGAGCTTGAACGCAAGCAGCATCAGCATCAGGCTCAGGGCACCGAACAGGCACGCCGCCAGGATCTTCCCGCTCATGATCGCGGCCCGGCGGGCCGGCGTGGCCAGCAGCGGTTCCAGCGACTGCCGCTCGCGCTCGCCGGCGGTGGCATCCATCGCCAGGTGGGCGCCGCCCATGAAGCTGAAGAACACCAGCATGTAGGGCAGGAACACCAGCGCCATGGCGCGGCGGGACTCCGGCGTGGCGACGTCGCGCCGCGCGACCTGCACCGCGAACGCCGCCTCGGGGCTCACGCCGCGACTGATGCCGCGCAGCACGCCCACGGTGCCGCTGTACTCGGCCAGCACCGTCATCAGGCGGGATACCGGGATCTGCGAATCCTGGCGCGAGCTGTCGTGGATGAGCTCCACCCGGGCCGGACGGCTCTGGCGCCACTGTTCGCCAAAGTCGGGGCTGATGCGCAGGATCACGTCCGCGTCCTGCGCCCGCACCGCGCGGTCGGGGTCGTCCGGCCCCGGCAGCACCTCGATGTTGCGCTCGCCCAGGAACGCCACCAGGTTGGGCGCGTGCTCGGCGCCGATCACCGGCAGCTCCAGGGTCGACTCCATCTGCGTGCGCATCCGGCTCTCGGCCATCGAGCCGATGCCAAGGAAGAGCACCGGCACCAGCAGCGGGCCCGTCAGCAGGCTGATCAGCATCGTGCGCCGATCACGGAACAGGTCGATCAGCTCCTTGCGAGCCACGGTCCAGACAGTCTTCATGCTTCCGCTCCCTCCAGGTCGGCCAGGCGTACGAACACGTCCTCCAGGTCGGCCAGCCCGGTCTGTTCGCGCAGTTCATCAGGCGTGCCGATGGCACGCACTTCCCCATGTGCAATCACCACGATGCGGTCACACAGCGCGGCGACCTCCTGCATGATGTGGCTGGAGAAGATCACGCAGCGGCCCTCGGCGCGCAGCTCGCGCAGGAACCCGCGCAACCCGCGGGTGGTCATCACGTCCAGGCCGTTGGTCGGCTCGTCCAGGATCACGTTGCGCGGGTCGTGCACCAGTGCGCGGGCGATGGCCGTCTTGGTCCGCTGGCCCTGCGAGAACCCCTCGGTGCGCCGGTCGAGGAAGTCGCGCATGTTCAGCGCGTCGGCCATGCGCTTGATGCGCGCGGCGATGGTGGCGTCGTCGAGCCCGTGCAGGCGGCCGAAGTAGGCCACGTTCTCGCGCGCGGTGAGGCGTTTGTAGATGCCGCGGGCGTCGGGCAGCACGCCGAGGCTGCGCCGCACCGTGGTGGGATCCTCCGCCACGTCGACGCCGTCGACCTGGATGCGGCCCTGGTCGGGCTTCATCAGGGTATAGAGCATGCGCAGGGTGGTGGTCTTGCCGGCGCCGTTGGGCCCGAGCAGCCCGGTGATCTCGCCGTCGCGCGCCTGGAAGCCCACGCCCCTGACGGCGTGGACCGGGCCGCCCTTGGCCTTGAACGACTTGTGCAGGTTCTCAAGCAGGATCATCTCAGGGCTCCCATCCGTAATAGCCGGCGAACGGCGGCGTCGGGCGCAGCCGCTCCAGGCAGGAGGCGTCAAGCGCAGCCGCGTCGGTGGATTCGATGAACTGTGCGAACAGCTTGGGCATGCACCCGAGGGACAGGACGCTGTGCCCCTGCCCGGGCAGCACCAGGTGGCGGCCGTTGGGCAGGTGCCCGACCACCTCGTCGCCATAGCGCGGTGGCGTGACCGGATCGAACTCGCCGCTGATCGCGAGCACCGGCACGTCCCCTTCCAGCGGCGCGCGGAACCCTTCGGCCCGGCTGCCGCGCGGCCACAGTCCGCACTGTTCGTCCATCATGGCCAGGAAGGTGTCGCCCAGCACGGTGCCGTCGTCGCCTGCGCGGGTATCGAAGTCCGGCGCGTCTTCGCTGCAGGTCACCGAGAGGCTCATGCCCATCGCGATCGAGTCGCCGAGGTTCCGGTATGTCATGCGGGCCTGGGCAAGCAGGCTTTCATAGCGTCCCTGCGCGGCCTCGTGCAGCAGCAGCGGCAGCATGGACGCCATCGTCGGCTGGTACGGATACATGCGCAGCAGGCCGGCCAGGTGGCCGAAGCGCGGCACATCCTCGCGCCACTGCCCATCCACGGGGTCGCGGTAGCGCACCGGGCCGATGCCGCCCGCCTCCAGGCGTTCGCGGACCAGGCCCAGCTGCTCGCGCGGATCGCCCAGGTTGGCCACGCAGGCCCGATCCTCGCGGCAGCGCGCGAAGTGCGTCTCCAGCGCATCTTCCAGGTTGCGGGCGTGTTCCTGGCCCAGCACCAGCGAGTTGGGCGCCACCGAGTCCAGCACCAGCGCGCGGGTATGGTCCGGATAGGTGGCCGCGTACTGCTGGGCTACGCGGGTGCCATAGGACACGCCCACCAGGTTGATCCGGTCCACGCCCAGCGCCTGGCGCACCGCGTCCAGGTCGCGCACGTGCTCGCCGGTGGTGTAGAAGCGCAGGTCGGCCACCTGCTCGAGCTGCGCGCGGCAGCGGCGGGTGAATTCCAGGGTGGCCGCCTCCGCTTCCTCGCCGGTCAGGGCGAGCACCGGGTCGTCTTCATCCAGCGGGCAATGCAGCGGGTTCGAGCCGCCCGTGCCGCGTGCGTCAACCAGGATCACGTGGCGGCTGCGGCGCACGTCGGCGAACGCGGCGTGCAGCATCGGATAGGTCTCCAGCGCCGACTGGCCCGGGCCGCCGGCGATCATGTAGACCGGGTCCGGCTGGGCCATGCCGTCGGCGGCGACCAGGGCGATCGCCAGCTCGATCTGGCGTCCTTCCGGATCGTCCGGGTTCTCGGGCACCGCCAGCGAGGAGCATTGCGCCCGAACCGTGGTGTTGCCGCTGCCGGCCAGCGAGCAGGGTTCGAACCTGAGCCCGCCGTAGTGGAGGATGCCGTCGGCATCGGCGCGCGGCCCGGACGCTTGCTGCTGCGTGTCATCACACGCTGCAAGCAGCGCGCCGACCGCAAGCAGGCAGGCAAGGTACAGCCTCGGTCTCATGGTGTGTCCCCCTCTTCAAACAGGAAAATGGATTCGATGGGTTCCCCGAACTCACGCGCGATCCGGAAGGCGAGCGGCAGGCTCGGGTCGTACTTGCCGGTCTCGATCGCGTTGATGGTCTGGCGCGACACTTCCAGCTGCTCCCCCAGCCGGGCCTGTGACCAGCCGCGCGCCTCGCGCAGCTCGCGCATGCGGTTCTTCACGCGTAGCGGCGCTGGGCAATGGCGGCGAATGCGCCGTACAGCATGCAATAGACCGGCAGGACCCAGAGCAGCGCCATGTCCGCACGCATCGTGAGCACGTCGGCCATCACCAGCAACCCCAGGCTGAAGGTGCCGAGCGTAAGCACGAGGGCCGCCAGGGCGAACGCCTCGAGCAGGATCTTGCGGGCAAGCTCGTCGCTGCCGCGCACGAAGCGCAGCACCGCGCGCGCGGCCGCGGCGACAGGCACGGCCGGGGCCAGCGCAAGCAGGACCCGAAGCGCGGTTGCCTCCACGTGGCGCAGCGCCCAGGTCGAGAAAAACAGGACCACCACGTAGGCGGCCATGGCGGGCAGGAACTCCTGCATGTAGCGGCGGGCGACGGGGCGCATGGCGGCATGTGTCAAGTGAGCTTGACATCGATGATGCGCCTATCTGCCAGCGCTGTCAAGCGACCTTGACATTGGCCCGCGTCCCAAGCGGACCGGTCGCGCCTACTTGTTGCTGACGTACTTCTCGCGCCGGATCTGCGGCACGGCCAGGCCGTAATCCTTCAGCGCCTCGAAGCAGGCGTCGACCATGTCCGGGTTGCCGCACAGGTAGGCCAGGTCGGCGTCGCCGCTGGGCGCGAGTTCGTCCAGGAACTGCTGCACGTAGCCGTGGCGGACATCGGGATGGTCGTGCGCCGAGCCGGGCTCCGGCAGCTCACGCGAGAAGCAGGGGATGAAGCGGAAGTTCGGGTGGGCTTCGGCAAAGGCGCGGAACTCGTCGCCGTACAGCAGCTCGGCCGGGCTGCGCGCCCCGAACAGCACCACGACCTCGATGCCGCGCGCCTGCATCTGCTGCTCCAGCAGCGGCAGCATGGCGCGGTATGGCGTGACCCCGGTGCCGGTGGCAATCAGCAGGTAGCGCCGGTTGGCATCGTTGGGCATCAGGCAGAAGCGCCCGAACGGCCCGGCGGCGTTGATGCTCTCGCCCACTTCCAGGCTCTCGAACAGCGCGGTGGCCGCGCCGCCGGGCACGTAACTCACCGCGATCTCCACCAGGTCGTCCGGCCGCGCGGGGCGGTCGCGCACCGAGGCGATCGAATAGCTGCGCCTTGCCGGCGTGCCGTCAGCGAGTTCGAAATGGACCTGGATGAACTGGCCGGGGTTGAAGTCCAGCGCGTGGCCGTCGTCGCGCACCAGCTCCAGGTGGGCAACGGTGGGCGCGATCATCCGCCGGGAAACGAGTTTGAGGGGGAACTGTCTGGGTACCAAGGAAACGCAACGCAACGTCGCACGAGTGCCCGTGCACAGCCGCCTATACTAATGGGATTCGCCGTGCGAACCGCGACAAGGACCCCCATGACCCATCGACCACAGGGCGACGCGCCGGCGCTGTCGGTGCGAGACCTGCGCAAAACCTATCCCGGAGGCGTGCAGGCGCTCAAGGGCGTCTCGCTGGAGGTGGCCCCGGGCGACTTCTATGCCCTGCTCGGCCCCAACGGCGCCGGCAAGAGCACCCTGATCGGGATCATTTCCTCGCTGGTCAACAAGACCTCGGGCGACGTTTCCGTGTTCGGGGTGGACCTGGCCCGCGATCGCGGCGCGGCCATGCGCCTGATCGGCCTGGTGCCGCAGGAAATCAACTTCAACCTGTTTGAAAAGCCGATCGACATCCTGGCCAACTACGCCGGCTTCTTCGGCATCCCCCGGAAGGAGGCGCTGGAGCGCGCCGAGGCCGAGCTGCGCGGCGCCTACCTGTGGGACAAGGCCGAGGTGATGAGCCGGACCCTGTCGGGCGGCATGAAGCGGCGGCTGATGATCGCCCGGGCAATGATGACCCGGCCGAAGCTGCTGATCCTGGACGAGCCCACCGCCGGCGTGGACATCGAGATCCGCCGCGGCATGTGGCGCACCCTGCGCGAGATCAACGCCGCCGGCACCACCATCATCCTCACCACGCACTATCTCGAGGAGGCGGAGAGCCTGTGTCGCAACCTGGCCATCATCGACCACGGCCGGATCGTCGAGCGCGGGCCCATGCGCGAGCTGCTGGCCAAGCTGGACGTGGAGGGCTTCGTGCTTGACGTCGACGGCGAGCTGCCGGCGCAGCTGCCGCAGGTGCCGGGCACGGAGTTCGCGCGGCGCGACGCCCACACCCTGGAGGTCGACATGCCGCGCTCGATGGACCTCAACTGCATCTTCTCCGCGCTCGATGGCGCCGGCATCCGGGTGCGCTCGATGCGCACCAAGTCCAACCGCCTGGAAGAGCTGTTCGTGCGCATGACCGGCGAGGGCGCGGCCGAAGCGGCCGCCAGCGGCGGGGAGCAGGCGGCATGAGTGCGGTCGAAGGCACGCTGCGGTTCAACCTGGTGGCGCTGGGCACGGTGGCCCGGCGCGAGGTCATGCGCATCCTCCGGATCTGGAGCCAGACCCTGGTGCCGCCGGCGATCACCATGACGCTCTATTTCCTGATCTTCGGCGGCCTGATCGGCAGCCGCATCGGGACCATGGACGGAATCAGCTACATGGACTTCATCGTCCCGGGGCTGGTGATGATGAGCGTGATCCAGAACAGCTACGGCAACATCTCCTCGAGCTTCTTCGGCGCCAAGTTCGGGCGCCACGTGGAAGAGCTGCTGGTCAGCCCGATGCCGCCATGGGTGATCCTGGGAGGCTACGTCGCCGGCGCGGTGATGCGCGGGCTGATGGTCGGGGTGATCGTGCTGTGCATCGCGATGCTGTTCACCACGGTGCGCATCCCGCATCCCTGGATCACGCTGTCGACGGTGCTGCTGGGTTCGACGATCTTCTCGCTGGCCGGCTTCGTCAACGCGATCTTCGCCAAGAAGTTCGACGACGTGGCGATCGTGCCGATCTTCATCCTCACCCCGCTGACCTACCTGGGTGGCGTGTTCTATTCGGTCACCCTGCTGCCGGGCTGGGCCGAGAAGCTCACCTACGCCAATCCCATCTTCTACATGGTCAACGCATTCCGCTACGGCCTGCTGGGCCAGGGCGACGTGCCGCTGTGGGTGGCCTATGCGCTGATGCTGGCCTTCGTGGCGGTGCTCGGAACGCTCGGCCTGTGGCTCCTCAGGCGCGGGGTGGGGCTGCGCAGCTGATCACGCGCATGGAATCCTGGTAGGTTTGCCCGCTGCCGCGCGGCGGCGACATCGGCTGACAGGGAGGACACGATGACCGGAATCAACGGCGCGGCGAGACGCGCGATGCTGCCCACCATGTTTGCTCTCGCCATGGCGGGATGCGGGGCGCCGCCAGAACCGGAGGTGGAGGAAACCCACCCCCCTGCTCCCGCACCAGCACCAGTACCGGCGCCGGCCGAAACCCAAGCTCCGGGCCCGGCCGCAGAAACCGAAGACGTCGAGCTGGATGCGGCGGAACCGGCGGACCCCGAAGCGGGGTCGACCTTCGACATCAACACGCTGCCGGCGTCCACCGCGGCGCTGGGCACGCCGCCGTACTTCACCCTGCCCGAGGGGTATCGGGAGAGTGGCGGCAGGCACACCGTGCAGCTGGATTTTGGCCAGGTGGCACTGTGGGTCGGCGACCGGTTCCACATCGCCGAAGGCCAGGCATATGCCACCGGAATCCGCGTCGACCGGGACAGCGGCAAGCAATACTCGGGCCTGGAGGTGGCACGCAACCTCGAGCACGCCGTGACATCGGCGGGCGGGGTGGAAGTGTTCGCCGGTGAAATCCCGCGCGACGTCCGCAGCGAGGTCGAGGCGGTGATGCGCGACTGGCCGACCGAGGCGCGGTGCCGGATCAACAGCCCGGTCCAGGTCTTCGCACTGCGCAGGGACGACGGCAATGTGTGGGTGCGTACCTGCACCGCGCAGAACTTTGCCGGCATGATCGTGGTGCGCGAGCAGCCGCTGCAGATCACCTCGGGCCTGGTCCCCGCGTCGGAACTGGCCCAGCACCTCGCGACTGCAGGCCGGGTCGCCGTGCAGGTGAACTTCGCCACCGACAGCGCCGACATCCTGCCTGATTCACAGCCGCAGCTGGAGCAGATGCTGCACCTGCTGGCAGCTGATCCGGCGCTGCGCCTGTCGGTCAACGGACACACCGACGCGACCGGCGACGCCGCCTACAACCAGCGCCTGTCCGAGCAACGGGCGCAGTCGGTGGTGGACGCGCTTGCCGCCCGCGGCATGGATCCTTCGCGCCTGGAGGCCCGTGGCCACGGGCATTCACAGCCGGTGGCAGACGAAGGCACCGACCACGGCCGGGCGCAGAACCGCCGGGTCGAACTCATCAAACTTTGAAAAGGAACCCCATGCGCAATCCTCGACAGGTCCACGTCGCCCTCCCCATCACCCTGGTGCTGGTGCTGGCCGCCTGCGGCGCAGGGGCACCGGAAGACGCGCCGGCGCCGGTGCCGGCGGCCGCGGAACAGGAGGCTCGCGGAGTCCAGGCACAGGCGGCAGAAGCCGATGCGGCGCCCGTGCCCGACCCCGACGCGCCGCTGCCCGAGGCGGCAATGGGTGAGCACGGCAGGCTCCAGCCCTGGGCCATGGCCGCGCAGATGGGTGGCGGCCTGCAGGCGCTGGCCGAAGGCTGCGGCATCGAAGGCGATGCGGGCTTCGACGACATGGACGCCGGGGCGCGGGACCAGCTGGAGTCGCTCGGCACCGACATGAAGGCGTTCGAGGCGGTCTGGAGGCAGGCCCATGCCAAGGCCAAACGCGATTTCGCCGCCGGCACCGCCGAGCAGCGGGCACAGTCGTGCGCCGAGCTGGAAGAACTGCGGCAGATGTCCGGCCAGTACAGCCGGGGTGTGCCGCAGCCTTGACCGCTCCGCCGGTCGCGCCTCGCACCTGACCGTCGTCGCAGTCCCCGAAGCCGGGCCGTCCCCGTCGCCGCGATGGGCGGTATGCTCGGCGCAACGAACAGGGAGGGGAGTCCCATGTCACGTTGTGCCTGGCCGCGGTGGCGGCTGATGCCGCTCGCGGCGGCGCTGGCGCTTGCACTGGGTGCCTGCAGCGGCGGCGGCGATGATCCGGGGGAAGGGGCCGTCGTGCCCGCCCAGCCCGCGCCGGCGCCTGAGCCCGAGCCGCTCACCGACCAGATCCCGGACGAAGGGCTGGAAGCCGACGGGCGGATGGCGCCATGGGCGGTTGCGGTCCAGATCGGTGCAACCATGCACGCGTTGGGCGAGGCCTGCGGGCAGCATGATGCGGCCAGCCTGCGCCAGATGCGGGCTGGCCAGCGCGCTGACATGACCGCCGGCGGGGTCGACGGCGCGCGCTTTGACGCGGTCTGGGACTGGGCCCACCGCCACGCGTCCGCCAAGATCGCCGAGCAGCCGGCCGAAGAGCTGGAAAAAGGCTGCGCGCGGCTGATCGAGATGGAGGAGGAGGCGGCGCGGATGGGCGAGGTGATGCAGCAGATGGCGCTGCCACCCTCCTGAGCCCCCGGCGCCGGCTCAGGCTCCGGGCAGCCCGAAGAACGCCTGGGCGGTCGCCGTCGCCGCCGCCGCGGTGGCTTCGGCCGCCTCGCCGCGGTCGCGGGCCAGCTCGGCGAGAATGTGCGGCAGGTACATCGGCTCGTTGCGACGGTCCCTTGGCATCGGCGCCAGGGTCCGCGGCAGCAGGTAGGGCGAATCGGTTTCCACCATCAGCCGGTTGGCGGGGATGTTGTGCACGATCTCGCGCAAATGGCGGCCGCGGCGCTCGTCGCACAGCCAGCCGGTGATGCCGATGTGCCAGTCCTGGTCGAGGTAGTCGAACAGTTCCTCGCGGGTGCCGGTGAAGCAGTGCACCACCGCCGGGCCGAGGCGCCCCTCGAACGCCTTCATCACCGCCATGAAATCCGCGTGCGCGTCGCGCTGGTGGAGGAACAGCGGCTTGCCGTTCTCCGCGGCAATCTCGAGCTGGCGCTCGAAGGCGCGGCGCTGCGCCGGCCGGGGCGAGAAGTCGCGGAAGTAGTCGAGCCCGGTCTCGCCGACCGCCACCACTTCCGGGTGTGCGTGCAGCGCGCGGATCTCGGCGTCGCACCCGGCGGTGTATTCGCTGGCGTGGTGCGGATGCACGCCGGCGGTGGCGTAGAGCACTCCGGGGTGCGCGCGCGCCAGCTCCAGCGCCTTGGGCGAGTGTTCGCGGCTGGCGCCGGTGACGATCATCCGCGTCACGCCGGCATTGCGCGCGCGCTCGATGACCTGGTCGCGGTCGTGGTCGAAGCTGTCGTGGGTGAGGTTGACGCCGATGTCGATCAGTTGCATGCGCTTATTGTAGGCCGCGTCCTATCCTTGCCCCGGTGACCGCGCCCGACTTTCCCATCGATACCCTGCTGCCGGCGATAGCCGAGAGCCTGGCCGCGCACCCGCGGCTGGTGCTCGAAGCGCCGCCGGGCGCGGGCAAGACCACGCGGGTGCCGCCTGCGCTGCTGGACGCCGGCTGGCTGGCGGGCCGCCGGATCGTGATGCTTGAGCCCCGGCGCGTGGCCGCACGCGCGGCCGCCACCTTCATGGCGGCGCAGCTCGGCGAGCCGGTGGGCGAAACCGTGGGCTACCGCATCCGCTTCGAGAATCGCACTTCCGCGCGGACCCGGATCGAGGTGGTGACCGAGGGGATCCTCACCCGCATGATCCAGGCCGACCCGATGCTGGAGGGCGTCGGGGCGCTGCTTTTCGACGAGTTCCACGAACGGCACCTGGCCGCGGACCTGGGCCTGGCGCTGGCGCTGGACGTGCAGTCCGGGCTGCGCGAGGACCTGCGCATCGTGGTGATGTCGGCCACCCTTGATGGCGAGGGCCTGGCCCGTTTCCTGGACGCACCGCGGCTGTCGAGCGCCGGCCGGGCGTTCCCGGTGGAGATTGCGCATTTCGCCGGCCGCCGCGACGAGACGCCCGAGCGCCACGCAGTGCGTGCGGTCCGGCATGCGCTGGATGCGCATCCGGGCGACGTGCTGGTGTTCCTGCCCGGCCGGCGCGAGATCTCCCGGGTGCAGGCGGCGCTGGAGGCCCAGGCGCCCGGCGCGGAGGTGTTGGCGCTGCACGGCGATCTGCCGGTGGAGCGCCAGGCCCACGTGCTGCGTCCGGCGGCCGACGGCGCGCGACGGGTGGTCCTGGCCACCAACGTCGCCGAATCCAGCGTGACCCTCCCCGGGGTTCGGGTGGTGGTCGATTCCGGGCTGGCACGCGAACCCCGCTTCGACCCGGGCAGCGGGCTTTCGCGGCTGGATACGGTGGCCATCACGCAGGCCTCCGCCAACCAGCGCGCCGGCCGGGCCGGGCGTGTCGCGGCCGGCTGGGCCTATCGTCTTTGGCCGCAATCGCAGCGGCTGGAACCGCAGCGGCGGCCCGAAATCGTCCAGGCCGGGCTCGCCGGCCTGGCGCTCGAACTGGCGGCCTGGGGCAGCGACGCCCTGCGCTTCGTGGACCCGCCGCCGCGCGGGGCGCTGGCCGCCGGGCGCGACCTGCTGCGCAGCCTGGGAGCGCTCGACGCCACCGGCCGCATCACCCCGCACGGTCGAAGCATGCTGGGGCTGGGCACCGATCCACGCCTGGCCGCCCTGCTGCTGTCGGCCGATGGGCAGGAGCCGCTGGCCTGCGACCTGGTGGCCCTGCTGGAGGCGCGGGATCCGCTGCCCGCCCACGGGGATGCGCTGGCGGCCCGCTGGCAGGCCCTGGCCGGGTTCCGCCAGGGCCGCATTGCGCCGGAGGCGCATCGCGGCGCGCTGGCCACCATCGATGCCGCTGCGGCGCGCTGGCGCAAGCGCCTGGGCGTGAAGGCCCGTCCGCCGGGGCACGTTCCCGCGCATGCCCTGGGCGACCGGCTTGCCCACGCCTTCCCCGACCGGATTGCCCGCCAGCATCCTGCCGATCCCCTGCGCTACCAGCTGGCCAACGGGCGCATGGCGCAGCTGGCGCCTTCGAGCGAACTGGTCGGCGAGCCGTGGCTGGTGCCCAGCGATCTGCGCTTTGATCCGCGGCAGGCGCAGGTCCTCCGCGCCGCGCCGGTGGACGAGGCATACCTGCGGCGCGCATTCGCCGGACGCTTCCAGGAGCGCGAGCAGGTGCGCTGGGACGACGCCCGCGGCGCGCTGGTGTCCGAGCGCGTGCATGCGTTCGACGCCATCGTCCTCGACAGCCGCCCGGGAGGGCGGATCGATCCCGCGCAGGCGGCCGCGGCGCTGGTGGACGCCGTCCGGGCGCGCGGCCTGGATGCGCTGCCCTGGAGCCCGCGCCTGCAGCAGTGGCGCGAGCGCGTGCGGTGCCTGCGCGAGTGGATGCCAGAGCTCGGCCTGCCCGACCTTTCCGACGCCGCGCTGCTTGCCGGCCTGGATGACTGGCTTGCCCCTGCGTACGCCGGCAAGACCCGCCTTGATGCGCTGGATGCCGAAGAGCTCTCGCGCGCCCTCAAAAGCCTGCTCGACTGGCCGCTGGCGCGGCGGGTGGACGAGCTGGCGCCTGAGCGGATCGTGGTTCCCTCCGGGCAGGAGCGGCGGATCGACTATGCGAGCGGCCGCGAGCCGGTGCTGGCGGTCAAGCTCCAGGAGCTGTTCGGGCTGGCCGAGACGCCGCGCATTGCCGATGGCCGGGTGCCGCTCACGTTGCACCTGCTGTCGCCGGCGGGCCGGCCGCTGCAGGTCACCCGCGACCTGCGCAGCTTCTGGGAACGCACCTGGCCGGAGGTGCGCAAGGAAATGAAGGGCCGCTACCCTAGGCATCCCTGGCCGGAGGATCCGTGGAGCGCGGTGCCGACCCATCGTGCGCGCCGGCGCCAGTAACGCGCCCTGCTCACGCGCCTGCTACGAAGCGTGGCGGATACTCCACCCCACGCGGGTGCAGCCCGCCGAACCAGCCCAAGGAATCCCGTGATGAACAGACTCGAACATTTCCAGGACAAGGCCACGCAGCTGGCCGGCCAGATCGGCGACAACGTGCGCCACGTACCTGACCACGCCCGCCGCTGGTTCAAGGCCGGCGTTGCCGTGGGAGCGGCGCGCGCGGGCGGTCGCGCGGTGATCAAATCCACCCGCGAGCATCCGGCCATCAGCGCCGGGGCCGCGGCCGCCCTGATGGCGGTGGCGGCAGGCCTGGTGGTCTACGCGTACCGGCGACGGCGCGAAACCAGCGGCGAGGCCATCGAAGGCAGCGCCCGGCGGATCGGCGGCGCGCGCCGCAGCCGCCCGCCGCGGGAGCAGGACATGCGCGGGCCAGTTGAGGCCCATGGGGGCGATGAAGGCGCCTGAGGCGGCTCCCGGGCACGCGCTCCGTGCCCGGCCCTATCAGTCGCGCGGCACCGGCAGCTCGATGATGAATCGGGCCCCGCCGCCTTCGCGGTCCTCATACCAGAGCTGCCCGCCGGCGTCGGCAATGATCTGGCGCGCCAGGCTCAACCCGAGCCCGCTCGAGGCATCGTCGGGGGACGTTTCGGCATGCAGGCGGGTGAACGGCTGGAACAGTTGGCGCTGCCGCGCGCGCGGGATGCCGGGCCCGCGGTCGTCGGCCAGCAGCTGGATGTAACCCGGGGCGCCCAGCCGGCAGCTGATCTCCAGGTCGCTGCCCGTCGCGTACTTGAGCGCATTGCTGACCAGGTTCTCCACCACCTGGCGCAGCACCACAGGATCGATCTGCGCGCGCGCCTCCGCAGGCGCCTGCACCTTCAGCTGCAGGCCGCGCGATTCAAACTGCAGGCCGTAGCGGTGCTCCAGCACCCGCAGCACATCGGCAATGACCGCCACCGCATCGGCGCTGCGCCTGCGCGCCTCGCGCTGGGTTTCCAGATACAGGCGGATATAGCCGATGGCGTCGCTGGCGCTGTCGTGGATGGTTTCCAGATAGCGCGGGACCCGGTGCTCGGGCACGCCATCGTTGCGCAGGATGTCCACCGCGAACAGCACGCTGCCCAGCGGATTCTTGAGGTCGTGGGCGACCAGGTTCACCAGTTCCTGACGCTCGCGGGCCACCCGCTCCAGGCGGTCGCGGGCCAGCTTCAGGCCCAGGTGGGCGTTCACCCGGGCCAGCAGCTCCTCGGGCAGGAACGGCTTGGTGACGTAGTCCACGGCGCCGGAATCAAAGGCCCGCAGCAGCTGCTCCCGGTCGCGGGCTGCTGTCAGGCACACCACCGGGAGCCTGGCCAACTTCTCGCTGCGCTTGATCTCGGCCAGGACTTCAAAGCCGTCCATGTCCGGCATCATCACGTCCAGCAGCATCAGGTCCGGAAGCTGCGCGGCGGCGGTGTCCAGTGCCTCCTGGCCATTGGGCGCGGTGATGACCTCGTGACCGTTGCGCGACAACAGCGCGCCAACGACCCTCAGGTTGCCCGGCTGGTCGTCGACGACAAGGATCCGCCCCGGAGGAGTGCCGCCTTTGAACATCCAGTCACTTGCTGAACACGAGGAACTGGAAGTTAGCAGAAAAGCGGCCCGCCGGAACACGCCGCGCCCGGCCGCGCAGGATCCGGGCGGGCAGCACAATGCCCGGGGGACTGAATGATTCAGTCGTCCGTCGGCGGATCGCTGTCGAGCGGGATTTCCTGGCGGGTCGTGGTGGGCTCCTCGCGATACTGCTGCTCGCCCTCGCCGCTGGCGGGCACCGGGGTCGGGTCGCCTTCCAGGCGCGGCAGCGGGTGATCGGGCGGCGGGATGGCCGGGGTTTCGCGGTCTTCCTCCGGATTCTCCTTGGACTCCGGATCCACCCGGTGGTAATCGTCCACCTGCGGATCAACCCGCGGCTCGGTGTCGCGGATCGCGTCCAGGTGCTCGTCGGCGGGGGCATCGGTGCGCGTCTCTTCGGGCACCGTGTCCACGTCGGGCTCGACCGTGCAGGCCGCCAGCGCCAGCGCCAACAGGGCCGGGACGGCCGCAAGCGCCTTGGGGGTATGGCTCATGTCTGTCTCCTTATCTCAGCCGCAGCGAAATCCGGTGATCACGCCGTTCTCGTCCACATCGATGTTCAGCCTGCCGGCCCGGTATTCCATGGTCACGGCCTGATCGGGGCGCAGGGTGCGCACGATCGAAGCACCCGCCTGGGTGCGGGCACGCTCCACCATCTCCTCGCTTGCCTGCTCGCCAATCAGCGATTCCGGGGCCTGGGCGTTGCACGGATCCGGGTCGCCGACGGCTATGGGGGCGGCGGATTCCTCCGCGGGCGGGGAGGCCTGCCCGGCAGCCTCTGGATTGCGCACCGTGTCGCTTCCGGTATCGGCTGCACAGGCGGTGAGCACGAGCGCCGCCGCGAGCAGGGGCGCGGGAAACACAGGATGATCCATGCGGCCTCCATCAAGGGTGTGCCAGCGCCAGCCTGCACCGGCAGATGTTGGATCCGCGTCAAGCCGGCAACCGGCGTCTGAACGGGGACCCACCGGCCAGCGTCCGCCGGCGTGCACCAATGCGCGCCCTCCACGCAGTGCTGCCGAAGCTGCAGCCATGGCAACACGCAATGACACCGGCCCGGCCGGACCCGATTGCAGGGCCCAGGCCGCGAAGGCCGGGCTGCGCTACGTCAACGACGGCGAGCCGGGCATCAGCCGGCGTCGCTGTGGCCGCGGTTTCAGCTACCGCACGCCCGATGGCGCCTGCGTCCGCGACCACGGCGAGCTTGCACGCATCCGGGCACTGGCCATTCCGCCTGCATGGACCGCGGTGTGGATCTGCACCAGTGAACGCGGGCACCTTCAGGCCACCGGCCGCGATGCGCGCGGGCGCAAGCAGTATCGCTACCACCCGGAGTGGCAGCAGCTGCGCGGCCAGGCGCGGTTTTCGCGGCTTGCGGAATTCGCCGACGCCCTGCCCCGCCTGCGGCGCCGCCTCCGGCGCGACCTGGGGCAACGGGGCCTGCCGCGGGACAAGGTGCTCGCGGTGGCGGTGTCGCTGATGATGGATACGCTGGTGCGGGTGGGCAACGATGCCTATGCCCGCGAGAACAATTCCTACGGCCTCACCACCCTGCGCGACCGCCACCTGCACCGGCTGCGGGCCGGGCGTGCGCGGCTGCGGTTCCGCGGCAAGGGCGGGCAGCTGCACGAGGTTGCGATTGATGATCCGCGCCTGGCGCGGCTGGTGAAGGCCTGCCAGGAGCTGCCCGGCCAGCACCTGTTCCAGTACCGCGATGCGGGCGGGCGGGTGCGGCCGCTGGGGTCAACAGACGTGAACGGCTACCTGCGCCGGGCGATGGGCGGCGACTTCACCGCGAAGGATTTCCGCACGTGGGGCGCGACTCTGCTGGCGTTTCGCCGCCTGGCGGCAACGCCCCTGCCGGCGCCGGCGCGGGGGCGCGATTGCCCTTCCGGGCGGGCGCTGGCGGGCGTGTGCAATGAAGTGGTGTGCGAAGTGGCCGCGACGCTGCGCAATACGCCGGCGGTCTGCCGGCGCGCCTACATCGACCCGCGGGTGTTCGCCGGCTGGCAGGACGGACGCCTGGCCAGGGCTGCCGCCGGCGCGCGCGGGCCGGGCCAGTGGGAGCAGGCCGCCTGCCGCTTCCTGCGCCGCGCGCGCTGGGAGGACGTGGCCGGATGAGCGGAGGCGGCCTGCGGTTCACGCCAACCCCGCGCGGCCGCTACAATGGCCCCGGGGATCCGCAATGCAGTTGAGAACATGTACTTACGCGTTGTCACCGGCGTCGTCCTGCTGGGCGTGGCACTGATCGCATCCGCCCAGCAGCTGCCCAGGCCGGCCGAGTTTTACTTTGATGAAGACGAGCGCGTTGCCCGGCCGCTGGTGGCGGTGGACGGCAATGACGAGGCAAGCCAGCAGCAGCTGCTGCGCCTGATCCAGCGCAATGACCGCAACAAGCACGCGGCGCAGGCGCAGCTTGCGCACATTGCCATGGACCAGGGGCGCAGCGAGCTTGGACGGGGCCTGTATGGGCAGCTGCTGGAGGACATGGGACGCAACACCCAGCGCAACGCGGTGCACTGGAACTTCGGCTGGGACCTGTACCGGGAAGGCGATGTGGCGGCGGCGCTCGAACAGTGGCTCGCCGCGGCGTCGGGCCGGCCGCAAAACCCGGAATGGGTGCCCGTGACCTACGCCCTGGCGCTGTGGCAGCTTGAGCGGCGCGACGAGGCCAGGCATTGGTATGCAGCCGCGGTACGCACTTGGCCCAACCGCTGGAGCAATCCCGACTTCCAGGCGCTGCTGCCGGACTGGCGGGAGCAGGACCGGCAGGTGCTCACGCAGGTGCACGCGGCCTGGCAGGAAGACCCTCCGGCCTGGCCGTAGCCGACCGCTCCGGCGGGATGGTCACGGTGAAACGGCTGCCTCCAGCGGCACGTCGTGGCTGCGCAGCCAATCCACCACCGCCTTGCGGTGTCCCCGGCTGTCCTCGTTGAGGACGTTTTCCGGCACCCGGAAGTAATACGACTGGAAGCTCGCGTCCTGGGCGTTCCTGGCCTGCGGGTCGGCGCCGGCCTCCAGCAGCGCCAGCACATGGGCTCCCGCGTTGACCATCGCCGCGCGGTGCAGGGCGGTGTTGCCGGTGCGGTCCGCGGCGTTGGGATCGGCGCCTGCCTCAAGCAGCGCGTGGAACTGGCGCGTGGTGCGCATGCCCACGGCCTTGGCGAGCGGCCGTTCGCCGGTGACGGCGTGGGGCACGTCCGGATCCCCGCCGTTGGCCAGCAGCATCTCCAGGTAGGCAGGGTCGTCGGCAATGGCCGCGGTATGCAGGGCGGTGCTGCCGTCATAGCCGGGGCGGTTGGGGTCGGCCCCGCTTTCGAGCAGGGCCTGCAGCCCCTCGCGGCTGCCTGAGAGGATCGCGTGCTGGAGCAGGTTGAGCCCGCCTTCGCCCTGCGCGTCGGGCCCGCCGCCGGAATCAAGCCGGCTGCGGATGGCGTAGGCGTCGCCGCGCGCAACGGCGTCGGCCAGCTGCGCGGCGCCGGGATCGCTGAAGCTGGAATCGTTCATCGTGGCCTTCTGGCAGGCGGGGCCGGACAGCAGCGCTGTCAACAGCAGGATCGGGAGACTGGACACATGCATGCCGGTTCAATCGTGCCGGGTGCCGGGGCCGATGTCACCCCGGTGTGCGCGCGCACTCACCAGTTCCACGGCATCCGGTCGTTGACCCAGGAGGCGGCGCCGGAAATGGCGTCCGTGGTGGTGTCCCAGGCGGTGCCGACCGCATCGGTGGTGGCGTTCCAGGCATCGGTGGCGGTGTCAACGGTGGCATCCCAGGCCGAGCCGGCCACGTCGGTGGCGGTGTTCCAGGCCGAGGAGACCGCCTGGGTGGTGTTCTCCCAGGCCACGGAGACGGCGCCGGTCACGGTGTTCCAGCCGTCGCTGACCTTCTCCAGCGCGTAGTCGGTGGCGGTGGAGACGGCGTTGGTGACGGTGTCCACGCCGTCGCCGATCGCTTCGACCGTGGTCACGAATCCGACCACCGCGGCCTGGGCGCCGCGGCCGCCCAGGTCGGCGACGGTCTCGAACAGCTCGCCGGTCTGGTCGGAGGCCCATTCAAACGCAGCGCCGGTGTTCTCGATCAGGGTGGCGCCGCCGTTGCCCACGGTCTCGATCACCGCCGAGCCCAGGCTGCCCACGCCCCAAGGGCCACGGCCTTCCAGACTGTCGGCCCACTGGCCGGCCTGGTCGCGCACGCCGTCGGACAGCTCGCCGGCATAGCCGGTGACGGTGTCGCCGACCGAGTTCAGGAAGCCCTCGCCGAAGTCGCCGAGGATGTTGATGGTGCCTTCGACGTAGTTGCCGTTGGCGAACTGGTCGTCGATGACGCCCTGCACGTCGTCGGCCATGTCGGCGACGTTGCGCTGGTAGTCGTCCTGGACGGACTGCGGCACCAGGTCATTGAGGCTTGCCCCGCCCGGCTGCTGGGGGTTCGTCCAGCCGTCCTGCCAGGGCTGCTGCTGCTCCATGGTGTCGATCATGATCTGCTGGTCGTGGCTGATGACCGCGCGGATCAGCTGCTTCACGCCCGGCGTGTTGGCCAGCTCGGGGGTCACCCAGTCCGGCATCGAGGGATGCTCCAGGGCGCGGTCGATCATGCCCTGGTCGATCTCGCCCTCGGGCTTGAGCACGATCTGGTGGCCGATCGCCTCGGGCACCAGCAGCGACACGCCGGGGATGTTCTCCTGCAGCTGGGTCAGCGCGTCCTCGTACATCGAGTAGCGCCGGATCTGGCCGCCTTCAGCGTTTTCGCGGGCCGCATCGATGTCCAGCCCCAGCCGGTCGAACGTGTCCGGGTGGATGCCGGAAGCATCGAAGGTCACCGCCGGGATGCCGGTCACCAGCGAGCCGACCGCGGCCAGGCCGCCGCCCTGGGAGTGGCCGGTGATGGCCAGGTTGCCCGGCGGGTTGCCGTCACCCAGGGCCTGGGCGAACTGCTGCGCCACCTGCGGCGCCAGCAGCTCGAACTCGCCGCTGGTGGTCTCGATCCCCGCGCCCTGCTCGAAGTTGGTGATCCAGTCCTCGGCGCCGTCGGCGGTGCCGCGGTAGGCCAGCACGTAGTTGCCTTCGCCATCGGTGAACACGGTGGCGCTGAACTGGCTGTCCGGCACGTCGAGCTTCACTTCCGGATCCCAGCCGTGTTCGGCCACCAGCTGGTCCTGGGTAACCTCGGTCCAGCCGCACAGGTCGACCTCGGCGCCGTAGGCGGCGTGCGACATGCGCATGAAGTCCACGTCCAGCTCCTGCGCCTGCTGGCCGTGCACGTAGGCGCTGAAGCCGTCGGGCCCGTAGTTCGAATTGGCCGGGCTGCAGCTGCCGGTGGAGGCGGCCTGCAGCGTCTGCGGGGCGACCTGCGGATGCCAGCTGGGCTCGGGTTGCTGGTTCTGCAGCAGGGAAACGGCCGGCTGCTGGGCGGGGGCAGGCTGCTGTTGCTGCTGTGAAAGCGCCTGCTGGGCGATCATGCGGGCGATGTCGATGGCGTTCGACAGCGGGTTGATCGTGTTCATGCCGGCAGTCCGTGCGCTGAGGTTGCCCCAGTGTTGACAGCGTCCTGCGCCGGTTCAAGACGGGGGAAACCCTAGATCTGGCGCCGCGGCGGTATCGTGGAGGCCCGTTCCCCGCCGAATGCATGCCCATGCCCAGATTCCTGCTCGCCGCCCTCGCCCTGGCCGTTGCCCCGGCGGTCTGCGCCGCCGACCGCATCACCGGCGAACCCTTCGCCACCCGCAGCGAGGTGTATGCGCCCAAGGCGATGGCCGCGACCTCGCATCCGCTGGCCACGCAGATCGCGCTGGATGTGATGCAGGCCGGCGGCTCGGCGGTGGACGCGGCGATCGCTGCCAACGCCGCGCTGGGGCTGATGGAGCCGACCGGCAACGGCATCGGCGGCGACCTGTTCGCGATCGTGTGGGATCCGCGCACCCGGCAGCTGCACGGCTACAACGGCTCCGGGCGCTCGCCGCAGGCGCTGACGATGGACGAGTTCGGCCGCCGCGGGCTGGAGGCGATCCCGCCGCGCGGGCCGCTGCCGGTGAGCGTGCCGGGCGCGGTGGACGGCTGGTTCGCCCTGCACGGGCGCTTCGGCCGGCTGCCGATGGCCGAGGTGCTGGCGCCGACCATCCGCTACGCCCGCGACGGCCATCCGGTGCACGAGGTGATTGCCCATTACTGGGCACGCTCGGTGCCGGTGCTGTCGCAGTGGCCGGGCTTTTCCGAACAGTTCACCATCGACGGGAGGGCGCCGGCCACCGGCGAGACCTGGCGCAACCCGAATCTGGCCGACACCCTGCAACAGCTCGCCGAGGGCGGGCGGGATGCGTTCTACAAGGGCGATATCGCGCGGACGATTGACGCGTACTTCCGTGAAAACGACGGCTTCCTGCGCTACGAAGACCTGGCCGCGCACGAGGGCAACTGGGTCGACCCGGTCTCCACGAACTACCGCGGCTTCGATGTCTGGGAGCTGCCGCCCAGCGGCCAGGGCATCGCCGCGCTGCAGATCCTCAACCTGCTCGAGCCCTACGACCTGCAGTCCTACGGCTTCGGCAGCCCGGAGCACGTGCACCTGTTCGTGGAGGCCAAGAAGCTGGCGTTTGCCGACCGCGCGCGCTGGTACGCGGATCCGGACTTCCACCCTGCCCCGGTCACCCGGCTGATTTCGAAGGAATACGCCGCCGAACGCGGCCAGCTGATGTCGATCGACCGCGCCGCCCGCCAGGTGCAGCCGGGCACGCCGGCGCAGCTGGACGAAGGCGACACCATCTACCTCACCACCGCCGATGCCGACGGCATGATGGTGTCGCTGATCCAGTCCAACTACCGCGGCATGGGCAGCGGAATGGCCCCGCCCGGGCTGGGCTTCATCCTGCAGAACCGCGGCGAGCAGTTCGTGCTTGGCGACCCCGGCCATCCCAACGCCTACGCGCCCGGCAAGCGGCCGTTCCACACCATCATCCCTGCCTTCGTGACGAAGGACGGCGAGCCGTGGCTGTCCTATGGCGTGATGGGCGGGGCCATGCAGCCGCAGGGCCACGTGCAGATCCTGATCAACATGATCGATTTCGGCATGAACCTGCAGGAGGCCGGCGATGCGCCGCGCATCCATCACGACGGCTCGGCCGAGCCGGTGGGCGACAACGCGCCCATGGCCGACGGCGGCCGGATCGAACTTGAGTCCGGGTTTCCGTATGAGACCGTGCGCGCGCTCATGCGCAAGGGCCATCGCGTACAGTTCGCCGACGGTCCCTACGGTGGCTACCAGGCGATCCAGGCCAATCCCCACGGCGGCTGGATCGGCGCCAGCGAGTCACGCAAGGACGGGCAGGCGTCGGGGTATTGAAGGGCCCTGGAGCCCGCCAGATGACAAAGGAGGCGTTGCGAGCATGATCATCCGAACGGCCGTGCTGGCCATGGCCACGGCGCTCCTGGCCTCACCCACGCTGGCGCGCGCGCAGCAGCCTGGCGCGGAGCCGGCCCAGGCGCAGGCGATCGCCGCCGAGCGGGTGGCACGCAACCATCACGAACGCATCGCCGCTGAAATCGCCGCCAGCGGCCAGGCGCGCGACTTCGCACTCGCCTCGGTCCTGCGCACCATCGCCCTGGAGCGGATCGGGGAACCGCCGCCCGACGACGCCCGGTCCCGCGAATGGCGCGAGGCTGCCGCGGCCCGGGCCGGCGCCGATGTGCTGGCCAATGCGCTGCTGATGATGGGTGCCGGTGGCGCCGACGATCCCATCCGCGAACAGGCCGCCAGGCGCTGGGCGCAGGCCGAGCCGGGCAATATCGCGCCGCTCCTTTTCCAGGACGCGGGCGTGGATGCGCTGCTGGCCAACGCGCGCGGCTTCGACCGCTTCGACATGCACATGTACGACCAGGTGCGCTGGATCCAGTCCCGGCTGCTGCGCCATCCGCCCACCGCCCACGAGCGCGCGGTGATGTTCGACGGCGAGGGGGTCCCGGTCGAAGAGCATGCGGCAATCAGCGCCATGGGCATGTGGGCCGCCGTGGCGGTCCCGTCGCTGCAGGACCTGCTGCAGGCCTGCGACGGGCCGGACCTGGACGCCACGGCCACGCGGCGCGCCGATTGTGACTATCTGGCGCGGGTGCTGGTGGGCGCGTCGGATTCCAGCCTGGGCCGGATGCTCGGCATCGACATGCTCGGGCGCATGGCGTCCAACGCCTCCGAGCGCGCCGAGGCGCAGGCGCTGCAGCGCCGGATGGACTGGCAGATGCTCGAGTGGGGCCGGATTGCGGCGGAACAGCCGCGGGAGGGCGCCCCCCAGTTCACGCGCCTGCTCGCCGATCCGCAGGTGCGCACCGAACACGATCTGGTGGAACGGATCCTGTCTGAAGCCGGCGTGCCGCTTGAACCGCCAGCGGGATGGCGGCCGCCCCGGTGACGCGGCGCGGGACCGCCATGGCGCTCGCCCTGGCAGCCGCGCTGGGCGCGGGCGCGCCCGCCGCGTCGGAGCCGGTCACGGTCGACTACTACGACGTCCACGGGGACACCCTCCTGGAGGTCGCGCGGTGGATGGACCGGAACGGTCCGGCGGGCGATGACGGGCGGCGGTTCCACGGCTATACGCGGTGGCAGGTGAGCTGGCGCTACCAGTTCAAGCCAGGCCGCGACGCATGCGCGACGGCCGCGGTCGACATCGACCTCCAGGTCACGATGCAGCTGCCCCGCTGGCGCCCCCCGGAGCGCGTCCCGGCGGCAACGGTTCGCGAATGGGAGCGGTACATGGTCGCGCTGCGGGCGCATGAGGACGGCCACGCTGCCATCGGCGCCGCGGTGGCCGAGGCCATCAGGCGGGAGCTGGCGGCGATGAGGAGTCCGTCGGGCTGTGCGGCGCTCGCCGAAGCCATCGAGCGCAGGGCGAGCCAGATCCTCGATGACCACAAGGCCAGGGAATTGGCCTACGACGCGTCCACCGGCCACGGGGCTACCCAGGGCGCGCGGCTGCGGGTGGGCGTTTCCCGCTGACGCCGGCGGCAGGTGCGCGGCGGGGCCGGGCCTCAGCCGAAGCGCCGGGCAAGCACCACCAGCGCGGCGCCGCGGATGATCTCGGCGGCCAGCAGCGGCGCGACCCAGGCCAACGGGTGCACGCCGGCCCGGCTCCGGCCCGCCGCCGCGCTCAGTCGGCCGGCACCGTCCGCTCCAGCGCCCACTCGCGCAGCGCTGCGACCTGCTCGCGCATCACCACCGAGAGGGGCCGGGTGGCCTGGATCTCCTCCAGCACCAGCTGCCCGTCCAGGTCCTGGCCGGCGGCGTGGGCGGCGTACAGGGCCGAAACCACCGCCTGTTCGATCTCGGCCCCGGAGAACCCATCGGCCGCCGCGGCCAGCGCCTGGAGGTCGAAGTCTCCCGCCGCGAAGCCGCGCCGCGCCAGGTGCAGGGAGAACACCTCGGCCCGGACGTCCGCCGTGGGCAGGTCCACGAAGAAGATCTCGTCGAAGCGGCCCTTGCGCAGCAGCTCCGCTGGCAGCTCGTGCACCTGGTTGGCGGTGGCGACGATGAACACCGCCGACCTGCGCTCGGCCATCCAGGTCAGCAGGTAGCCGAGGACGCGGCGCGAGACGCCGCCGTCGCCCTCGCCGCCGGAGGCGATCGCCTTCTCGATCTCGTCGATCCACAGCACGCACGGCGCCAGCTGCTCGGCCGATGACAGCGCCTCGCGCAGGTTGGACTCGCTCTCGCCGTGGTACTTGGCGTACAGGGTGCCGAAATCCAGCCGCACCAGCGGCACCCCGAAGCCGCCGGCCACCGCCTTGGCCAGCAGCGACTTGCCGCAGCCCTGCACGCCCAGCAGCAGCATGCCCTTGGGCGGGTCCAGCCCCGGCGGCGGGTCGCCTTCGGTGAACACGCGCCGGCGCTGTTCGATCCAGCGCTTGAGCCGGCGCGCACCGGCCACGTCGGCGAACTGCGCGGTGTCGTATTCGTAGTGCAGGTGGCCCGATCGGTTGAGCAGTTCGAACTTGAGCTTCGCCAGCTGCGGCAGGTCGCGCTCGTCGAGCGCGCCGTCGTCGAACACCAGCTGCCGGGCGATGCGGCGGGCATCGCCCAGCGACAGCCCCTGCAGGTTGCGCACAATGCGTTCGACGGCCTCCGGGTCCTGTTCCACGCGGCGCCCGCCGTGCTCGGCGGCGAAGGCCTGCGCCTGCTCGTTGACCATGCGCCGCAGCGCGGCCGCGTCAGGCAGGCGCGGGCGATAGCGGATGGCCTTGGATTCCAGCTCGCGGGGCAATTCCACCCTGTGTCCCACCAGCACCAGGGTGTGCGGCAGGCAGTCGCGACGCTGCAGGATGTCGCGCATCTGGCGCTGGCTGCCGCCGTATTCCAGGTAGGGGTGGAAATCCAGCAGCAGGTACACCCCGCGCTGGGTGGCGGCGCGGATGGTGCGCAGCGTGGTGCCCACGTCGGCCGCGACCTCGGCCGGGTCCTCTCCATCCAGGTCGATCCGGCGCAGGCCTTCGGTGATCGTCCACCGGTACATGGCCCGCCACACCCGGGTCAGGGTCTGGCGGAACATGTCCACCGCCTGCGCCTCGTCGGCGGTCTCGACCACGATCAACGGGGTGCCGGCTCGGATCAGCGCGGCCAGGTCCTGCATCTCGCCCATGGCGCCCGGAAGCTGGTGGAAAGGCGCCGCACGATAGCAGACCCCGGCTCGCCGCCACCGCCGGCGCGGTGTAACCTCGATGGACCTGTCCTGCCGGAGGCGAGCGGATGAAATCGGTGCTGGTGGCCAGTTCCAAGGGCGGCGTGGGCAAGACCACGATTGCCACCCATCTCGCCGCCCACGCGGCGCTCTCCGGCCAGAACACCGTGCTCATCGATGCCGATCCGCAGGGCTCCTCGACCCGCTGGGCCGAGCGGCGCTCGCACCTGGACAGCGCGGTGCTGGCGATGGATGGCAGCCGGCGGGCACGCCGCGCATGGGAGTCGATCCCTTCGGGGACGGATACGGTCGTGATCGATGGCGCGGCCGGCGCCATGGGCCGCGACCTGACGCCCTGGCTCGACCATGCCGATGCGGTGGTGGTGCCGGTGCTGCCCTCCACCGTGGACCTGGACGCCACGGTCCCCTTCCTCAACACGCTGCTCGAGCATCCGCGGGTGCGCGACAGCCGGCTGCCGGTGGGCCTGGTGGCGAACCGGCTCCGGCCGTGGACCAACACCTCGCAGCGGGCGCTGGATGCCATCGCGCAGTGGCCCTATCCCACCGTGGCCGCGCTGCGCGACAGCCAGGCGTACGTGGTGCTGGTGGGGCTGGGCAAGAGCCTGTTCGACTTCCAGTCGCGCAAGGCCCGTGAGCATCAGGAGGACTGGGCCCCCCTGCTGCGCTGGCTGCCGGGCTGAGGCGGGGAGCGGCATGCGCGAACTGATCCTGCTGCGCCACGCCCACGCCGAGCCGGCCCAGGCCGGGCAGTCGGACCTGGACAGGCCGCTGTCGCCCGATGGCCACGCCGAGGCCGAGGCCGCCGCGCGCTGGCTCGCCGGTCGGCGCCTGGCCCCGGACTGCGTGGTGTGCTCCCCGGCCCGGCGCACCCGCGAGACGCTCGAGACCGTGCTCTCGGTGCTGGGCTATGTGGACCAGCGCCTGGACGAGCGGATCTACGAGGCCACCCCGGGCACCCTGGCCGCGCTGCTGGACGGCTACCGCGAGGTGGACCGGTTGCTGATGGTTGGCCACAACCCCGGCCTGGAGCGGCTGGTGGCCCTGCTCAACAGCGGCCAGTCCAGCCAGTTCCGCGGCATGCCGCCGGCGGGCATCGCCGTGCTGGAGTTCGGCGCCGAGGGCCCGGTGGAACCGGGTGGCGCCACCCTCTCCGCGTTCTGGTGGCCGTGAAGTCCCATGCCGGCCTGTTGAGCCTCTGCCTGCTGCTGCCCGTGCCGGTCCCGGCCGGGGCTGCCGGCGGGCACGACCTTGAGATCGATACGGCCGCCTCGCAGGTGGGCTTCAGCCTGCGTACCCGCTGGGGCCAGGCGCTGGAGGGCCGGCTGCCGGCCTGGCGCGGGCAGGTGGTGGAGATGCCCGGCGGCCAGTGGCAGGTGCGGATGCTGGTGGATGCGCGCCAGGTGGAGATCGTCGGCCATCCGCGCTACACGCGCCTGACCCGCGGCGAGGGCTTCTTCCACGTCCGCCGCTGGCCGCAGATGGAGATGCAGTCCGATCCGTTCCCGCCCGCGCTGCTGCGCGCCGGTGGCGAACTGGCGGGCATCGTGGGCATGCGCGGGCTGCGCCGCGCCGAAGTGTTCACCATCGAGCCGGCCTCGTGCGACCGGCCGCTGCTCGATTGCCCGGTGGTGGTGACCGGTGAAGTCTCGCGCACCGATTACGGCATGGATCGCTGGACCCTGGCCCTGGGGCAGCAGGTGCGCTTCCGCCTCAGCCTGTGGGCGCACTCGCCGGGCACCACATGAACGGGCTGCGACGATGGCTGTGGCTGGCGCTGCTGCTGCCGGCGCTGGCGGGGTGCACGGGGCTGTCGGAGCTGCAGCGCAGCGAGGCCGTGCGCATCGCCGCCCAGGCCCGCGACGCGACGGTGCACTGCGACCAGCCGGACACCGCCTGCGCTCGCCCCTCGCCACTGCGCGCGCTCGGGGTCCACGCCTGGGCAGGCAGCGCCCCGGGCGCGCCCCGGCATGAGGTGCTGCTGCTGGACTACGGCCAGGATGCACTGGTCGCGCGCCTGGACCTCATCCGCAGCGCCCAGCGCAGCATCGACCTGCAGACCTACATCTTCGACGAGGACGACGCCGGCCGGCTGGTGCTCGAGGAACTGCTTTCCGCGGCGCGGCGGGGGGTGTCGGTACGGGTGCTGGTGGACCAGCTGTCGGCGCTGCGCCATGTCGACACCCTGGCGTCGCTGGCTTCGGCCCACGTGAACTTCCAGATGCGCATCTACAACCCGGTGCTGGGACGCGCGCGCCTGAGCTACCCGCAGTACGTGCTGGCCGCTGCCTGCTGCTGGCGCCAGCTCAACCGGCGCATGCACAACAAGGAGTTCCTGATCGACGGGGTGGTCGGGATCACGGGCGGGCGCAACTACCAGGACCGCTATTTCGACTGGGACCCGGCGTTCAACTTCCGCGACCGCGACATCCTCGTGGCCGGGCCGGTGACCGCCGGGATGGCGGCCAACTTCGAAGCGTTCTGGCATTCGCCGCGGGCCGTTCCCATTGCCGAACTCACCGACGTGGCCCGGCACCTGCTCGACCACGGCCCCGGCGTCATGGCCGAGCCCCGGTACCGGATGCCGCGCCGGGTGGAGGCGATCTCCCGCGACGCCGACGACGCCGCGCTGGTATCGGGCCGGCTGGCCGCGGCGGCCATCGCCGTGGGTGAGGTGGAGTTCATCGCCGACCCGCCCGAGAAGCACCGGGCCGCCTGGGAAGACGACGCGCCGGCCACCGTGCGCCTGCGCGAGATCATCGAGGGCGCGCAGCAGGAGGTGCTGTTGCAGACCCCCTACCTGGTGCTGTCGAAGCCCGCGCGCGAGATGTTCGCCGCCCTGCACGCGCGCGGGGACGGGCCGCGCATCGTGGTCTCCACCAACAGCCTGGCGGCCACCGACTCCTTCATCACCTATGCCCTGTCCTACAAATACCGGCGGCGGCACCTGCGCGACTACGGGTTCCGCATCTACGAGTACAAGCCGTTCCCGCTCGATGCGCCGGTGGACGTTGACGCCACCGGGGCCGTCGATATCGCGGTCAACCCGGACGGCTCGGTCGAGGTCATCCCCGCGGACGCGCGCCTGGACGCCACCGCCGGGCCGACGGCCCCGGAAGGACAGGCCGGCCCGCAGGACCCACCCCGCCAGGCGCCGCCCGAAGGCCGGGGCACCCCGCTCGATCGCGAATATTCCGCCCTGCGCTGGGCGGGCATTGGCGTCAACGAGCCGGTGCCCCTGCGCCGCGCCGGGGTGCGCATCGGCCTGCACTCCAAATCGCTGGTGGTGGATGGCCGCTTCGGCATCGTGGGCACCCACAATTTCGATCCGCGCGGCGACAACCTCAACACCGAAAGTGCGGTGATCATCGAGGACCCGGTGTTCGCCCGGGCCCTGGGCGAGAGCATCCGGCGCGACATCGCCCCGGAGAACTCCTGGGCCATCGGCCCGCGCGACCGGCCGGCGGTGCTCCCCGGCCTGGGCTACTCGGTGGGCAAAGTGTTCGAGCAGCTGCCGCTGTTTGATTTCTGGCCGCGCCGCTACGCCACCAGCTACCAGTTCGTGCCGGGCCCCGGATGCCCGCTGCCGCCGCCCATGCCGGGCGACGAGGACTTCCGGCGCTGCCATGAACCGGTGGGTGACTTCCCGGAGGTCAACCTGGGCTGGCGCCGGATCCTGACCCGCATCACCACGGCCTTCGGGGCCGGCCTCGCCCCGATCCTGTAACGCCTGCACGCCCGTTCCCGGCAACGGCGCTCCCATGCGCCGCTGGCGCCGCCTGCGCGGAATTTTTCCTGCATCCATGACTTATGGCACATGGAGTGCGGTCTAGGTGTTGTACTCTACCAGCACACCGCAGCACTAAACCCCCTCTACACCAGAAGGAGAACGCCATGAACGCCAACCACCACACCCCTGGATTCCGCCCCGCCCACGGCGACGCCCGCTTCCTTCCCGCGTTCCGTGAACCCCGCCGCGAATCCGGCTACAGCGCCGCCCAGGGCTACTACAGCCAGCGCCGCTATACCGGCACCGCCACCACCCCGCTGTTCCGCTGCAGTTGACGCCAGCCACTTGTCCCCCGAGGTGATCCCATGAACGTTTCCACTCCCCGCCCCCGCAACGCCGCCGTCCACGCCGCCCTGGCGCCCGCCCGGCCCGCGCCCCGCCAGCGCGCCATGGGCGTGGGATATGGCTCGAGCAGCGGCTACGTCCGCCGCGCCCAGTACGCCCGCAGTTCGCTGAGCCCGCGCTTCCGGGTGGGCTGACCCGTGAACCCCCGCCGGCCGCGGCGCGCCCAGGGCGCAGCCCGCTGGCCGGCGCCGGCAGGCGCCGGCTATCCTGCCGGCATGCCAGCCTCCTCCCCCGCCTCCCCGTTCCGCCGCGCGACCACCCTGGATGCCCTCAATGCCAGCTCGCGCGGCACCGCCATGGAGCCACTGGGGATCGTCTTCACCGCGATCGGCCACGATTCCCTGACCGCCACGATGCCCGTTGACCAGCGGACCCGGCAGCCGTATGGGCTGCTGCATGGCGGCGCCTCGGCCCTGCTGGCCGAGACCCTGGGCAGCACCGCGGGCATGCTCTGCGTTGACGAAGGCCAGGGCTGCGTGGGGATCGAGATCAACGCCAACCACCTGCGCGGCGTGCGCAGCGGCACCGTCACCGGCACGGCCCGGCCGCTTCACGTGGGGCGCAGCACCCAGGTCTGGGAAATCCGCATCGAGGACGAGGCCGGCCGCCTGGTCTGCGTGTCGCGACTGACCCTGGCGGTGGTGTCGCTCCGCTGAGCTCAACCTTCGGCCGGCGGCGCGCGGCCGTAACGCGCCAGATGGGTACGGTACCGCGGGTCCTGCGGTGGATTCGCGGGCCAGCGCGCGACCCTGCAGTGCCGCCTCATACGCCGCGAGGTTGCCGCCCGGGGGCCGGGTGTAATCGGTCGCGCCATCGCCGAACTGGACCTTCAGCGCCGCCGCCACCGAGCGCGCGATGTCCGACTGCACGGCGAAGATGTCCCGCATCTCGCGGCTGCAGGTCTGCGACCACAGGCTGGTGCCGTCGCCGGGGCGGATGAGCTCGAGCATGATCCGGACGCGCTCGCCGTCGCGGCGCATGGTGCCTTCCAGCAGGTGGGCCACGCCCAGCTTCGCCGCGATCACCGCATGCGGCTCGCTGCTGCCCTTGAACTCGAACGCCGAGCTGCGGCCGATCACGCGCAGGTCGGAGATCCGGGTCAGGCCGGAGATCAGCTCCTCGGACAGGCCGTCGGAAAAATACTCGTCGGCCGGATCGCCGCCGGCGTTGACCAGCGGCAGCACCGCGATTGAGCGCGCGTCCGTCCCCGCGTCAGGATCCGCGTCCCCCGACACCAGCCGGTCGGTCAGCAGCAGCACCACCGCCACCGAGAGCACGGCGATGATCATGTAATCCAGGCGGCGGCCGGTCTGGCGCGTGATCGATTCTTCCGCGGGCACGTCGCGCTCGCGGCGGAAGCCTTCGGGCGTGAGCTCGTAGAACCAGGCGAACAGCAGCCAGAAGGGAAGCCCGATGGCGGCGGCGACGATCAGCCAGCGCGCCGACCCGTCGGGCAGGCCCATGGCCGGCGTCAGTTCGGAGATACCCTGCGCCAGCGCCCATGCGGCGCCGATGTACAGCAGCCCGGCCCGCCAGATGTTGCGGCGCCGGAGTTCGGCGAGCAGCTTCTCCACCTGTCGATCCCGTTGGGCAGGTTGAGTGCCGGCGTCTCCCCCTCGTCTGCACGCCGCAATTGAAGCACGAAACGCGCGCGTGCGCTGCTGGCTGCAACCGGGGCGCTCCGGTATCTTGCGCGCATGCCGGCCACCCCCCGTTCATCCAGCAATCCCGCCATGCGCGTGGTGCGCTACGCATACCGGATCCCGATGCTGGCCTGGCACGCGCTCGTGCACCTGCCGCTGGTGATGCTGGCCCTCAGCCTGCCGCTGGCGCGCCGGCCCCTGGCCAGCGGCGAACCGCTGGGGCACCGGCTCACCCGCTGGTGGCAGGGCGGGCTGATGCGGGTGTTCGGCTTCCGCCTGCGCCGGATCGGTAGCCCGGTGGAAGGCGCGGCGATGTTCGTCGCCAACCACGTCAGCTGGGTCGACATCCTCGCCCTGCACAGCCAGCGCATGATGGGCTTCGTGGCCAAGTACGAAATCAGCCGCTGGCCGCTGGTGGGATGGATGGCGGCCAAGGGGGAAACCATCTTCCATCGCCGCGGCAGCCAGGAATCGCTGGGCGGGGTGATGGAGGAAATGCAGGCGCGGCTGCGTGCGGGGCGCTCGGTCGGGGTGTTCCCGGAAGGCCGCACCCGCGGCGGCGACGAGGTCGGTCCGTTCCATGCGCGCATCTTCAGCGCCGCGGTCGAGGCGGCGGTGCCGGTGCAGCCGGTGGCCCTGCGCTACGGCGAGGGCGGCGATGCGCAGACGGTGGTGGCGTTCGCCCCGGGCGAACACTTCGTCGGCAATTTCCTGCGCCTGCTCGGCGAGCCGGGCCGGGTGGGGGACGTGATCTTCCTGGAGCCGATCGACCCGGCGGCGCTGGGCAGCCGCCGCGCAATCGCCGGCCTTGCGCGCGAGCGCATCGTCGCGGCGATGGCCGGGAGCCATGGCTGAGGCAGCCGGCCTGGCGCCAGCGCAGGCGTACGCGCCGCCGCTCTGGCTGCGTAACGCCCACCTGCAGACCGTGCTGGGCAGCAGCCCGTGGCGGCGCCGTCGTGGTGGGCAGGCGCTGGCCGCGACCGGTGCCCAAACCACCGCGCACATCGTTGATGGCGGCGCCGGGGTGCGGCTGCAGGGCCTGCACAGCGCGGTGCCCGGCGCCAGGACCCGCGGCCTGGTGCTGCTGCTGCACGGATGGGAGGGCAGCAGCGCGTCGAGCTACATGAGCCTGGGCGCAGCGCAGCTGCTGCAGCGGGGATTCGAGGTGTTCCGGCTCGACTTCCGCGACCACGGTGATTCCCACCATCTCAATCCGGACCTGTTCCACTCCAACCTGATCGACGAGGTGGTGCACGCGGCGCAGGACCTCGCCGGACGCTTCCCGGCGCGGCCAATGCTGGCGGCGGGCTGGTCGCTGGGCGGCAACTTCGCGCTGCGGCTGGCGCTGCGGGCCCCCGCGGCGGGCCTGCCGCTGGCCGGCGTGGCCGCGGTGTGCCCGGTGCTCGATCCCGCGCTGACCCTGGTGCAGATGGAGCGCATGCCGCTGTACCTGCGGCACTTCGAGAACAGCTGGCGGCGCTCGCTGGTGCGCAAGCGGGAGCTGTTCCCCGACCTGCACGACTACGACGACGCCACCCTCCGGCTGGGCATGCGCGAGCTGACCGAGCGGCTGCTGCTTCGAAACACCGAATTCGGCAGCCTGCAGGAGTATTTCGACGGCTACTCGATTGCCGGTGACCGCCTCGCCGGCCTGCAGCTGCCGGCTGCGTTGCTGACCAGCCGCGATGATCCGGTGATCCCCGCCGAGGGCTTCCGCCACCTGCGCCTGCCCGGCCACGCTCACCTTGAGATCGCACCGTGGGGCGGGCACTGCGGCTTCCTCGAGAGCGCGCGCCTGGACGGCTATTCCGAGCGTTGGGTGGCGGACTGGCTGGACCGGGCCGCGGCCGCCGGTTGACGTCGTTACAATGGCGCCCCGCGCCTGCGGCCCGACTCACCACCGGACAGACCATGCACGAACAGATCCTTGATGCCCTGCGCCGCGGCGCCAACGGCGAGGCGCTCGACGCCGCCCGCGCAGCGGTGGACGCCCAGCCCGGCGACGCCCGCGCCCTCCACCTGCTGGCCCTGGCCCAGCGCGCAACCGGCGACACCGCCGCGGCGCTTGAGAGCATCGAGCGGGCCATTGGCCTGGCGCCGGAGGATTCCACGCTCCACTTCCAGCGGGCCGGCTTCCTGATCGGCGGGCGGCAGATCGACGAGGCGGGCAAGGCGCTGGCGCGCACGCTGGAGCTGGATCCCAACAGTTTCAACGCCTACATCGCGCAGGCCGAGCTGGCCATCGGCCGCGGCGACCTGGCCGAAGCCGAGCGCGTGGCCCGGATCGCGGCGCGCATCGAGCCCGACCATCCCGCGCTGGCCGCGGTGGACGGGATGGTGGCGCTGCGCCGTGGCGAGAAGGAGCGCGCGCTGTCGATCCTGACCGATGCACACTCGCGGGCCCCGGACGATCCCCAGCTGCTCAACGCGCTGGGCTTCGCCTACCTGGCCAACAACCATTTCGCATTTGCCGAACAGGCATTCCGCCGCCTCACCGGGCGCGGTGCCGGCGGCCCCGCCCTGCGCCAGCTGCTGGCCAACATGATGTATCGCCAGGGCCGGCCGGAGGAGGCCATGGAGGAGCTGCGGCCGCTGCTGGAGGGTGAGGGAGAGATCCCGCCAGCCACCCTGCGCGCGGCCGGCGAACTCGAGCTGGCCGCCAACCGGCCGCAGCAGGCGCTGCAGTGGCTCCGCCGCGCGCTCTCCGTCATTCCCGGCGACCCGATGACCCTTGACCTGGCGATGGAGGCGTGGCGGCGCCAGGATGCTGCGGACGAGGCACGCAATACGCTTGAGGCCGCGCTCGCCACTTCACCCGGGATCGACCAGCTGTGGCTCGCGCGGCTTTCGCTGGAAAAAACCCCGGAGGCGCGCCAGGCGCTGGTCGACCGCTGGCTGGAGGCTTCGCCGGAATCGCTGGGCGCGCACGAGGCGCTGCTGTCCGTCCAGGCGGGGCGTGGGGACGCGGAAGCCTTCGAAGCGACGCTGCGCAGGATCCTGGAGCTCGACCCGGGGAACATCTCGGCGGAAGGCCGGCTGCTGGACATCCTGATGCGGCGCGACCCGCTGCAGGCGCTGGAGCACGTCGAGAAGCTGCAGGACGTGCCCAGGGATCCGCAGGTGAAGCGGATGGTGCGAAGCTGGCTGGCACTGGCGTGCGACGCCGCCGGCCAATTCGACCGCTCCGCCGGCACCTGGGTGGACCTGCACGCCGACATGGCCGACCAGCTGGTTCCCCTGCCGGCGCCCGGTCCCGCGGAGGGGGCGCGCGTGCCGCTGGCCGAAGCGGCGGCCGATGCGCCCACGGTGCTGTTCCTGGCCGGCCTGCCGGGCACGGGGGTGGAGCACGTGGCCCGGCTGCTCGACGGCGTGGTTCCGGCATTCCGCGCTGACCGCGTGGGGAACCGGCCGCCGCAGGATCCGCTCCAGAACATCAACACGATCCCGCGCCTTGCCGCGGGCGAAGAAGATCCGGCCCAGGTCGCTGCGCAGTGGCGGGCCGGGCTGCCGGCGCGGGGGCTGGGGCAGGACGCCGCGGTCATCGACTGGCTGCTGTGGTGGGACAACGCGTTGCTCGACGTCATCCGCGGCTCGATTCCGCACGCGCGGATCCTGCTCGCCCTGCGTGATCCGCGTGACACGCTGCTCAACTGGCTCGCCTTTGGCGCCCCGATCCCGCTCAACATGGGCGCGCCGATCAGCGCCGCCCGCTGGCTGGCCGACTCCCTCGCACACGTGGCGGTGCTGCAGGAGCAGCAGATGCACCCGCACACGATCCTGCGGGTGGACGACACGGTCAACGAGCCCGCGGCGCTCGCGGGGCAGGTGGGCCAGGCCACCGGCCTGCAGCTGCCCGACCCCCCGCGCGACCTGTTCCGCGGCCGCCGCTTCGACGCCGGGCATTGGCGGAAGTACGAAGGCCCGCTCGGCGAGGCGTTCGCCCTGCTCACGCCGGTCGCGGTACGCTTGGGCTATCCGGCAAACTGACGATCACAGGTAGGCTCCATGCGCATCCGCAGCGACAGTTTCGACCACGGCGGCACGTTCCCGGACGAATTCGCAATGGGCGTCCCGGACGGGTTCGGCGCCAACCGCAATCCGCACCTGGCCTGGGACGAGGCGCCGGAAGACACCCGCTCGTTCGTGCTGATGTGCGTGGACCCGGACGTGCCGACGGTGGCCGGGATGGTGGGCAAGGAGGGCGTGGAGATCCCCGTCCACCAGCCGCGCACGGAGTTCATCCACTGGGTGATGGTGGACATCCCGGCGGACGTGCGCGAAATCGCCGAAGGTGCGGCCAGCGACGGCATCAGCAAGGGCGGCAAGCGCGACCCGGCCGGCCCGGCCGGCGCGCGCCAGGGCCTGAATGACTACACCGGCTGGTTCCAGGGCGATCCGGAGATGGGCGGCGACTGGCTCGGTTACGACGGCCCCTATCCGCCGGGCAACGACCTGCGCATGCACCGCTATTTCTTCAGGGTGTTCGCCCTGGACGTGGAGCGGCTGGAGCTGCCGGAGCGCTTCACCGCCGCCGATGCGCACCGTGCCATGCACGGCCACGTGCTGGCCGAGGCAGCCACGTACGCCAACTACAGCCTCAACGAAAAGGTCCGCGCCACCGGCTGATGCCGGCAGCGCCAGGGCACATCACTCCAGCGCCGATTCCACTGTCATGTCGTGCACGTACACGGTGGACGAGGCGTCGGCCGGGACCGGGTCGCGGGTGTAGCGGTACACCCGCAGCACGTTGCGCACCCCGGGCTGGTGCTCGAAGCCCTCGATGCCCTCGTACAGCACCTGCCACTCGCCGGGCTCGCCGCTCCTCAGGCCGTCCCCGTCGTAGGACACCTCGCGCACCCGCAGGCACTGCATGTCCGCGATCAGCGGGTGGTGGCACTCCACGCGCTGCGGGGCGACCTCCAGGAACATGCGCTCGCCGGGGCCGCCGAAGCGGGTGTCGGCGGTCGGCGCGCCGGTGAAGGAAAGCCGCGATCCGTCGGCTGCGGTGAGTTCCAGCCGCGGCGGATCCGAATCCTCCGTCGCCAGCGCGAGCTCGCCCTCCAGCAGCCCGGCAATCGCGGTGTCCTGGTCCATCAGCGGCTGCGGGCAGGCCATCTGGGTCTGCACCAGCGTGCCCACGCGCAGCGCGCCGCCCTCGTCCTCGTAGTCGCCGCCGATCCGGTTGCAGCCCCCGGACACCGACAGCCGTCCTTCGCTGAAATCGAGCTGCAGCGGCTGGTCGGGGTTGGCGAACAGGGCCTCGATGCGGCTGCCCCCGGCGTCGACCGCCCCGCTGAGGCGCCAGTGCCAGGCGTCCAGCCGGCCGGCAGCGGTCGCTGGCGCCGATGCAGGCGCGGACGCGGCATCCGCGGCGGCGGCACTGTGCTCCGGATCGTCGGCCGGAGGCTGGATGGGGGTGCAGGCGGCGAGCGCCAGGACCAGCAGCGGCAGGCAGCGGATCATGCGGGTTCTCCGTGAACAGGGTCGCCCGGCCAACGTACCAGAGCCCGGGACGGGGTCGATCCCGCCCCCCCCGGAGCATGGGGCTCAACTTCCGTTCGGGATGAGCAGCAGCAGCGCGGTGCCCAGGAGGATGCGGTAGACGGCGAAGCCGGTATAGCGGTGGCGCCGGATGTAGCCCAGCAGCCAGCGGACCACCACGAACCCGGTGGCGGTGGCGGCGGCGAAGGCCAGCGCCACCTCGCCCCAGGCCTCGCCGCCAAGGCCGCCTTCCAGCCACAGTTCAAGGAACGCATAGCCGCTGGCGGCAAACATGGTCGGGATCCCGACCAGGAACACGAACTCCGTGGCCGCCGCGCGCCGGGTGAGCCCGGCCAGCATCGCCATGAAGATCGCGGCCGCCGAGCGCGACGTGCCCGGGAACACGCCTGCAACCACCTGCGCCAGGCCCACCAGGATCGCCACCGTCCAGGTCACGTCGGTGCGATCGCCGCGGCGCTCGGCGATGCGTTCGGCCAGGATCATCCACACCCCGCCGACCACCAGTGCCCAGGCGATCGGCGTCACCGTCTCGGGCAGCTCCCAGCCCGCCAGCCGCACCGGCAGGCCGACTGCCGCGGTCACCGCGAACGCCGCCACCAGCTTGATCACGTAGTCGCGGTTTTCCGGCTTGTCCAGGCCGGTCGCCAAGGCCACGATCCGCTGCCGGAACACCAGGGTGATGGCCAGGATCGCGCCGGCCTGGATCACGATGTTGAAGAAATCCGAGCGCGCCCCGAGCCAGTGCTGGGCGATCAGCAGGTGGCCGGTGCTTGAGACCGGCAGGAACTCGGTGAGGCCCTCGATGATGCCCAGCAGCAGGGCGGCAAGCAGGTCGGACACTGGGCTCGGATGCGTGGGAGGACGGGCAAGGATACGCGATCGGCGCGCGCGCCCCTGCAGGAAATTGCTGCGGGGGCCTGCCCGGCTGGTGCAGAATTCCATGTCGCATGCGGATCAGCAGCGGCCGGTGCCCGGCTTGCATCCTTCCCGCCTGGCACGGCGTTCCCGCCCCTGTGGCTATCATTCCCTGTCCCCATCGCCGAGCACCCCATGTCCATCGAAAACGTTGAGAAGCTGATCCAGGACCACCGCATCGAGTTCATTGACCTGCGCTTCACCGACATGCGCGGGATGCAGCACCACATCACCTACCCGGCCTCGATTGTCGAGCCGGGGCTGTTTGAGGACGGGGTGATGTTCGACGGGTCTTCGGTGCCGGGCTGGAAGGGCATCGCCGAATCGGACATGGTGCTGCTGCCCGACGAGAACACCGCGTACCTCGATCCCTTCCCCACCCATCCCACCCTGGTGCTGGTGTGCGACGTGCTGGATCCGTCCACCATGCAGGGCTACGCGCGCGACCCGCGCGGCATCGCCCACCGCGCCGAGGCGTTCCTGAAGTCATCGGGCATCGCCGACCAGGCCTTCTTCGGCCCCGAGCCAGAGTTCTTCATTTTCGATTCCGTGCGCTACGGCGTGGAGATGGGCCACACCTTCTTCCACGTGGATTCGGAAGAGGCCGCGTGGAACTCCTCGCGTGAATACCCCGGCGGCAACAGCGGCTGGCGCCCGGCCGTGAAGGGCGGCTACCTGCCGACCCCGCCGGTGGATTCGCTGCACGACCTGCGCGCGGAGATGTGCAAGGTGCTCGAGCAGATCGGCATCCACGTGGAGGTGCACCACCACGAGGTCGCCACCGCCGGCCAGTGCGAGATCGGCACCCGCTTCAACTCGCTGGTGAAGAAGGCCGACGAGCTGCAGGCGATGAAGAACGTGATCCGCAACGTCGCCTTCCGCCACGGCAAGACCGCCACCTTCATGCCCAAGCCGCTGGTGGGCGACAACGGCAGCGGCATGCACGTGCACCAGTCGCTGGCCAGGGGCGGCGAGAACCTGTTCTCCGGCGACGGCTACGGTGGCCTGAGCCAGACCGCGCTGTGGTACATCGGCGGGGTGTTCAAGCATGCCCGCGCCATCAACGCCTTCGCCAACGCTTCCACCAACAGCTACAAGCGGCTGGTGCCGGGCTTCGAGGCGCCCGTCATGCTGGCGTACTCGGCCCGCAACCGCTCGGCCAGTTGCCGGATCCCGTACGTGGCCAACCCCAAGGCGCGGCGCGTGGAGCTGCGCTTCCCCGATCCCGTCCAGTCCGGCTACCTCACCTTCACCGCGCTGCTGATGGCGGGCCTGGACGGCATCCGCAACCAGATCGACCCGGGCGGCCCCAGCGACAAGGACCTCTACGACCTGCCGCCGGAAGAGGAGAAGCTGATCCCCACCGTGTGCGCCTCGCTGGATGAAGCGCTGCGCGCGCTCGACGCCGACCGCGAGTTCCTCAAGGCCGGCGGGGTGATGAGCGACGACTTCATCGACGCCTACATCCAGATGAAGATGAAGGAGGTCACCGCCTACCGCGCCGCCACCCACCCGCTGGAATACCAGATGTATTACGCCGGCTGAGGCCGGCGCGGGCATCCGGGGCGGGCGGCCTCGGGATGCCCGAACAGGTGGCCCTGGCCGAACTCGCAGCCCAGTGCGACCAGGGCCGCCCGCTGCTTCGGGCTCTCGATCCCTTCGGCCACCACCTTCATCCCCAGCGCCCGGGCCAGCGCCAGCATGGCGGTGATGATCGCCGCGCTGTTGTCCTGGCGGTCGAGCGCGGCCAGGAACGTGCGGTCGATCTTCAGCATCCGCAGCGGGAAGGTGTGGAGGTAGCTGAGCGACGAGTAGCCGGTGCCGAAGTCGTCCAGGGCCACGCCCACGCCGCGTTCCAGCAGCGTGCGCAACCCTGCGCGCACGCGCTCGGCGTTGTCGAGCAGGGTGTCCTCGGTGACCTCGATGAGCAACCTGGCGGGATCCAGGCCGGTGCGCTCGAGCAGGTCCAGCAGGCGGGTGGCGAAGTCCTCGCGCAGCAGGTGCCGGGGCGATACGTTGATGGAGAGGTAGGTGCCGCCGCCGGTGCGCGCGGCGGCCGTGAAGGCGCGCTTGAAGATGCGCCAGTCCAGCGACTCGATGATGCCGCTGTCCTGGGCCACGGCGATGAAGTCGGCCGGCCGGAGCACCCCGCGCCGCGGGTGGTTCCAGCGCATCAGCGCCTCGTGCCCGACCACGACACCGTCCGAGAGACGGACGATGGGCTGGAAATAGGGTTCGAGCTCGTCGCGCTTCAGCGCCAGGCGCAGGTCCGCCTCCACGGCAAGCGCATCGACCGCCGCGCGCGGGCGAGAATCGTCGAACACCTCCCAGCGCCGGCCGCCCTGCGCCTTTGCCTGGTACAGGGCGAGGTCGGCGTCGCGCACCAGGTCATCGGTTTGCCGGTAGCGGGTGTCGGCGACCGCGATGCCGATGCTGGCCGAAGGCTCCAGCGTGTGGCCGCCCACGGTCAGGGGACGGCCCAGGGCTTCGATGACCCGCCGCGCCACCGCGATCGCCTCCGAAGGCCGGCCACAGGCGTCCAGCGACACCTGCTGGAGCAGGATCACGAACTCGTCGCCGCCCAGCCGCGCCACCAGGTCGGGCTCGCGCACGCAGGTGGACAGGCGCCTGGCGATTTCGCGCAGGAACTCGTCGCCGGCCAGGTGGCCGACGCTGTCGTTGATGACCTTGAAGCGGTCGACGTCCAGGTACAGCAGCGCGCACAGGCGGCCCGGGCGGGCGTGCACCTGCAGCAGGGCCTCGTTGATGCGGCGGTGGAGATGGCCGCGGTTGGGGAGCCCGGTGAGCGCATCGTGCATCACCTCGTGGCGCAGCCGCTGCTGGATGCGCTCGCGTTCCTGGATCTGGCGGCGCAGCTCGGCAGTGCGTTCGGCCACGCGCTCCTCCAGCTGCGCGTAACCCTGCTGCAGCACATCGGCCGCGCGCAGGCGCAGCAGGCTGGTGGCGATCTGTGACGCCACGAAGGAGAGCAGCTCCTGGTCGGCGGCGGTGTATTGCTCCTCGCTGGTGTAGCTCTGCACCGCCACCACCCCGATCACGCGGGACCCGGAGCCCAGCGGCACGCCCAGCCAGCACCTGCAGCGAGGCATGCCGCTGCCCGGGGCGCCGATCTCGCCCCGGCGTTCAAGCTCGCGCAGCCCGGGCCGGTCGCAGAGCACGGGCTCGCCGCGTCGCAGCACCAGCTCGGTGAGGCCCCGGCCCAGCGGCCGGCCCTCGCGCGCGTGGCGGTAGCGGGTGTCGACGTAGTAGGGGAAGGCCAGCCGCTGGCCGTCATCGGACAGCAGCGCGATGAAGAAGTTGTCTGCGTTGATCAGGGTGCCGACGATGCGGTGGATGCGTGCGTAGAACTGGTCGGAGCCGGTATCGCTGACCGCCAGCTGGGCGATCTGGTACAGCGCCGCCTGCAGCCGTTCGGCGCGCTCGCGCTCGACGATCTCCTGTTTCAGCGCGCGGTTGAGCTCGGCCAGTTCGCGGGTGCGGGCCTGGACGCTGCGCTCCAGGGTCTGGTTGCTGCGCTTGAGCTCGAGCGCCGTGAGGATGTGGCTGGCCACGAACTCCAGCAGCGCCTGGTCGCCGGCATCAAAGCCGACCTCGGGCGTGTAGCTCTGCACCACGATGGCGCCCAGCGTCTCGCCGTCGCGCAGGATCGGCACGCCCAGCCAGTCGAGCGCGTCGGTGCCCACGCCCTGCAGCGGGCCGTCCACCAGCGTGGCCAGGCGCGCGGGCGGGCCGCGCAGCGCCCGGCGGCCCTGGAGGACATGCCAGGTGTAGGAATGGCGGAACCGCGCCAGCGGCAGCCGGCCCTGGAACGGCGCCGGGTCCTTCACGTCCGCGAAGTACAGCAGCTCGATGCTGTCATCCACCGGATCACGCAGCGCGATGTAGAAGTTTTCCGCATACATCAGCCCGCCCACGATGTCGTGGATGCCGCGCAGCACCTCCTGCATGCCGCGGCTGGAAACGGCCAGCTCGGAGATCGCGAAGAGCGCGCGCTGCAGGCGCTCGGAGTGCTGCAGCCGGCCGACCTCGGCCGTCAGGCGGGCCAGGTCCAGTTCCCGGCCCAGCTGCCGGTCCAGCGCGGCCAGTTCGGGTTCGAGCCGGTCGGCCAGGCCGGCCAGCGGCACGCCCGCCGCCGGCCTGGCCAGCAGCGCCGCGCGGCCGCCGGCGAGCGGCACGCACAGCAGGCCCGTCCCGGCATCGGCCACGGCCCTCGCGGAACCGGCCGCCCGGGCGCACAGGCGTGCCTGCGCGCTGCCGGCCTTCAGCCTGCGCAGGCCCTGCGGCGCAGTGGCTGCGCCGGGCATGCAAGCCAGCCACGCGTCCTCCACCCCGGCATGCACCGTGCCCAGGGCCTCGGCGGCCGCGGCCAACCCGGCGACGCCATCTGCCAACAGCAGGCGCTGGTGCCACTGCACCGCACCGGCGTCGCACTGCATGGCGGTGGTGGCCAACATGCTGGCAATATCGGGTGATTGGCGGATTCCTTTAGTTTCCGCGCCTGCCCGGAGTGTCGAAAGGTTTGATGATGCGTACCGCGTTCCCGCTTGCCTGTGCGCTGGCGCTGGCCGCCTGCACCCATGCGCCGCAGCGCAATCCCATGGCCCAGTGGGTGCCCTCGCCCAACTTCAATGCGCGCGCGCCGGCGCTGATCGTGGTCCATTTCACGCAGCAGGACTCGGTCGAGCAGAGCCTGCGGACCCTCAGCACCGGCAACAGCCACGGGCCGGTGAGCTCGCACTACCTGATCGGCAAGGATGGCCGCCTGTACCAGCTGGTGGCCGACGAGCACCGCGCCTGGCACGCCGGGGCGGGCAGCTGGGGTGGGCTGACGGACGTCAACTCGTTCTCGATCGGGATCGAGCTGGACAACAACGGTCGCGAACCCTTCAGCGAGCCGCTGATCGACACCCTGCTGGTGCTGCTCGAGGACCTGTCCACGCGCTGGAACATTCCCCGCGAAGCGGTGATCGGGCACTCGGACCTGGCGCCCTCGCGCAAGGTCGACCCCGGCCCGCTGTTTCCCTGGAAGCGGCTGCATGACGCCGGCTTCGGCATCTGGCCCGACCCGGCGCTGATGACCGATCCGCCGGCCGATTTCGACCCGCTGCTGGCGCTGCGCCTGGTGGGCTATTCCATCGACGATCCCGAAGCCACCATCCGGGCCTTCCGCCACCGCTTCCGCGGCATGGAGGGAACCGAGCTGGATGCGCAGGACCTGCGGATACTGCACGCGCTGACCCAGGCTGCGGCCAGCCCGCGTTGACGGAACAGCCGCGCCCGGCGACGGGTTGGGCGGACCTGTTGGCCGAAGGCCGCCTGCCCCGCCTGGTGCTGCTGGCCCTGGGCATCTGGCTCAACGCCGCCGATACCCTGGTCGCGGCCACCATCATGCCCAGCGTGGGCCGCGACCTGGGCGGGCATGCCTGGTTCGGCTGGGCCACCGCGGGCTTCCTGCTGGGGGCGATCGTGGCCGGCGCGAGCGCCGGGCGGATGTCGGAAAAGATCGGCCTGCGCGCGGCGATGGTGCTGGCGGGAATCACTTTCGCCGCCGGATGCCTGCTGGGCGCGCTGGCACCGGACATGGGCACGTTCCTGGCCGGTCGCCTGGTGCAGGGCGTGGGTGCGGGCTGGGTGGCGGGGCTGTCGATGGTGGCGATCGCGGTGCTGTTCCCGTCGCGCCACCTGGCGCGCGTGTTCGCGTGCACGGCGGCGGTATGGGGCGTGGCCACCCTGCTGGGGCCGCTGCTGGGCGGGCTGTTCGCCCAGGCCGGCCATTGGCGCGGGGTGTTCTGGCTGTTTGCCGGACAGGCCCTGGTGTTCTGCCTCGCCGCGCCACCGCTGCTGGCCGGGGCCGCGCCGCCGCGCCAGGGCGGCAAGGTGCCCGCCCGGCAGTTGGTGGCCCTGGCCGCCGGCGTGGGGCTCGTGGCGCTGGCGGACCTGGCGCCCGCGCCGGCGCCGACGGTGCTGCTGGTGATCCTCGGGCTGGCAGTGATGGCGGTCATGCTGCGCCTGGACACCCGCGCGCCGGTGCGCCTGCTGCCGCGCGGCGCGGCCGATCCGCGCACCGCGGTTGGCGCCGGCTACGGTGCGATGTTCGCGCTGATGGCGGCCTCCATGGGGCTGACCGTGTATGGGCCGGCGCTGCTGCAGATCCTGCACGGGCTCTCGCCGCTGTGGGCGGGCTACGTGATCGCCGCCCAGGCGATGGCCTGGACGCTGGCGGCGTTCGCGGTGTCGGGCGTGGACGGGGGCGCCCCGGAGCGGCGCTGCATCCGCACCGGCGGGATCCTGATCAGCTCCGGCGTGCTGGGGCTGATGCTGGCGCTGCCGGGCGCGCCGCTGCCGGCCGTGATACTGGCGGCGGCGGTGACCGGGGTGGGGTTCGGGATGTCGTCGAGCCTGATGAACCGGCGCATCCTCGGCATGCTCGATGGTGACGACCGGGCCACCGGTGCGTCGGCCTTCATCGCCGTGCGCCAGAGCGGCGGCGCGGTGGGCGCGGCGGTGGCCGGGGCGGCGGCCAATGCGGTGGGGTTTGGCATTGCCCCGGGCGTGGCCAGCGCGCAGGCCGCATCCACCTGGGTGTTCGCCACCGGCGTGCCGTTCGCAATGCTGGGCACCTGGGCGGCGTGGGCGCTGACCCGACCGCCGTGTTCATGACACCCTGATGGCCGCGCGGCTATGGTTTTCAGCCCCCGCACCTGGATCACGCCATGCGCCTCCTGCTGCCCCTCGTCCTTGCGCTGCTGACTGCCTGTGCCGCCGCCCCGCGCACGCCGCAGCAGCCTGCGCGCGCGCAGGGGCAGCCGGTGCAGCCGGTCGAGTTCGCCGAATCCGGTACGGCCGATGAGGCGGTTGCGGTGCTGGCCTCCGCCTCGGGCAGCCTGGTCAGCGGCAAGGCCACGCTGCGCGCCGAGCCTGGCGCGGTGCGCGTGAGCGGGGAAATCGGCGGGCTGGTCCCGCACGGCGCGCACGGCCTGCAGGTGCACGAGAAAGGCGACTGCAGCGCTGCCGATGCCAGCAGCGCCGGCCCGTTCTTCAATCCGCTGGAAGGCTTCCAGCAGCGCGGCGCGGTGGGCGCCAATCCGGGCCGGATCTTCGCCGATGCCGATGGCGTGGCCCAGGTGGACCTGGTGATCCCCGGGGCGGTGCTGGGCGGCGGATCGGCCAACGACATCGCCGGCCGGGCCCTGCTGGTGCTCGGCGCGACCCCCAACGCCTTCAGCGCGCGCGTGGCCTGCGGCGAGATCCGGATCGCCCCGTGACGCGCCGCCCACGGCCGGGGCGGTATAAGCTGGCCCATTCATCGAAGCGTCTGGAGATCGTCATGCGACCGATTCGCCCCCTGCTCTTCGCCCCGCTGCTGATCGCAATGGCCGCCTGCAGCCCGCAGGATCCCGTCGACGACGGTGATCCGCCCTACGACCCGGCCACCCGCACGGATGCCGAAATGCCGCAGCCCGCTCCCGCCCAGGCGCCCGCGGGCGTCCCCGCGGACGGCGAGCGCGACGATGCCCAGGCCCAGGCGGCCACGGCCACCCTGCAGCCCACCCAGGGCAACGACACGCGCGGTGAGCTGCGCTTCGAGATGGCCGATGGGCACGTGCACGTGACCGGCCAGGTCACCGGCCTGCAGCCCGGCAGCGAGCACGGCTTCCACGTGCATGAGTTCGGCGACTGCAGCGCGCCGGACGGCACCAGCGCCGGCGGGCACTTCAACCCCCATGACAGCGCCCACGGCCGCGCGGGCCAGGGCGAGCACCATGTTGGCGACAGCGACAACCTGGTTGCCAACGACGAGGGCGTGGCCGAAGTGGACCGCCAGCTGCACGGCGCCACCATCGGCGACGGCGGGGCCGCCGATATCGTCGGCAAGGGCGTGATCGTGCATGCCGATGCCGACGACTACGAGAGCCAGCCCACCGGCAACGCCGGCGATCGCCTCGCCTGCGGCGTGATCGAAATCATGTAGGACACGCGCGCCCCGGCAACGGGGCGCGTTTCCGCGGCCCGCCGCTACAGCAACTCTTCGTGCGGGTCGCTGGCGTCGCGGCAGTGGGAGAAGGTGACCGGGATCGCGTGGGCCTGCAGCAGCGCCGCGAACTGGCGCTGGCGCGCCTCGAAGTGGCGGTAGCCGGTGGCCAGCCGCTCCCTGTCTTCCTCGTTGCCCGCGTACCGCCTGCGCCAGGCATCGGGTGACAGCATCGCGATCTGCACCTCGCCGCCTGCGTAGCGAAGCAGCGGCTCGGGCGGGCTGTCCAGCCAGGCTTCCCGGCCGGGCGAGAGCAGCGCGGTTTCCACCACCGGCCACAGCGCGGCCAGCCCGGCATGCTCGTACTGCATCGCGGTCATCGCGCACAGGTCGTGGATGGTGAGGTAGCGGGCGTGCTCCACGCTCAGCCCGAACGCCTCCTGGGCCAGCAGCGCGGTGCCCGCGCCGGCCATGCCGGTTTCCAGCAGCAGCTCCTCCAGCGCATCCGAGACCGCCGCCACGTCTTCCGGCTCGCCGCTGAGCACGAACGGCAGAAGCCGCAGCGGGCCCTCGGCAAGCGCCGGCGAGGGCGTCAGCGCGCCCGGCAGGGTCCCGTCGTGGGTGCCGAACGCGATCACCCGGCCGCCCCGGCGGCCCGGTGCGCGAGATCCCAGCTGCAGCAGTTCCTCGTGCAGCGGCCAGCCCGGGCGCAGCAGTTCGGCCGGGTCGTAGTGCGCGGCCACCATGCACAGGTCGAGGTCGCCGGCGCCAGCCACGAATCCCGCAAGGTCCTTGGCCACCAGGTCGGCCAGTTCGCCGGCCTGGGCCTGGTCAAGCGCAAGGGCGAGCGGCGCGTCGGACGGCGCGCGTTCCAGGGCGAGCGCGCCGCGCACGCAGGTGACGGGTTTGGCGGGAGGTGAAGGCATCGGGATTTGCCGGCTCGCAGAGCAACGTTAAGATGGCCCGCATTATGCCCGTCAAGGTGGATGGGCTCGTCCCGAGAGGTGCTCCCGATGCCGCAAATCCGTCCCGTCGCCGTGCTGGGCGGCGTCCGCATTCCTTTCTGCCGGCAGAACACGGCCTACGCGGACGTGGGCAACCTGGGCATGTCGGTGCGGACCCTGGGGGCGCTGGTGGAGCGCTTCGGCCTGCACGGCCAGCAGCTGGGCGAAGTGGCGATGGGCGCGGTGATCAAGCACTCCTCGGACTGGAACCTGGGGCGCGAGGCGGCGATGTCGTCGGGCCTGTCGCCGCTCACCCCGGGCATCACCCTGCAGCGCGCCTGCGGCACCTCGCTGGATTCGATCATCACGATCGCCAACAAGATCGCGGTGGGGCAGATCCAGGCCGGCATCGGCGGCGGCTCGGACACCACGTCCGACGTGCCGATCGTCTACGGCCAGAAGCTGCGCCGGCGCCTGCTGCGCGCCGCCGGCGCGAAGACCACCAGGGACAAGCTGGCGGCGTTCCGCGGTTTCCGCGCGCGCGAGCTCAAGCCGGACTTCCCGGGGGTGGCCGAGCCGCGCACCGGCAAGTCGATGGGCGCGCACTGTGAGGACATGGCCAAGGAGTGGAACATCTCCCGCGATTCGCAGGATGAGCTGGCCGTGGCCTCGCACCGCAAGCTCGCGGCCGCCTACGAGCGCGGCTTCTTCAACGAGCTGGTGGTGAGCTTCCGCGGCGTGTCGCGCGACAACATCCTGCGTCCGGACACCTCGATCGACAAGCTCGCCACGCTCAAGCCCGCGTTCGACCGGACCTCCGGCCGCGGCACGCTTACCGCCGGCAATTCCACCCCGCTCACCGATGGCGCCGCCGCGTGCCTGCTGGCCAGCGAGGACTGGGCCCGCGCGCACGGCCATGAGCCGCTGTGCTGGCTGCGCGACGCGCACGTGGCGGCGGTCGATTTCGTCCACGGCGAGGGCCTGCTGATGGCGCCCACCGTGGCGGTGGCCGAAATCCTGGCGCGCAACAACCTCAGCCTGCAGGATTTCGACATCTACGAGATCCACGAGGCCTTCGCCGCCCAGGTGCTGTGCACCCTGCGCGCCTGGGAGAGCGAGGACTACTGCCGCAACCGGCTGGGCCTGGAGGCGCCGCTGGGCCGAATCGACCCGGCGAAGATCAACCCGGTGGGATCCTCGCTGGCCGCAGGCCATCCGTTCGCGGCCACCGGGGCGCGCATCGTGGCCACGGCCGCCCGCCAGCTCGCCGAACGCGGCGGCGGGCGCGCGCTGATCTCGATCTGCACCGCTGGCGGCATGGGCGTGGTGGCGATCCTCGAGCGCTGAGCGCCATCGCCTGGATCGGCCAGGCGCGTCAAACCAGGCCGGGATCGTCCGGCGGCAGCGCCACCGCCGGTCCGCGCGGCACCGGGATCGGCGTGTCGCCACGCGAAGCGCGCAGCGCGTTGGCGTACGCGTGGCTGGCGCCCTGCTCGTCGCCCTGGGCCAGGCGGATGTCGCCCAGCAGTTCCCAGGCTTCGGCGCCGGCACCGCGTTCCATGGCCCGCAGGGCCTGCTCTTCGGCCTGCTGCCACTGGCGCGCCTGGGCCGACAGCCGCGCGCGCGACAGCAGCAGCGGTGCGCTGTCGGGGTGCTGTTGCAGCCAGCGCTCGCACACCGCCGCCCGATGCTCGGGCCGGCCGAGCGGCAGGCTTCCGTAGCGTGCCGCCAGCCCATCGTCCCAGTTGGCCGCGAGCGCCTGTTCCAGCGCCTTGCAGGCGGCTTCATCCCAGCCCAGTGCCGCGGCACGATCAGCGTAAGCGGCGGCCACCGCGGGCTCGGTGCGCAGCTGCTTGGGCAGGGCTTCCCAGTGCGACGCCAGCGCGTTGCTGTCGCGCGCCTCGCGCAGCATGGCTGCCGCCCAGCGCACCTCCCGGGCGGAGAGTTCGGCATCGGTCAGCGCCTGCTGGCGGCGCAGGGGCCCGAGCAGCTCGTACGCCTGGGCCGCTTGCCCGGAGGTCGCCATCGCTTCGGCCCGCAGGGCCAGGCCGCGCGGCGGCAGCGGTTGCGCGGCGGGCGCATCCAGCGCCACCAGGGCGTCCGTGGGCCGGCCGTCGGCCAGCGCCAGCTCGGCCGACGCGATCGCCCGTGATGCCGGGTGCCGCTCGCCAAAGGCGTCCAGCTCGCTGCGTGCCCGGGACGGGTCCCCGCGCGCATGCGCAGCATGCGCCGCAGCCACCCGTGCCGCCGGCTCGGCGTGCGGTTCCTGCACGGCCCGCGCCAGCAGCCTGTCGGCGTCGCTGTAGCGGCCCTGGTGCAGCGCGTCCAGGCCTTCGCCCAGGCTGGCCCGGCTTTGCTGGTCGCGGCGCCGGCTCCAGGTGCGGAACGGAAGCCCAAGCAGCCACCACAGCACGCCCAGGACCACGGCGATGCCCAGCGCGATGGCGATCGCGTTGACCAGGGTGGTGGAGTAGTCGTAGCCGCCGTAGCGCACCAGCACGCGCCCGTGGTCGGCGCCCAGGGCCATCCAGGCCAGCAGCGCGCCGGCCGCGGCCAGCAGGATCCACAGCACGAGGTTGCGTAGCACGGTCATTGACGTAACTCGATCGGGTTCACGCACACGGTAGCGATTGCGCCGTGGCCGCCGTGTGCAGCATGTGAAACCTGCGGCCCTGCGGACTCAACGCCCGAGGCCGCTGACGGCCATCAGCGACGCGGGCCTGGCGTCGGCGGCCTGGATGACCTCGTCGAACCCGCGCTCGCGGGCGAGCCCGGCCAGGCGCTCGCTGGCGGCGAGCACGCGCGCCTGGCGCAGCCGGCTGATGGCGTCGTCGGGCAGCGATGCCAGCAGCGTCTCCAGCGCCAGCCCGCTGCTCAGCGCCAGCAGCAGGCGGGTGGAGGCGGGCAGGGCGCGCAGTGAGGCCACGGCCCGGGGCGACGGCGGCACGATGACCCGGTCGTAGACATCCGCGCGCAACACGCGCGCGCCGCGCTGCTGCAGGGATCCGGTGAGGAAGCTGCGACCTTCCGGCGCCGTGACCAGCCCGATGTCCAGGCCCCGGACGTCCCGCAGCTGCGGCATCTGCAGCAGGCCCTCGCTGTCCATGCGGCGCGGATGCATGGCGTCGGCGACGCCTGCGCGGCTGAGCGCGGCGGCGGTGGTGGCGCCCACGGCAAGGCGCTCCTGACCGGGGGCGGCGGCCAGGTCAGCCATCTTCGCCGCCGCCTGCACCGCAGCGGGGCTGGTGAAGACCGCCTTGGGCGCCGCGAGCGCCGCCGCCAGTGCCGGCCCGGCGGTGGCGGCATCGCGCGCCACCAGCTTCCAGGGCGAAAGCGCCAGCAGCCGGGCGCCGTGGGCAGCGGCCGCGCGACGCATGCCGGCATGCCCGCCGACCGGGCGCAGCGACACGACGACGGGGCCACCGGGAGCCGCCGGCGGGGCAGGGGAATGACGAGCCATGCCTGCCAGCTTCGCCCGCCGCGCGCCCCGGCCGCAAGCCCGGGACGGCGCGCCGTGGCACCATTGGCGCCATGACCTCCGACGCCGAACTCCAGGCCCTGCTCGACCATTACCGGGCCATGCCGCCGGTCGCCGCCATGGACCTGTCGATCACGCAGGCGGAGGCCGACCGGCTGGCGCTTGCCGCGCCGCTGTCGCGGCACGTCAACGACAAGGGCTGCGCGTTCGGCGGCAGCCTGGTGTCGATCATGACGCTGGCCGGCTGGGGCCTGGTGACCCTCAAGGCGCGGGCCGCAGGCGTGGACGCGGACGTGTTCGTCGCCGACAGCCAGGTCGACTACCTGGCGCCGCTGTACGACGACCTGCGGGCCGAGGCCCGGATCGCCGAGGGCGGCGACTGGGGCGCCTTCGCCGCCGGCCTGCTTGATCGCGGCCGTGCCCACGTCCACCTGAACGCCCAGGTGGCGCTGTCCGACGGCGGCCTGGCCTGCCGCTGCCGCTCGCGCTACGTGGCCATCGCCCGCAGCCCGGGCACCCCTGCTTTGAAGGACAACGCATGATGATGAGACGCACCGGGCCCCTGGCCTGCCTGATCCTGATGGCCGCGCTGTTGCTCGCGGCCTGCGCCAGCAACAATCGCCAGAGCGAGCTGGAGCGGATGCAATACATGTATTCGGCCGCGGTGCGCTGGGGTGATTTCGAGGGCGCCTGGAACCTGGTCGATCCCGCCTACCGCGAGCAGCATCCGATGAGCGACCTGGAGTTCAAGCGCTACGAACAGGTGCGCATCTCCGGCTACCGCGAACTGGCCTCGCAGGCGATCAGCGACGACACCGCGCTGCGCGAGATCGAGATCGGGGTGATCAACCGGCACAACATGGCCGAGCGCACGCTGCGCTACACCGAGCAATGGCGCTACGATCCGGAGGCCGGGCAGTGGTGGATCAGCGGCGGGCTGCCGGACCTGTGGGCGGGGGAATGAGCGCGCCCGCCTTTGCGCGCCGGCCCCGGCTGGGCGACAATCCCGGCCCGCAGAGCTGATTGCAACCCATAGTGAATCTCGAAGAACTGCTGGATTTCGCCGGCCGCAACCAGCTGCTGGTGCTGATCCTCGTGGGCATCACCCTGGCGCTGGTCTATACCGAGGTGGCGCGGCTGTTCCGCGGCTTCAAGAGCCTGCGCCCCGGTGAGCTCGCGCCGCTGGTCAACCAGGAAAACGCGCTGGTGGTGGACCTGCGCCCGATCGCCGACTTCGACAAGGGCCACATCGCCGGTTCGAAGAACGTGACCATGAGCCAGTTCGACCCCGAGAGCAAACAGCTCAATGCAGCCAAGGGCCTGCCGGTGGTGCTGGTGTGCAAGACCGGCCAGGCCGCGACGGGCGCGGCCGCGCGCCTGAAGAAGGCGGGTTTCGAGCGGGTGTACGTGCTTGATGGCGGCATCACCGCCTGGCAGGACGCCCAGCTCCCGCTGGCCAGGGGTCGGCGCTGACGCCGGCGGTGCCCCATGGTGCGCGGCCGGACCGCGCGTGAAGTGCGATAATCGATCCCTTTCCCACCTTTTGACAGGAACGGAGCCAGCAACATGGCCGACCAGCAGACCGACAACGCCAACGGCGCAGCCGCCACCAACAACCAGCAGGCAGGCGCGCAGTTCAGCGTCGACAGGATCTACGTCAAGGACGTCTCGTTCGAGTCGCCCAAGGCGCCGCAGGTGTTCAGCGAGCAGGCCCAGCCGCAGCTCAACATGAACCTCAACCAGCGCGTGACCAAGGTCGCCGACAACAGCTTCGAGGTGGTGCTGGGCATCACCCTGACCTGCACCCTGGCCGAGAACAACACCGTGTACGTGGCCGAGGTGCAGCAGGCCGGGCTGTTCACCCTCTCCGGCTTCGAGCCGCAGGTGCTCGACGCCATGCTCGGCACCCACTGCCCGAACGTGCTGTACCCGTACGCCCGCCAGTTGATCAGCGACCTGATCCAGGCCGGCGGCTTCCCGCCGTTCCTGTTGCAGCCGATCAACTTCGAATCGCTGTACGCCGAAGGCCTGCGCCAGCGCGCCGCCCAGCAGCAGCAGCCGGCGGAGGCCGGCGGCAGCGAGACCGCGGGCAACGCCTGACGGCATGGCAGGGCCGAAGGTTGCGGTACTGGGCGCCGGTTCCTGGGGAACCGCGCTCGCCGCGCTGATCGCGCGCAACGGCTTCCCCACCGTGCTGTGGGCCTGGGAGCGCGACGCTGAAAACATCGCCGCGATCGACGGCCGCGGCGAGAACGCGCGCTACCTGCCCGGGATCGCGCTGCCGCGCGAGCTGCGCGCCACCACCGACATGGCCGCCGCGCTGGCCGATGCCGGACTGGTGCTGGTGGCGGTGCCCTCGCATGCGTTTGCCCAGACGCTCGAGGCGCTGGCACCGCTGCGGCCGGCCGATGCCGGTGTGAGCTGGGCCACGAAGGGGTTCGAACCCGGCTCCGGCCGATTCCTGCACGAGGTTGCCACCGAAGTGCTGGGCCCGGACGTGCCGCTGGCGGTGGTCACGGGGCCTTCGTTCGCCAAGGAGGTGGCCGCGGGGCTGCCCACGGCGCTGACCGTGCACGGCAGCGATCCGGCGTTCGCGGAGCAGGTGGCCCAGGTGCTGCATGGCCCGGATTTCCGCGCCTATACCGGTGACGACATGTGCGGCGCCGAGCTGGGCGGGGCGATGAAGAACGTGCTGGCGGTGGCCACTGGCGTCGCCGATGGCATGGAGCTGGGGCTCAATGCCCGCGCCGGGCTGATCACCCGCGGCCTCAACGAGATGCTGCGCCTGAACGTGGCCCTGGGCGGGCGTCCGGAGACGCTGATCGGGCTGGCGGGGCTGGGCGACCTGGTGCTCACCAGCACCGGGGATCTTTCGCGCAACCGGCGGCTGGGGCTGGCGCTTGGGCGCGGCCAGTCGATCGAGGAGGCGGTGCGTGAGATCGGCCAGGTGGTCGAGTCGCTGCAGACCGCCGATGAGGTGATGCGGCTGGCCGACCGCCACGGCATCGAGCTGCCGATCGCCAGCGCGGTGCGTGACGTGCTGCGCGGCGAAATCACCCCCGCCCAGGGGCTGGAGCGGCTGATGGCCCGCGAGCGCAAGGCCGAGTATCCGGTCAAGCTTTTCTGAGGCCCCCGGCCCCGGCTGCGCCGCGGCTTCCGCACAGGCGCAAATAAAAAACCCGGCCGTTGCCGGCCGGGTCAGTCGCAGGTCCGCGGGGGAGAGAGAAAGGACCGCGAAGGGGGCGTTGCGGACGCGCTTACCAGGTGAAGCGCGGCCCGATGAACCACTGGGTGTCGCCGCTGACGAACTTGACGTCGCCCGACAGGCCCCAGTTCGGGTTGAACTTCCACACCGCGCCCAGGCGGCCGTAGAAGTCGTCGTCGTAGTCGCTGCCGTAATCCTCGTAGCCCACGAGCGCGTGGCCTTCCAGGTTGGGCAGCATGCCGCCGCGCAGGCCGACCTCGACGCTGTAGCCGTCCGGGTCCAGGCGCGTGCCGAAGGCGGTGCGCCCGGCGTCGAACTTCTCGTAGGCGATCCGGGTCACCAGGTCCGCGTTGCGCGAGATCTCATGGTTGTAGCCCACGCCGATGCGCCACTGGTCGAAGTCGTAGCTGGTGCCGTCGATTTCCTGGTTCGAGTAGCCGCCGAACAGGTGGAAGTTCGGGTGGACCGCCACCGAAGCGTTCAGGCCGAAGCCGTCGGCGTCCTCGTCGGTGCTCGTGGCGGCGTAGCCGGCTTCGACGAAGTTGTACGAAATGCCATCGGCCGCATGGGCCGCGGCGAACGGGAGAGCCGCAAGCAGGCCAAGCGCAACCAGCGATCGCTTAATGAAGGGTCCTTCTCGCAAATTGGGGGATAGGGTCGGCCCGGGCGGCAGGGGGAGGGGAGGAGTGCGTTCATGTGCTGAAAGCACCGCGACCGCCCGGACCGATGCAAGGCATTGTGCCGACAGCGGGGCAAACACAGGCTGAATAGTAAACCCGAAAGTACAGGAACTTATCCGGCCCGGGGCTGGTCTGCGGCAGCGGCTCAGGCGCCTCCGGGATGCCCCAGCTGGCGCCAGGCTTCGAACACCACCACGGCCACCGCGTTGGAGAGATTGAGGCTGCGGTTGCCCGGCCGCATCGGCAGGCGCAGCCGCCGGGGTTCGGGGATCTGTTCCAGCACGGCGTCAGGCAGGCCGCTGGTTTCCCGGCCGAACAGGAATGCGTCCCCGGCCGCGTATCCGGGCCGGTCATAGGGCGTGGTGCCGCGCGTGCTCAGTGCGAACAGGCGCTGCGGGGCAACGGCCGCCAGCGCCGCTTCCAGCGAGTCATGCACCCGCACCGGGGCGTACTCGTGGTAGTCGAGCCCGGCGCGCCGGAGCTGGCGGTCCTCCAGGTCGAATCCCAGCGGCGCCACCAGGTGCAGCCGCGCGCCCACATTGGCGCACAGCCGGATCACGTTGCCGGTATTGGGCGGGATCTGCGGCTGGTGGAGGATGACGTCGAACATCGGGTGGAGATTATCGCCGCCCCGGGGGCTCACGGTCGGGTGGTCGCGTCATCGAAATGACATCTTGCTGTAACGGCCATGTTGCAGGCGGGGCCGACCATGCCCGGTTGTAATGGTTTGAGCCCGTCCATCACAGGAGTTTCCATGGCCAGCATCCCCGCGTGGCGTTCCCTTGTCCCCGCCACCCTGGCGCTTGCCGTGCTGGCGGCGTGCGCCCCCGGTGACGGTGCGCCCGCTCCCGCCGGATCCACCGCGCCGGCGGCGTCCTCCCAGGCTGAGGCCAAGGGCGGGCTGGACGATGCCGTGGCTGGCCTGCGGGCGCGGCTCTCCGCCGAGCTCCCGACCGACCAGCTGGCCGCAATCACGCCGGCGGAGGTCACCAGCCTGGCCAGCGACCAGGAGCGCCAGCAGCTCGCCAGCGGCTTCATCCGTTTCACCGTGGACGCCCCGGCGACCGTGCACGTGCTGCTCTCGCCGGACTCCGACCAGGTGCCGTTCTGGCTCAGTGAACAGGGCTTCGAGCCCAGCGGCGTGGGCGCGCTGGTGGACGGAGACGACCAGTTCCAGGGCTGGAGCCGGCAGGTTCCGGCCGGCGAGGTGGCGCTGGGCGTGCATTCGGTGGAAATGGGCGTGAAGCCGTACCTCGTGATGGTGGGGCCGGCAGAGGCAGGCGGGCTCCAGCCGCAGATCAGCCAGCCGTGGCCGGACGGGATGTCGGTGGCCACCGTCGCGCCGGGCGTGCGCGCCTTCGCCGACGACACCGACGAGATCGATGCGGTGGATGCGCCCCTGCAAGGCCTGGCGCTGTTGCAGACCCTGGAAGGGCGCGAGAACGCCGCCGGCCTGGCCGGCTACTTCCGGACCACGCCGTATCCATCCGGTGCAGGGCCCGACCACGTGGTGCTGACCTGGTCAGGCGACCCGGCCACGAGCCAGTCGATCCAGTGGCGCACCGCGCCCGGCAGCGCCCACTCGCTGCTGCGCTACGCCCCCGAAGGCGGCGAGGCGAGCGTGGTGGAGGCCGCCACCACGGAACTCAGGACGCCCGACGTGGCCAACGATCCTCACGTGCTGCGCCATACGGCGGTGCTCGAGGGCCTGGAACCCGCCACGACCTATCGCTATGCCATTGGCGATGGCGAGCGCTGGGGCGAGGAGCGCGCTTTCACCACCGCCCCGGCGCAGGGAGCCCCGTTTTCCTTCATCTACATGGGTGATGCCCAGAACGGCCTGGACAGCTGGGGCGGCCTGGTCCGCAAGGCGCGAGCCAGGCACCCGCAGGCCGCGTTCTACGTGATGGCCGGCGACCTGGTGAACTGGGGCGAGCGCCGCGACGATTGGGACCTGTTCTTCCACAATGCCCGAGGGGTGTTCGACAGCCGGCCGCTGGTGCCGGCCGTGGGCAACCACGAGGTGGACCAGGGCCATGCGGAGCTCTACGTGGCCCAGTTCGACCTGCCGCGCAACGGCCCGGATGGCGTGGAGCCCGAGCGCGTGTACGCGATGGAGTATTCCGACACCCTGTTCGTGGTGCTCGATTCCAACCTCGAGCCGGGGCCGCAGGTGGAATGGCTTGATGCCACCCTGGGTGGCTCGGATGCGACCTGGAAGTTCGTGGTCTTCCACCATCCCCTGTACTCCCCGCGCCCGGGCGATCGCGGCCAGCCGGAACTCAAGGCGGCCTGGATCCCGGTGTTTGAAAAGCACGGCGTGGACCTGGTGCTCACCGGCGACGACCACGCCTACATGCGCAGCCACCCGCTGCGGGGCGAGCAGGTGATGGATTCGCCCGCCGACGGGCCGATCTACATCCTGTCCGTCGCCGGCACCAAGATGTACGAGCAGGAGGATGCGCCGTACGTGGCGAAGCGCTTCACCGATACCTCGACCTACCAGGTGATCGACATCGATGGCGGGCGCCTGGAGTACACCGCCTATGACATCGATGGCCAGGTCATGGACGCCTTCACCATCGAGAAATGAGGCCGGCAGGGGCCGCGGCGCGGCGCGGCCCCTTGGCCTACCAGGGAATGTCCCGGCCGTCGGTGCCGATGAACCGGCCGCTGTCGGCCGTACCAAGGGCATCGGCCTGGCGCAGGACCCCGGCCACCGCGTCCTCCGGCGCCACCTCGGCGTCGCTCCCGCCCATGTCGGTGCGCACCCAGCCCGGGCTGATGGCGAACACGACGATGCCGCGACCGGCCAGCGCATGGGCCATCAGCACCGTCGCCATGTTCAGCGCCGCCTTGGCCATGTTGTAGCTGGGGGTGCCGAAGCGCCCGGTGGATCCGATGGAGCCCAGCCGGGAGGACAGGTTGACGACCTTCGCACCGTCGGCCAGCAGCGGAGCCAGGGCCTGGGTGAGCAACAGCGGCCCGGTGGCGTTGACCCGGAAGCTGTGATCGAGGTTGCCGGCCTCGAGCCGGCCGAAGCGCTCTCCCGAATGGAGTACGCCGGCGTTGTTGACCAGCATGTCCAGGCGGCCCTGCGCGCCCAGCACCAGGGGCAGCTCGCGGACCAGTTCCGCGTGCGACGCCGGCTCGGCCACGTCCAGCGGCAGCACGTGCAGGCGTCCGGGATACTCCCCGGCCAGCGCATTGAGCGCCGTCGCCTTGCCCGGCTGGCGGCAGGTGGCCACCACGCGGTCGCCGCGGGCCAGGAGCTGGCGCGCCGTCTCCAATCCCAGCCCGCGGTTGGCGCCGGTCACCAGCGTCTTCAGGGTTCGGTCCATGGGCCCAGTGTGCCGCATCCGCGTCCAGCCCGCTGCCATGAACCGCGCGCATACGGCAACGCCGCTCCAGTTGCCCGCGGTCCCCATTCACAGCACTATCATTGCCTCGCCACGGCACCTGACATCATGCGCAAATCCCTGATCATCCTGAGTTTTCCCCTGGTCCTGGGCGCCTGCACCTGGGTTCACATGGCGCCTGGCGCGAGTGCGGTGCGCATCGCCGCGTCCGCGCCCACGGGATGCCAGAAGCTGGGCGAGGTGGAGGTGTCGGTGAAGCACTCCATCGCCTTCATCGAGCGCAACGAACTGCGGGTGCGCGACGAGCTGGAAACCCTTGCCCGCAATGAAGGCCCGGGCCTGGGCGCCGACACCATGCATCCGCTCACCCAGCCGCTGAACGGCACCCAGCGCTTTGCCGCCTGGCGCTGCGGCGGGGGCAGCTGAACGGAAACACTGGTGAAAAATGCGCCAGCGGCCGGATGGCTGTAACATTGCTCCTCTTTTGTCCACGTATCCGGTACGCCAGCCATGCTGTTCCAACACGTCGCCATCGCCGGCCTTGCCCACATCGACGCGCCGCGCCGGCTGTCGAGTGACGAGCTGAACGCCCGCCTCAAGCCCACGCTGGACAAGCTCGGGATCCGCTACGACGTCTTCAACGACATCGCCGGCATCAGCGCCCGGCGCCTGTGGGACGGCGACATCAAGGCCTCCGACGCCGCCACCCTGGCCGGCGTGAAGGCCCTGGCCGATGCCGGCATCGATCCGGACAAGGTGGGCCTGCTGGTCAACACCTCGGTCAGCCGCGACTACCTGGAGCCGTCCACGGCCTCCATCGTCAGCGGCAACCTGGGCCTGAGCGAGGAGTGCCAGAACTTCGACGTGGCCAACGCCTGCCTGGCCTTCATCAACGGGATGGACATCGCCAGCCGGATGATCGAGCGCGGCGAGATCGACTACGCGCTGGTGGTGGACGGCGAGACCGCCGACCTGGCCTACGAGAAGACCATCGAGCGCATGACCCGCGCCGACGTCACCGCCGAGGATTTCCGCAACGAGCTGGCCACCCTGACCCTGGGCTCGGGCGCCGCGGCCATGGTGATGGCCCGCGCCGAGCTGGCCCCGGGCGCGCCGCGTTACCGCGGCGGCGTCACCCGCGCCGCCACCGAGTGGAACAAGCTGTGCCGGGGCAATCTGGACGGCATGATCACCGATACCCGCACCCTGCTGATCGAGGGCGTGAAGCTGGCCCAGAAGACCTTCCAGGTCGCCAGCCAGAAGCTGGGCTGGGTGGTTGGCGAGCTCGACGAGTTCGTCATCCACCAGGTCAGCAAGGCCCACACCAAGGCCTTCACCCGGGCCATGGGCATCGACCCGAAGAAAGTCATGACCATCTTCGGCGAGCACGGCAACATCGGCCCGGCCTCGGTGCCGATCGTGCTCAGCAAGCTGCGCGAGCAGGGGCGCCTGAAAAAGGGCAACCGCATCGCCCTGCTGGGCATCGGTTCGGGGCTGAACTGCTCGATGGCCGAGGTGGTGTGGTAGCCGCCAGCGCCAGCTGATCCCTGCGAGGGCCGGTTCATCCGGCCCTCGCTGTTTTCGCCCGCGCCGGTGGGCGCGGCGTTTCCACTGACGAAGCACGACAATGGAATTCGGACTCGACGTGCAGGCGCTGCTGGCGCTGGCCGCCTTCATTGCCGGCCTCATCGACGCCATGGCCGGCGGCGGCGGGCTGATCGCCATTCCCGCGCTGCTGGCGGCGGGCGTGCCGCCGGTGGAGGCGATCGCCACCAACAAGGTGCAGTCGAGCTTCGGCACCACCAGCGCGGTGGTGACCTTCGCCCGCCGCGGGCTGATCGATTTCCGCCGCTTCCTGTGGCCGGTGGTGGCGTCATTCGCCGGCTCGGTGGGCGGCGCGATCGCGCTGCAGGTGGTGGATCCGTCCTTCCTCACCGGACTGGTGCCGGTGCTGCTGGTGGCCATCGCCGCATACTTCCTGTTCGGCCCCAAGGCCAGCGAAACGGACACCCGGGCGCGCCTGGGCCATGCGGCGCTGGTGGCGATCATGTTCGCGATCGGCTTCTACGACGGCTTCTTCGGCCCGGGCACCGGGTCGTTCATGGCCACGGCGCTGGTGGCGCTGTTCGGCTTCGGCCTGCTCTCGGCCACGGCGCACACCAAGCTGCTGAACCTGGCCAGCAACGTTGCCGCGCTGATCACGCTGGTGGTGGGAGGCCACGTGCTGTGGCTGCTGGGCCTGGTGATGGCCGCGGCCAGCATCCTCGGCGCCCAGGTGGGCGCGCGCCTGGCCGTGCGCGTGGGCGGCCGCGCCATCCGCCCGCTGCTGGTGGTGATGTCGCTGGCGCTGACGGTGAAGCTGCTGGCCGAGCCCGGCAATCCCCTGGGGGAGATCCTGCGTGGGTGGCTGGGGGGCGGCTGATCGGCGTGCGAAGGAGCGCCGGCGGCGCTGTTCCCAAACCCGCAAGGGGTCGGCATTCTTCAACTGCCAATGTCCCGGAGTGTCCCGCATGAAACCCGCCCCCCGCGCGACCTTTTCCCGCACGCTGGTGGTATTCGTCCTGGCGCTGGCCGGATCGGTGGCCGGCATCCTGATCGGCCCCCGCATCGTTGCCGCCTTCAACCACAGCCCTTCCTGGCTGTTGCCCGCCATCATGGCGGCGTCCGTGCTGCTGGCCCTGGTGGGGGCGTACGCGGCGTTCCGGGTGGCCAACCGCGGGCGATAGCCCGGCCGTCCGTTTTCCGCGGCGCCGTACAATGGCGCGCCCCGCGTTTCGAACCCGCCCGATGGACCTGCCGGACTACCCCGCCACCCGCCACCGTTTCGAAGTCCGTCCCGGCATCGAAATGAGCTACCTCGACGAAGGTCCGCGCGACGGCGAGGTGGTGGTGATGGTCCACGGCAATCCGTCGTGGAGCTTCTACTGGCGGCACCTTGTCGTGGGCCTTTCCGATCGCTACCGCTGCATCGTGCCCGACCACGTGGGCATGGGGCTGTCGGACAAGCCGGACGACGCGCCCGGCGCCTCTCCGCGCTACGACTACACCCTGCAGTCGCGGGTGGATGACCTGGGCGCGCTGCTTGCTCACCTTGGCATCGATGGCCCGGTGACGCTGGCGGTACACGACTGGGGCGGGATGATCGGCTTTGGCTGGGCGCTGGCGGATCCGGCCCGGGTGCAGCGGCTGGTGATCCTCAACACGGCCGCGTTCCCGCTGCCGGAGGTGAAGCCGATGCCGTGGCAGCTGTCGATGGGCCGCGATTCGCGCATCGGCGGCTGGCTGATCCGGCGCTTCAATCTGTTCGCGCGCGGGGCGGCGCTGCTGGGCACCAGGCGCCGGCTGCCGGCCGCCGTGCGCCGCGGCTACACCGCGCCGTACGACGGCTGGGAGAACGCCATCAGCACCCTGCGCTTCATGCAGGACATCCCGTTGCGCGAGGGTGATCGCGCCTGGCCGCTGCTGCAGCAGGCGGCCACGGCGCTGCCGGGGTACGCCGACCGCCCGGCGTTCATCGGCTGGGGGCTGGCCGACTTCGTGTTCGACCACCACTTCCTCGACGGCTTCCGCAGGGCGCTGCCCCAGGCACAGGTGCGCGCTTTCGAAGACGCCGGCCACTACGTGCTGGAGGACAAGCACGAGGTGCTGGTGCCGGAGATCCGCGCGTTCCTGGATTCAAACCCGCTGCGCGGCTGAGGCGCCGGCTCAGGCGGCCACCGGCGGCCGTGAGGGCGGCGGCGGGCTGTCATCGCCCTCGTCGGGCCGGTCATCGTTGGCGACATCGTCGCGCCACGCCCAGTCCCGCGGCGTGAGCACCGGCAGCCCGTGGGCGAGGCGGGCGCGATCGCACTGCGGGCTGGGCGCGCCGTGCTCCCAGGAGGCGTCCACCTCGCGGCAGGCCGAAGGCCGCTGCGGATGGATGGTGCAGCGCGAGCGCACCCCGATCTCGGCATCCAGGGCCACGCAGCGAACCGGCAGGCTGCGGGTACCGCGCATGCACAGCCGGTGCGCGTCCAGGCGTTCGGTCAGCGCGGCGGGGACGCCCCCGGGGGTGCATTCGTCGGTCTCCATCCAGTGCATGGAGACGCGGTATTGGGTGCAACAGGCGCCGCAGCTCAGGCAGGGGTGCATCGAGGGGATTGCAAGGGACCGGGACCGAGATTTTTCAGTGGCCGGGCGCCCGCGCGCAAGGGATTTTTTGGCAGCCGGGCGGCACGCGGCCGCCGGCGCTAAGCTGGTGTTTTCATTGCCAGCAGGAGACCGCCATGAACGACGTGACCCGCGTGCGCGCCGAGAGCACCGCGACCGACTACATCGTGGAGCTCAGCGACCCGGCCGGCCATCGCTGGCGGGCCGACGAGCCGGTGAAGCTCGGCGGCGGCGACACCGCGCCCGACCCGATGCAGCTGGCACTCTCGGCCCTGGGCGCCTGCACCGCGATCACGCTGAAGATGTACGCCGCGCGCAAGCAGTGGCCGCTTGACGACGTGGTGGTGGACCTGGCGCTCAACCCCGACGGCAAGCCGGCGGAGGGCAATGACATCCGCCGCCGGCTCGTGATCAAGGGCGACCTGGACGAGGCCCAGCGCGGGCGGCTCAAGCAGATCGCCGAAGCCTGCCCCGTGCACAAGCTGCTGGCCGGCGAGATCCGCATCCACACCAGCCTGGACGCATAGGCTCAGCGCTCCGCCGCGTCCAGGCCCTGCTGCCAGAACGCCGCCTCCAGGCGCGAGGCCTGGCGGAAGATCGACACCAGCTCCGGATAGCGGTTGTCGCTGGCGTAGCGCGCGCCCAGGTCGTCCAGCCAAGCGTGCGCCGCCTTGCCGGCCTCCTGGAACGCATCGCCCGAGTATTCGGCGATCCAGTCGCGGTAGGGGTGGTCGGTGGGGATGGCGTCGATGCCATCGGGGGTGAGCCGGCGGCCGATCTCGGCATAGCCCAGGGTGCAGGGGATCAGCGCCACCTGCAGGTCGAGCAGGTCGCCCGACATCCCCACGTCGAGCACGAAGCGGGTGTAGGCCACCGTTGCCTGCTGCTCCTGGGTGGCCTCCACGTCCGCCGCCGACAGGCCCCAGCGCTCGCACACCCGCAGGTGCAGCTTCATTTCGTCCAGGATCGCCCCCAGGCCGCCGCGCGCTGCCTGCATGTCGGCCAGGGTGCGGCTCTTGTAGGCGGCCAGCGCATGGGCGCGGGCGAACTGGATCAGGAACAGGTAGTCCTGCACGAGGTAGTTGCGGAACGCCGCTTCCGGCAGGCTGCCGTCGCCCAGGCCGCGGACGAAGGCATGGTCGATGTAGGCGTTCCAGTCATCGGCGGCGGAGGACTTGAGGCGTTCGAACAGTGACATCGGCAAGGACTCGCTGGGTGAAGGGGGCAAGATCATAGGCAATCCAGCCCGCGCCCGCGCCGCGAGCGGCGATAATCGGGGCATGGACGAGATCTGCAACATCGCCGCGGCCCTGCCGCGGCTGGCGGCCGAAGACCCCGACCGCGTCGCCATGCGCTATCCCGGCCGCGACGGCCGCTACGCCAACGCGCTCAGCTACGGCGAGCTGGACCAGCGCAGCAACGCCATCGCCGCCGGGCTGGCCACCCACGGCATTGCCCGCGGCAGCCGCACGGTGGTGATGGTGCGGCCCACGCCCGAGTTCTTCCTGCTGATGTTCGCGCTGTTCAAGGCCGGGGCGGTGCCGGTGCTGGTGGATCCGGGCATCAACAAGCGCGCGCTGCGCCAGTGCCTGGACGAATCCGAGCCGCAGGCCTTCATCGGCATCCCGCTGGCGATGTTCGCGCGCGCGCTGCTGGGCTGGGCGAAGGCGGCGCGCACCCGCATCACCACCGGCAGCCGGGCGCTGCTGGCCGACGCCACCCTCGCCCAGGTCGAGGCCGCCGGTGCCAAGGCCGGGCCGCAGCTGGTGGCGACGGAGCCCGATGAGATGGCCGCGATCCTGTTCACCAGCGGCTCCACGGGCGTGCCCAAGGGCGTGGTGTACCGGCACCGCCATTTCATGGCCCAGGCGAGGATGCTGGGCGAGTCGTTCGGCATCCGGCCCGGCGGGGTGGACCTGCCGACCTTCCCGCCGTTCGCCCTGTTCGACCCGGCGCTGGGCCTGACCTCGATCATCCCCGACATGGACCCGACCCGCCCGGCCCAGGCCAGCCCGGTCAAGCTGCATGCGGCGATCGAGCGCTTTGGCGTGGACCAGCTGTTCGGTTCGCCGGCGCTGATGCGGGTGCTGGCCGAATACGGCAAGCCGCTGCCGGGGCTCAGGCGGGTCACCTCGGCGGGGGCGCCGGTGCCTTCGCAGGTGGTGGCGCGGATGCGCGAGCTGCTGCCCGAGGATGCCAGCTTCTGGACGCCGTACGGCGCCACCGAGTGCCTGCCGGTCTCGATCATCGAGGGCCGCGAGCTGGTGGCGCTGCGCGAGCGCACCGCCCAGGGCGCCGGCACCTGCGTGGGCCGGCCGGTGCCGCCCAACGAGGTGCGCATCATCCGGGTCAGCGACGAGGCCATCCCCGAGTGGTCCGACGACCTGGTGGTGGGCGGCGGCCTGGTCGGCGAAATCACCGTGGCCGGCCCGACCACCACCGACGCCTATTTCAACCGCGACGAACAGACGCGGCTGGCCAAGATCTGCGAGCCGCTGCCCGGGGGCGGCGAGCGCATCGTCCACCGCATGGGCGACCTGGGCTATTTCGACGGCGAGGGCCGGCTGTGGTTCTGCGGCCGCAAGTCCGAGCGCGTGGTCACCGCCGATGCCGGCACCCTCTGCACGGAGCAGGTGGAGCCGGTCTTCAATGCCCATCCGGAGGTGGCCCGCACCGCGCTGGTAGGCGTGGGCGAGCCCGGCAGGCAGCAGCCGGTGCTGTGCGTGGAGGCGGGGCCGGGCGTCTCCCGCGACCAGTATCCGCGCATCGTCGCGGAGCTGCGCCACCTGGGCGAAGGCCACGTGCACACGGCAAAGGTGGAGACCTTCCTGTTCCACCCGGGCTTCCCTGTGGACATTCGCCACAACGCCAAGATCGGCCGGCCGCAGCTGGCAAGGTGGGCGCGCGCGCAGCTGGCGCGTGATCCGGCCGGGCACGGCGCAGCCGGGGAGGAAGGACGATGAAGGTCCTGGTCACCGGCGGCGGCGGCTTCCTTGGCCAGGCGCTGTGCCGCGGCCTGGTGGAACGCGGGCTTGAGGTCACCAGCTTCAACCGCGGCCACTATCCGGAGCTGGACGCGCTGGGCGTGCGCCAGGTGCGCGGCGACCTGGCCGACGCCGACGCGGTCATGGCCGCCACGCGCGGTGCCGACGCCATCTTCCACAATGCGGCCAAGGCCGGCGCCTGGGGCGACTACGCGAGCTACCACCGCGCCAACGTCGTGGGTACGCAGAACGTGCTCGATGCGTGCCGCGCGCACGGCATCGGCCGGCTGGTCTATACCTCCACGCCCAGCGTCACCCACCGCAAGACCCACCCGGTGGAGGGCGGCACGGCGGAATCGGTTCCGTACGGCAGCGGCTTCAAGGCGCCGTATGCCACCACCAAGACCATCGCCGAAAAAGCGGTGCTGGCGGCCAACGGGCCGGAGCTGGCCACGGTGGCGCTGCGCCCGCGCCTGATCTGGGGGCCGGGCGACAACCAGCTGCTGCCGCGGCTGGTGGAACGCGCCCGGGCCGGCCGGCTGCGGCTGGTGGGCGACGGCAGCAACCGCATCGACACCACCTACATCGACAACGCCGCGCAGGCCCATTTCGACGCCTTCGGCCACCTGGCCCCGGGCGCGGCCTGCGCCGGCAAGGCGTACTTCATCAGCAACGGCGAACCAAAGCCCGTGCGCGAGATTCTCAACGCCCTGCTGGCCGCCGCCGGCGCGCCGCCGGTGACGAAGTCGGTGCCGTTCCGGGCCGCCTATGCCATTGGCGCGGTGGGAGAAACCCTGTGGCCGCTGCTGCGGCTGCCGGGCGAGCCGCCGCTCACCCGCTTCCTGGCCGAACAGCTCAGCACCACCCACTGGTACGACATGGCCCCGGCCACCCGCGATTTCGGCTACGTGCCGCGCGTGTCCATCGCCGAAGGCCTCGAGCGGCTGCAGCGCTCGTGGCAGGGGCGCTGAAATCACGCCCCGGTCACGACCCTGAAAGGATGCCGACGGCCCGGTTCATCATCACCAGCTGAATACCGACCCCCCTGCAAGATCGCCCCTACCAGCCCCAACACCCTTGCAAGGGAAAGGTCGAGACCATGCTCAACTACGCGATTCTCTTCTTCGTTCTGGCCATCATTGCCGCGGTGCTCGGGTTTTCCGGGATCGCCGGCGCCATGAGCAACATTGCCTGGATCCTGTTCGTCGTCTTCCTGGTGATTGCGGTGATCTCGCTGATCCGGGGCCGCGGACCGAGAGTCTGACCCCTTACGCAGGAGCGTCAGGAAGCCCGCCGGAAACGGCGGGCTTTTTCGTGGGCCGGGCTGCGCGCCCGCCCCCATTCCCGGGCCGCGCCGCGGCTACAATGCCGCCATGCCCGGTTCACCCCGTTCCCCGCTGTCCTCCCTCAAGCCGCTCGCTGGCCGCGCCCTGCAGGCGGCGCTGGGCCGCGCGCTGGAACTGGACCCCGACACCCGCGACGCACTGGCCCCGCTGGAAGGCCGGCGCCTGGTGCTGCGCCTGGATTCACCGCCGCTGGCGCTGCAGCTCACCGTCCGCGACCGCGCCCTGCTGGTGGGCCCGGTGGAGGACGGCCATGAGCCGGACCTGGCCGTGCGCTCGACGCTCTCGGGGCTGATTTCCCAGCTTCCCGGGCTGCGGCCGGGCGACGGTGCGCCGGTGGGCAGGATGCGCATCGAAGGCGACGCCGAACTGGCGCGCCGGGTGCAGGGGCTGGCCCGCAGCTACGACCCGGACTGGGAGGCGCCGTTCGCCGCGGTGTTCGGGGACGTTGTGGGCGTGCAGGTGGCCCAGGCGCTGGCCGGCGCGCTGCGGCAGGCCCGGGTCACGGGCGGATCGCTGGCCCGCAGCGCGGCCGAGTTCATCACCGAGGAGTCGCGCGACGTGGTGCCGCGGGCCGAGCTGGAAGCCTTCCATGAAGACGTGGACACCCTGCGCGACGACGTGGAGCGCATCGACGCCCGGATCCGCCGGCTGCGCGCCGCCTTGGGACCGGCTGCATGAGCGCAGCGCTGCGGGTCGCGCGCATCGGCCGGGTGCTGGTGCGCTACCGGCTGGATTCCCTGCTTGAAGGCAGCGGCGCGGAGCGCTGGCTGAAGCTGCTGCGCCCGTTCGTGCCGCGGGCGTCGGCCGAGGTTGCCGCGCTGCCGCGCGGCGCCCGGCTGCGGATGGCGCTGCAGGAGCTGGGGCCGCTGTTCGTCAAGTTCGGCCAGATCCTCTCCACGCGCCGCGACCTGGTGCCTCCGGACCTGGCGGAAGAGCTGGCGCTGCTGCAGGACCAGGTGGCGCCCTTTGACGGCGAAACGGCGCGCGCGCTGGTCGAGGAGGCGCTGGAGCGCAGCATCGACGAGGCGTTCCTGGACTTTGACACCCGGCCGCTGGCTTCGGCCTCGATCGCCCAGGTGCATGCGGCGACGCTGCGCGGGGAAGGAGGCGCGCCGCCGCGCGAGGTGGTGGTGAAGGTGCTCCGTCCCGGCATCGAAAAGCAGGTCGCGGCCGATATCGCCGTCCTGCGCAGCCTGGCCGGGCTGGTCGAGCGCACCCATCCGCGCGCGCACCGGATCCGCCCGCGCGAGGTCGTGGCCGAGATCGAAAGCACCCTGGCGGCCGAGCTCGACCTGCAGCGCGAAGGCGCCAACGCCTCGGTGCTGCGGCGCAACTGGCTGGGCTCGGCCGACCTGTACGTGCCCGAGCCGGTCTGGTCGCATACCGCCGAGCGCGTGCTCACGCTTGAGCGCGTGCGCGGCATCCCCGCCGACGACATCGCCGCCCTGGACGCGGCCGGCATCGACCGCAAGGCGCTCGCGGCCAAGGGCGTGCGGGTGTTCTACACCCAGGTGTTCCGCGACAACTTCTTCCACGCCGATGCCCACGCGGGCAACATCTGGGTCGATGAGCACCGCAGGGACAATCCGCGCTTCATAGCGCTGGACTTCGGGATCATGGGCCAGCTCTCGGGCGAGGACCAGTACTACCTCGCCGAGAATTTCATGGCCATCTTCAACCGCGACTACCGCCGCATCGCCGAGCTGCACCTGCAGGCCGGCTGGATGCCGGCGCACGTGCGCCTGGACGAGCTGGAGGCGGCGGTGCGCGGGGTCTGCGAGCCGTACTTCACCCGGCCGCTGTCGGAGATCTCCCTGGCGGAGGTGCTGGGCAAGCTGTTCCGCACCGCGCAGAAGTACGAGCTGACCCTGCAGCCGCAGCTGATCCTGCTGCAGAAGACGCTGCTGAGCATCGAGGGCCTGGGCCGGCTGCTGGATCCAACGATCGATATCTGGGCGGTGGCGCGGCCGGTGCTGGAGCGGATCCTGGCCGAGCGCTACAGCCCGCGCCGGCTCGCGCGCGAGTTCCGCCGCCGGCTGCCCGAACTGGTGACCAAGACCCCGGAGATGCCGCGGCTGGTGCACGCCTGGCTGGACCAGCAGGTCTCCGGCCGGCACGAACTGCAGATGCGCTCGGGCGACCTGGTGCAGCTCACCGGCGAGATCCGCGCGCTGCAGCGGCGCGCCGTGGCGGCGATCGCCGGGGCCGGGCTGCTGGTGGCGGCGGCCGTGCTGTACGGCCTGGATGCCGGCGGCCCGGAGATGGCCGGCGCGCCCGCCGCAGCCTGGGCGGCGGGCCTTGGCGGGCTGGCGGCCCTGGCCGCTGCCTGGCGCCGCGGCTGAAGGGCGCCATCACCTGGCGCCGGGCGCGCGGGATGCGCGCCCGGCCCTGGGTTTACTCCTCGACCCGCGTTGGCTCCTTGCCCTCGGCGGCGGCGAAGTCGCCGGCGAGGAACCAGGAGATGTCCGCCGGGCGCAGGTGGCGGCGCAGGGCCGCGAGCACGCTCTCTGGCGTCTGCGCGCGCAGGTCGTCCTCGAACTTCGCAGCGTCGGCCATCGTCTTGTCCAGGTACAGGTTGTTGGCCAGCTGGCCGATCAACTCGCTGTCGTTGGCGCGGGAGGTGCGGCGCGACTCGAGCATGCCGTCCACGGCTTCGCGCAGTTCGTCCTCGCCAATGCCCTCTTCCAGCAGCAGTGCGATTTCCTCGGCGATTGCCGCCTCCACCGCCGTCATGTTCTCCGGCGCGGCGATGGCAAAGATGGTGAAGGTCCCGCTTTCGTCCAGCGCGCTCGCGCTGAAGCNTGGCCAGCTGGCCGATCAACTCGCTGTCGTTGGCGCGGGAGGTGCGGCGCGACTCGAGCATGCCGTCCACGGCTTCGCGCAGTTCGTCCTCGCCAATGCCCTCTTCCAGCAGCAGTGCGATTTCCTCGGCGATTGCCGCCTCCACCGCCGTCATGTTCTCCGGCGCGGCGATGGCAAAGATGGTGAAGGTCCCGCTTTCGTCCAGCGCGCTCGCGCTGAAGCCGGAGCCGACCCCGTAGCTCAGGCCCTCGCGCTGGCGGACCCGGTCGTAGAGACGCGACTTGGTGCCGCCGCCGAGGATCTGGTTGCCCAGCACCAGCGCCGGATAGTCCTCGTGCTGCTGGCCCACCGGCGCCGGCAGCGCCGCCAGCAGCATGGCGTTGGCCTTGTCGGGTGTCTCCAGCTGCTCGCGCACCGCCGGCCTGGTGAAGTGCGGACTGGCGATGCGGGTGAAGGCGACCGGCGCGCTCCAGTCGCCGAACAGTTCATCCACCTGCGCCTGCACCGCCCCGGCATCGACGTCGCCAACGATGGCGATGGCGGCGTTGGCGGTGCTGTAGAAGTCGCGGTGGAAGGCGCGCAGGTCCTCGAGCTCAAGCGCCTGGATCGCCTCGATCTGCTCCTCGAACGACAGCGACCGGTAGGGATGCCCCTCCGGCCACTGGTCGAAGTAGCGGTTCATGGCGCTGGCGGCCACCGCCTGGGGTTCGGTCATGGCGCTGCGGATGCCGGTCAGCATCTGGGTGCGCAGCTGCTCGAACTCGCTTTCGGGGAACGTGGGACGGCGCAGGATCGTGGCGGCGAGCTCCAGCAGCGCCGGCAGGTTCTCGCGGTCGGTGGTGGCGACCAGGCTGGCGACGTTGGTGGAGCCACCCGTGCTCAGCGTCGACTTGAGCTCGGTCAGCCGGCGCGAGATCGCTGCGCGGTCCAGGCCCTCGGTGCCGCGGGTGAGCATCGCGGGGACAAGCTGGCTTTCGGTGGCGCGGCCTCCGAGGGAGTCCTCATCGCCCAGGTACAGGTGGATCCGGACCTGCACCGCCTCGCCGCGCGTGGACTTGGCCAGCAGCGCCAGTTCCGCCGCGTTGTCGAACGTGGACACCGCCGTGCGGGCGTCGATGTTGGCCGGAGAGGGATCGAACGCCTCGCCCGCGGCCATCGCCTCCCGGCCCTGGTAGTCCTCCAGCAGGGTGGCGGCGTCGGGCGCGGCCGGGATCTCGACCCGCTCCGGCGCATCGGTGGGAATGAAGCGCCCGGTGGTGCGGTTGCTGTGCTGCAGGTAGGCCGCGGCGACGCGGTTCACGTCGTCGGCGGTGACCTGCTCGACGCGGTCGCGGCCAAGCAGCAGCAGGCGCCAGTCGCCCTGTGAAATCGCCTCGGTCAGGGCGATGCCGATTGCGTTGGGATCGCGCATCGCCACCTCGAAGCCGGTCAGCAGCCGCTGGCGAGCCTCGGCCACCTCGTCCTCGGTGAACGGTTCGGCGGCGGTGTCCTCGAGCAGGCTGACCAGCTGCGCTTCCAGCGCATCCAGATCGCTGCCTTCGGGCGCCTCGACGATCAGCATCATCAGCCCCGGCTGGTCCAGGGACAGGTCCACCGGGAACGCACCGGTGGCCTTGCCCTGCTCCACCAGCGCCCGGTGCAGGCGCCCGGTGGGCGTATGCACCAGCAGCTGCTGCAGCACGGCCAGCGCGCTGCTGTCGGGGTGGCGGCTGGCGGGAACGTGGTAGGCGATGCCCAGGTACGGCGTCTTGCCGACCCTGCGCACGGTGACGCTGCGCTCGCCATCCTGCGGCGGCTCCACGGTGTAGGACACCGGCAGCGTTCGCTCCGGGCGCGGAATCGCACCGAAGCTGTCGGCCACGATCTGCAGGGTCGCCACGGGGTCGAAGTCGCCGGCGACCACCAGCACCGCGTTGTCGGGCTGGTACCAGGTGCGGTAGAACGCCTGCAGCCGCTCGATCGGCACGTTCTCGACGTCAGAACGCGCGCCGATCGGCAGGTTGGAATAGTTGTGCCAGGTGTAGGCCGACCCGAGGATGCGCTGCACGAGCGCCATGACGGGCTCGTTCTCGCCCAGCTCCATCTCGTTGCGGACCACGGTCATCTCGCTGTCCAGGTCCTCGCGCGAGATGTGGGAGTTGACCATGCGGTCGGCTTCCATGTGCAGCAGCCATTCGAGGGTGTCGGGGCTGGTGGCGAAGCTGGCGAAGTAGTTGGTGCGGTCCAGCGAGGTGGTGCCGTTGTAGCGGATGCCGCGCTGGCGCATGCCGCCGGGAATGTCCCCGTGGGTCGGCGTGCCCTTGAACACCAGGTGCTCGAGCAGGTGGGCCATGCCGGTTTCGCCGTAGTTCTCGTGGCGCGAGCCGACCAGGTAGGTGACGTTGACGGTGGTGACAGGCTTGCTGGAATCGGGGAACAGCACCACGCGCATGCCATTGTCCAGCACGTATTCGGTGATGCCTTCGGCGCTGTGCACAGCTTCGGGCTGCGCCTGCTGGCGCGCCGCCACGGGCGCGGCCAGCACCAGCGCAAGCATCAGTGATCCCACCGCCGCGGCCACGCGCCACGGTGCAGCATTGCGAATCATCATCCGTCCCCTTCCTTGAATGGAGGGGGAAAATAGCAGAACCGCGCCCGGGTGGCCGGGCGGGCGGAGGGCAGGACAGGTGGAGATGAACCAATCAGCGGATACGGCTTCGCCCGCCGCGCAGGCGCGCCGGATCGTGGTGCTGTATGCGGACAGCGATCTGGCGGTGGTCGACAAGCCCGCCGGGCTGGCGGTGCATGACAGCCGCCTGGTGCGCGGGGAACGCGATTTCCTGGTGGACCGGCTGCGCGCGCAGCTCGGGCGCCGGGTGTTTCCCGCCCACCGCCTGGACCGGGCCACCAGCGGCTGCCTGCTGGTCGCGTTCGACGGCGCCACCGCGGGCGCCCTGGGCGAGCAGCTGATGTCGCGCACGGTGGGCAAGGATTACCTGGCGGTGTGCCGCGGCTGGCCGGAGGAAGCCTTCAGCGTTGACCATCCGCTCGACGGCGGCCCGGGCAAACCCGTGAAAAAGCCGGCCCTGACCGCGTTTGAACGGCTTGCCACGGTGGAACTCGACATGCCCTCAAGCGGCTTTCCCACCTCGCGCTATGCGCTGCTGCGGGCCAGCCCGCATACCGGCCGGTTCCGACAGATCCGCCGCCACCTCAAGCACGCCTCGCACCACCTGATCGGCGATACCAGCCACGGCGACGGGCGCCACAACCGCAATTTCCGCATGCTCGGCATCCACCGGATGCTGCTGCATGCATGGCGGCTGGAGTTCGAGCACCCGTCGGACGGCCGGCGGATGGCCGTCACTTCGCCGCCGGACCCGGAGTTCAGGCGCGCCCTGGCGCTGTTCGGGCCAGCGGCCGCCGCCTGCTGCGGCTGAGTCAGCCGCCCAGCTCGGCGGCGATCTCCTGTTCGAGCTGCTGCAGCACCGGCATCACCAGCTGCTGCATGGCCTGCATGGTGTTCTGCATCAGCTGCGGCATCTTCTCCAGCGTCTTCTGGCCGGCCGGGCTGGCGTAGAACTCGATCATCGCGTCCACGTCCTCGCCGGTGAAGGTCCGGGCGTAGATGTCGTGGTAGATCGGTTCCATCGTTTCCCAGGTCAGCGTTTCGGCCAGGCGCGCGTTGGTGATCTCGATCACCCGGTTGATCTTGGAGCGCTCCTCCGCATCGAGCTCCTGCCCGGCGGTCATCTGCGCCACCATCTGCTGCTGCGACGCCTGGACCTGCGGGATCACCGCATCGAGGGTCTCGCGGGCACGCATCACTTCCAGCAGGCGGTCGATCTGGGCCTGGCTGGGCGGCTGGGCGGCGGCGAGCGGAGCGGCGCCCAGGAGCAGGGCGAGGGTGAGGATGCGGATGAATCGGGTCATTGGCCGGTTCCCTGGTGTGATGGCCATCATCCTCGCTGCACCGGAGCGCGGATGCAATCGCGGGCAGGCGCCGGCGCCAACCCATAGAATCGGCCGCGGGAGGGTGCAGTCGATGGCCACGGTGCGGATCCCCGAGGACGAGATCGTCGAGCGATTCATCCGCGCGTCCGGTCCCGGGGGACAAAACGTCAACAAGGTGGCGACCGCGGTGGAGCTGCGGTTCGACATCGCCAGCTCGCCCTCGCTGAGCGAGGCGGTGCGCGAGCGGCTGCTTGCGCGCCGCGACCGCCGCGTGACCGCCGACGGCGTGCTGGTGATCACCGCGCAGCGGTTCCGCACCCAGGACCGCAACCGCGAGGACGCCCGGCAGCGCCTGCACGACTTCATCGCCAAGGGGACGGAACCCCCGAAGCCGCGCATCCCGACCCGCCCGGGGCGCGCGGCAAAGGAGCGCCGGCTGAAGGAAAAGCGCGTGCGCAGCCAGATCAAGCGGGGCCGTTCGACGGCTGGATGGGAGTAGGGGATTGGGACGTTCTGCAGGGGAACATGACGCGGGCCAGCTGGTGCCGGAGGTGCCACCCAGGGTGCCGCGGGTGCCGTACAACCGCTTCACCCGCTGGTTCGGGCGCACCGTGCTCCGGCTCGGGGGCTGGCGCGTGGTAGGCACGGTGCCGGACTTGCCCAAGGTGGTCCTGATCGCCGCGCCGCATTCGTCCAATTGGGACGGGCTGTGGGGGTTCGCGGCCAAGCTGGCGCTGGGCATCCGCATCACGGTGCTGGCCAAGCGGCAGCTGTTCTGGTGGCCGCTGTCGGTGCTGCTGCGCAAGCTGGGGGTGATCCCGGTGGACCGCGACGCGCCGCAGGGCACGGTGGGCCAGGCCGCGCAGATGATCGTGCGCGCCGAGCAGCTCTGGTTCGCGCTCACCCCGGAGGGCACCCGCAAGCGCGTGGAGCGCTGGAAGACCGGCTTCTGGAAGATCGCCGACGCCACCCGGGTGCCGATCCTGCCGGCGTACTTCCACTACCCTGACAAGGTCATCGGCATCGGCGAGCCGTTCCACACCACCGGCAACGCCGAAGCCGACATCACCCGCATCCGCGAGTGGTACCGCCCATGGCAGGGCCGCAACCGGGGCACGGAGTAGGGATCGTCATGCGTCTTGGCATATGGATGTGCTGGATGGCCGCGCTGCTGTTTCTTCCGGTGGCGGCCCTGGGGTCAGGCGACCCCATCGAGGCGGCGGCCGCACGGATTGCAACCGAAGCCGGGGAAAGGCGGATCGTTGTAATCGGGGAGCTGCACGGGACCCGGGAGGTGCCCGCCGTGGCGGCGGCGCTGGGTCGGCACTATGCGGGCAACGGGCCGCTTCTGCTGGCACTGGAAGTGTGGCGGACCGAGCATGCTGCGCTTTCGAAATACATGTCTTCGAAAGGGGGAAGCGCGTCGAGGGCGCAGCTGCGTGCCCAGCCATTCTGGAACCGCGTTCCAGAAGAAAATGATGGGCGCCGGACCGAGAACATGCTGGACCTGATTGAAACCTTCAGGCAGCTGCGTCGCGAGGGTCACGATGTCGCCATTGTTCCATTCGATATCGGGCCGGACGAGTATGTGGACAGCGCGGCGCGCGATCGGGACATGGCGAGTTACCTGCGTTCGGCCTTCGACGCGCTGCCACGGGGCCGGATGGTCGTGCTGACCCGCAATGTGCACGCCATGCTCAGGCCGCCGCAGATGCTTGACGACGGCCGGTATCGCACGGCCACGCAGCTGCTCGCCGACCTGGACCCGTTCGCAGTCAACCTTACCGCTGAGCGGGGCTGGGCCTGGATGTGCAGGGACCGCGGCTGCGGCCCGAAGCAGCTGGCTGAGGGCGCGCGTACTGGTGTAGCCCTCGGACCCTTCGACTTTACGTACGCGCTTCCCGAGTACACCGTCGCGCGCCTGGTGGGCGACGAGTAGCGCGCTGTTCTGGACTACCTACCGCTCCGAGTGGCCGCCGTCCCAGTAGTCGCGGCGGGTGAACAGGTGCGGCTTGACCAGGTCGACGAAGGTGCGGGCGGGCGGCGGCAGCACCTTGCCCTTGCGCATGATCACGCCGTAGCTGCGGCCGGGGAACAGCTTGCCCAGCGGGCGCACCGCCAGGGCGTCGTGGTCGGCCTGGCTGACGCAGGCGGAGGAAATGACGCTGATGCCCATGCCCATCGCCACGTACTGCTTGATCACCTCCCAGCCCTCGACCTCCAGCGCCACGTGGTAGGGCACGCGGTTGCGCTGGAACACCTGGTCCACCAGGCGCAGGGTGACCTGGCGGCGCGGCGGCAGGATGAGGCCGTGGGCGGCGATGTCGGCCAGGCCCGGCTCCGCCTGCGTGGCCAGCGGATGGTCGCGCGGCGTGATCAGCAGCTGGTCGAACCGGTACACCGGGGCGTAGTCGATGTCAGCCGGCACGTCGACCATCGAGCCGAAGCAGAGGTCCACGGTGTTGCTCCGCACCAGCTGGGCGCCATCGGCGGTTGAGGCGCTGTGCAGCACCAGGTGCACGTCGGGCTGCGCCTGGCGGAAGGCGGCGATCAGCCGCGGCAGCAGGTAGAGGGTGGTGGTGCTGTTGGCGGCAATGTGGAGCTCGCCGGCGTCCAGGCCCCGGACCTGCTGGCGGAACGCATCGGGCAGGGCGTCCAGCCCTTCGACCAGCGGCACCGCCAGCTCGTACAGCACTTCGCCCTCCCGGGTGGGCACCATCCGCCGCCCGCTGCGCTCAAGCAGCGGGACGCCCAGCTCGCGCTCGAGTGACTGGAGCTGCTGGGTCACCGCCGGCTGGCTGACGAACAGGGCCTCAGCCGCGCGTGACACAGAGCCCAGCCTGGCGGTCTGGCAGAACGCCCGAAGCGGCTTGAGGCGATCGCCCTTGTAGGCCAGTCGTGGCGTGGTGGCGGGCTTTCTGGTCATGGTCGGCCCACGTATAAGAAAAGCTGATGATAAGCATTGCAAAAAATGCTTTGTCAAATAGTCAGGGGCGAAGGAGGGTGTCAGCACGGTCACCGCCAAGGAGTCCCCCATGTCAGCCGTGCTCAAGGAAGTCCCCGTTTCACCCGATGACAGCCCGACCTCCGGCCTGGTCCTGCGGCGCGGGGACACGACAGGCCTGCTGGATCCGGCCGCCTGCGCATTCCTCACCAGCCTGCACCGGAATTTCGATAAGCGGCGCCGGGAGTTGCTGGAGGCCCGTGTCAAGCGCCAGGCGCGCTTCGACGCCGGTGAAGCGCCGGATTTCCGCGAGGACACCCGCGCCCTCCGCGAGTGCGACTGGCGGGTGGCGCCCCTGCCCGAGGCCCTGCGTGACCGCCGCGTGGAGATCACTGGACCGGTGGATCCGAAGATGGTGATCAACGCGCTCAACTCCGGCGCCAACTGCTACATGGCCGACTTCGAGGATTCCACTGCGCCCACCTGGGACAACCTCCTCGCCGGCCAGCGCGCCCTGCGCGAGGCGGTGCGCGGCACGCTGACCTACGAAGGCGGCGGCAAGCAGTACCGGCTGCGCCCGTTTGAAGAGCAGGCGGTGCTGCTGGTGCGCCCGCGTGGCTGGCACCTGGAGGAAAAACACGTCCTGGTCGATGGCGCGCGCATGTCCGCTTCGCTGTTCGATGCCGGCCTGTTCGCCTTCCACAATGCGGACGTGCTCGCCGCGAAGGACCGCGGACCCTATTTCTACCTGCCCAAGCTGGAGTCGATGGAAGAGGCGCAGCTGTGGGACGACGCGCTGGCGCACATGGAGGAGGCGCTGGGCCTGCCCGCCGGCCAGATCAAGGTCACGGTGCTGATCGAGACCCTGCCGGCGGTGTTCGAGATGGACGAGATCCTGTACGCCCTGCGCGGGCGCATCGCCGGCCTCAACTGCGGCCGCTGGGACTACATCTTCTCGTACATCAAGACCTTCCGCCGCCATCCGGACAAGGTGCTGCCCGAGCGCGCGCAGGTCACGATGACCCAGCCGTTCCTCAAGGCCTACTCGGAGCTGCTGATCCAGACCTGCCACCGTCGCGGCGCCCACGCCATGGGCGGGATGGCCGCGCAGATCCCGGTGAGCGGTGATCCGGAGGCCAACGCGGCAGCGCTGACCCGCGTGCGCGCCGACAAGCTGCGCGAGGTGACCGCCGGCCACGACGGCACCTGGGTCGCGCATCCGGCGCTGATCCCGGTCGCGCGCGAGGTCTTCGACGGGCGCATGCCCATCGCCCACCAGCAGCACGTGCTGCGAGAAGACGTGCTGGTGATCCGCGACGATCTGCTGCAACCCCCGCGCGGAACCATCACCCGCGCCGGGTTCGAGAACAACATCGAGGTCTGCGCCCGCTACCTGGCAGCGTGGCTGGATGGCAACGGCTGCGTGCCGATCCACTGGCTGATGGAGGATGCCGCCACCGCCGAGATCGCGCGCGCCCAGCTGTGGCAATGGCTGAACCATGCCGGGCCTGGCGAGCGTGACCCGCTGTACCTGGACGACGGCACCGCGATCGACTTCGTGCTCTTTGACGCGGCCATGCTCAACGTCGTCTCGCGCCTGTCCGACCCCGGGCTCCCCGGTGCCCGCCGGATGCGCGAGGCGCTTGCACTGCTGGAAGAGCTCACGCGCAGCGAGACGCTCGCCGAATTCCTCTCCGTCCCTGCCTACGAACGCCTGTAGCGCCTGTTCGCCCTGCGCGCGCGCCTTCGAAACCGCGAAGACCGGCAACCTTTCTCCTGGAGACCGACATGACCACCCGCCAGCAGCAGATCGACACCCTCGAGCGTGACTGGAAATCCAACCCGCGCTGGAACGGCATCGAGCGCCCGTACTCCGCCGCCGACGTCGTGCGCCTGCGCGGCAGCGTGCAGCCCGAGTACACCCTTGCCCGCCGTGGCGCGGACCGGCTCTGGCAGCTGGTCAACGGCAGCGCCCGCAAGGGCTACGTCAACGCCTTCGGCGCCATCAGCGGCGGCCAGGCCATGCAGCAGGCCAAGGCCGGCCTGGAGGCGGTGTACCTGTCGGGCTGGCAGGTGGCGGCGGACGGCAACAGCTCGGAAACCATGTATCCGGACCAGTCGCTCTACGCCTACGACTCGGTGCCGGCGATGGTCCGGCGCATCAACAACACCTTCCAGCGGGCCGACCAGATCCAGTGGAAGGCGCTGTGCGACGGCAAGCTGGGCGAACGGGACGCGATCGACTTCTTCCTGCCGATCGTGGCCGATGCCGAGGCCGGATTCGGCGGCGTGCTCAACGGCTTCGAACTGATGAAGAACATGATCGCCGCCGGCGCGGCGGGCGTGCACTTCGAGGACCAGCTGGCGGCGGTGAAGAAGTGCGGCCACATGGGCGGCAAGGTCCTGGTGCCCACCGCCGAGGCGGTGCAGAAGCTCGTGGCCGCACGCCTGGCGGCGGACGTGGCCGGCGTGCCGACCATCGTGCTTGCCCGCACCGACGCCGAGGCGGCGACCCTGGTGACTTCCGATCACGATCCCAACGACGCGCCCTTCCTCACCGGTGAGCGCACCGCGGAGGGCTTCTTCAAGGTGCGCAACGGCCTGGAGCAGTCGATCAGCCGGGGCGTGGCCTACGCGCCCTACGCCGACCTGGTGTGGTGCGAGACCGGCACGCCGGACATCGGCTTCGCCCGCGAGTTCGCCCAGGCCGTGCACGCCAGGCATCCGGACAAGCTGCTGGCCTACAACTGCTCGCCCAGCTTCAACTGGAAGAAGAACCTCGACGACCGCCAGATCGCCAGCTTCCAGGATGACCTGGCCGCGCTGGGCTACCGCTTCCAGTTCATCACCCTGGCCGGCATCCACATCAACTGGTTCAACAGCTTCCGCTTCGCCCACGACTACGCCCGCGGCGAGGGCATGCGCCACTACGTGGAGCAGGTGCAGGAGCCGGAGTTCGCCGCGCGCGAGAAGGGCTACACCTTCGTCTCGCACCAGCAGGAAGTGGGCGCCGGCTACTTCGACGACGTCACCACCGTGATCCAGGGCGGCGCGTCATCGGTGACCGCGCTCACCGGATCCACCGAGGAGGCGCAGTTCCAGGAGCTCGCGCGCGCGGTTGCCTAGGCCGGGGACCTGCGCTCAGCCGCCGGCCAGGCCGCCGCCAGCCCGGCCCGGCACGGCGCCATCGGCTTCCGCGTCAGGGTCTTCAAGGTCGCCCACCTCGCGATCGAGCCCGGCCTTCGGGTCGGGCTTTGCGGCCTGATCCAACGGGTCGGCCGTTGCCGGTCGCTGGTCCGTCTTGTCGTCACGCGGGCGGGTGTCGTCGTTCCGGTCTTCGGGCCTGGACATGGCCGGCTCCTTCACGCGGGAGGGCCGAGGCTACGGCCCTGCGCGTGAAAGACCCGGATGGGGCGCGCGCTTCCCACAGGAGCCAATGCGATGACGCCGCTCGACAAACCACTGAAGCGCGAGCTGGAAATCGGCGATGCGCTCTACACCCTCACCCTCACGCCCGAGGAGTTGAAGCTCGTGCCCAAGGGGCGCCGCAAGGGCCTGGTGCTGAAATGGCGTGACCTGGTCAGCGGCGACGCCGCCCTTGCCACCGCCCTGCAGGCTTCGCTCCAGGATGCGGCTACCGCCGGCACTGCCCGCTGATCGGCCGGCGCCGGGATCAGAGCCGCTGGACCGCGGATGCGCGCACCAGCACCTCGTCCTGGCGGAATCGCTGCTCAAGCTGGGCGCGGTAGTGCTTCCACCAGCCGTGGTCGAGCTGGTCGGACATCACTTCGAACAGCACCACTTCGTCACGACGCACCTCCCCGCCATCGTCCTCCCACAGTCCCGTGGCGGGCGTACGGGTGAACGCGGTGACGCCGCCAAAGACCTCCGCCAGGTCGTCGCGGACAGCGTCGAACAACTCCTTGGGGAACGCCGTGCCGGTTCCATCGCGCAGGGGCAGGAACAGTTCGATCAGGTGCATCGCGCTGGCCAACATATGAACGCGGGTCTCCAGCATCGGCCAGCGCGCGTCTGGCCAGGGTGAACCGGCGCAAGCGGCCAGGGCTCAGGCCGCCAGCTCCGCTTCCATCCGCCGGAAGTAAGGCCACAGGGCCCCGGCCCTGGCAATGACGTAGATGATGAAGGCCACCCACAGCCCGTGGTTGCCCCAGGGGCCGGCCAACGCCCACGCGGCGAGCAGGAACACCGCCAGCGAGATCACCCCGGCGTTGCGCATCTCGCGGGTGCGCGTGGTGCCGATGAACACGCCATCAAGCTGGAACGCCGCCACCGACACCAGCACGTACAGCGCCGCCCAGGGCAGGTAGGTAAACGCGGCCTCACGCACGCCGGGCAGGGTGGTGAGCACGCTGATCGCGGCCTCGCCGGACAGGAAGATGAGCAGCGCCAGCACCAGCGCGGTGCCCACCGCCAGCTCGCTGGTCAGGCGCACCGCGCGGCGGAAGCGGCTGCGGCTGCGCGCGCCCCAGGCCGCGCCCACCCGGGCCTCGGCGACGAAGGCGAAGCCGTCCAGGAAGAACGCGCTGAACGACACCAGCTGCAGCAGGATGTGGTTGGCGGCCAGGGTCACGTCGCCAAAGCGTGCGCCGGCGTTGGCGAACCAGGCGAAGGCGAACAGCAGGCACAGGGTGCGGATGAGGATGTCGCCGTTGGCGGCCAACGATTGGCGGATGCGCGCGCCGTCCGCGATGCGCCCCCAGGACAGGAAGGGTTCGCGACCGTCGTGCCGCGCGCGCAGCACGCGCCCCACCACCACCAGCGCCACCGCGCAGGTGCTCCACTCGGCGATCGCGGTGCCCAAGCCGATGCCGCGCACGCCCATGCCCAGGTAGCCCGCGAACCAGATGTCCAGGCCCGCGTTGAGGCCGTTGAGCAGCAGCTGCACGAAGAGCAGCTCGCGGCTGCGCCCCAAGCCGATCAGCAGCCCGCTGCAGGCAAACAGGGTGAGCGCCGCGGGCGCGCCCCAGATCCGGGTCTGGAAGTAGCCGGCGGTGGCGTCCTCCACCGCCGCGCTGCCGTCCATCAGCGCCAGGTACACGGTGACGATGGGCCACTGCAGCGCCACCAGCGCCGCGCCCAGCGCCACCGCCATCAGCACCGCCCGGCCCAGCGCCGCGCGCACTTCCACCTCGTCGCCCGCCCCCAATGCCTGGGCGACGAAACCCGTGGTGCCCATGCGCAGGAAGCCGAAGCTCCAGTAGACGAAGTTGAACAGCAGCGCGCCCAGCGCCAGCCCGCCGAGTCCGGTCGCGGTGCCGAAATGGCCGATGACCGCGGTGTCCACCAGCCCGAGCGCGGGCACCGCCGCATTGGCCAGGATGATCGGCCAGGCCTGGCGGGCGACGGCAAGGCGGGTGAGCGGGGCAGTGGAGTCAGCGGTCATGGGCGCACATGATGCCGCCCCGGCCGGGTGGCCGGGACGGATGACGGTTGGCGCGGGTCCACACGCCGCGGCTGCGCCCGCGGCACCCGGTGAGTCACGCGGGCGGACGTTGGCCGGGAATCAGGCATCCCGGCCCAGCAGCGCAGGGCCCGCCTAGTTGCGCTCTTCGGGTGTGTGCGACTCCAGCGCCTTGGCCAGCCCCGGCACGATGTCGGCGCCGACCGGCACCTGGATGCTGGAACCGGTGAGGTCGCCGATCGGCTGCGTGCGCCCGCCCAGACACTGGCCCAGAAAGCCCTCCGCCACGGCGTTGAAGGCCAGGTCGTTCTCCGGCCGGGCAAACCCGTGGCCCTCGTCGGGGAACAGCACGTAGGTGACGGGGATGTCCTTCTCCGTCATCGCGTCCACGATCTGGTCGCTCTCGGCCTGCTTCACGCGCGGGTCGTTGGCGCCCTGGCCGATCAGCAGCGGCTTGCTGATGTTGTCGACGTGGGTGAGCGGGGAGCGCTCGGTGAGCCAGGCCCGGCCTTCCTCGGTGCGTGGATCGCCCATGCGCCGCGCGAGCTGCTCGAAGAAGCTGGCCCAGTACGGCGGCACGGTCTCGAGCAGGGTGTTGAGGTTGGACGGGCCGACGATGTCCACGCCACAGGCGAAGGTGTCCGGGGTGAAGGTCAGGCCGGCCAGCGTGGCGTAACCGCCGTAGCTGCCGCCCATGATCGCGACCTTGTCCTCGGTGGTGACGCCCTCGCTGACCGCCCACTGCACGGCGTCGATCAGGTCGTCGTGCATCTTGGCGCCCCACTCGCCGTCGCCGGCGTTGGTGAACTCCTTGCCGAACCCGGTGGAGCCGCGGAAGTTGACGCTCAGCACCGCGTAGCCGCGGTTGGCCAGCCACTGGTCGTAGCTGCTGTAGCCGTAATAGTCGCGCGCCCACGGCCCGCCGTGCACGAGCAGCACCATCGGCACCGCCTGGTCGGGCTTGCCGTCGCCGTCCGGGTCGGCGTGCGGCGGCAGGGTGAGGTAGCTCACCAGGTTGAGTCCGTCGCGCGAGGTCAGTTCCTGTGGCCACATCGGAACCAGCGGGGCGCCGTCGAGCGCGGGGCGGGCCGAGAACAGCTCGGTGAGCTCGCCGCTGGCGCGGTCATAACGGTAATACTTGGCCGGCGCCTCGGCCGCCGAGTAGGTGACGATCCAGGTGCTGTCGTCGAGGGTGCGCGAGCCGATGCTCACTTCGCCCGGGCTCATCTCCTGCAGCTTTTCCAGGTCCGCAGCGATGTCCTCGTCCAGCACCTTCCACTCCCGGCGCAGGTAGTTGACCGAGACCGCCTGGATCTCGCCGGTGGCGGGGTCGGACAGGCCGCCGCCCACGTCCGCGCGCTGGTCCTCATGCACCAGCGTGCGCTCGCCGGTGGCGGTGTCGATGGCGTACAGGGCCGAGGTGTTGCGGTCGCGCGAATCGCGCATGTACAGGGTCTTGCCGTCGAGGGTGAGGCCGCCGGGTGAGGTGGTCATCGAGTCCTCGAACGGGATCGCGTCGTGCTCCACCCAGCCGTCGCCTTCGCGGCGCAGGATGTCCATGCCGCCATCCGCGCGCGAGCGCATGGCGAAGCGCAGGGTGTAGTCGGCGTCGGCCATGTAGCCGGCGATCATGCCGGTGTTTTCCTCCACCAGGGTGCGCTCGCCGCTGCCCAGGTCGACCCGGTACAGGTCGTGCCACTGCGGGTCGCGGTCGTTCATGCCCACCAGGATCGAATCCGGGTGCCTCGGGCTCACACTGACCACCGTGGCGGTGGTCTTCTCGAATGGCGTCAGGTCGCGCGCCTCGCCGCCCTCCAGGTCCAGCGCATAGAGGTGGAAGTCCTCGTCGCCGCCGCTGTCGCGAACGTAGAGGAGGGTGCCGGGCTGGTACGACCAGAAGTAGCCGCGGATGCCGCGGCCCTCGTCGCGGGTCACCGGGCGGGCGCCATTGAGGTCGTCGGCCGGTGCGATCCAGACGTTGAGCACGCCGTTGACCGGGGCGATCCAGCTCAGGTACGCGCCGTCGGGGCTGATCTGCACGTTGGCGCGCTCGGGGTTGCCGAACAGGGCTTGGCGCGGGATCAGGTCAACCTCGTCGATCGACGACGGACCGGTGCGGGCGGTGGTGTCGGCATCGCCATTGTCGCCGCGCGGGCCACAGGCGGACAGCGACAGCGCGATGCAGCTGGCGAGCAGCAGGGTCTGGTGACGCATTCGTTGGTTCTCCCCGGGAGATGTATTCAGGCAGCGTGAAAGCTACCGGAATTGCCGGGCGCGGTGTTTCGCGTGCGTTAAATCCGGGCCGTGACCGATGGCGGGTGCCTTACGCGGCAAGTGCCTGCGGTTCGAACCCGCGATACCCCAGCGCCTCGGTCAGATGGGGCGTGGCAATGCTTTCGCTTCCATCCAGGTCCGCGATGGTGCGCGCCACGCGCAGGATCCGGTGCATGGCACGGGCCGACAGCTGCATGGATTCGATCGCGCGCTCCAGCAGCGCCTGGTCAGTGCTGCCCAGCCGGCAGCCTTCGCGGGTGGCCGCGTGGTCCAGCCGGGCGTTGGGCACGCCGGCCCGCTCGATCTGGCGCGCCCGCGCGGCCTCCACCCGGGCCCGGATCGGCGCGCTGGCCTCGCCCTCGGGCGCGTCGGGCCGCAGCTGCGCGGCGGGCAGGCGGCGTACGTCCACGTGCAGGTCGATGCGGTCCATCAGTGGACCGGAAACGCGGGTGCGATAGCGGTTGACCACATCTGGGCTGCAGCGGCAGCGGCCGGAAGGATCTCCGGCCCACCCGCACGGGCATGGGTTCATGGCAGCGACCAGCTGGAAGCGGGCCGGGAATTCGCACTGCCGGGAGGCGCGCGAAACGGTGACCGTGCCGGATTCCAGCGGCTGGCGCAGCACTTCCAGGGCGTACCGGCTCCACTCCGGCAACTCATCCAGAAACAGCACCCCGTGGTGGGCCAGCGAGATCTCACCCGGCCGCGGCTCGCTGCCGCCGCCTGCCAGGGCCACCGCGCTGGCCGTATGGTGTGGCGCCCGGAACGGCCGCTGGCGCCACCGGCTGGCGTCCATGTCGCGCCCCGCGGCCGAGGCGACCGCTGCCGCCTCCAGTGCCTGCGCTTCCGTCATCGACGGCAGCAGGCCCGGCAGCCGCGAAGCCAGCAGCGTCTTGCCGCAGCCCGGCGGGCCGCAAAGAAGCAGGTGGTGTCCGCCAGCAGCCGCGATCTCCAGGGCCCGGCGCGCCTGCAGCTGCCCGCGCACGTCGCGCATGTCGGCCGTGGCCCGGGTGGCGGCAGGAGCGGGTGCCGCTTCGGGCAGGGGCTTTTCACCGCGTAGCAGCGCGCAGACTTCGCCCAGCGTGCGCGCGGCGAACACCCGGGCGCTCGTGGCAAGCGCCGCTTCGGCGGCGCACGGCGCCGGCACCACCAGCCGGCGCCCTGCCGAAGCGGCTGCCATCGCCGCGGGGAGGACGGCGTCGACCGGTCGCAGCTCTCCGGTCAGGCCAAGCTCGCCGATGAACTCGGTCTCGCGCAGGGACTCCAGCGGCACCTGCCCGCTCGCGGCCAGGATTCCCAGTGCGATTGGCAGGTCAAACCGGCCGCCGTGCTTGGGGAGATCGGCGGGCGCGAGGTTGACGGTGATCCGGCGCTGCGGAAATTCCAGCTGGGTGCTGTGAATGGCCGCGCGTACCCGGTCCTTGGCTTCGCGCACCGCGGCCTCGGGCAAACCGACGATCGACATGCCGGGCAAGCCGCCGGCCAGATGCACCTCGATCGCAACCGCGGGGGCGGATACCCCCGCACGCGCGCGTCCATGCACGAGTGCGAGCGCCATCGGGGAGCGTCAGTGGGCGGGCGGTGCGGGCGTGGTACCAGCCTGCGAAGCCTTGCCGTCCAGCTCGGCCTCCAGCCACTGCACGGCCTGCTCGAGCGCCTCCAGCTTCTCGCGGGTGCGCAGCAGCACCGCGCGCTGCACCTCGAACTCTTCGCGGGTGACCAGGTCCAGCTTGGCCAGGCCGCCCTGCAGCACGGCCTTGAAGTTCTCCTGCATTTCCTCGCGGCTTTCGCGCACCGAAGCCGGCACCAGGCTGCTCAGGCGGCGCGCCAGGTCATCGATATGGCCCATTTCAATCATGGATTCAAACTCTCCGGGGGAGGGGGACAGCATGTCGCCGGGCGTGGGCGAAAACCGTCGGCGCCGGCCTTCGGGTTCGGTAGGAAAACCCTGACGGCCGGCGCGGCGCCGCATTGTATCCGTACATGCCGCCCACGCCGTGCGCGGGTATCCTGCCTCCAGCCAAGATGGAGTCCGCGTGATGAAGATGGTCGTGGCCATCATCAAGCCGTTCAAACTCGACGACGTGCGCGAGGCGCTCGCCGAGGCCGGGGTGACCGGCATCACCGTCACCGAGGTCAAGGGCTTCGGCCGCCAGAAAGGCCACACCGAGCTTTACCGGGGCGCGGAATACGTGGTCGACTTCCTGCCCAAGCTCAAGCTCGAGGTGGCGGTCACCGACGAGCAGGTCGATCCGGTGGTGGAGGCGATCCTCAAGTCGGCCAACACCGGCAAGATCGGCGACGGGAAGGTGTTCGTGCAGCCGCTGGAGCGGGCGGTGCGGATCCGCACCGGCGAGCTGGATGCGGATGCCTTGTAGCCGCCCTCTCGAGTGATCGTCACGCGACGCCAGTCCAGTGGTTGCGGCTGTTCATAATTTTCCGGTGGTCCCTGCTGGAGGTGGTCCGGCAATCGCGATACGCTGCGATATCAGACAGCCATGGGAGAGGGCAGTTGAAGTTCATGATGGGCGCGGCGCTTGCAGCGCTGCTTTTGCCTGGCGCCGTGGCCGCCAGTGACGCGCCACAGATCGTGGTGAACACCGATGCCCGGGCGATCGTCGCCCAGCAGCAGGAGATCCGTGAAGATGCCGTGGCCGGCAAGGGTGTGTACGGCGATCTCTCCGAGAGGGACCGCCGACGGCTGATGGCCGAGCAGGACAAGGTCCTGGCCCTGCTTGAAGGCAAGGAGCGCTCCACCGAGCTGTCGCAGATCGACCAGACCGCCCTGTTCAATTCGCTGGAGTCGATCTCGGCGATCGTGAACCAGGCCGAGGACGAGCGCATGGTGTGTGAGCGGGTGCGTCCGACTGGCAGCAACCGCGCCGAGCGCGTGTGCATGACCGTGGCCCAGCGGCGCGAGGCGGCGCGGAGGTCACAGCAGTCGATGGACGCGGTCCAGACGCGCAACAGCCGCTGCGGCACGGCATGTGGCGACGCCGGGCAAGGAAACGCCGAAGGCTGGAACTGAGCGCGGCTGCTGGCCGGCTATCCGGCCAGCGCTTTTCGCAGGAAGGGCGGCACCACCTGTGCCGCCCGGTGGATGTCGGCGCTGTAATACTTCGTTTCAAACGCCTTGCCCGCGGCGGCGTCTTCGCGGAAGCCGAATCCGCGCCCGCCCTTGCGGGCCAGGGTGCAGCTCCACCAGCCGCTCGGATAGCAGGGCTGCGGGAAGGGCAGGGTCTGGAAGCTGTCGAATCCGGCCTTGCCCATTTCCGCGCGCATCTCGCGGATCAGGTCCACCAGCACCAGCGGCGACTCCGACTGCTGCACCAGGATGCCGTCGTCGCGGAGCGCGCGGTGGCAGCTTTCAAAGAACGCCTTGTTGAACAGCCCCTCCGCCGGCCCGACCGGATCGGTCGAGTCGACGATCACCACGTCGACGCTGCCCGGCGCGCACTTCTTCATGTACGCGATGCCGTCGTCGAACAGGATCTCGGCGCGCGCGTCGCCGTTGGACTCGCACAGTTCCGGGAAATGCTTCTCCGCCATGCGCGTGACCTGCTCGTCGATGTCGCACTGCACGGCCGTTTCCACGCCCGGATGCTTGAGCACTTCGCGCAGGGTGCCGCAGTCGCCGCCGCCGATGATCACCACGCGCCTGGGGTCCGGATGGGTGAACAGCGCCGGGTGCGACATCATCTCGTGGTAGAGGAAGTTGTCGCGGCTGGTCACCATCATCGCGCCGTCGATCAGCATGACGTTGCCCCAGTCGGTCGATTCGTACACCTCGATCTTCTGGAACGGCGACTCCACCTCGTCCAGCTTGCGGGTCACGCGAAAGCCGATGGCCGAGCCGGTGGGTTTGAAGTTCTCGTACAGCCAGGTGGGTTCGCTCATGCGGGGGGCCTGCGGCGCGGAAACGGGGCATTGTAGGACCTGGGGCGTGGTGGCGGCTGCAGCGCGGCGCCGGCGCCTGGGCGCTGGCCGGCCCGCGGCGGCCGGCGTGTGCCTTTCCAGCCCCCGGCCTACAATCAAATGCCCTACACGAAGGCCCCGCCATGACCGCCTGGTCCATCGACCGCGCCCGCAAGACCTATTCCATCCCGCACTGGGCGTCGGGCTATTTCGACGTCGGCGCGGACGGGCGGGTGATCGTGCAGCCGCGCGGGCCGGCGGGGCCGTCGGTGGTGCTGCCCGAGGTGGTCGACCGCGCGCTGGATTCCGGCGCCCACCTGCCGCTGCTGGTGCGCTTCCCCGACATCCTTGGCGATCGCCTGCGCGCGCTGCAGGAAGCCTTCGCCCAGGCCCAGGCCGACGCCGGCTTCGAGGGCGGCTACACGGCGGTCTACCCGATCAAGGTCAACCAGCACCGCGGCGTGGCGGGCACCCTGGCCGCGCATGCGGGCGAGGGGTTCGGCCTGGAAGCCGGCAGCAAGCCCGAGCTGATGGCGGTGCTGGCACTCTCGCGCCCGGGCGGCCTGGTGATCTGCAACGGCTACAAGGACCGCGAATACATCCGCCTGGCGCTGATTGGCCGCAAGCTGGGCATGAATGTCTTCATCGTGGTGGAAAAGCCCTCCGAGCTGCGGCTGGTGCTGGAGGAATCCAGCGCCCTCGGCGTGGAACCGGTGCTGGGCGTGCGCATGCGCCTGGCCACCCTGGGCGCGGGCAAGTGGCAGAACTCCGGCGGCGACAAGGCCAAGTTCGGGCTCTCGCCGCGCCAGCTGCTGGACCTGTGGAAGTCGCTGCGCGACGCCGGTATGGGCGGCGCGCTCAAGCTGCTGCACTTCCACATGGGCTCGCAGATCTCCAACGTGCGCGACATCGCGCGCGGGATGCGCGAGGCCACGCGCTATTTCGTGGAGCTGTCGAAGCTGGGCGCGGACATCGACTACGTCGACGTCGGCGGCGGCCTGGGCATCGATTACGAGGGCACCCGCTCGCGCAGCTACAACTCGGTCAACTACGGCGTGGCGCAGTACGCCTCGACCATCGTCCAGGCACTGGCGCAGGCGTGTTCGGAAGCCGGCCTGCGCCAGCCGCGCATCGTCACCGAATGCGGGCGCGCCATGACCGCCCACCACGCGGTGCTGGTGGCCAATGTGTCCGAGGTGGAAGCCGCCCCCGAAGGACGCGTGCCCGATCCCCACGACGACGAGCCCACGGTGGTGCGCCAGCTGCGCGAGATCCACGCCGACATCGACCAGCGGCCGGCGGTGGAGCTCTACCACGAGGCCGTGCACTACCACGGCGAGGGCCTGGGCCTGTACGCGCTGGGCCAGCTCGACCTGGTGCACCGCGCCCGCATCGACGACCTGTTCTACGCCATCGCCCACGCGGTGAAGGCGCGCCTGACCTATGACGAGAAGAGCCACCGGCCGCTGCTGGACGAGCTCAACGAGCGCCTGGTGGACAAGTACTTCGTCAATTTCAGCGTGTTCGAGTCCATTCCTGACGTATGGGCGATCGACCAGGTGTTTCCGATCGTCCCCATCGAGCGGCTCGATGAAGCGCCCACGCGCCGCGGCACCATCGCCGACCTCACCTGCGATTCGGACGGCAAGATCGACACCTACGTGGAGAACGAGGACCTGGACAGCTCGCTGCCGCTGCACCCGCTGCGACCGGGCGAAAGCTACCGGCTGGGGTTCTTCCTGGTTGGCGCCTACCAGGAGATCCTGGGCGACATCCACAACCTGTTCGGCGATACCGACGCGATCGAGGTGAAGCTCGACGGGGAGGGCGGCTATGCCATCACGCAGCAACGCCGCGGAGACACCACGGATGTCATGCTCGACTACGTGGGCTACAAAGTGGACGACCTGCGTCGCATCTACCGCGCCAAGGTGGGTGCAGCCGACCTGACCAAATCCGAGGCCGCGCGCCTGAACGAAGCGCTGGAAGCGGGGCTGACCGGCTATACCTACCTGGACGATGCGCCGCTTGACTGAACCGCCCGGCCCCCCGGATCCATCCCCCCCGAAGAGGAGAAATGAGATGAAAAAGGGCTACTTCGCCAACATCGAGGAGCGCACCCTCGAGAACAACGACTTCCGCCGCGTGCTCTACACCGGCCCGCAGATGCAGCTGGTGGTGATGTGCCTGCAGCCGGGCGACGAGATCGGCACCGAGGTGCACCCGGACACCGACCAGTTCTTCCGCGTGGAGCAGGGCAAGGCCAAGCTGGTGCTCGATGGCGCCGAGCACACCCTGGAGCATGACGAGATCGCCATCGTGCCGGCCGGTGCCGAGCACAACGTCATCAACGCCGGCGACGAGCCGCTGCGGCTCTACACCCTCTATGCCCCGCCCGAGCACCGCGACGGCACCGTGCACGCGACCAAGAAGATCGCCGACGAGCAGCACGAGGCCGACCACTACGACGGCAAGCCGACCGAGCAGTAAACGCCCTCCGCCGAAAGGATCCTGCGCGGCGGCCGGCCGCGCGGGTCCCGCCGCCCCTCAGCGCTCCCGGTGCACCTGGAAGCCCGCGAACGACTGGCTCACGGGCATGATCTCGAGCCGGTTGATGTTGAGGTGCGGCGGCAGGGTGGCGACGTAATGGATGACGCCGGCGATGTCGTCGGCGGTCATCGGCCGGGCGCCTTCGTACAGGGTGTCCGAGGCCGCCTGGTCGCCGCCGGTGCGGACCAGGGTGAACTCGGTTTCGGCCATCCCCGGCTCGATGCTGGTCACCCGCACCCCGGTGCCGTGCAGGTCCGAGCGCAGCCCCAGCGAGAACTGGCTGACGAAGGCCTTGGTGCCGCCGTACACGTTGCCGCCGGGGTATGGATAGGTCCCGGCGATCGAACTGATGTTGATGATCACGCCGCGCCGCTCGATCAGGGTGGGCAGCAGCGCGTGGGTCAGCGTCGCCAGGGCGGTGACGTTGGTATCGATCATCTGCCGCCACTGCGCCAGGTCCGCCTGCTGTGCAGGGGCCGTGCCCAGGGCCAGCCCGGCGTTGTTGACCAGCACATCGATGGCGCGGAACGGCCCGGGGATGGACGCGAGCGCGGCCTCCATCGCGTCCGCGTCGCGGATGTCGAACGCGGCCACGTGCAGGCGTTCGCCGCCGTGCCGGTCCACCAGCGCCTGCAGCCGCTCCGCGCGCCGGCCGGTGGCGATCACGCGCCAGCCGGAATCGATGAAGCGCGCAACCGCTGCGGCGCCAAAGCCCGCGGTCGCGCCGGTGATGAGGATGGTTTTTTCCATGCGCGGAGTCTAACGCCGGCGGTTCAATCCGTGCCCAGCAGGTAGCTGCCTTCCAGCGCCTCGCCGCACAGCTCCCCGGCGGCGCCGGACAGCGCGATCACGTCGGGGGCGAAGGCCAGTTCGAACGCACAGCCCGGGGCGGTGAAGCGCGCGCTGCCCACGCGCCCGGTGAATTCGCCTTCCACCGGCACCACGTCCTCGCCGCTGGACAGCACGCGCAGGCGATAGCGGCCGCCGTCGGCCAGGCCGATCCACAGCGCGATCCCCGCTTCGGCGTCGTCCGGGGCACCGTGGCGGTGATAGGTGCCCGGCGTCACCAGCGGCGGTCGGCCGCTCGTGATCTGCAACTGCAGCTCATCCCTGCGGCTGTGATAGCTGGTGTGCAGGCAGCGGGCGGTGTTGCAGGCATCGCGGCGCTCGGCCGCCCACTGCCGCTGGCTGGCGTCGAACGCCTCCGGATCCTGGCTGCGGGCGCGCGCATCGGCCGCCAGCGTCTCCATCTCACGCTGCATTTCCGACAGTGCCTTGCTCCGGCAGATCGTGTCCTGCGCCCAGTTGGCCGGCGCATTGCAGTCGATCCCGGCCGCAGCCGGCAGCGCCGTGGCCAGGCCCAGGCCCAGCAGCAGCGCGCGGAAGATAAAGTTGCCCATGGCCAGCGCTCCTTCGCCGAAATGAGGGTTATTGCACCTTGATGGCCAGTGGATCCAGGCCACCGCGCTCCAGCTTGCCCTTGGCGTCGGCCAGTTCCGAGGCGGTGCCGTAGGGACCCATGCGCACCCGGTACACGGTGCGGCCATCAACCTGGGCCGACTCCACCCGCGCGCCCAGGCCCAGCAGGGCGATGCGCGCCTTCAACGCTTCGGCATCGCCGGAGGCGCTGAACGAGCCGGCCTGCAGCAGGTAGCGCGCCGAGGTATCGGCCGACGCCTGCGCGGCCGCCGGCGCCGCGGCGGATTCCGGGGTGGGCGCGGGCAGCTGCGCATCCGGTTCGCCCAGGCGGGCCGCATCCTGTTCGCGCTGCTGCGCCTGGCGCAGCTCGCGCGCCTGCTCGGCCTTGGCGCTGGCTTCCAGCTCGGCGTCGGTCATCGGCACTTCCTGCCCGGGCAGCAGGGTGTAGAAGTCGTAGTCCGGATCCGTGGATTCCGCCGGCGCGACCGGCGCGGGCAGCGGCGCGTCCTCGTCCGCGGTGCCGGTGGCCGGCGCCGGGGTGGCGTCGGGGTTGGGCCGGGGCCGGTAGAAGCCCTCGTCGCCATCGGAGCGCAGCAGCCGCGGCGCGGCCAGCACCACCACCAGCGTGATCACGATGCCCAGCACCATCCAGGCCCAGCCGGGAAGCCCGCCGCTGTTGCCACTGTTGCGTCGCGCCTGCGACTTGCCCTTCCTCACCGCCATTTCAGTTACATCCTCTCCGGGGCCGCCACGCCCACAAGTTCCAGCCCATTGGCCAGCACCTGGCGCGTGGCCAGCGCCATGGCCAGCCGCGCGTTGCGCACGCGGGCGTCGTCAACCAGGAACTGGTGATCGTTGTAATACGTCTGGAACGACTGTGCCAGTTCCAGCAGGTAAGTGGTCACCAGGTGCGGCTCGAGCTGGTCGCCGGCCGCGCGCACGGTTTCCGGCCAGCGCGAAATCGCATCGAGCAGTTCGCGCGCGGCCGCATTGTCCACGTCCGGCGCCTGCGCCAGGCCGTCTTCCAGGTCGAAGCCGAGCCCGCGCTCGTCGAGCTGCCGCAGCAGCCCGCAGATGCGCGCATGCGAGAGCTGCACGTAGTACACCGGGTTGTCCAGCGACTGGCTGCGCGCCAGGTCGATGTCGAACACCAGCTGCGAATTGGGGTTGCGCGCCACCAGGAACCAGCGCGTCGCATCGCGGCCGGCTTCCTCGATCAAATCGCGCAGGGTGAGGTAGCTGCCGGCGCGCTTGGAGAGCTTCACCTCCTCGCCGCCGCGCATCACCGTCACCATCTGGTGCAGCACGTACTCGGGATAGCCCTGCGGGATGCCTGCATCCAGCGCCTGCAGGCCCGCCTTCACCCGTGCCAGCGAGCCGTGGTGGTCGGCGCCCAGTTCGGTGATGGCGCGCTCGTAGCCGCGCTCCCACTTGGACAGGTGGTAGGCCACGTCCGGCACGAAGTACGTGTAGGTGCCGTCGGACTTGCGCATCACCCGGTCCTTGTCGTCGCCGAAGTCGGTGGTGCGCAGCCACAGCGCGCCGCCCTCCTCGTAGGCGTGGCCGGCGTCCACCAGGCGCTTGACGGTCTGCTCCACCTTGCCGTCGGCATACAGCGAGGACTCCAGGAAGTACACGTCGAAGCCAACCCCGAACGCGGCCAGGTCCTGGTTCTGCTCGTTGCGCAGCCATGCCACTGCGAAGCGGCGAATGTCATCCAGGTCCGACACGTCGCCGCCGGCAGTGACCGCCTGGCCTTCGACCTCCACCGTGGCCTTGTCCAGGAAGGCCCGGGCCACGTCGGCGATGTAATCGCCGCGATAGCCGTCCTCGGGCCAGCCGGCGTCATCCGGCTTGAGGCCCTGCGCGCGGGCCTGGACCGAGCGCGCGAGATTGTCGATCTGCACCCCGGCGTCGTTGTAGTAGAACTCGCGCTTCACCTCCCATCCGTTGGCCGCCAGGACCCGGGAGATGCAGTCGCCGATCACCCCGGCGCGGCCATGCCCCACGTGCAGCGGGCCGGTGGGATTGGCCGACACGTACTCCACGCCGGCCACGCGCCCGCCGCCGCTGTCGTTGCGCCCGTACGCCGCGCCCTGGGCATGGACCTGGCGCAGCTGCTCCTGCCAGGCGCCGGGAGCAAGCCGGAAGTTGATGAAGCCCGGCCCGGCGATGCCGGTGTCAGCGACAAGCTCGCTGGCCGGCAGGGCCTCGACCAGCGCCTGCGCCAACGCGCGCGGATTGGTGCGGGCGCCGGCCTGGTTGGCCTGCTTGGCCAGCAGCATTGCGGCGTTGGTTGAGAAATCGCCGTGGCTGCGATCCTTGGGACGCTCGATCACGTAGGCGGGAGCGTCGGCGCCGGCCGGCAGCCGGCCGTCCGCGCGGAGCGCATCGATGGCTTGCGCAACAAGCGCGCGGAGCTGGGATTTCACTGGGTGCGGGGCGGGTTCCGGGGGGGCCGGATAGTGTAGCCGAGCCATGCCCGGCGGCCCGGAAGCTGGCGCGCTGCGGCACGGCAAGCGGTCGGAAATATTCATCGCTCCAATACACATTGACAATGATTCGCATTATCATTGTCATTCACTTCCCCACATCCGCCGTCCGGACCCCGGGTCTGGAACACCCACTGATGAAGAAAATCCTTGCCATTGCCGCTTTCGTGCTCGCCCTGGCGGGCTGCACCAGCCCCGAAGATGCACCCGCGCCAGCGACCGCCCCCGCCGCCGGCGAAGGCATCCATGTGGTCCACCAGCAGGGCGAGCTGACCCTGGAGGCGGTGCCCGGACGGGTGATCGTGCAGGACATCGCCGTGCTCGACATCCTCGACGCCCTGGGCGTGGAGGCGGTGATCGGCGTGCCTTCGGCCGGCGTGCCTGACTACCTGCAGCAGTACCGCAGCGATGCCTACCTGAAGACGGGGACGCTGCAGGAGCCCGACTACGAGACCATCGCCGCGGCTGCGCCCGACCTGGTGATCGTGGCCAGCCGCTCCCGCACCGCGCTGCCCGACCTGTCCGCGATCGCCCCGACCATCGACCTGTCGGTCGACAACGACAGCCTCGTGGAAGGGGTCAAGCAGAACATCGCCACGCTGGGCCGGATCTTCGGGAAGGAGGCGCGCGCCGCCGAGCTGTCGGCGGAGCTGGATGCCCGCTTCGCCGCCCTGCGCGATCGCAGCGCCGATGCCGGCACCGCCATGGTGCTGGTGACCAACGCCGGCCGGGTGGGGGTGTATGGCGCCAACTCGCGCCTGAGCTGGATCTTCACCGAGGCCGGCTTCAAGCCGGTGACGGAAGACGTCGACGACCGCTTCCACGGCGGCGACTCGGTGTCGTTTGAATTCATCCTCCAGGCTAACCCGGACTGGCTGTTCGTGGTTGACCGCGACGCGGGCGTGTCGGGAGAGGACGCCGGCGCCGCCCGCGCCCTGCTCGACAACGCCCTGGTCAACCAGACCTCCGCGTGGCAGCAGGACCAGGTGGTGTACCTGGATCCGGTGCCCGCCTACGTGGTGATGCACGGCTACACCGCAGTCACCCGCCTGGTCGACCAGGTGCTCGGGGCGGTCGACGAACAGGCGTGATGCGCGGCGCGCCCATGGCCAGCGCGGGCGCCGCGGCCGGTGCGCCCGCGCATGCGTGGCTGAAGGTCCCGGCGATGCCGGCGGCACTGGTGGTGCTCGCCCTGCTGGCGGTGGGCAGCCTCACGGTGGGCGTCAGCCCGCTGCGGCTGGGCGCGGTGCTGTCGGGGGCGGCCGCCGACCAGGAGCTGCAGGTCCTGCTGGCCAGCCGCATCCCGCGCACCCTGGCGGCGATGCTGGCCGGCGCGTCGATGGCGATCGCGGGCCTGGTGATGCAGATGATCGTGCGCAACCGTTTCGTCGAGCCCACCACCGTGGGCACGGCGGATTCGGCAGCGCTGGGTTTCCTGGCCGCCACGATCTTCGTACCGGGCTGGCCGGTGATGGCCAAGATGGGCGTGTCGGCCCTGTTCGCGCTGGCCGGCACCGCGCTGTTCGTGCGCATCCTGCGCTTCGTGCCGCTGCGCGACGTGTTCCTGCCGCCCCTGGTGGGGGTGATGCTGGGCGGGGTGATCGGCGCGGTCACCACCTTCTTCGCCTACCGCTTCGAGCTGATGGGCACGATGCTGGCGTGGCGGGTGGGTGATTTTTCCGGCGTGCTGAGCGGGCGCTACGAGTTGCTGTGGATCGGCTTCGCCGGCCTGGTGCTGGCATGGCTGGCGGCGGACCGGTTCACGGTGGCCGGCCTGGGGCGGGACCTGGCCACCAACCTCGGGCTGAACTACCGCCGGGTGATGATGGTGGGGCTGGTGATCGTCGCGGCGATCAGCGCGGTGGTGCTGGTGACGGTGGGGATCATCCCCTTCCTGGGGCTGGTGGTGCCCAACGTGGTCAGCCTGCTGGTGGGCGACAACATGCGCCGGGCCGTGCCGTGGGTGGCCATTGGCGGTGCCGGCTTCGTGCTGGCCTGCGACATCTTCGGACGCATGGTGCGCGCGCCCTATGAGATCCCGATCAGCGTGGTGGTCGGGGTGGCCGGCGCCGGCATCTTCCTGTACCTGCTGCTGCGGAAACGGCGTGGCGCGGGCAGCTGACCTGCTGGCCACGGGCGCGGGCATGGACCGGCAGCGCCTGGTGCTGGCCGGGCTGGGGCTGCTGGCGCTGGCGGCGGTGGCCTGTTTCATGCTGCTGGGCGTGCGCGGGAACTGGGCGTTCGTGCTGCCCTTCCGCGCCACCAAGCTGCTGGGGCTGGTGCTGGTGGCCTACTCGATCGCGGTGTCCACGGTGCTGTTCCAGACCGTGACCAACAACCGGATCCTGACCCCGGCGATCATGGGCTTCGACACGCTGTTCATCCTGATCCAGACGGTGGTGATCTTCTTTTTCACCTCGCGCGCGCTGGCGACGGTGGATCCACGGCTGCAGTTCCTGCTGCAGGTCGCGGTGATGGTGGGCTTCAGCCTGCTGCTGTTCCGCTGGCTGTTCGCCGGCGGCGAGCGCAGCCTGCACCTGCTGGTGCTGGTGGGGATCGTGTTCGGGGTGTTCTTCCGCAGCGTCGCCAACCTGATGCAGCGGATGATGGATCCCAACGAATTCCTCGTCCTGCAGGACAGCTTCTTCGCCAGCTTCAACACCATCGACCGCACCCTGCTGGCCACCTCGGTGGTGGTCGTGGCGCTGGCCTCGCTGGCGCTGTGGCGGCTGCACCGCAGCCTGGACGTGGTCTCGCTGGGCCGCGCCACCGCCATCGGACTGGGCGTGGACTACAAGGCCACGGTGCTGAAGCTGCTGGTGATCATGGCGGTGCTGGTGTCGGTGTCCACCGCGCTGGTGGGGCCGGTGACGTTCTTCGGCCTGCTGGTGGTGAGTCTGGCCCACGCGCTCGCCGGAGACGGGCGCCACCGCCACATCCTGCCGGCTTCGATCCTGATCGCGGTGATCTGCCTGGTGGGCGGGCAGACCCTGATGGAGCGGGTGTTCTCGTTCGGCACCGCGCTGTCGATCATCATCGAATTCCTCGGCGGCCTGGTGTTCATCGGCCTCATCCTCAGGGGCGCGGCGCGATGATCGTCACCCGCTCGGTCTCCAAGGCCTACGGCGACAGCGTCGTCGTCAACGGCGTGTCGGTCACCCTGCCGGCGCGCGGGGTGACTTCGATCATCGGCCCCAACGGCGCCGGCAAGTCCACCCTGCTCTCGATGATCAGCCGGCTGCTGCCCATGGACGATGGGAGCGTGCTGGTGGACGGCATGGACGTGGCCGCCACGCCCACCCGCGACCTGGCGAGGCGCCTGGCGATCCTGCGCCAGGACAACCACGTGGCGGTGCGGCTGACGGTGGGCGACCTGGTGGCTTTCGGGCGCTATCCGCACAACCAGGGCCGCCCGCGCCCCGAGGACCAGCCGCACATCGACCGCGCGCTGGATTACCTGGGGCTGGCGGACCTGCGCCACCGTTACCTGGACGAGCTTTCCGGCGGCCAGCGCCAGCGCGCGTTCGTGGCCATGGCGCTGGCCCAGGACACCGACTACCTGCTGCTCGACGAGCCGCTCAACAACCTCGACATCAAGCACGCCAGCCGGATGATGGCGCTGCTGCGCCGCGCCGCCGACGAGCTGGGCCGGACCGTGGTGGTGGTGCTGCACGACATCAATTTCGCGTCCTGGTATTCCGACAAGATCGTGGCGATGAAGCAGGGCCGCGTGCACAGTGAAGGTTCGCCGGACGAAATCGTCCGCGACGGCCTGCTCACCGACCTGTACGACACCCCGATCCAGGTGGCCCGGATCAACGGCCGCCGCGTGTGCCTGTTCTACGATCCCGATGCCGCGGCGATGCCGGCCGGCCCGGCCGCGGCCGCGCGCTAGACCCAGCCGCGCATCGCCAGTGACACCGGCGCGCCGTCGCCGACCACGAAGTGGTCCAGCAGCCGCACGTCCACCAGCGCCAGCGCCTGCTTGAGCTGGGCGGTGACGGCCCGGTCGGCCGCGGACGGTTCACTGCAGCCGCTGGGGTGGTTGTGGCCCACGATCAGCGCCGCCGCGTTGTGCTTGAGCGCCCGCCGCACCACCTCGCGTGGATGCACCTCGGCCCCATCGATGGTGCCGCGGAACAGCTCCTCGAAGGCCAGCGCGCGGTGGCGGGTATCAAGGAACAGCGCGGCGAACACCTCGTGCGGGTGGCTGCGCAGGCGCTGGGCGAAATACATCCCCGCCGCCTTGGGGTCGGTCAATGCCTCGCCGCGCTCGAGGCCGGCGGCCAGGTAGCGGTTGCACAGCTCCAGCGCCGATGCCAGGCGTGAGGCGCGGGCAGGCCCCAGGCCGGGCAGCTTGGCCAGCTCCGACGGGCTGCGCTCGAGCAGGGCGCGCAGCGGCCCGTGTTCGACCAGCAGCTGCCGGGCGCTGGCCACCGCGTCCTGGCCGCGGACCCCGGAGCCCAGGAAGATCGCCAGCAGCTCGGCGTCCGACAGCACCCCCGGCCCGCGGGCAAAGAGTTTTTCGCGCGGCCGTTCGCCGCTGGGCCAATCGCGGATACGCACGCTTGCATTCCTTTGCAGATGGGAGGTGACGGACGGCGGCCGCGCTTCGGCCGGGCCGGTGAGGTCAGGGGAGAACCGCGGCCGGTGGGTGCAGGCGGCCGCCGTGCCGTCAGCCCCTATTGACGGCCATCCGCGGCGCCGAAGCAGCCGGGCAAGCCCGCCCCTTCAGGTAAGCTGTGGGACGGATCCGACGTAGGACTATTCCGAACCGATGCAGCAGCCGGCCAGCAACCTCCGCGACGCGCGCATCCTGGTGTGCGTGGGCGGCGGCATCGCCGCGTACAAGGCCTGCGAACTCGTGCGCCGCCTGCGCGACGCAGGCGCGTCGGTGCGGGTGGCGATGACCGACAACGCGCAGCGTTTCGTCAGCGCCACCAGCTTCCAGGCGCTGTCCGCCGAAGCGGTGCGCACGTCGCTGTGGGACCCGGCGGCTGAAGCGGCCATGGGCCACCTGGAGCTGGCGGGCTGGGCCGATCGCATCGTGGTCGCCCCGGCCACGGCCAACCTCATCGCGCGCCTGGCGCACGGGTTTGCCGACGACCTGGTCACCACCCTGTGCCTGGCCAGCGAAGCGCCGCTGACCATCGCCCCGGCCATGAACCACCGGATGTGGCGCCATGCCGCCACCCGCGCCAACGTTTCCATGCTCCAGGCGCGCGGCGTGCAGGTGGTGGGCCCGGACGACGGCCCGCTGGCGGAAGGCGAATCCGGCCCGGGCCGCCTGGCCGAGCCCGCCGCCATCGTCGCGGCGCTGGGCCGGTGACCGGCGCGCTGGCAAACCGGCGGGTGCTGGTCACCGCCGGCCCCACCTATGAAGACATCGACCCGGTGCGCTTCATCGGCAACCGCAGCAGCGGCAAGATGGGATTCGCGATTGCCGCCGCGGCTGCCGCGCGAGGTGCCCACGTCACCCTGGTGACCGGGCCGGTGTCGCTGGCCACGCCCGCTGGTGTTGACCGGGTGGACGTGCGCTCGGCCGCGCAGATGCACCAGGCGGTGCTGTCCGCACTGCCCGCCGACGTGTACATCTCCGCCGCCGCCGTCGCCGACTACACGCCCGTCGCCACGGCCGCGGAGAAGATCAAGAAGGGGGCCGGTGCAATGACGATCGAGCTGGTGCCCACCGTCGACATCCTGGCCGAGGTCGCCGCCCACGCGCGGCGGCCGCAGATCGTGGTCGGGTTCGCGGCCGAGACCTCGGACGTCGCGCGCCACGCGCGCGGCAAGCTGGAAGCCAAGCGCCTGGACATGATCGCCGCCAACCGCGTGGGCGTGCCGGGCAGCGGGTTTGAAAGCGATGACAACGCGCTGTCGGTGTACTGGCCCGGCGGCGCGCGCGAGCTCGGCCCCGGTCCCAAGGCCCGGCTGGCCGGCGAGCTGCTCGACCTGGTTGCCCAACGCCTCGCATAGGAGCGCGCTTCGCATGCACCACGCCCTGCAGGTCAAGATCCTCGATCCGCGCTACCACGCGGACTGGCCGCTGCCCGCGTACGCCACCGAGAGCAGCGCCGGGCTGGACCTGCGCGCCGCCGTGGACGAAGCGCTGGTGATGGCGCCCGGCGATGCAGCGCTGGTCCCCTCGGGGCTGGCCATCCACATCCAGGACCCGGGCCTGTGCGCGGTGGTGCTGCCGCGTTCGGGCCTGGGGCACAGGCACGGGATCGTGCTTGGCAACGGCACCGGGCTGATCGACGCCGATTACCAGGGGCCGCTGATGATCAGCGCCTGGAACCGCGGCAGCCAGGCGTACACCATCGAGCCGGGGGAGCGTATCGCGCAGCTGGTGCTGCTGCCGGTCGTGCGGGCGCGGCTGGAAGTGGTGGATACTTTCGTCGAGAGCGGGCGCGGGGCCGGAGGCTTCGGCCATACCGGGCGCAGCTGACAGGGGGAGGGGAGCAGGCATGGAAGAGACGCGGGGAGACAGGGCACGGCAAGCGCTGGCGCAGGCGCGCCCGGCGATGCCGTTGCTGGCGGTCGCGCTGGTGCTGCTGGCGGCCTGGATGGCCTGGAGCGGCTGGCAGCAGCTGCAAGACGGGAGCCGCCGCAGCGCGCTGGAGCAGGCCCGCGACGGCGCGGTCCAGGGCACGGCGCGCAGCGTCAGCAGCGAGCTCGAGCGCCTGTCCGAGCGGCTGGCCTCGGCGCAGGTGCGCTCGGCGCTTGCCGAAGGCGACCTGGAGAGCGCCTCCGCCGCGCTGGCCGCGGAGTGGCCCAACCTGGAGGAGGTCGCGGTCTACGGGGCCAGCCTGGAAAGCGTGTACGCGGGACTGGGCGAGAGTGGCTACGGCCGGGCCGCCGTGCTGGAAGCCTCCATGGTGGAGGACGCGCCCGTGGCCTGGGTGATCCGCGAGGGCGACGGCCCGCGGCTTGCGCTGGCCGCGCCCGCGCGCGCGGACGGCGTGCTGGTGGGCGCCGCTTTCGTGCGCCTGCCGATTTCGCGCGCGACCATGGCCACCGAACAGGCCCCGATCGATCCGTCCGCGATGTACCTGGCCCTGCGCCAGGGCGGCGTGACCTTGCTCGAGCGCGGCAACACGGAGTACGTGGAGGCCGCCGAGCGCATGTCGGCGCGCGTGCCCGGCACCGGCCTGCGGGTTGTTGCCGCCATGCCCACGGCGCCGGTGGCACCCTTCGGCCTGCGCGGGTTTGCGCCCTTCGTCGCGGCCCTGGTGCTGCTGTTCGTGGCATGGCTGTGCTGGCGGGTGTTGCCCAAATTCATGCAGATGGAGAACCCCGTGGTTGATGAATCCCCCACCCTGAGCCAGGCGCTGGAAGCCGAGCCCGAATCCAAGGCGGACGCGCCGGCGCCCGCAGTGGCCGCGCCGAAGGCTCCGGCGGTCAAGATCGATCCCGGCATCTTCCGCGCCTACGACATCCGCGGCATCGTCGGTCAGACGCTCGACGCCGGCGTTGCCGAACTGATCGGGCAGGCGATCGGCTCGCTGATGCGCGAGCAGGACCTGGCCGACATCGTCATCGGCCGCGACGGGCGCCTGTCCGGGCCGGACATGGTGGCCGGCCTCACCGCCGGCCTGCGCAAGGCCGGGCGCAACGTGATCGACATCGGCATGGTGCCCACCCCGGTGGTGTACTTCGGCGCCTTCCACCTGCGCACCGGCTGCTGCGTCTCGGTCACCGGCAGCCACAACCCGCCCGACTACAACGGCTTCAAGATCGTGGTGGGGGGCGAGACCCTGTCGGGCGATGCCATCACCGACCTGCACGCGCGCATCGCCGAGGGCCGGCTGCATGCCGCCGATGCCCCCGGCGGGCACAGCGAGCGCGACATCAGCGACGAGTACGTGGAGCGCATCGCCAGCGACGTGCAGACCGAGCGGCCGCTGAAGGTGGTGGTGGACGCGGGCAACGGCGTGGCCGGCGAGATCGGCCCGCGGGTGCTGGAGGCGATCGGCGCCGAGGTGGTGCCGCTGTACTGCGAGATCGACGGCGAATTCCCCAACCACCATCCCGATCCCAGCGAGCCGGAGAACCTCGAGGACCTCATCAACATGGTCCAGCGCCTGGACGCGGACCTGGGCCTGGCCTTCGACGGCGACGGCGACCGCCTGGGCGTGGTGACCAGGGACGGGGAGAACATCTTCCCCGACCGCCTGCTGATGCTGTTTGCCGCCGACGTGCTCGAGCGCAACCCGGGCGCAGTGATCGTCTACGACGTCAAGTGCACCGGCCGCCTGCCCGGCCACATCCTGCGCCACGGCGGCAGCCCGCTGATGTGGAAGACGGGCCATTCGCTGATCAAGGCCAAGATGCGCGAGGTGGAGGCCGAGCTGGCGGGCGAGATGAGCGGGCACTTCTTCTTCGCCGAGCGCTGGTACGGGTTTGACGACGGCATCTACTCCGCGGCGCGGCTGCTGGAGATCCTGGCCGCGCGCGACGAGGCGCCCAGCGAGATCCTCTCCGCCCTGCCCACGGGTGTGGCCACCCCGGAGATCAAGGTGCCGGCGCCGGGCGGCGATCCGCACGCCTTCATCGAGCGCTTCCAGGCGGCGGCGCAACTGGACGGAGCCCGCCTGTCGACGATCGACGGCGTGCGCGCGGACTGGAACGATGGCTGGGGCCTGGTGCGCGCGTCCAATACCACCCCGGTGCTGGTGCTGCGCTTTGACGCCGACGACCAGGCCGCGCTGGAGCGGATCCAGGGCGTGTTCCGCGAGCAGATCCACGCGATCGAGCCGGAGCTCGAACTGCCGTTCTGATGCCTGGCGGGCGGCGCGGGGTTTTCCTACCCGCCGCCCCTGCACTTGCCGATGGCGGCGCATGGCCGCCCGGGTGATGCTGGGGCCGCTCATCCATCGCCCAGGGACGGGTCATGCGTGTCTTCATCGCCTTGCTTGCGGCGCTGCTGCTGGCGCCTGCGCTCGCCGCGCCGCCACGGCTCATGCTGGCCACCGGCTACCACGACGGGATCGAGGTGGCCGGGTGGTTCGCCAGCGAGAAGCTCGACGGGGTGCGCGGGTACTGGGACGGGCGCGCCCTGTACACGCGCGGCGGCCACCGCATCGCGGCGCCGCAGTGGTTCACCGCCGGCTGGCCGGCGGTGCCCATGGACGGCGAGCTCTGGCTGGGGCGCGGGCGCTTCGAGGAGGCCAGCGGCATCGTCCGGTCAGCAGGTGGCGCGCATTCTGGCTGGCGCGACATGCGCTTCATGGTCTTCGACCTGCCCACGCACCGGGGGCCATTCGCGCAGCGGGTGGCCGCCATGCGCTCGATGCTGGCGGAGGCCAACGTGGCGTGGCTGCGGCCGGTGGAACAGCATCGCCTGGCCGGCCGGGCCGATCTGGAAGCGCGCATGCGCGCGGTGGTGAGGGCGGGCGGCGAGGGGCTGATGCTGCATCACCGCGACGCCCGCTACCGCGCCGGGCGCTCTGACCGGCTGCTCAAGCTCAAGCCTTTCGACGATGCCGAGGCGCGGGTGGTCGGGCACACCCCCGGCCGCGGCAAGTACGCCGGGATGACCGGCGCGCTGGTGGTGGAACGGCCCGACGGCCTGCGTTTCCGGATCGGCAGCGGGCTCACCGATGCGCTGCGCGCACAGCCGCCGGCGGTCGGCACCTGGGTCACCTACCGCTTCAACGGGTTCACTGGCAGCGGGTTGCCGCGCTTTCCGCGCTTCCTGCGGGTGCGCCACGAGCTGCCGCCGCCGGACCCGGACTGATTTTCGCCACGGTGGGACAATGGGGCCTGATCATCTGCACGGAACATCCGATGAGTGCCCTCCCAGACTGCCCGCAGTGCGGCTCCAGCTACGCCTATGAGGACCGCAACCTGCTGGTCTGCCCCGAATGCGGCCACGAGTGGTCTCCGCAGGAAGCGGCCGCCGCCGCCGCCGAGGCCGAAGCTGCGGCAGTCGTGCGCGATGCCAACGGCAACCCGCTGGCGGATGGCGACGACGTCATCGTCATCAAGGACCTGAAGGTCAAGGGATCCTCCACGGTGGTGAAGGCCGGCACAAAGGTGCGCAACATCCGCCTGGTCGACGGCGACCATGACATCGACTGCAAGGTCGACGGGATCGGCGCCATGGGGCTGAAGTCGGAGTTCGTGCGCAAGGCCTGAGCCGCGACCGCAATGGCAACGGCCCGCCGAAGCGGGCCGTTGCGTTCACCGCGGGTTGGCGTGGCTACGCCCCCGGGCCGCCCCGGTCGCGGCGCTCCAGGTACTCGCGGGCCCAGCGGTCCGTGACCCGGCCCGCGGCTTCGCGCCCGCCCAGGCCGAAGGCCAGGGCGGTGGCCACCGCCACCGCGCCCAGCACCAGCCCGAACGCCAGGTTGACGATGTCGTCGGCGATGCCCATCGCGCGCAGGCCCATGGCCAGCACCAGGCCCAGGATCGCCACCCGTGCGATCCGGGCCAGGCCGGCGCGCCCCTCCGGGTTGGCGCGCTGGATCGCGCGCGCCGCCAGGTCGGCCAGCCAGTAGCCGATCACCAGGATCGCCGCGCCCAGCAGCACGTCGGCGCCGAAGGCGATGAAGGTCGTCAGCAGGTCGCGCACGCCGGTGAAGCCGAGCCGGTGCGCGGCCTCCACGGTGGCGAAGAGCATGATGAAGAACAGCGCCACCTGGCCGGCGAACGCCGACAGGCTGGTGCCGCCTGGCCGCGGCGCGACTACCGCCGGGCCGGGGCCGGGCGCCAGGGCGTCGCCACCGGGCTCGGTGCCCGTGGGCGCGTCCGGCAATGCCGCGGCCCCGGGGCGTTCGAACACGTGGCCCATGCCCAGCCGCTCCGGCACCCGGTCGAAGCCCAGGTTGGCCAGCAGCTTGGAGATCAGGCCGGACACGAAGCGGCCCACGAACCAGGCCAGCAGCAGGATCAGCGCGGCCGCCAGGATGTTCGGCACCGCCGCCAGGAACATGTCGAGCATGTTCCTGGCCGGGTCCGAGATCGCCCGGATCGCCAGCGCGTCCAGCGCCGCAATCAGGGTCGGCACGATCACCAGGATGAACACCAGGGTGCCGCCCAGCTTCGACAGCCTGACCCCTTCGGTCAGGTGCTCGCGGTTGCTGAAGCGGTCGACGCCGGCGGCTTCCAGCAGGTTGGTCACCAGCCCGCGCAGGACCTTGGCGATCAGCCAGCCCACCACGCCGATCACCACCGCCGCGAAGATGTTGGGCAGGGCCGCGGCGAACTGGCTGGTCATCGTGGTCAGCGGTGCCATCAGCCCGTCGATGCGCAGCGCGCCGACGATGGCCGGCAGGAACAGCAGCAGCACCAGCCAGTAGACGACGTTGCCCAGCACCGAGGAGATCGGTTTGACCCCGGCCGAGTCGGACAGCTTCTCGTCCCAGTGCCCGGCGGCCATGATCCGGTTCATCCCGGCCCGCAGCACCGTGGCCAGCAGCCACGCCACCAGCGCCAGGATCCCGGCCAGCACGATCCGCGGCAGGTACAGCATCACCTCGGCCACCAGCGCCGAGAACGGCGCGTACAGGCCGTCGAAGCGGAGCACGCTGAAGACCCCGATCAGGGTGATGATGATGATGAACCAGAAGCCGATCGACGCCGCGATGCTCACCACGTCGAGCTTGCTTACCGCCTGGCCGCCGGCCTGGCTGTTGATGCGCTCGTTCAACCGCAGCCGGCCCAGGCCGTTGCGGATCAGCGCGCGCACCACCAGGGCGATGAGCAGGCCGACGACAAGGATGCCGATGGCGGCCAGCACCATGGGCAGGTACTGGCCAAGGCTTGTTTCAAGCTGGCGCGAGAACGTGCTCGGGTCCATTGGGTCCCCCTCCTCCTGTGATGGATGGCGGGACCTCCGTTGCGCCCCGCTCCGCCCCAGTCATAGCGCATCCGGGGTGGGCAGGGGGTGAACAGTGGTCGCGTCAGCCGCCGCGGCGCGCGCTGGTGAGGCTGCGGTAGCGTTCGCGCGCCTGCTGCAGGCTGGCGTCCAGCTCCTCGCGCTCGCGCAGCTGCTGCTCCAGGATTTCCTGCTGGCGCATCAGGTCGGCATGCTGGCGGGTGATGTTCTGCAGCAGCGGCTTGCCCACCGCGCGCCCGTGCAGTTCGGCTTCCGCCGCCTGGCGCAGCTGGGTCAGCAGGCTCATGCGCAGGTTGGCCACGCCCATCCGCGAGGTCTTGATCGACTCGTCGATGAGGATGATGCGGTTGTCGTAGGCGCGCTCGAGGTCGGCCTCGGTGGCGTAGGACTCAACCATGGCGATGTCGCGGCGGCGGGCGGCGGCTTCGGCCTCGGCCTGCTGCGCCGCGCGCCTGGCCTCGGCTTCGGCGGCGGCGCGCTCCTCGTCGGTGAGGGCCCGGCCCACCCGCGCGCGCACCAGCCCGGTGCTGGGGTTGATCTCGGTGCGCGGGGCGTCCACCGCGGAGGCGGGCAGGGCGTCGCCGCAGATCTTGCGGCCGTTCTCTTCCCAGCAGTACAGCCGGCGCTCGCCGTCGCGCTGGGCCGACGCCAGCGCGGGCGCCAGCAGCAGGGCGATGCAAGCGATCCTGGCGATGGTCTTGGTCATTGCTCCCGTCCCCCCGGCCGGGCGAATGAATGGCTCAGCCGGCTCCAAAGCGCTCGCGGTACTCGCGCAGGCGGGCCTGCTCATCCGACAGTTTCACGTTTTCCGAGGTGAACGCAAGCAGGTCGTCGAGGCTGGCCACCGCCACCACCGGAACGCCGTGCGCGTCGGCCACGGCCTGCGCCGCCGAGCGCCGCGGCGTGGCGGTCTCGTCGGCCACCTCCTGGCGGTCCAGCGCGATCACGATGCCCGCCGGCGTCCCACCCGCCTGGCTGATCAGCCCCAGCGCATGCCGCACAGCGGTGCCGGCGGTGATCACGTCATCCACCACCAGCACCCGGCGCCCCTGCATCGGCGCGCCGATCAGGTTGCCGCCCTCGCCGTGGGCCTTGGCCTCCTTGCGGTCGAAGGCCACCGGCAGGTCGCGGCCGCGCCGGGCGAAGGCGCAGGCCAGCGCGGTGGCCAGAGGAATGCCCTTGTAGGCCGGGCCGAACAGCATGTCGAACGTCGTGCCCGCGTCCTCCAGCGCATCTGCATAGCAGTTGGCCAGGCCCTCGAGCAGTGCGCCCGAGTCAAACCGGCCGGCATTGAAGAAGTACGGGCTGGCGCGGCCGGACTTGAGCACGAACTCGCCAAAGCGCAGCGCCCGGGCCTCGATGGCCAGGCGGAGGAAACGGGAGCGGTGGTCGGTCATTGCATGGGGCACGGGTGGGGACCGTGCATGTTACGGCACCGGCGCGGCCGGCCGTCTACGCGTGGCCTTGACCCGCAAGCCGGGTAGGGTGGGCCCGATGCCGGGGATTGATCGTGCGCAATGCAGCACGCGGCCCCGGCGCCCAACATGGGACACAGCACAGGCACGAGTGAAGCGATGGGCATGCAGTGGAAGACCGGACTGATGGCAAGCGCGCTGGCATTGGCGCTGGGCGGCGTGGCGTGTGCTCCCGACGATGGCGGGCGCGATGGCGCACGCACCCCGGGCGAGGCCACGGAAGCCAGCGTGCAGCCGCAGGCCGATGGCAGCGCCACCCCCGGCGTCGATCCTGCCACCGGCGAGGTCGACAGCGCGCGCGAAGCCGCCGCCACGGCGCCGGACGTCGAGCCGCCGGCCGGCGGCGAGCACGACAACCTGCGACAGACCGCGGCCTCGCTGTTCGGCGTGATCCCCGAGGCGCCCACCGAGGTCAGCGGCCGCACGGTGACCCCGGAGCGGGTGGAGCTGGGCCGGATGCTGTTCTTCGAGCCGCGCCTGTCGCGCAGCCACGTGATCACCTGCAACACCTGCCACAGCATCGGCACCGGCGGCGCGGACAACGTGCCCGCGTCGATCGGCCACGGCTGGCAGCGCGGCCCGCGCAACTCGCCCACGGTCTTCAACGCCGTGTTCAACGCCGCCCAGTTCTGGGACGGCCGCGCCTCCGACCTCGCCGAACAGGCCGCCGGCCCGGTGCAGGCCAGCGTCGAGATGAACAGCACGCCGGAGCTGGTGGAGGAGACGCTCGCGAGCATCCCGCAGTACGTGGAGCTGTTCGCCGAAGCGTTCCCGGAATCGGAGGGCATCACGTTTGAGGACGTGACCGTGGCCCTGGAGGCCTTCGAGACCACCCTGGTTACGCCTGATGCCCCGTTCGACCGCTGGGTCCAGGGCGACGACAGCGCGATGACCGCCAACGAGATCGAGGGCCTGCAGCTGTTCTTCGAAACCGGCTGCGCCTCGTGCCACAACGGCGTCAACTTCGGCGGCCAGAGCTACTTCCCGTTCGGCGTGCTGGAGCGCCCGGGCGCGGAGATCCTGCCGGTGGGCGACAAGGGACGCTTCGAGGTCACCTCCACCGCCACCGACGAGTACGTGTTCCGCGCCTCGCCGCTGCGCAACGTGGCGCTGACCGCGCCGTACTTCCACTCCGGCCAGGTCTGGAGCCTGGAGGAGGCGGTTGCGATCATGGGTACCGCCCAGCTGGGCCGGGACATCAATGAGGAGGAAGCCGGGAAGATCGCCGACTTCCTGCGCACGCTCACCGGCCGCCAGCCGGAGGTGGTGTACCCGATCCTGCCGCCGAGCACCCCCGACACGCCGCGTCCGGAGCGCTGACGGCAGGCGGCCAACCATCGGCTGGGAGCAGGACGGCGCGGTGAGGTACCCTTTCCGCGCCGTCCGCTTTTCCGGTCCTGCATGCGCATCATCAGCTTCAACGCCAACGGCATCCGTTCGGCGGCCAACAAGGGATTTTTCGACTGGTTCGCCGAACAGGACGCCGACATCCTGTGCGTCCAGGAAACCAAGGCCCAGGAGCACCAGCTCACCGGCGAGGAGTTCCGGCCGCCGGGCTATCACGTCGCCTTCCGCGACGCGACCACGAAGAAGGGCTACAGCGGCGTGGCCATCTACAGCCGCCGCGAGCCCGATGAACTGCGCACCGGCCTGGGCTGGGATCCGTTCGACGACGAGGGGCGCTACATCGAGGCGCGCTTCGGCAACCTCTCGGTGGTGTCGTTCTACATCCCCTCCGGCTCCTCCGGGGAGCTGCGCCAGGGCTTCAAGTTCCAGGTCATGGACTGGCTCAAGCCGATCCTGGACGAGTGGCTGGCCAACGGCCGCGACTACGTGCTGTGCGGCGACTGGAACATCGTGCGCTCGCGCAACGACATCAAGAACTGGACCTCCAACCAGAAGAACTCCGGCTGCCTGCCGCCAGAGCGCGCCTGGCTCAACGGCCAGATCGCCGACGCCTGCGGCGACGGCTCCCCGCAGCCCGACCACGGCTGGGTGGACACCTTCCGCGCGCTCAAGCCCGATGCGGTGGAATACACCTGGTGGTCCAACCGCGGCCGGGCCCGTGCCAACAACGTGGGCTGGCGGATCGACTACCAGCTGGCCACTCCCTCGCTGCGCGAGCGCCTGACGGGCTGTTCGATCGCCCGTGAGCCGCGCTTCTCCGACCACGCCCCCTACACCGTGGACTACGCCGGGTGAGCGCCACCCAAGCCGCGAAGCCTTCGGTCTGGAAGGCGTTCGCGCAGCCCTCGGCGGTCACGCTGTTCTTCTTCGGCTTTGCCTCGGGCCTGCCGTTCCTGCTGGTGGCCGGCACCCTGGCCTACTGGCTGCGCGAGGGCGGCATCCAGCTGCGTGAGATCACCATGATCGCCAGCGCCGGCATGGCCTATTCGTTCAAGTTCCTGTGGGCGCCGCTGGTAGACCGCTGGCGGCTGCCGCTGCTGGGCCGCTTCGGCCAGCGCCGCGGCTGGCTGCTGCTGGCCATGGGCCTGGTGATCGTGGGGTTGCTGTCGATGGCCATGCTCACCCCGGGCCAGCTGGTGCCGTTCGTCTGGCTGACCCTGCTGGTGGCGTTCTCCGGGGCCACGCTCGACATCGCGGTGGACGCCTACCGGGTGGAGATCGCGCCGCCCTCGGCGCAGGGCGCGCTGGTGGCCACCTATTCGCTGGGCTACCGGATCGCGCTGATCATCTCCGGCGCGGTGGCGCTGCTGCTGGCCGACCAGACCAGCTGGGCCAACGTGTACCGGATCATGGCCGCGTTCATGGCGATCCCGGTGGTCGTGTGCCTGTTCGCCGCCGAGCCCGAGGTGGTGCGGGTGCGCGTGCAGGGCTGGGTGGCCGGCCTCAGGGAAGGCGTGGTGGAGCCGTTCGCCGACTTCTTCCGCCGCTTCGGCATCGGCATGGCGCTGGTGATCCTGGTGTTCATCCTGTCGATGAAGATCTCCGACCAGGCGCTGGTGGGCGGCATCATCGGCCCGTTCTACCTCGACCAGGGCTACACCCTGACCGAGATCGCGGCGGTGACCAAGGTGTACGGCATCTGGGTGGGCATCGCAGGCGCGTTCCTGGGCGGGGTGGCGGTGGCGCGCTGGGGCATCCGCTGGCCGCTGCTGGTGGCGATCATCCTGGGCGCGGCCAGCAACCTGCTGTACCTGAGCCTGATCGGCGCCGACGGCAGCCTGGCCCGGCTGACGGTGGTGATCTCCGGGGAGAACCTTGCCCAGGGCTACTTCGGCACCACCGCCGTGGCCTACATGTCGGCGCTGGTCAACCAGCGCTATACGGCCACCCAGTACGCACTGTTCTCGTCGCTGATCATGCTGCCGGGCAAGGTGCTCGGGTTCTTCTCCGGCTGGATCGTGGAAGTGACCGAAGGCTACGCGGTCTACTTCATCATCACCGCGGCGGTGGCGGTACCGGCGGTACTGCTGTTCTTCTGGCTGTATCCGCGGGTGCGCCTGGCCGGCGACGCCGACCCGGCCACGCCTGCCGCAAGCCAGGATGCGCCTGCAAGCTAGGGTTTTCCCTTCTTGTCCGGGCCAAAGGCGCGTGGCAGCTTATCGCGAGCAAATGCAGGGGGAGTGCCGCATGGCCGACATCATGCTCAGTGATATCGACGACACGCTGATCGACCGCATCGGCCGGATCGCCGCGCGCAGCGGCTGGGACATGTCCAGCGCCATCACCCACCTGCTGGAAAAAGGCCTGGCCGCCTACGACGGCGCCGCCGAGGTGCGCTTCGAAGGCAGCGAAGCGGCCGCCCTGCAGGCGGCCCTGGAAGCTTTGGCCAGCGTGCCCGACGACCCGGGCTTCGCGATGATCGGACGCACCGCGGCCGCGAGCTGAACCTGGCGGCCCTTCAAGCGGGATAGATCCCGCCCAGCACGCGAGGCCCCCTGGCACCGGTCACCGAAGGCAGGTTGCCCGCCAGCCCATGCGCGGTCCGCCATGCCAGCCAGGCAAACCCCATCGCTTCCACGCAGTCGGGGTCCAGCCCGTGGGCGGCGGTGGTCTCCAGCGCGCAGCCTGGCAGGGCGGCGGCAAGGCCCTCCATCAGCACCGGGTTGTGCACGCCGCCGCCGCACGCAATCAGTCGCGTGGTTTGTGGCTGGGTGGCGCGCAGCGCGTCGGCCACGGTGCGCACGGTCAGCGCCAGCAGGGTGGCCTGCACATCCGCGGGCGCTTCGCTGCCGGCAAGCCGGGCCTCCACCCAGGCCAGGTTGAACTGGTCGCGGCCGGTGGAGCGGGGCGGCGGCTGGGCGAAGAACGGCTCGGCCAGCAGGCGCTGCAGCAGCGCCTGATCCACCTTGCCCGCGGCCGCGAACGCCCCGCCACGGTCAAACCGCTGGCCGGTATGGCGCTGGCACCAGGCGTCCATCAGGCCGTTGGCCGGGCCGGTATCAAACCCCCTGACCGGTGAGCCAGCGTCCACGCCGGCCGGCAGCAGGGTGAGGTTGGCGATCCCGCCCAGGTTGAGCACCGCCCGGTCCTGGCCGGGGTGGGCCAGCAGGGCGGCGTGCAGCGCCGGCAGCAGCGGCGCGCCATGGCCGCCGGCGGCCGCGTCGCGGCGCCGGAAATCAGCCACTACCGCGATGCCCGAGCGCTCGGCCAGCAGCGAGGGATCGCCCAGCTGCAGGGTGAACGGGTCGCGCCCGTCGCCGGCGCGACCAAGCGGGCGGTGGCGCAGGGTCTGGCCGTGGCTGCCGATGGCGGCCACCTGGTCCGCGCCCACGCCGGCGTGGTCCAGCAGGCCGGCCACGGCGTCGGCGAAGCCTGCCGCGATGCGTGCATCCAGCTCGCCCACCTCGTCCAGGGCCAGCGCCACATCGGCCTGGCCCAGCACCACCAGGCGCTCGCGCAGCCGCTCCGGCCAGGGCAGCGTGCGCGCGGCCACCAGCCGCGGTCGAACGGGATCGGCGAAGTCCACCAGCGCGGCATCGATGCCGTCAGCGCTGGTGCCCGACATCAGGCCGACATACAGGCTGCGCTCGGTGGGAACCGGATAGAACATGGTGCAGGACCGGGGCCCGCGGGACGGGGCGCCGGCTTGAATGTAGCCGGCGCCGGCACCCGCCGCACGCCGGGGCGCGGGTCAGCCGCGGTCGGCGGCCGTCGCGGGCTCGCCGGCCGAGGCGATCGCCGGTGCTTCGGCGGCCTGCTGGCGCGCGTAGTGCAGCTGCTCGTACTGCTGGATCCGGGCCAGGGTCGGCGCGGTCTCCGCCTTGAACCGGGCCAGCGCTTCGCCCTTGAGCGGCTCGGGCGGCGGCATCGTGACCTTCAGCGGATCGCGGTGCTTGCCGTTGACGCGGAATTCGTAGTGCAGGTGCGGGCCGGTGGCCAGGCCGGTGGCGCCCACGTAGCCGATCACCTGGCCCTGCTTCACCCGCTCGCCCTGGCGCACGTTGGCAAAGCGCGACATGTGCGCGTACAGGGTCGTGTGGCCCTTGCCGTGGTCGAGGATGATGGTGTTGCCGTAGCCGCGCTGGCGGCCGCGGAACTGCACCCGCGCGTCGCCGGCGGCCATGATCGGGGTGCCGGTGCGGGCGGCGTAATCCACGCCGTTGTGCATGCGCATGGTGCCGCGGATCGGGTGGCGGCGGTTGCCGAAGCGCGAGCTCAGGCGGGCGAACTCGATCGGCGAGCGGATGAAGCTGCGCTTGAGCGGCCGGCCATCGGCGTCGTAGTACTCCACCTTGCCGTCGTGCTCGAAGCGGAAGCCGGTGAACGTGCGCCCGCCGGTGGTGAAGGTGGCAGCCACCACCTCGCCGCTGCCCACGCGCTCGCCCTCGCGCCACAGCTCCTCGATCAGCACGCTGTATCGGTCGCCCGGCTGGATCTGGCGGGCGAAGTCGATGTCGTACTGGAAGATGCGGTCGGTGAGGGTGGCGATGGCGCCCGGGGTCAGGCCGGCCTGGCGCGCCGAGCCGTACAGCGAGTTGCGGATCTCACCGGTCACCACCGAGGTGTGCACTTCCACCGGGCGCTCGATCACATGTTCGGTGATTGCATCGCCGGCCACCGCCAGCTCGATGCGCTCGGTCTGGCTGCGGTCGAAGCGGAACCCGCGCAGGCTGCCGTCGGCGGTGTCGAATTCAAACCCCAGCTCGGTGCCGGGGCGGATGCGCGCCAGCGTGGTGCTGGCGGATTCGGTTTCCAGGATCCGGTGCAGGGTGGCGACCGGCACCCCGCGCTCGGCGAAGATCTCGCCCAGGGTCTGGCCGGATTCCACGGTCACCAGCTCCCAGTGGCTGGAAGGAATGGCTTCGCTGCGCTCGGGCGCGGGCGGCAGCGCCAGGGCCATGGTGGCCATGTGGGCCTCGCCCTCGTGCACCTGCAGGGCGCTGGAGAAACCCGGGACCAGCGCGCACACCAGCGCCGCGGTGGTGCCCAGCAGGCTCGCCTGCAGCCACTGGCGCCGGGTCCATCGGCCCTTGAAACCGCGCGGCGCGCCCGCAGCGGCCTGGGCCGCCCGCGCTTCGCCGGCAGCGACGTGGTCAAGGTTGGAGAGACGGACGAGACGGTTGCGCTCCGTTGCGGAGGCCGGGTCCTGATGCGCCATTGGGGTTCCGGTGTCGAGTGAAGGACTCGTCAGCGGGGTACGATAAAGACGTGAGATGGTTGCGTCAAACGATTGACCGGACAAGCATTTTTCACACGCCTCAATCGTTAGAATTGCATTAACCCCATTTGATGGCGGTCTCGTTCCGCGTGCCGCCCAAGCACTGGATACCCACCCGTGACCCATGCCGACAGCCCCCGCGAGGCCCTGGACCTGATCGCCCGCGGCGCCGATGAAATCCTCAAGCCCGAAGAACTGGCCGCGCGCCTTGGCCAGGGCCGCCCGCTGCGCATCAAGACCGGCTTTGACCCCACCGCGCCCGACCTGCATCTGGGTCACACCGTGCTGCTCAACAAGATGCGCCAGTTCCAGGACCTGGGGCACACGGTGGTGTTCCTGATCGGCGATTTCACCGGAATGATCGGCGACCCTTCGGGCAAGAGCGCCACCCGCCCGCCGCTGACCCGCGAGGAGGTGCTGGCCAACGCCGAGACCTACAAGGCGCAGGTGTTCAAGGTGCTGGATCCGGAGCGCACCGAAGTGCGCTTCAACTCCGAGTGGTTCGGCACCATGGGCGCGGCCGACATGATCCGGCTGGCCTCCACCCACACCGTGGCACGGATGCTGGAGCGCGATGATTTCGCCAAGCGCTACGGCGCCCAACAGCCGATCGCCATCCACGAGTTCCTCTACCCGCTGGTGCAGGGCTATGACTCGGTCGCGCTCAAGGCCGACGTGGAGCTGGGCGGCACCGACCAGAAGTTCAACCTGCTGATGGGCCGCGCGCTGCAGGAGCACCACGGCCAGAAGCCGCAGGTGGTGCTGACCATGCCGCTGCTGGTGGGCCTGGATGGCGTCAACAAGATGTCCAAGTCGCTGGACAACTACATCGGCGTCACCGATCCGGCGATCGAGTTCGTCAACAAGACCATGAAGATCGGCGATGAGCTGATGTGGGACTGGATCGAGCTGCTGAGCTTCGACATCGGGATCGACGAGGCGGCGAAGCTGAAGGCCGAGGTGGCCGCGGGCGTGCTCAACCCGCGTGAGGTGAAGCTGCGCCTGGCACGCGAGCTGGCCACGCGCTTCCACGACGCCGCCGCGGCGGAGAAGGCGATCGCCGGCTGGCATGCGGCGGTGACCGGCAAGGGCGACACTTCGCAGCTGCCGCTCAAGGAGGTCGCGGTGCCGGCCGAAGGCCTGCGCATCGCGCCGCTGCTGACCGCGGCCGGGATCACGCCGAGCAATTCGGAAGCCAACCGCAAGCTGCGCGAGCGCGCCGTGCGCGTGGACGGCGAGGTGGTGGAAGACGCCGGCCTGACCTTCCAGCCCGGCTTCGAGGGCGTGCTGCAGGTGGGCAAGCGCAACTTCGCCCGGGTGCGGCTGGTGGCCGCCTGAAACGAAGACGGCGCCCGAAGGCGCCGTCCGCGTACTGCCTGCTGATGCCGGTTACTCGCGCGCCTGGAGCATCCCGTCGCGCGCGGCCTTGAAGGGATTGCCTTCGTACCAGTTCGGCCACTGGTCCACGTCGTCGGCCAGCACCCGGCCCACTTCGTAGAGCGCCTCCAGGTCCTGGATCAGGCCGTCCAGGTTCCACTCTTCCCGGTACACGTCGCTGGGCTGGTGGTAGCGGGTGGCGTAGTCCTCGCTGGCCTGCCGGCCGGCCTCGGTGCCGCCCTCGACCAGGTCGTTGCCGCCCTTGGCGTACAGCGCAGGCACGCCGGCCTTGGCGAAGTTGAAGTGGTCGGAGCGGAAGTAGAAGCCGCCGGCCGGGTTGCCTTCCTCCACCAGGGTGCGGCCCTGGGCCTCGGCGATCGGCTTGAGGATGTCCTCAAGCTCGGAGTTGCCCATGCCGGTCACCACGAAGTCGCGCGACGGCCCGGCCACGCTCATCGCGTCCAGGTTCACCACGCCCACGGTGTTCTCCAGCGGGAACGCCGGGTGGGCCACGTAGTACTGCGAGCCGAGCAGGCCGGATTCCTCCAGGGTCACCGCCAGGAACGCGACCGAACGCTCGGGCGCCGGCTCGGTCGTGGCGAAGCGCTCGGCGATCTCGATGATGCCGGCGATGCCGGTGGCGTTGTCGATGGCGCCGTTGTAGATCTCGCCGTCCTCATGGATGCCCAGGTGGTCCCAGTGGCCCATGTAGACCACCACTTCCTCCGGCCGCTCGGTACCCGGCAGCACGCCGATCACGTTGCGCGAGGAGCCTTCCACCACTTCGCTCTCAAGGTCGAAGGAGACCGTGGCATTGAGCGGCACCGGCTTGAAGTCGGCGCTGCTGGCGGCGCGGATCTGCTCGTCCAGGTCCAGGCCGGCGTCGGCGAACAGCTCGCGCGCCACGTCGTTGGTGATCCAGCCCTGCGCCGGCAGGCGCGGCGCCGGATCGTCCTCGGCGCGCAGGTCGAACTGGGCGCCCGACCAGGAGGTGCGCACCACGTCCCAGCCGTAGGACGCGCCCGGGGTGTCGTGGATGATGATCGCCGCGTCCGCGCCCTTGCGCGCGGCTTCTTCGAACTTGTAGGTCCAGCGGCCGTAGTAGGTCATCCGGTTGCCGTCGAACAGCTCCTCGTCGTCAACGTGGAAGCCGGGGTCGTTGACCAGGATGACCACGGTCTTGCCCTTGACGTCCAGGCCCTCGTAATCGTTCCAGTCGCGCTCGGGCGCGTCCACGCCGTAGCCGACGAACACCAGCTCGCTGTCCTGGACGCTGACCTTCTCCTGGCCGGTGCGGGTGCCGAGCATCATGTCGGTGCCAAACGCCAGCTCGCGCTCGCCATTGGGGCCCGAGAGCCTGAGCACGGTGGAATCGGACGCAGTGGTCTGCACCATCGGCACGGTCTGGTACCAGCCGCCGTTCTCGCCGGCCGGCTGCAGGCCGATGCGCTCGAACTGGGCGCTGATGTATTCAACCGTCTTCTCGCCGCCCGGCGAGCCCGGCGCGCGGCCTTCGAATTCATCCGAGGCCAGCGTGCGCACCATCTCGCGGAAGTCCGCCTCGCTGATCTCCGGGGAGAACTGGTGGTCCGACGCCGTCGCGGCACCCGAGGTGGCGGGAGCGGAGTCGGTGTCGGCTGCGGGGCGGTCGCCGCCGCAGGCGGCCAGCGCCAGGGCGGAAGCCAGGGCGGCCGGCAGGAGGAGTCGTTGCATGCGGAATTTCTCCGAAGGGACGAAACCCCCGATTCTAGCCCCGATCACCGGCCTGCCACCCGCCGGGCCCCGCCGCGCGATGCGCGGGGGCCGCGGCAGGCATCAGTCGCGCGGGGCGCGGGGGGTGGAGAACGGGACCGCGGTGGCTCCGGAGATCGGGCCGGTGGTTGCGGATTCGTGCACGTAGAGCTTGACCTCGCGCTCGAACTCCAGCGCGCCGTCCACCACCGCGTCGGGCCCGATCACGATCCGCGGCGGACGGCTGGTGCCGAACCGGATCCAGCTGCCTCCCGACGGCTTGCGCACCCGGACGTCGCCGCGCACGTGCGAGCCGATGCCCACGGTGATGTCGCCGGAGACGGTGTGCACGCTGCCGGTCACTTCCGTGCCCACCAGGCCGATGCCGCCGCTGACCGTGCTGACGTCGCCGTCCACGCGGCCGCCGCGATCGATGTAGATGCTGCCGCTCACCGAATCCACGTCGTCGCTGGCGCGCAGGCCGGGCCCGGCCTCGATCCCGCCGTTGACGGTGGTGAGCGATTCCACCTGGGCCTGCTCGCCCAGCCGGATCGCACCGTTGACGGTGGTCAGCTCGCCGCCCTGGATGCGGCTGCCGGCGCGGATGCCGCCGTTGACGGTGGTGGCGTCGCCGAACACGGCGCCGTCGCCGATGCGGATGCCGCCGTTGACAGTGCTCAGGTCGCCGACCTGGCTGCCGGCATCAACCTCGATGCCGCCGTTGACGCGGCTGATGTCCTCGGCGGCCAGGGCCGGCGTGGCGGCGAGGGCGAGGCCGAGGAAAAGCGGGAAGGGGAAAGCGCGACGAAGCATGGCATGGGTCCTTTGCTGGCTGGTCACGCCTCAAGCATGCACCCGCGCAGCTACAATCGCACATGCCATTGTTCACAGGGCCCAACGACGTGCCAGACGCTGCAAACCGCCCCAAACCCGTGGTCCTGTTGATCCTGGACGGATGGGGCCACCGCGAGGACCCGCGCGACAACGCCATCGCCCAGGCCAACGTGCCCAACTGGCGCCGCCTGTGGGACTCGCGACCGACCACCCTGGTCCACACCGAGGGCGGCTTCGTGGGCCTGCCTGACGGGCAGATGGGCAATTCCGAGGTGGGCCACATGAACATCGGCGCCGGCCGGGTGGTGTACCAGGAGCTGACCCGGATCGACGCCGCGATCGAAAGCGGCGCTTTCTTCGAGAACCCGGCGCTGGTGGCCGCCTGCGAGGAGGCGATTGCCAACGACCGCGTGCTGCACATCATGGGTCTGCTCTCGCCCGGCGGCGTCCACAGCCACGAGCGCCACATCTTCGCCATGCTTGAGCTGGCGCACCGGCGCGGGGTGCCGCGCGTGGCGGTGCACGCGTTCCTGGACGGGCGCGACATGCCGCCGCGCTCGGCGCGCGCGAGCCTGGAGGCGCTGGTGGCCAAATGCGCGGAACTCGGCAACGCCCGTGTGGCCAGCGTCAGCGGGCGCTACTACGCCATGGACCGCGACCGGCGCTGGGAGCGCGTCACCCTGGCCTGGGACGCGATCGTCAACGCCCAGGGCGAGCGCGCCGCCGATCCGCTGGCCGCGCTGGAGGCCGCCTATGCGCGCGGCGAGGACGACGAGTTCGTGCTGCCCACCGTGATCGACGGCGCCCAGCCGATGAGCGACGGCACCTCGGTGGTGTTCATGAACTTCCGTGCCGACCGCGCCCGCCAGCTCACCGCCGCGTTCGTGCAGGAGGATTTCGACGGCTTCGCGCGGCGCCGGCTGCGCCTGGGCAGCTTCGTCTGCCTGACCCGCTACGACGCCGCGTTCGAGGTGCCGGTGGCGTTCGAGCCCGACGACCTGCGCAATACCCTGGGCGAGGTGCTCGCCACGCACGGCATGCGCCAGCTGCGCATCGCCGAGACCGAGAAGTACGCGCACGTCACCTTCTTCCTCAACGGCGGGCGCGAGGAGCCGTTCGAGGGCGAGGAGCGGATCCTGGTGCCCAGCCCCAAGGTCGCGACCTACGACCTGCAGCCGGAGATGAGCTGCCCCGAGGTCACCGACCGCCTGGTGGAGGCCATCGGGTCCGGCCGCTTCGACGCGATCATCTGCAACTACGCCAACCCGGACATGGTGGGTCACTCGGGCGACCTGCAGGCCGCGATCAAGGCGGTGGAGGCGGTCGATGCCGCGGTCGGCCGGGTGGTGGAGGCCACGCTTGCCCGCGGCGGCGAGCTGCTGGTCACCGCCGACCACGGCAACGTGGAGATGATGCGCGATCCTGAAACCGGCCAGCCGCACACCGCGCACACCGTGGGCCCGGTGGGGCTGATCTACGTGGGATCGCGCCAGGCCAGCCTGCGCGAAGGCGGCTCGCTGCGCGACCTGGCACCGACCCTGCTCGACATGGCGGGCATCCCGGTGCCGGAGGAGATGACCGGCCGCAGCCTGCTGCAGCCGGCCTGATGCCCGTGGCCGGCCTGCGCCACGCGCTGCTGCTCCTGGCCGCCGCGCTGGCGCTCGCCGCCATGCCCGCGCCGGCCCAGGACGACCAGCGCCAGGCCGAGCAGCGCCTGCAGCGGGTCAAGAAGGAGCTTGAGGAAGTTGCGGCAGAGCGCCGCCGGCTGGAAGGCCGGCGCGGCGAGGCCGCGCGCGCGCTGCGCGAGGCGGATGAGCGGGTGGCCGCGTCCACCCGCGCCCTGCACGAAACCCGGGCCCGGATCGAGGCCGAGGAACTGGCGCTGGCGGAGCTGGGCGCGCGGCGCGGCGAACTGGCCGCGCGCCTGGGCAGCCAGCGCGAGGAACTCGCGGTGCTGCTGCGCGCCGCCTATGCCATTGGCGATCATGCCGCGCTCAAGCTGCTGCTGGCCCAGGACCGGGTGGGCGATGCCAACCGCATGCTCGCCTACCACCGCTACCTGCAGGCGGAGCACGCCGGCCGCATCCAGGCGCTGGCGCATGAACTGGAGGAGCTGGACGCGGTAGAAACCGAGATTGCCGAGCGCACCGCGGCGCTGGAAACCGAGCGTGAGCGCCAGGCCGCCCAGCTTGCCGGCCTGGAGCGCGAGCGCGGCGAGCGTGCCAGCCAGCTGGCCGAGCTCGAGGCGCAGTACGGCGACCGCCAGGAGCGGGAAAAGCGGCTGGGCCGGGATGCGGGCGCGCTGGAGAACGTCATCGAACAGCTGCGTGCCGCCGCTGCCCGGGCCGCGGCCCGCGAAGCCGAAGAGCGCGCCCGCGCCGAGCGCGCGGCCCACGAGGCGGGCGACGGCCGCATCCGCGCGCCCCGGCGCGCGCCGGCGCAGGTTGCGCGCGGCGCGCCGATCCAGGTCGGCGGCCTGGGCTGGCCGGTGGCCGGCAGCCTGCTGGCGGGCTTCAACGCCACCATGCCCGACGGGCGCAAGAGCTCGGGCGTGCTGATCGGGGCGCCGGCCGGCACCCCGGTGCAGGCGGTGGCCGATGGCACCGTGGTCTTCAGCGAATGGATGACCGGCTATGGCCTGATCGTCATCATCGACCATGGCAACGGCCACATGAGCCTGTATGCGCACAACGATGCGCTGCTGCGCGAGGTCGGCGACCGGGTGTCGCGCGGTGATGCGGTGGCCAGCGTCGGCAACTCCGGTGGCCAGGGCCAGCCGGCGCTGTACTTCGAGCTGCGCCGCGACGGCAAGCCGATCGATCCCTCCAGCTGGCTGCAGCGGCGCTGACCCGGCGCTGCGGCGCCGATCGCCCCGCGTGCATAATCAGGCCCGTCCGCGACCGCCGTGCGGCCGCGCGCCCAGTCCTTCCGGAGCCGTGTGCATGCGTCGTCTGTTCCCCATCGCCATTGCCTGCCTGCTGCTGGCGCCGCTGCACGCCGGGGAGCCGCCGGCGCAGCGGGTGCAGGAGACCGAACCCGCTACCGCGCCGCCCGACCAGCCGCCTGCGCAGCCGGAGGAAGACACGCCCGGGCCTGCGGACGCGGCCGAAGAAGAAACCGCGCCCGGGGAAGATCCTGACGCCGGGCTGGAAGCCGAAGCCGACGCCGGCGCGGAGGGCAGCGACAGCCGCGTGCCGCTGCGCGAGATCCACCGCTTCGTCGCCGTTTACAACGCGGTCAAGGAGGCCTACGTGGACCCGGTCGAGGATGCGGAGCTGATGCAGTCGGCGATCCGCGGGCTGCTGCTGGACCTGGACCCGCACAGCGCCTACCTCTCCGGCGACGACGCCCGCGCGTTTGATGAAAGCACCACCGGCGCCTATGGCGGCATCGGCGTGGAGGTGGTGCGCCTGCCCGATGGCTCGATGCGGGTGGTGGCGCCGATCGACGACACCCCGGCCGCGCGCGCCGGCATCCGCTCGGGCGACGTCATCATCGCCGTCGACGGCGAGCCGCTCACCCCCGCCAGCCACGACGGGGCGGGGCCCTTGCGGGGCGCGGCCGGGACCAGCGTTTCCATGACCATCATGCGCGAAGACGAGGCCGGGCCGATCGAGGTCACGGTGGAGCGCGAGGAGATCCGCATCACCAGCGTGCGCGGGCGCATGCTCGAGCCCGGCTACGCCTACGTGCGGGTAAGCGCGTTCCAGGTGGAAACGGCCAACGACTTCCAGCGCCAGGTCGCCGAGCTCCAGCAGGACGGGCCGCTGCGCGGGCTGGTGCTCGACCTGCGCAGCAACCCCGGCGGGCTGCTCACCCCGGCGGTGCAGATCGCCGACGAGCTGCTGGACGAGGGCCGCATCGTCAGCACCCGCGGGCGCCACCCGATCAGCGAAACCGAGTTCTCGGCCACGGCTGGCGACCTGCTCAACGGCGCGCCGGTGGTGGTGATCGTGGACGCCGGCTCGGCCAGCGCGTCCGAGGTGCTGGCCGGCGCGTTGGGCGACCACGGCCGGGCCCGCATCATCGGCAGCCGCACCTTCGGCAAGGGCTCGGTGCAGACCGTGCTGCCGCTGGACAACGGCGACTCGGTCAAGCTCACCACCGCGCGCTACTACACGCCCAGCGGCCGCTCGATCCAGGCCCGCGGCATCGACCCGGACGTGGTGCTGCAGCCGGATTCCCAGGGCCCCACGCTGGCGATGGACCGCTCCGAGGCTTCGCTGCCGGGCCACCTGGAGGGCGAGGAGGAAGGCCTGCCGGGCGCCGGTGCCGGCGACGTGCTTCCCGGCGACGGCCCCATCGAGGCCGCGCTGGAGGAGCTGAAATACATGCAGCCCGGCGCGCCGCCGCGCCCGCAGCCCGCGCCGGCCGCCCCTGACGCGGGGGCCGATGGCGACAGTGAAGCAGGCACCGAACCGGAAGCAGTCACCGAAGCGGAACAGGAAGCCGGCCCCGAACCCGCGTCAGACCCGGAGCCGGAGCCGGAATCCGAGCCGGAATCCGAGTCGGAACCCGAGCCCGAGCCGGCACCCTGACCCGCCCCTGCCCGGCCGCGCTCAGCGCGGCTTGGCGGGCATGGGGAAGGGCGTGATCACCTTCTCGCCGCTGGCGGCGTCGCGGATCGCCGACTGCCCCTTCTTCTCCACTTCCTCGATCCGCAGCACGCTCTGCATCGGCAGGTGCAGCACCTTGGTGTTGCCGAACTCGTCGCGCAGGCGCTCCTCGGTGGGATCCACCACGATCCCGTCGTGCACGTCGAACACCAGTTCGCCCACCTCGGTGAAGCCCCACAGGCTGCCGCTGCTGACCTGGCGCGCGTACAGCTCGTAGACCTTGCCGAGGCTGAGGAAGGTGACTTTGTAAAGCGGTCTGGACATGGCCGGCATTATAGGGCCGGCCCGGCTCAGTAACCTTGCAGCCGGCGCAGCCGCCGGGCGATGGCGCGGCGCGAGGCCAGGGCGAAAACGGCGCCAAACACGAACCCCGCCACGTGCGCCGCCCACGCCACCGTGCCGAAGGCCGGCCCCACGTAGGCAAACACCACCTGCAGCAGCGCCCAGATGCCGATCAGCAGCGAGGCCGGGGCGCGCACGAACTCCAGGAACAGCCCCAGCGGCAGCACCACCCCCAGCCGCGCCCGCGGGAACAGGGCCAGGTAGGCGCCGATGATGGCCGAGACCGCCCCGCTGGCGCCGATGATCAGCCGGTCGGGCGTGCCGATGGCCAGCGCCGCGGCAAAGTTGGCAAACGCCCCGCCCACCAGGAACAGGGCCAAAAAGCGCCACGGCCCCATCACCCGCTCGGCCGGCAGGCCGAAGATCAGCAGGAACACCAGGTTGCCCAGCAGGTGGGCCCAGTCGGCATGCAGGAACAGCGCGCTCAGCAGCCGCAGCCAGTTCTCCGGCTGCGACCAGTGCAGCACACTGCCCGGCGCCAGCCCGCCGCTGAGCGTGCCCCACTCCAGCAGCAGGTCGTGGCGCACGCTGTCGGGGTACACGCTGGCCCACAGGTAGGCCAGCCACAGCAGCCCGAACAGGGCCGGGGTGGCCCAGCGCAGGGTCGGGCGCGCGTGGGTCGGGATGGAGACGAACATGCGGGCGTACGCGGGCGCGGGAGCGCCAAGATACCTGTTCAGCCAACGGGTTGGGTGATCCGCGTCGCAAATTGCGTGACCACACGCAGCGGTACGGTATAGTGCGCGCCGCCGCCGCGCTACAACAGAAAAACGCACGAGCAACGGAGAGAGAATGAACACCCAACCCCGCAAACACATGCTGTCGGCGCTGGCCCTGGCCATCGCCGGCATCGCCGCCGCCGGCGCCGCCCACGGCTCGGCCTTCGAGCTGCGCGAGAACAGCGTCAAGGCCCAGGGCCGCGCGATGGCTGGCTCCGCTTCGGCCATCGGCGACGCCTCGGTCGTGGCCAACAACCCGGCCATGATGTCGACCTTCGACGCGCGCACCTTCCAGTTCGACGTCACCGCCATCGACCTGTCCTTCGAGTTCGAAGGCAGCGGCACCGCGGCTGCGGGCAGCCCGCTGCAGCAGCCGCTCACCGGCGGCGACGGCGGCAACGCCGGCGACCTGACCCCGGTGCCGGCGATGTCGCTGATCGTGCCGCTCAGCGGCGACTTCGAGTACCTGACCCTGGGCGCGATGGTGAGCGTGCCGTTCGGCCTGGCCACCGAGTACGACCCGGACTGGATGGGCCGCTACCACGCCGTCGAGTCCGACGTGCGCGTGATCGACCTGACCCTGGCCGCCTCGCTGGAACTCACCGAGCGCGTGTCGGCCGGCTTCGGCCTGATCGTCCAGCATTCGGACGTCACCCTGTCCAACGCCATCGACTTCGGCAGCTCGCTGTGCGCCAACCCGGCCACCCAGCCGCTGTGCTTCCAGCCCGACCCGGTCACCGGCCCGTACGGACCGCAGAAGAACGACGGCTTCGCTGAAGTCAGCGGCACCGACACCAGCATCGGCTGGACGATCGGCCTGAACATGCGCCCGATCGACACCCTGTCGCTGGGCTACGCCTACCGCTCGGAGGTCAAGCACGAGGTGGAGGGCGATGCCGACTTCACCGTGCCGTCGGAGGTCGCGCCGATCCTGGCCGCCACCGGCCAGTTCGTCGATACCGAGGGCGGCGCCACGCTGGTGCTGCCGGCCACCCACACCTTCAGCGCAACCTGGCAGGCCACCGACCGCCTGTCGCTGATGGGCGAGGCCCGGCTGACCAAGTGGCGCTCGATGGAAGAGGTGCGCATCCAGTTCGGCAACCCGCTGCAGCCCGACTCGGTCGAGAACTACAACTGGCACGACAGCTGGTTCTACAGCATCGGCGCCGAGTACGCGCTCAACGACCGCTGGACCCTGCGCGGCGGCGTCGGCCGCGACGAGTCGCCGGTCGCCTTCCAGCACCGCACCCCGCGGATGCCGGACGAAGACCGCACCTGGTTCGCGATCGGTGCCACCTGGCAGGCCACCGAGAACTGGGACATCACCGGCGCCTACACGCGCATCCACATTGGCGATGACCCGGAGCTGGACATCGTCGGCGGCGGCGCGCGCCTGACCGGTGCCTACGACGGCGGTGCCAACCTGTTCGGCGTCTCGGCCCAGTACCGGTTCTGAGCCGCGGTCAACCGCAATGAAAAAGGCCCCGCTCCGGCGGGGCCTTTTTTTTGTGCGCCAAACGGTAACCGGTGCCGTTACTCGTCCATCGTCAGCAGCGTGGCGTTGCCGCCGGCGGCGGTGGTGTCGATGGTCACCGTCTTCTCGGTGGCAAAGCGCGGCAGGTAGTGCGGGCCGCCGGCCTTGGGGCCGGTGCCGGACAGGCCGCGGCCGCCGAACGGCTGCACGCCCACCACCGCGCCGATCTGGTTGCGGTTGACGTAGACGTTGCCCACCCGCGCCCGCGACACGATGTGCTCCACGGTCTCGTCGATGCGCGAGTGGATGCCCAGGGTCAGGCCGTAGCCGGTGGCGGTGATGGCATCGATCACCTGGTCGAGCTGGCTCGACTTCCAGCGGATCACGTGCAGGGCCGGGCCGAACTTCTCGTGGTCGAGCTGGTCGAGCGACTTCAGCTCCCAGGCCCTGGGCAGGAAATAGCTGCCATGCTCCAGCCCGTCCCGGGCCGGCGCCTGGGCGATCAGCTTCGCCTCCTTGTCCATGCGCGCGGCGTGCTCGTCGAGCATCTTCAGCGCCTCGTCGTCGATCACCGGGCCCACGTCAGTGGAGAGCAGGCCCGGATCGCCCACCTGCAGCTCGGCCATGGCGCCGGCGAGCATGGTGATCACCTTGTCGGCGATGTCTTCCTGCACGAACAGGATGCGCGCGGCCGAGCAGCGCTGGCCGGCCGAGGTGAAGGCCGAGGCCAGCACGTCGCGCACCAGCTGCTCGGGCAGGGCCGAGGAGTCGGCGATGAGCGCGTTCTGGCCGCCGGTCTCGGCCACCAGGATGCCGATCGCCGCGTCGCGCGCGGCCAGGGCGCGGTTGATGGCGCGCGCGGTGAAGGTGGAGCCGGTAAAGGCCACGCCGTCCACGCGCGGGTCCTTCGTCAGCGCCGTGCCCACGGTGGCGCCGTCGCCGGGCACGAACTGCAGCACGTCCTGCGGCACGCCCGCCTCGTGCAGCACCTTCACCGCCTCAAAGCCCACCAGGGTGGTCTGCTCGGCCGGCTTGGCGATCACCGCGTTGCCGGCCGCCAGCGCCGCCGCCACCTGGCCGATGAAGATGGCCAGCGGGAAGTTCCACGGACTGATGCACACGAACACCCCGCGCCCGCCCAGGTGCAGCGAGTTGGATTCCCCGGTCGGGCCGGGCAGCGCCGCGGGGGAGAACAGGGTCCGCGCCTGGGCGGCGTAGTAGCGCAGGAAGTCCACGGCCTCGCGCACCTCGGCCACGCCATCGGGGATGGTCTTGCCGGCCTCGCGGGTGCACATGGCGATGAACTTGCCAATCTGCGCCTCCAGCTGGTCGGCGGCGTGCTCGAGGATGGCGGCGCGCGAGGCGGCCGGGGTGGCATCCCAGCCCGGATGAGCGGCCACGGCGTTGGCCAGCGCGCGCTGCACGGTCGCCTCGTCGGCGGGGATCCAGCTGCCCACCTCCACGCGGCGGTCGGCCGGGCTGGTCACCTTGATGGCCTCGCCCGACGGGTCCGCGCCCGGCACCAGCGGCCGCGCCGACCAGGTCGCCGGGGTGGCGGCCATCTCGTCCGCCAGCTTGCGCAGGTCCTCGTCGTGGTTGAGGTTGATGCCCATTGAATTGCTCCTGTTGACGCCCTGGCTGCGGTACAGGTCGACCGGCAGCGGAATGTGTGGGTGGGGGGAGGCCGCGTAGGCCTCGACGGTCTCGATCGGGTCGCGCACCAGCTCCTCGATCGAGACCGCTTCATCGCTGATGCGGTTGACGAAGCTGGAGTTGGCCCCGTTCTCGAGCAGGCGCCGCACCAGGTACGGCAGCAGGTCCTCGTGCTGGCCCACCGGCGCGTACACCCGGCACGGCACGTTGAGCCGGTCTTCCGGCATCACCTCGGCGTAGAGGTCGTCGCCCATGCCGTGCAGCTTCTGGAATTCCCAGGCGTGGCCGTCCGAGCGCGGCGCGTCCGCCGGCAGCCACAGCCTGGCCATCCGGTGCACCGCGGCGATGGTGTGCGCGTTGTGGGTGGCGAACATCGGGTACACCGCGTCGGCCGCCTCCAGCAGCTTGCGGGCGCAGGCGAGGTAGCTGACATCGGTGTTCGGCTTGCGCGTGAACACCGGGTAGCCGCGGTGGCCATCCACCTGCGAGCGCTTGATCTCGGTGTCCCAGTAGGCGCCCTTGACCAGCCGCACCGGGATCCGGCGCCCGTGCGCGCGGGCCAGTTCAACGGTCCAGTCGATCACCCGCGGCGCGCGCTTCTGGTAGGCCTGCACCACGATGCCAAAGCCGTGCCAGCCCTCCAGCGATGGGTCCATCCAGGCCTTGGCGAACACGTCCATCGACAGTTCCAGGCGGTCGGCCTCCTCGGCGTCCACGGTCAGGCCGATGCCGCGCTGCTTCGCCAGCTGCGCCAGCTCCAGCAGCCGCGGCACCAGCTCCTCGAGCAGGCGCTCGCGCTTGGCGTATTCATAGCGCGGGTGCAGGGCCGAGAGCTTGACCGAGATGGAAGGCGCGGAGATCTCGTCCTTGAACGGCCCGCCGGCGCCGATGGCGTCGATCGCGCGCCGATAGGCCTCCATGTAGCGGGCCGCGTCGGGCGCGGTCATCGCGGCCTCGCCGAGCATGTCGAAGGAGTAGCGGAAATTCGCGTTGCTGCCCTTGCGGCTGCGCGCCAGCGCGTCGCCGATCGTGCGCCCCATCACGAACTGGTGGCCCATGATCCGCATCGCCTGGCGCACCGCCAGCCGGATCACCGGCTCGCCCACGCGGCTGATCAGGCGCCGGAACGCGCCGCGCACGTCGCGCCGGGTCTCGTCGGCCAGCTCCACCAGCTCGCCGGTGAGCATCAGCCCCCAGGTGGAGGCGTTGACCAGGATCGACTCGGACTTGCCCATGTGCCGGCGCCAGTCGGCCTCGCCCAGCTTGTCGCGGATCAGCGCATCGGTGGTGTCCGGATCGGGGATGCGCAGCAGCGCCTCGGCCACCGACATCAGCAGCACGCCTTCCTCGCTGGCCAGGTCGTATTGCTGCATGAACGCCTCGATCGCGCCCTGGTCGAGCGCGCGCGCGCGCACCCGGCGCACCAGGTCGGTGGCGGCCACCTGCACCGCCTCGCGGTCGGCATCGGGCATGCGCGCCTGCTCCAGCAGCTCGCGCAGGTGGGTGGATTCGTCGCGGCTCCATGCGGCGGTCACCCCGGCGCGGGAGGGCGCCGAGGCCAGGGGGGACACGGAAAGAAGGCTCGCGGACACGGCAGGCACAGTTGGGGAGGGGGCCTGATTCTATGCGGTCCGGTGTTGATGGTGATGTGCTTTTGGGCCTGCCTGCACACCGCCGCCCGGAACGCATTGTTGCGTTGCGCTTGCCCGTCCATGACCGCCGCCGCTACCATCGGGTCGCTTTGCGATCGCCCAGCGCGTACGCGGACGCCCGCCGGCCCCTGGCCACGGGAGCCGGGTATCCGGGCGTTACCGACATCCAACACGCCCGGCGACGCCAGGCAATCGGGGTTCGAACAGATGCAAGCAGCTCGTATCAAGCAATGGGGCGCCGGCCTCGCTCTGTGGGCCATTTCCGCCAGCGCCTTTGCCCAGTCGGCCGATCCCAAGCCGTGGCAGTTGAACATGGGCCGGGGCGTCACCCCCACCGCCCAGAACGCCTACGAGGCGCACATGTTCGTGCTCTGGGTGTGCGTGGTGATCGGCGTGCTTGTGTTCGGCGCGATGGGCTATGCGATCTTCAAGTTCCGCAAGTCCAAGGGCGCGGTGGCCTCGCAGTTCAGCCACAACACCACCGCCGAGATCATCTGGACGGTGATCCCGGTGATCATCCTGGTGGTGATGGCGTTCCCGGCCACCACCAAGCTGATCGAGATGTACGACGTCCGCGATTCGGAAATGACCGTCAAGGTCACCGGCTACCAGTGGATGTGGGGCTACGAGTACATCGGCGAGGACGTGGAGTTCGTCAGCCGCATGGACCGCGAGAGCGACCGCCTGCGCCAGAACCGCAACACCACCCGCGCCGAGCTGGACGCCCACGGCGCCTACCTGCTCGAGGTGGACCGCGAGCTGGTGCTGCCCACCGATACCAAGATCCGCTTCGTGATCACCGCCGACGACGTCATCCACTCCTGGTGGGTGCCGGCGCTGGGCTTCAAGCAGGACGCGATCCCCGGGATCGTCAACGAGGCCTGGACCGAGATCCGCGAACCGGGCATCTACCGCGGCCAGTGCGCGGAGCTGTGCGGCAAGGACCACGCGTTCATGCCGATCGTGGTGCGCGCGGTGCCGCGCGCCGCGTTCGACCAGTGGCTGGCGGACCAGCGCGGCGGTGAAGCGCCGCCGCCGATCGCCGCGCCGGCGGCGGAAGCGCCGGCCGACGATGCTGCAACCGCCCAGATTGACGTCCCGGCCCCCTCCGCGGGCTGAGCGACGACACCCACGCGACCTTCCAGGCAGACGCCATGTCCAGCACACCGACCACTGCAGACCTCCACCACACCGATCCGCGTGACCAGAGCTTCGTGGACAGGTGGCTGTTCTCCACCAACCACAAGGACATCGGCACGCTGTACCTGCTGTTCTCCTTCACGATGGTGATCATCGGCGCGGCGATGAGCGTCATCATCCGCCTGGAGCTGGCGGTGCCGGGGCTGCAGCACGTGAGCCCGGATTTCTTCAACCAGATGACCACCATGCACGCGCTGGTGATGATCTTCGGCGCGGTCATGCCGGCCTTCGTGGGCCTGGCCAACTGGATGATCCCGCTGCAGATCGGCGCGCCGGACATGGCGCTGCCACGCATGAACAACTGGTCGTTCTGGATCCTGCCGTTCGCGTTCCTGATGCTGCTGTCCACGCTGTTCATGCCCGGCGGCGCGCCGGCCACCGGCTGGACCCTCTACCCGCCGCTGAGCCTGCAGGGCAGCAACTCGATCGCCTTCACCATCCTGGCCATCCACATGATGGGCATCAGCTCGATCATGGGCGCCATCAACGTCATCGCCACCGTGCTCAACATGCGCGCGCCGGGCATCGACCTGCTGAAGATGCCGATCTTCTGCTGGACCTGGCTGATCACCGCGTTCCTGCTGATCGCGGTGATGCCGGTGCTGGCCGGCGCGGTGACCATGCTGCTCACCGACAAGTTCTTCGCCACCAGCTTCTTCAACGCTGCCGGCGGCGGCGACCCGGTGATGTACCAGCACATCTTCTGGTTCTTCGGCCACCCCGAGGTCTACATCATGATCCTGCCCGCCTTCGGCGTGGTGTCAGAGATCATCCCGACCTTCAGCCGCAAGCCGCTGTTCGGCTACCAGGCGATGGTGTACGCCACCGCCGCCATCGCCTTCCTGAGCTTCATCGTCTGGGCCCACCACATGTTCACCGTGGGCATGCCGCTGGGCGGCGAGATCTACTTCATGTTCGCCACCATGCTCATCGCCATCCCCACCGGGGTGAAGGTGTTCAACTGGGTGTCGACGATGTGGAAGGGCTCGCTGACCTTCGAGGCGCCGATGCTGTGGTCGATCGCTTTCGTGATCCTGTTCTCCATCGGCGGCTTCTCGGGCCTGATGCTGGCGATCGTGCCGGCCACGTTCCAGTACCACGACACCTACTTCGTGGTTGCGCACTTCCACTACGTGCTGGTGACCGGCGCCATCTTCGGCATCATCGCGGCCATCTACTACTGGTGGCCCAAGTGGACCGGCCGCATGTACAGCCAGCGCTGGGCCGCGTTCCAGTTCTGGTGGACGATCGTGTTCGTCAACCTGCTGTTCTTCCCGCAGCACTTCCTGGGCCTGGCCGGCATGCCGCGCCGCATCCCGGATTACAACGTGGTGTTCGCGGACTGGAACCTGATCAGCTCGATCGGCGCCTTCGGCATGTTCCTGACGCCGTTCATGATGATCGGCATCCTCTGGCACTCGCTCAAGCACGGCGAGAAGGCCGAGGCGCGCGCCTGGGAAGGCGCGCGCGGCCTGGAGTGGACCGTGCCCTCGCCGGCGCCGCACCACACCTTCGCGGTGCCGCCGGTGATCCGCGATGGCGACCTGGCCCACGGCGACTTCGAACACCTGGACTACGACCACTCCAGCTCCAAGCTGGACGAATCGCCCGACTCCAATGTCCGCCAGTCGTGACCAGCCGCCGCGCCGCGACCAGCAGCAGGTTGATGCTGCCCGCCGCCGCGCCCGGCGCACCGCGCTCATCGTCGCCCTGGTGGCGGTGGGCGTGTATGTCGCCTTCATCTTCTCGGGGGTGCTGAACCGATGAGCCGCCCGCGCACGCGCAAGGGTGAGATCCTGAAGCTGCTGGCCATCTCGGCGGTGGCTTTCGCCTTCACCTTCTCCCTGGTGCCGATCTACCGGATCGCGTGCCAGAAGGTGTTCGGCATCCGCCTGGACAACACCGCGGCCGCCGAACCGGCCGAGGCCATGGCGTCGGGTGACCCGGACCGGGTGGTGACGGTGGAGTTCGACGGCACGGTGAACTCCAAGCTGCCGTGGTCGTTCCGCCCCAACCAGGTGCGCATGCAGGTGAAGCTGGGCGAGGTCTACGAGACCACGTACTTTGCCCAGAACGACAGCGGCAACCCGATCGTCGGCAGCGCTACGCCGTCGGTGGCGCCGGCGCGGGCCTCGGCGTTCTTCCTCAAGACCGAATGCTTCTGCTTCACCGCCCAAACCCTGCAGGCCGGTGAAGTGCGCGACATGCCGGTGCGCTTCATCATCGACCCCTCACTGCCCGAGAACGTCGATACCGTGACCCTGTCGTACACCTTCTACAAGAACGACTACGCGACCGAACGGCTGGCAGAGCGGTCGCAAACCAACCACGCGCAGCCCCTCGCCGCGCGCTGACACACCAAAGCAAACAGAACCGGAAGCCCAGAGCCATGGCCCAAGCCCAAGCCCAGCACACGTCCGAGCAGCAGCCGTACTTCGTGCCGACCCACAGCAAGTGGCCGCTGTTCGCCTCCGTGGCGTTATTCATCGCCATGTTCGGCCTGGCCAGCTGGTTCAACGACGTCAGCTGGGGGCCGACGGTGTTCGGCATCGGCGTGGCCGGCCTGGCCCTGGTGCTGATGAAGTGGTTTGCCGACGTGATCCTGGAGTCGGTGTCGGGCTACTACAACAAGCAGGTCGACACCTCGTTCCGGATGGGGATGATCTGGTTCATCTTCTCCGAGATCATGCTGTTCGCGGCGTTCTTCGGCGCGCTGTTCTACACCCGCATGCTGTCGGTGCCGTGGCTGGGCGGCGAAGGCGTCAAGGGCGTAGCCACCAACGACTTCCTCTGGCAGGGCTTCAGCTCCTCGTGGCCGAGCGCCGGGCCGATGGAAGTGGGTGGCGGCTTCGAGCTGGTCTCGGCATGGGGCCTGCCGCTGCTCAACACCCTGATCCTGCTGACTTCGGGCGTGACCCTCACCATCGCCCACCACGCGCTCAAGGCCGAGAACCGCCGCCAGCTGCTGATCTGGCTGGGCGTCACCATCATCCTGGGCGCGATCTTCCTGGTCTCGCAGGCGATGGAGTACGTGCACGCCTACCGCGACCTCAACCTCACCATGGGGTCGGGGATCTACGGCTCCACCTTCTACATGCTCACCGGCATCCACGGGGTGCACGTGACCCTGGGTGCGATCATCCTGGCGGTGGTGTGGTGGCGCTGCTTCAAGGGCCACTTCACCGGCGAGAACCACTTCGCGTTCGAAGCGGCCGCGTGGTACTGGCACTTCGTCGACGTGGTGTGGCTGGCGCTGTTCCTGTTCGTCTACGTGGTCTAGCGCGGCGCGTTCGCCAATGTGGCCGATGCCGGCTGGGCATCGGCCAGGCGCATCGGCCTACCCACCCACCCCGTGCGGGGTGATCCAGCCCATCCAGATCGACAGCAGCACGATCAGGATCAGGGCCACCGAGAGCGCGATGCGCCGGGTCAGCGCATTGACCGTGCGCTTGGTCGTCCCCTTGTCGACCATCATGTAGTACAGGGCCGAGCCCAGGTTCCACAGGATGACCAGCAGGAAACCCACGATCAGCAGGACTTTTACGGTGTCATTCATCAACGGCTCCGGGGCCCCAAGGCACTGCCGGTCATTATCGCAGCCCCACGGGCGCCGGGTGTGAGCCGCCGCACGACATTGGTGTTCGGCTGGGCCCTGGCGCTGGCCGCCATCGCGCTGTTCAGCGCACTGGGGAGCTGGCAGTACGGGCGCAAGGACCAGAAGCAGGCAATGCTTGACCAGGCCGCACAGGTGCTGGCCGAGCGCGACCCGCAGCCGCTGGCCGCCGCCGCCAGCGCCGACGCCGCGGACGGCTTCGCCTGGGCCGCCGGAGAAGGCATCTGGGCGGACGCGCCGGCGGTGCTGCTCGACAACCAGCAGCGCAACGGCCGCCCAGGCGTGCGGGTGTACCGGCTGTTTGATCCTGCCGCTGGCGAGCCCATGCTGGTGGAGCTCGGCTGGCTGCCGGTGCCGCCCGACCGCAGCATCCCCGCCATCGGTGGTGAACTGCCCGCGCCCCCTCTGGAGGGCCTGCTGCTGGCGCCGCCTTCCGCCGGCCTGGCCAATGCCGCCATCCAGCCCCAGGCCGACGGCAGCCTGCTGCTGATGGCGCTCGACCTGGACGCGCTGGCCCAGGCGCTGGGCCGCGAGCGGATCGCGCCGCGGGTGCTGCGGCTGGATCCAGACGCGCCCGGCGGCTACGCCCGCGACCTCGAGATCCTTCCCAACACCCTGCCGCCCGAGCAGCACCTGGGCTACGCCGTGCAGTGGTACGGCCTGGCGCTGGCCGTGTTGGCCACCGCCCTCATCCTCACCTTCCGCCGCCCGCGCGGCACCCGCAGAGTCCCCCCGTCGTCATGAACCAACAAGTCCCTGATTCCGTGCGCAACAAGAACCGCGGGATGCTGATCCTGATCGTGGTGCTGTTCCTGGGCTCGGCCATCGTGGCCGGCGTGCTGCGCTTTGCCGGCTGGATGCCCGAGGGCACGCGCAGCCACGGCGAGCTGCTGCAGCCGCCGGTGGACCTGCGCGAGACCACCCTGCGCCTGCAGGATGGCGGCGAGTACCCGTGGGATCCGGAGGCGCGCATCTGGCGCATCGTGGTGCCGGCGCCGGCCAACTGCGGCCAGCCGTGCGTGGAACTCTCCGAAGGCCTGGACACCGCGTGGCGCCTGTTTGCCCGCCGCGCCGACCGCGTGCACACCCTGTGGGTGGGCGGGATGCCCGAAGACGCGGTGCGCAACCGCTCCATCCGCGAGATCGCGCCGGACCCGGCCCTGCAGGCCGCGCTGCCGCGCAGCAACGACCCCGCCGGCGTGCCGGTGTACGTGATCGATCCAAACGGCTTCGTCATTCTGCGCTACGCTCCCGGGTTCGATGTTGGGGACCTGCGCAGCGATATGTCGCGCCTGCTGAGACTCGATTGATGGCCGGTGCCGCAGCCAAGCCCGGCGCCGCGCCTTCGCGGCCCGCCGTGCACCGCCACTTCCACCGCATTGCCTGGGCAGCCGTGGTGCTGACCCTGTGCGTGGTAGTGTTTGGCGCCTTCGTGCGCCTGTCCGACGCCGGCCTGAGCTGCCCGGACTGGCCCACCTGCTACGGGCGCGCCGCGTGGCCGCAGGCCCCCGCCGAAGTGGCCGACCACGCCGCCAGCCAGATCCGCCCGTTCGAGACCCACAAGGCCTGGCGCGAGCAGGTGCACCGCCACATCGCCGCCGGGCTCGGCGTGCTGGTGCTGCTGATGGCGCTGATGGCGGTGCGCAAGCGCAGGCACGGCGCGCTGCAGATCATCGGCGCATCCGCGCTGGTGGCCGCCGCCATCCCCGCCTACATGTACGGGCACATCGGGCTGGCATTCGGGCTGGCGGGGGCAGGGGAGGCAATCCTGCTGCTGGCGGCGCTGCGCTGGTCCAACATCGACCTGGCCCGCGCCGCCGTGCTCACCCTGGCGGTGATCATCTTCCAGGCGCTCCTTGGCAAATGGACGGTGACCCTGCTGCTCAAGCCGGTGATCGTGATGGCCCACCTGATGGGCGGGCTGCTGACCTTCTCGCTGATCACCTGGATGGCCTGGCGCGCCACCCACCTGCCGATCCGGCTGGCCAATGCGGCCACGGTGCGCCGCTGGCTGTACGCCGCGCTGGCGGTGCTGGGCCTGCAGATTGCCCTGGGCGGATGGGTGAGCGCCAACTACGCGGCGCTGGCCTGCGGCGGCGGCGGCTGGACCACCGGCAGCCACCATTACCTCGACTTCCCCAGGTGCGTGGGCCAGTGGTGGCCACAGGCGGATTTCCGCGAAGGTTTTGTGCTGTGGCGCGGGGTGGGGGTGGACTACGAGGGCGGCATCCTCGATGGGCAATCGCGCATCGCCATCCAGCTGGCGCACCGGATCGGCGCCGTGGCCGCGTTCGCGGTGCTGATCGCGCTGGCGGTCAAACTGCTGCGCCTGCCGGGCATGCGCGGGTGGGGCAGCACGCTGGCCGCCCTCACCGTCACCCAGGTGGCGCTGGGCATCCTCAACGTCAAACTGGCGCTGCCGCTGTGGCTGGCGGTGATGCACAACGCCGGCGCCGCGCTGCTGCTGTTCGTGCTGGTCTCGCTGCTGGCGCGGGTACAGGAGCCGGACTGATGCCCAAGAACCTCGTTGGCCAGTACTGGGAGCTGACCAAGCCGCGGGTGGTGGCGCTGATCGTGTTCACCGCCCTGGTGGGCATGTTCCTGGCCGTGCCCGGGCTGCCGCCGCTGGACCTGGTGGTGTTCGGCATGCTCGGCATCTGGCTGGCCTCGGCGTCCGCCGCCGCCATCAACCACCTCATCGACCAGCGCATCGACAAGGTCATGGTGCGCACCTCCCAGCGCCCGCTGGCCACCGGCACCCTGCGCCCGATGCAGGTGCTGGTGTTCGCCATCATCCTGGGCGTGGCCTCCATGCTGGTGCTGGTGCTGCTGGTGAACCCCCTGACCGCGGTGCTCACCTTCGCCTCGCTGATCGGCTACGCCATCGTCTATACCGGCTACCTCAAGCGCGCCACGCCGCAGAACATCGTGATCGGTGGCATCGCCGGCGCCGCGCCGCCCGCGCTGGGCTGGGCCGCCATCACCGGCGAGCTCGACCCCTTCGCCCTGCTGCTGGTGCTGATCATCTTCGTCTGGACCCCGCCGCATTTCTGGGCCCTGGCCATCTTCCGCCGCGAGGACTATGCCCGCGCCCTGATCCCGATGCTGCCCGTCACCCACGGCGTCACCTACACCCGCTGGCAGATCCTGTTCTACACCGTGCTGCTGGTGGTGGCGACGGTACTGCCCTGGGCCACCGGCATGAGCGGCCTGTTCTATCTGGGCGGCGCGCTGGTGCTGGGCGCGGTGTTCCTCTGGTACGCCTGGAAAATGCTGGATCCGCCGGATGAATTCTTCGCCATGCGGACGTTCAACTACTCCGTGGTGTATCTGATGGCGCTGTTTGCGTTCCTGCTGCTCGACCACTGGTTGCAGCCGTGGCTGGCGCCGATGGCGTTGATGGAGTTTGAGCGGATTGGGTGAGGGGCGGCAGTAGCCGCTGGCCTGGGAAATTCGCCTGCCGGGTCCGGCAGTGGTCGTACGCCGAGCCTTGTGCCGGTGGCCGCCTGCTGCTAGGTTCGATTTGGGGAGCCGCATAACTGGGGAGTTATGCGGCAAAGCTGACGCGTTGCGTCCTATGGAGGGGGGTTATGCGACTGATTCGGAGCGATTGCCGTGTTACGCGGCGGGATTATTCTTCATTTTTGCCGCCGAATAGGTGTTAGAGTGCAGTAATGAAGACTTTCGCAATCCTGATATTGGCTCTTTTGGCATCTTGCGCACATGCCCCCGCACACAAGATTGTGTTCGCTCAACTTCCACCGCCCGCTTCAGGCACCGAAGAAGTATGGCTAACCGGCGGAGCTAGCGGTTACCTTGTCATCGATAACGGCTGCCTTAGGATTAGATCAGCCGAAACTGGCGCATTACATACGCCTTACTGGCACTCCGCGTTTGAACTGGTAACTAATAATCGTGGAGTGGGAGTACACAGCAAGGTCACTGGCAAAACGTATCTGATTGGAACTTTTGTGAGAGTAGGTGGCGGCGCCATGGATAGTGCGACCGCTCGCAATATTGATCCCGTAGCTGCACAACAATGTGGCGAGCCATTTGCGTCAACGTGGATTTCAGAGTAACGACCTGCACTCTAACAATTCGTTCAAGCCGACGTTGCTTCGTTGCTTGCCGGCGCGGTACGCTCACGCTACCACGCCGTCCGCGCAACTGCGCCACGCGGCTTAACTCAGGCGTTAGGCGCCTATGGAACCTTGCGTGGTCACGAAGCTACAAAAGCAACGGAAACGTCTGCTTCAAAGCTACGTGATACACGTCGCTTGGTTCACTGCGATGATCGTCACCGCTGTCACCCAGGCATCCAAGACCACAATCGCCGCAGCAATCCTGCTGGCGCTGGTCACCGTGCCACCGGTGATCGCGTACGCAACTGCGGTTCACCGGACCTGCCGATTCATCGATCCCCGAGCCAAGACCATAGGACTGGCCCCAATGCTCATCATGACCGTGCTGTTCACGCCTTTTGAGTCAGGTCTCGTGGTCCCGGCCAAAAACCTCTGGGTTTCGGGCAAACTTCTTCGGCAGGCGCGGCTCGCCGGCCAGGCGCCTAACAGTTCGTTCAAGCCGAAACCGCTTCGCGGTTCGGCTTAACTCAAGGTGTTAGGCGCCATGAAACGCATCGCGACCCGCTGCCCAAGCTGCAAATCACCGATGACCATATCAGCATGGTCATTGGCGCCATTACAGATTGGAAGCAAGAAAGCCAGGTTCGTATGTAACCATTGCAACAGGCCCAGCACCCTGAATAGCCGATCGCGTATAGCCGGAGCCATTGTGTCTGTTGCAGTCCTACTGGCCGCTGTTGCGGCAGCGTTGCTGCTGGACGGAACGCAATGGACGTTGTAGTAATAGTATTCGGGGCGCTCGGTGGAATGGCGCTTGGTGCATGGGTCAGTAGTCTCATGCCCGCACTTGTAACCGTCCGGCATGGCGCCTAACAATGCGTTCAAGCCGACACCGCATCGGGGCGCAAACCACATGGCAGGAAGAGCTTGCCATGTGCTTCACGCCCCGCTGCGGCGCGGCTTAACTTAGGTGTTAGGCGCCTATGGAACCTTGCGTGGTCACGAAGCTACAAAAGCAACGGAAACGTCTGCTTCAAAGCTACGTGATACACGTCGCTTGGTTTACTGCGATGATCGTCACCGCTGTCACCCAGGCATCCAAGACCACAATCGCCGCAGCAATCCTGCTGGCGCTGGTCACCGTGCCACCGGTGATCGCGTACGCAACTGCGGTTCACCGGACCTGCCGATTCATCGATCCCCGAGCCAAGACCATAGGACTGGCCCCAATGCTCATCATGACCGTGCTGTTCACGCCTTTTGAGTCAGGTCTCGTGGTCCCGGCCAAAAACCTCTGGGTTTCGGGCAAACTTCTTCGGCAGGCGCGGCTCGCCGGCCAGGCGCCTAACAGTTCGTTCAAGCCGAAACCGCTTCGCGGTTCGGCTTAACTCAAGGTGTTAGGCGGCTGAGCAACCACACCGCAAACTGAGACAACGATGGAAGACAACTACGAACTTGTAATGTCCCCGCTCTGCCAGTCGATCACTGACAAAGGGCACACCGTGCGCGTTGAGATCTATCGCGGGCCGGACACCGACTGGACGCTTGAAGTAGTCGACGCATCCAACACTTCGACCGTTTGGGATGATCTATTCGTCACGGACCAGTTCGCCCTGGATGAGCTGCTGCGGATCATCCGAGAGGATGGCATGGAGTCGCTGGTAGAGCCCTCTGGTGATCCTGCATAGTGATCGGCAGCCGCCTAACAATGCGTTCAAGCCGAAGCCGCTTCGTTCCACCAACCACATGGCAGGTAAAGCTTGCCATGTGGTTGGCTCCACTACGCGTCTCGGCTTAACTTAGGTGTTAGGCCGCAGGGGGGCAGCATGCGCGCAATCTTTCTCGTAGCAGCGCTGGCGGCGACGCCAAACGACTCGGTGCCGCTGACCGTCCACGAAGCGAAAACCCTTCCATTGCGGGAGCTGGCAGCAAGACTCCTTGGCGCATCCGGGTCAATCATGATTGATGTAGATCGCCCTAGGTTCGATACCTTGGAGCCGATACGTTTCTATAGTCACGCAATTGCTTGGGGGAGCTACTTCGGCGTCTGCGCGTCAGACCTGATTACTGTTGATTTTAACGAACACGATCGCATCGACTCTCTTCAATCAGAGCGCCGCTTCGGGCTGGAGGGAGACATTCATAGAGCGCCTGGGGAGTGGACGTATGACGAGTTCGGGGAAATTTGCTCCGCAGTCACAACGACACGCAACTATTTTCCTGCTCCTGATCACGGATCTGCCCTAGACATAGCTCGTTACGTCGAAGCCATCGCGGGCAGAGGCCCCTTCGCAAAGCAACAGTTCCAGTACTCTTGCACCGGCGCTTGCTCAGACAAACGGACCGAGTTGTCTTGGCTGAGACTAGGGGAGATTAAATCGGCTCAGAAAATTGACTGTGGCGCAGTCACTCTAGACCTACCAGACTGCTATGAGATTGAGATTGGCTCAGGCGTCGGATTCTTCCCCAAGGTGTTCCGGGTGTACGGCTCTAACTACATGAACAAGACAGTCGTTGTTCGCGTGTCTGTGGATGTAGGCGTAACCATGGCGGACCAGCGGCCTAACAAGTCCTTCAAGCCGACGCCGTTTCGCGGCGCGGCTTAAGTCCAGCGTTAGGCGGCTATGAGCGCACTCTGGATCGTCATTGCACTAGCAGCTACTTCAACTGCTCCACCAGCCGCTGGGCTCTGCTCCAGGCTTGACCCGGAACTTATCCACTGTCCGGCGCCCGAGGCGCCTCGGATTACGGAGCTTCGCGAGGGGCACGTGACGCTGGAGGTCAAGGTGGACCCCGACGGCTCCGTCCGCTCGTCCAAGGTTCTTTCGTCATCCGGTCACCCTGCTTGGGCTAGTACTGCTCAAGCGGCGGTGGCAAAGTGGCATTACGTGGCGGGTTCGGGGTCTCGCACACGGGAGGTTCCCTTCGACTTCCTGTTCGGTGATCCGTAGCCGCCTAACAAGTCGTTCAAGCCGATGCCGCTTCGCGCCACGGCTTAATTCTGGTGTTAGGCCGCTGAGCAAAGTATTCGCCATCGCTGCACTTCTCATCTTGGCCGGTTGTGCAACTCATCCGCCGGGACAGATCTATAGTGGCAAGTACTTCTATCACTTCGAAGCATCCAACTTTACGCCGAGTGGATCCGAGGAAACCTGGTGCGTGAGGGCATCTCAAATGGAGCAGGCCAGGTTGCCTGTGGAGGCAGCCCCCAGCCCCCTCGGTGGCCCTTGGGGTTCTGCTGACGTAATTGTCCGGGGCGAGCTAAGCCCTCCGGGGGCCTACTGCAGTCTTAGTGCCTACCGCTATATCCTGAATGTTTACGAGATTCTTGAAGTAAAGAACATGAAAGCTGGCGACCCTTAGCGTGCGCGCCCTTGTAATGACCCAGCGGTTCCTGCACAGCTCAGGCCGCTAAAGCATAAGCCTCAGCGGGTGTCTTCATGCCCAGCGCCTGGTGGGGCCGCCGGAAGTTGTAGAACTGGATCCAGTCGCTGATCACACGCATTGCGTGCTGCTGGCTCTCGAAGCGGTGTCGGTGGGCACATTGTTCCTTCAAGGTGCGGATGAGCCGTTCGACCATGCCGTTCTGCTGCGGGCAGTGCGGGGTGATGAACTCCTGTTTCAAGCCGTAGCTGCGCACCAGTCGCGTGTAGTGGCGACTGGTGAAGACCAGACCGTTGTCCGAGCGCAGCAGGAAGGGGGTTGGAACCCGCCCCAGCGAGCCATAACGGGTGATCAGTGCTTGCTCCAGCGCAGATGCCGCGGTGCTGGCCTTGCCGCTGCGCGAGAGCTGCCAGCCAAGCAGCTGCCGGGTGTGGCAGTCCACCACCAGGGCCAGTGTCAGCCAGCCATCCCGGCCGCCCCAGATCCGGCACAGGTCGGTCGCCCAGCGCTCATCGGGTGCGCTTGCCACCGACGGCAGCGCCTGGATCCGCGGACGCTGGCCCACGGCCCGTTTGCGGACCTGCCAGCCCTTGAGCTGGAAGATGCGCTGCACGGTGTTCTTGTTCATGCCCAGCAACCCGGCCACGGTGCGGTAGCCGAACGACGGCTCCTCCTCGATCAACTGCTTGATCGGCTCGGCCAACTCCGGCCGCACCTTCGGCGGGGCCTTGGTGGCCCGGTAATACACCGTCCGCCGAGGCACGCCGAACCACCGGCACAGCTTGGCGACCGGAACCTGGATCCCATCGTCTTCCAGTCCCTGCCGCGTAAGCTTCCCCTCTAGATAGAGTCCTCAGAAGTAGAACTTTCTGGCACATTTCCCAGCCAGGAGGTTCCATGAAGAAATCCCGATTCACCGAGACCCAGATCGTCGCCATCCTCAAGGAGGCTGACGCCGGTATCCCGGTCAAGGACATCTGCCGGCAAGCTGGCATCAGCGTGCCGACCTACTACAAGTGGAAGTCGAAGTACGGCGGCCTGGAAGCGTCCGAGCTGCGGCGGGTCAAGGAGCTGGAAGCCGAGAACAGCCGGCTCAAGCGGATGTACGCGGAGTTGGCACTCGACGCGGCCGCGATGAAGGATCTGATTGCAAAAAAACTGTAGGGCCGGCGCGTAAACGCGAGGCGGTGCGGTACCTGGTCGAGGTACACGCGCGGTCGGTGCGTCGGTCCTGTGCATGGATTGGGTTGTCGGAGGCGGCCTGGTATCGCCCGCCGCTGGATTGGACGGTACGCGACGGGGAGATCATCGCTGTCCTGTCGCAGCTGGTGCAGGAGCGCCCCAGCCGTGGGTTCTGGAAGTGCCGCGCATTCCTTCGACGCAGCCATCCGGAATGGAATCACAAGCGGATCTATCGGGTGTACAAGGCCAAGAAGCTCAACCTGCGACGCGCCGCCCGGCGCCGGCTGCCCAAACGCGAGCGGGTACCGCTCTACGTTCCGCGGCTCCCCGACACCGTCTGGTCGGCGGATTTCATGTCCGACGCGCTGGCCTGCGGGCGACGGTTCCGGACCTTCAACGTGGTCGACGACTTCAACCGCGAGGCACTGCATATCGAGGTCGACACGTCGATCAACTCCACCCGCCTGGTCCGGATCTTAGNGGGTCAGTTTTACGTCGGCGGTGACACTTAGAGCAGCTCAAGCGCGATCACGGCCTGCCGCAGGTGTTGCGCACCGACAACGGTCCCGAATTCCTGGGCGAGACCTTCATTCAGTGGGCCAAGGCCAACGCCATGGCCATCCAATACATCCAGCCCGGCAAGCCCAACCAGAACGCCTACATCGAGCGCTTCAACCGGACCTTCCGAGAGGAGGTCCTGGACCAGCACCTGTTCGCACGCCTCGATGATGTCCGCGAAGCGGCGTACTGGTGGATGCTCGAGTACAACGAGGAGCGATCCCACGAATCGCTGGGCAACCTGACGCCCAGCGAATACCGTTACCAACGCACCGGAGGTTCTACTTTTGAACTCTGTGCTTGACGGGGAAGCTTACGGTGGCAGCATCGTCAATCTTTCCGTGAACAGCTGCTTTTTGCGGGAAACGGCCGAGCGGGCAGATGAACTTGATCTCCTCGCCCCAAGGGAGGGGGCGAAGGTCTGGATGACTTCACCATGCTCACCAGGCGCTCGACCGGTCACAGGAAAAAGGGCCGGTGCTGACGGGGAACCCGGCGGTTGCAGTTGAGCCAGGGGCCCGGGTCATTTACGTTCAAACTCCCAACGAGGAGAGCGCGCTATGGAAGGTTCCTGTTTGTGCGGCGCAGTGGGAGTGAAGGCGCCCGGGCACGGTGAAGTCGGGCTGTGCCACTGCACCACGTGTCGCCGGTGGGGCGGGCCGATGTTCGCGGTCCATGTGGGGAAGGAGGTGCAGTTTTCCGGTGCCCCTACCGTCTACCCCTCCTCCGACTGGGCCGAGCGCGGCTTTTGCGCGGTTTGCGGGACGCACCTGTTCTATCACCTGCTACCCACCGGCGAATACATCCTCTCTGCGGGGCTGTTCCAGGATCAGGCGTTCAAGCTGACCAACGAGATCTTCATTGACCAGAAGCCCGGCTTCTATGAGTTCAAGAACCAGACCCGGAAGCTGACGGGGCAGCAGGTCTTCGAGCAGTTCGAGTCGGGGGCGGGCGACACGCGGGAGCAATCGTGAGCGGGATATCCGACCCGCTCTTCCCGCACTGGACCACGACTGCGCGATCGGCCCTGAAATCATCCGCGCTGCTGCTTTGCGCAGCGCTGCTTGCGGTGATCACGCCGCCGGCGGCTTCGCAGGAGCCGACGCCTGGGTCCCTGATCCGGTCGGCCACCTGGGAGGATCACAGCCAGTACTACCCCCCAAGTCCCCTGTGCGAAAGCGATGAGGTGACGCTGTGGTCCTGCCAGGCGGACGACCAGGAGCATGCGCTGTGCTCATCGCGCGGATCGGCCAGGGTCGGTGACCATGGCTACATGCAGTACCGGGCCTCGCGCGGGGGATCGACGATGGTGGTCCATCCGGAGGAAAAGCGGCCGCCGGCAGGTGTGTTCGCCTTCATGGCTTCTTCCAATGGAGATGCCGCCGTCGAGTTCATGCGTGGGGAAAGCAGGTACACCCTCGTGGATGCGCTGAGGGGCGATTCGGCCGTCGTGGTTGAGCCGTCGGACGGTCCAGCGACGAGGATCGCCTGTGGCAGCAACCAGACTCTGCAGGTCAACTACACGCTGCGGCTGATGTACGAGTCAGGAATATGGGAGCGGTAGGCCTTGGGCTGTAACTGGTGCAGACGGACGGAACAGCCATGACCATCGCCAGGGTTCTTGCCTCCGGGCCATTGCTTGCGCTCGCCTGCCTTTTTCCGCCGACGGCTTCGGCAGCTGAAGATGCCGCGCGGGTACAGGCCGTGGTTGACACTGCGATCCTGCCGCTGATGGCCGAGCACGATGTCCCCGGCATGGCCGTGGGGGTGATCGTCGATGGCGAGCCGCATGTTTTCCTGTATGGCGTCGCTTCAAAGGAAACCGGCGCGCCGGTCACCGACACAACGCTTTTCGAGATCGGTTCCGTCAGCAAGGTCTTTACCGCAACGCTGGCCGCGTACGCACAGGCGAGCGGCGAGCTGTCGCTTGAGGATCACCCGGGCGAGCACCTGCCCGAATTGAAGGGCAGGCCGATCGACCAGGCCACCTTGCTCCATCTGGGTACGTACACCGCCGGCGGCTTCCCGCTGCAGTTCCCCGGCGAGGTGGGGGACGACGCCGCCGCCATGGACTACTTCCGCGGCTGGGAGCCATCGGCGCCGCCGGGGACGCGGCGGGATTACTCCAATCCCAGTCCCGGCCTGCTCGGCGTGGTGACGGCCAGTGCAATGGATGGCGACTTCGCCGAGCTGATGCAGTCGACGGTGTTCGGCGCGTTCGGCATGGCCGACACCTTCATCCACGTGCCCGCGCACAGGATGGCGGACTACGCCTGGGGCTATCGCAATGACAGGCCGGTCCGGGTGGGCCCGGGTCCGCTCGCCGCGCCGGCGTACGGCGTCAAGACGACGGTTTCGGATCTGGTCCGCTTCGTGCTGGGGAACATCGATCCGGGCCCGCTTGAACCGGCGATGCGCCGGGCGGTGGAGGTGACGCAAGGCGGATACTTCCGTGCCGGGCCGGTGGAGCAGGGCCTGGGCTGGGAGCGATATCCGCAGGCCGTCTCGCGCGAGTGGTTGCTTGGTGGCAACGCCAGGGAAATGGCGTTCGAACCGCAGCCGGCCTATCGTCTGGACGAACAGGACGGAGATGGCGGCTACTTCTTCAACAAGACCGGCTCGACTGGTGGCTTCGGCGCGTACGTGGCGTTCGTACCCGCAGAGAAATTCGGCGTCGTGCTGCTCGCGAACCGGGGCTATCCAAACGCTGATCGCATCGAAGCCGTCTGGATGATCCGAGAGCAGCTTGTATCGGGCTTGGAGGTTGACTGAGTTAGGGAGCCGGGGAGCCGCCATGCATTTGGAGCATGAAGATGCGTCGTGGATGGAATCGAGATGGCGGGCGTTACGGTGCTGCGTGTCGGGTTGGTGTTGGTTTCTCTAGAAGCGGGGGAGCGCGATGAGCGAAATATTTGATCCGCTGTCCAGGCCGCTCATTGCCGCGGGGCGTTTCATCCTGTGGCTGGCCTGGGAGGTCGTGGTGCTGTGGGTGCCCTGGTACGTCGGCTGGCCGGTATGGCGCGCGGTGACGCTCGGGCGGTTCCCGGAAACTGCCGCCGGCGACCAGGAAGAGGCTTCGACGCTGGAGACGGTGCTGGTCTGGGGGCTCGGCTTTTTGATCCTGTGCGGTGTGGCCTGGTTGGTGGCCAAGCCGTTCGGTAGTGCGTGATCCGCAGATGGAGGCGTCCTGGTCGTCGGGCAGGTGGTGGCCATTCCGGTTGCCGTGGCGGTTGGGGCCGGGTTCCATTCACTTAGGGGAGGAGACGATTGAAACAGCAACAGCCCGAGTGCAGGCAATGCAGGCGGCCGATGGAGCCGGGCTACGGGCTCGATAACACCCATGGCGGTGCGCTCCGCGGGCACTGGGCCCCGGGTGAGCCGGAGAAGTCCTGGTGGACCGGCCTGAAGGTGGACAAGGCGGCGCGGATGCCGATCACCATCTTCCGCTGCCCGGAGTGCGGGCGGCTGGAGTCCTACGCCTGGCCGGAAGGCCGGTGAACTAGTCGCGGAAGTTGTCGAACTGCAGCGGGCGTTCGAATTCGCCGGCCTTGAGCAGGGCGATCGCGGCCTGCAGGTCGTCGCGCTTCTTGCCGTTGACGCGCAGCTTGTCGCCATTGATCTGGCTGTCGACCTTGAGCTTGGCTTCCTTGAGCGTGGCCTGCAGCTTCTTGGCCAGCTCGCGCTCGATGCCCTGCTTGACGCTGATCTTCTGGCGCGCGCCGGCCAGGTTGGTCTCGACGTCGCCGAACTCCAGGCAGCGGGCGTCGATGCCGCGCGCGATCAGCCGCGCCCTCAGGATGTCGGTCATCTGCTTGAGCTGGAACTCGCTCGGCGCGGACTGGGTGATGACTTCATCTTCCAGCTCGAAGCTGGCCTCCACGCCCTTGAAGTCGAAGCGGTTGGCCAGCTCACGGTTGGCCTGGTCAACGGCGTTGGTCAGCTCGTGGCCGTCGACTTCGGAGACGACATCAAAGGAGGGCATGGCGGTACTCGTGAGGGCGGGCGCGATAGCGTAGCAAGCGCTCAGCCCGGGCGCGCGCGCTCGGAGACTTCGGCCAGGGTGGCCGGCGTGATGTCCCACTGCTCCGCCGCCTCGTAGGCGAAGTCGGCGGTGATCTTGCCGGTGGCGGCGACGATGCGGATCACGCAGGCCCCCCACGGGTCCTTGCCGTCCACGCGGGTGGCTTGGCGCAGAGCGTCGAAGTCGTTGCCCAGGTCCCTGGCTTCCGGCGTGGCGGCTTCCGGCGGCTGGCCGTCGCGGTAGCGGAAGCCGCTGAGTACCCGACGATCATCGCCGTACGAGGCAATCAGGGCGTAGCCGTCCCAGGGCTCCGCGTCGACCTTGGGATCGCTCACGATCTTCCGGCCGATCTGCATGATCAGGTCATTGCTGTCCATCGCGGCGAGGATATCAGCTGGCGTGGCTGATCATGTCGTCCATGGCGTCCGGCCGGATGTTGCTGAAGTACTGGCCGGCTTCGTTGTCGAAGACGGTGGTCTGCGGGTCGTACACCACGGCGCCGCTCTCCGGATCGGTCACGGTGTAATCCACGATCACCTGCTCGGGGAACTGCGCGCCGGCAGGCGCCAGTTCAATGCGCACGTCGATGTCCATGCCGTGGTCCAGCCAGTCGGCCCACTCCTGCTCCATGCGCGCATAGGGGCCGGTGTTGAAGTTGGCCTGCTGCGGGAACATGTTCACCGGGCCGTGCCCGTGCACGAAGCGGTAGGCGAACAAGTGGCCGGTGTGGTGGTCGCTGCCCAGGCCATTGTCCTTGCGGAAATCGCTCTGGGCGGTGGATTCGGTGCGGTCGCCGGCGCGGTAGCGGCTGCTGCCAGGCGTCCAGGTCAGGGTGCCCTCGGCGTGCACCGGGCGGCCTTCGCGGTCGAAGGTCCAGGTGATGTCGTTGACCTCGCCGCTGGCCACGTCGGTGATCAGGCCGTTGATGGAGCTCGCGCTCACCGTCTCGCTCACGCCGATGGTGCCGTCCGGCTGGGTGCCGGTGACCAGCAGGTGGTTGAAGTCGGCGCGCTGCCCGGGCGAGGTGGGATCGCGCTGCACCAGGGTGTGGATCGAGAAGTCCTCGCGGTCGGTCGCGGGCGCGGCGTAGGCGGTCTCGAACGGGGTATCGAACACGTGCGCGTGGCCGGACATGATCCGCAGCTCGGGCACCGGCGTGGCCTTGGTGATGGTGCTCTTGCTCACCACCAGCCGGACCTCGCTGATGTCCTCGATGCCGTTGGCGTCGGCGAGGTTGCGGAAGGTGTCTTCGAACGCGGTGCCGGTGAAGTCGCCGCCGCGCAGCTCCACGCTGGTGCCGGGCGGCCAGGTGTCCGGATCCATCGGGTTGAGCGCCTGCATCGCCTCGGGCGTGGCCTGCGAGCGCACGGCGTTGGCGTGGTAGGTGACCGGGATTGGCCCGCTGTCGTGGCCGCGCACGCTGGCCGTGACTTCGGTGGTCCCCGTCCAGGTGGTGCGCTGGCGGACGCTGGATTCATCGCTGATGCGGGTGCTCGCCGGATCGTGTTGGAACTCCACGCCGCGGCCGTTGGCGCCGGTGATGGCTTCGTCGAAGCCCTGCGCGGGCGAGGCCAGGTCGCGGAAGCGCTGGAGCGCGCTGTTGATCCAGTCCGGCAGGGAGAAATCGGAGCGGGGGGCGTCGATGCTCATCGGGACACGCAGCAGTGGGCGCCAACGGGCGCCGATGCCGGAAGACTATCGGCGCACCCCGCGTGCGGACATTGGGGATAACCCGAGGTTTTGATGACAGTCCGTTGACATGGCGCCGGGCCGTGGCGGTTCAGCCGGGGGCGGCCCGGGCGGCCTGGAGTTGCCGCAGCTCGTCCTTCTCCTCGGCCGACAGTGCGGCAAAGCCGCCCTCGGCCACCTGCGCCTGGAGTTCATCGATGCGCTGCTCGATGGTCTGGCGGTCCAGGCGGGCGATGACGTCGATGAACTCGGCGCGCCAGGTGGCTTCCTCGCCCGGCAGGTCGATCATCGCCAGCTTCTGCAGCGCGTCGGCTTCCTCGCGCCCGGCGAACTGCTCGATCAGCGATGCGGTGGTGATGTCCGGGCGGCTGTGGACGATGGCGATCAGCTCCACCAGCAGCGGGATGCCGGGCTGGCGCAGGGCGGTGAAGCGGTACGGGCCCGGCAGGTCCAGGGCCAGGGCCGGGCGCTGCAGCAGCAGCAGGATGGCGGTGCGCACCAGGCTGCGCCGCGGCGCGTTGACCGGCCGCCCGGAGCGCGCGCGGTGCGCGGGCACGTGGGTCTCCGGCCCACTGGCGCGTGCGCCCACGCCGGTGAGCTCGGTCAGGCGCTGGCGCATCAGGTCGCCGAAGGCGCCGTCGGGGATCTTGTCCAGCTGCGGGCGCGCGCGCTCGGCCATCCGCGCCTTGCCGTCCAGCGAACCCAGGTTGATGCCTTCGCCCACGGTGTCGAAGAAGAATTCCGACAGCGGCGTGGCCGCCGCCAGGCGAGCGTCGAAGCCGGCCTGTCCCTCGGCCCGCACAAGCGAATCCGGATCCTCGCCCTCGGGCACGAACAGGAAGAAGGCCTGGCGCCCGTCGCGCATGCGCGGCAGCACCGATTCCATCGCCTTGACCGCGGCGCGGCGGCCGGCGGCGTCGCCGTCGAAGCAGAAGTACACGTCCGGGGCGCTGCGGAACAGCAGCTCGGCATGGTCGGGCGTCGTGGCGGTGCCCAGCGTGGCCACCGCCTGGGTGATGCCGTGCTGGAACAGGGCGATCACGTCCATGTAGCCCTCCACCACCACCAGCCGCTGCAGTTCGCGGTTGGCCTGGCGTGCCTGCCACAGGCCGTACAGCTCGCGGCCCTTGTGGAACAGCGGGGTCTCGGGCGAGTTGAGGTACTTGGGGCCGTCGCTCTTGCCCAGCACCCGGCCGCCGAAGGCGATGGTGCGCCCGCGCCGGTCGGCGATGGGGAACATCACCCGGTCGCGGAACTTGTCATAGACGTTGCCGCGGTCGTTGCGGCTGAGCATGCCGGTTTTTTCCAGCAGCCGGAGGCGGCGCTCGTCGCTGCCCAGGGCCTCGCGCAGGGCACCGAAGCCGTCGGGCGCGTAGCCGATGCCGAACTGCTCGCGGATCGATTCGTCCACCCCCCGGTTGTCCAGGTAGGCGCGCGCGGCGTCGCTGCCGGCCAGCTGCTTGCGGTAGAACCGCTCGGACGCCTGCAAGACGCTGAACATCGCCTCCGTATCGCTGTCGCGGTTGCGCTGCTGCGTCTCGCGCGGCACTTCCATGCCGGCGGCGCGGGCGAGCTCGTCCACCGCGTCCAGGAATTCCAGGCGGTCGTAGTTGATGAGGAAGCCGATGGCGCTGCCGTGGGCCCCGCAGCCGAAGCAGTGGTAGAACTGCTTGGTGGGCGACACGGTGAACGACGGCGTGCGCTCGTCGTGGAAGGGGCAGCAGGCCGCGTACTCCCGGCCCTGGCGCTTGAGCGGCACGCGCGCGCTGATCACCTCGACGATGTCGGTGCGGGCCAGGAGATCGTCGATGAAGGCGTCAGGGATGCGGGACATTGCCCCGCTAGGATGCCACGCCGGCCCGGCTCACGGGCGTCCGGCGGGGGCCTGTGGACCCGTTGGCGGCGGGACGTCTTCCGGCAGCACCACCGGCAGTTTGCGAGGGTTCTCGATGCAGGGGGATTCGTCGGCGATCCGGCGCTCGCGCCAGCGCTCGTCGATGACCGCGGTGATCAGCGCGCCGCCGAAGAAGATCATCGCCGCGTAGTACACCCACACCAGCACGATCACCAGTGCGCCGGCCGATCCGTAGGGGCTGCCGGGCGCGGCCTGGGCCAGGTAAAGGGCGATCGCCCAGCGCCCGATCAAGAACAGCGCCGCGGTGATCACGCCGCCCAGGAAGGCCTGCTTCCAGTGCACCCGGCGGTCGGGCAGGTAGTGGTACATCAGGGCGAAGGCGCAGCTGTACACCAGCAGCATCACCGCGTTGCCGGCCACCGGCAGCAGCATCGGCAGGTCCTGGAACAGGACTTCGACCCCGGTCCCCAGTACGGTGGAAATGATCACCAGGAATCCCAGCGCGAACACCACGCCGATCGAGAACACGCGCTTGCGCAGCCAGGCCATCAGGCCGCCCAGGGTCTTCTCGCTGGTGTGGAAGATGAGGTTGAGGGTGGTCTGCAGGCGCGCGAACACCACCGTGGCGCCGACGAACAGCAGGCCCGTGCTCCACAGCCCGGCGAAGCTGCCGATGTCGGGCTGCTCGCTGGCATTGCGGATGACGGTGCGGGCCACGGTCTCGGCCTGGGGGCCGGCCAGCACGCCGATCTGGGTGAGCAGGGCTTCCTGGGCTTCGGGGTACAGCGAGGCCGTCAGCCACAGCAGCAGCACCAGCAGCGGGGCCAGCGAGATCAGGGCGAAGAAGGACAGCGAGGCGGCCTGGGCGAGCAGGTCGCACTCGATGAAGCGCTCGACCAGGGCGTAGGGCAGGCTGCCCTTGACCCGCTCGACGAGCCGTTGCACCCGGGGGTTCTCGCGCAGTCCCATGGCGCCAAGGATGGCATGCCGCCGTCAGCGGCCCGTGAGAAGCGCCGTGGAATTGATGCAGGAACGCGTTGCGCGTTCCTGCACCAGGGATCAGCCGAGCTTCTGCTTTACCAGCTTCGAGACCAGGCCCATGTCGGCCTTGCCGGCAAGCTTCGGCTTCAGCGCGCCCATCAGCTTGCCCATGTCGGCCGGGCCGGAGGCGCCGGTGCTGGCCATCGCGGCGTCGATCTCGGCGTTGATCGCGGCCTCATCCATCTGCGCCGGCAGGTAGCCCTCGATCACCGCGATCTCGGCGCGCTCCACCGCGGCCAGGTCCTCGCGCCCGGCGGCCTCGTACTGGCTCACCGAGTCGCGGCGCTGCTTGAGCATGCGCCCCAGCACCGCGATCACCGCGGCGTCGTCCAGCTCGATGCGCTCGTCCACTTCCTTCTGCTTGATGGCCGCGTTGATCAGGCGGATCACGCCCAGGCGCGCCTTGTCGCCGGACTTCATCGCCGCCTTCATGTCTTCGGTCAGGGTCTGCTTGAGGGTCATCGGGTCACTCCGGCGATGCTGGGGGAACGAAGAAAAGCCGGCGACGCATGGCGTGCCGGCTTCGCTTGGAAGCTGTGCGTAGCGCCCCGCGCATTGCGGGGCAGCCGGTCAGTACAGGCGCTGGCGCTTGGTGACGTCGCGAGCGACGCGGCGCGCCTGGCGCTTCACGGCAGCCGCGGCCTTGCGCTTGCGCTCCTGGGTCGGCTTCTCGTAGTACTCGCGCTTGCGGGTTTCGGCCAGGACACCGGCCTTCTCGCAGGTGCGCTTGAAGCGGCGCAGGGCAAACTCGAACGGCTCGTTTTCGCGGACTTTGACGCTGGGCATGGAATCTCCGGGAATTGGATTTCGCCGGTCTTTCACGCGGCGAGCCGCCTATGATAGCCCGCCCTTCACCCGCTTCGCAAGCATGGCTGCGCCCGGCGGGGGTGACTTGTGGCCCCTGCGCCCCCATTCTAGTGCCCATGCGTGTGCTTGGAATTGAAACCTCCTGCGATGAGACCGGCGTGGCCGTGTACGACACCGCCATTGGCGGCGCGGCCGGGCTGCGCGCGCAGGCGGTGTACAGCCAGATCGCCCTGCACGCCGAATACGGCGGGGTGGTGCCGGAGCTGGCCAGCCGCGACCACGTGCGCAAGCTGGTGCCGCTGATCCGCCAGACCCTGGCCGAGGCCGGGATGGGCGTGGACGAGCTGGACGGGGTGGCCTACACCGCCGGCCCGGGCCTGGTGGGCGCGCTGCTGGTGGGCGCGGGCGTGGCGCGGTCGCTGGCCTGGGCGCTGGAGGTGCCGGCGCTGGGCGTGCACCACATGGAAGGCCACCTGCTGGCGCCGCTGATGGAGGACGACCCGCCGGAGCCGCCGTTCGTGGCCCTGCTGGTGTCGGGCGGGCATACCCAGCTGGTGGCGGTGGAGGAGATCGGCCGCTACCGGCTGCTGGGCGAGACCCTGGACGACGCTGCCGGCGAGGCCTTCGACAAGACCGCCAAGATGATGGGCCTGCCGTACCCGGGCGGGCCGCAGCTGGCGGCGCTGGCCGAACAGGGCCGGCCGGGCGCGTTCGAGTTCCCGCGGCCGATGACCAACCGGCCGGGGCTGGACTTCAGCTTCAGCGGCCTCAAGACCCAGGTGCTGCTGGCCTGGCAGGGCAGCGACCAGTCGGAGCAGACCCGGGCCGACATTGCCCGCGGCTTCGAGGATGCGGTGGTCGATACGTTGGCCATCAAGTGCCGGCGCGCGCTGGAGGCGGCCGGCACCGGCACCCTGGTGGTGGCCGGCGGCGTGGGCGCCAACCGGCGCCTGCGCGCGCGCCTGCAGGAGATGGCGGCGGGGCTGGGCGGGCGCGCCTGCTTCCCGCGGCCGGAGCTGTGCACCGACAACGGCGCGATGATCGCCTTCGCCGGCGCGCTGCGGCTGGCGGCCGGCCAGCGCGACGACGCCCAGGCGCAGGTGGTGCCGCGCTGGGACATGGCCACGCTGCCGCCGCTGGCGGCCTGATCCGGTCCGGGCGCGGCGCCCGCCGCGCACACGCGTCATCCACGCTTCCTCGAAGCGCGCGGAGTGATTGGGTAGCATGGTCCGCCGTGGCCGCGGCGCCAGCAATGGCGCCACGCCGGCCCGCCGCGCGCCCCGGCGGCGCGTCATCCCCCTCCCAGGACTTCCGGATTTCCCATGCAAGATTGGCTGCAGGCGCTGCAGGAAACGCTTTCACCCTGGCCTTGGGCCTACACCGCCGTGATGCTGGCGCTGCTGCTGCTGCTGGCCTGGCTGGCGAACTTCATCACCAAGAAGGTGCTGCTGCGCGCGCTGCGCAAGGCGCTGGGCATGCTGCCGGCGCTGCACGCCGAAGACGCGCCCGCGGTGCAGATGCGCGCGGTTCCCCGGCTGGCCAACGTGGTGCCGGCGCTGGTGATCGCAGGCGGCATCGTGCTGGTGCCAGGCCTGCCGGACGGGATCGCGCTGCTGATACGCAACCTGGCCCAGGTCTTCATCGTGCTCACGGTAGTGATGGCCATCGGCCACGTGCTCGACGACATCAACGCCATCTACGAGCGGCGCCCGGACGCGCGCAACAAGCCGATCAAGGGCTACCTGCAGGTGGCCAAGATCGTGCTGTACGCGCTCGCGGCCCTGATCACCATCGCCATCCTCGCCGGGGTCGAGCTGCTGCACGTGCTCACCGGCCTGGGCGCGGCCAGCGCGGTGCTGATGCTGATCTTCCAGGACACCATTCTCTCGTTTGCCGCCAGCCTGCAGATCAGCAGCGACGGCCGGGTGCGCATCGGCGACTGGATCGAGATGCCCAGCGAGAACGCCGACGGCGACGTGATCGACATCGCCCTGCACACGGTCACGGTGCAGAACTGGGACAACACCATCACCACCGTGCCGACCAAGAACCTGATCAGCCATTCGTTCAAGAACTGGCGCGGCATGATCGAGTCGGGCGGGCGGCGGATCAAGCGCGCGCTCTACATCGACCAGGGCAGCGTGCGCTTCCTGGAGCCGGATGAAGTGGAGAACCTGCACCGGTTCATGCTGCTCGACGATTACCTGCGGAAGAAGGAGCAGGAGCTGCGGGAATGGAACACGCAGCTGGCCGAACGCGGCGGCGATGCGCCGGTCAACCACCGGCGGGTCACCAACCTGGGCACCTTCCGTGTGTACGTGGACCAGTACCTGGCCAAGCACCCGGGCATCCACCAGGGCATGACCAGCATGGTGCGCCAGCTGCAGCCCACCGAGGCCGGGATCCCGCTGGAGCTGTACTGCTTCACCAACGACGTGCGCTGGGTGTACTACGAGGCGATCCAGTCGGACATCTTCGACCACCTGCTGGCGATCCTGCCGGAGTTCGGCCTGCGGGTGTTCCAGCGCACCTCGGATGCGCCGATCGACGTGCGCCTGCACGACCAGCGCAGCGGCGCCCAGGGCCCGCGCCAGGCCGACGGCTGAATCGGGTTAGGCTTCCGGTTCCCCCCCTGCCGCGGTCCGGCCCCATGGATACGATCCACATCGAAGGCCTGCGCGTGGACGCCCTGGTGGGCGTGCACCCCCATGAGCGCGACGGACGCCAGCCGCTGCTGTTCGACCTGGCGCTGGCGTTCGACAACACCGTGGCCGCGGCCACCGACGACGTCGCCGACGCGCTGGACTACGCGGCCGTGTGCGAGGCGGTGCGCGACTTCGTGGCCGGGCGCGGGGACCAGCTTCTGGAAACCCTGCTCGAGGGCCTTGCCGAGGCGCTGATGGCGCAGTTCACCCAGGCGCGGCAGCTGCGGCTGCGGGTGCACAAGCCGGAAGCGGCGCGCGCGCTGGGCTGTGCGGACGTGGGCGTTTCCATCGTGCGCGACCGCAGGCAGTGAGCGGGCGCTGGCTGCTGGTGCTGGGGAGCGATGCGCCGGACGGCGCACCGATCGAATCCGCCATCGGCGCGCTGCGCGAGCTGGGCACCGTTGAAACCCTGACCCCGGCGCGGCGTTTCCAGGACGATGATGGCAGCGGGCGCCTGTTCACCAACCGCCTGGTGCAGCTTGAATCCCCGGCCGGCGATGAAGGGCTGCGCGGGAAGCTGCATGCGGTGGAGCGGCGGATCGGGCGGACGGAGCACAGCGACCGGGTGCTGATCGACATCGACCTGCTGGCCCGCGCCGGTGTGTCCGGGGCCTGGAGGCTTGATCCGTACGCGATGGAGAAGGGCGAGCACCTGCGCCCGCACGTGGTTGCGCTGCTCAACGAGGCCGCGATCTCCCTGTAGGCAGCGGCGGCGTGCCGCTCAGATCGTCAGCGTGCGGCCGCCGTCCACCGCCAGGATCTGGCCGGTGACGTAGCGGTTGCCGTGCAGCAGCCAGGCCACGGCTTCGGCGATGTCGCCCGGCTCGCCCTGGCGCTCCAGCGCGGTGCGCTCGAGCACGGTCTCCAGGGTTTCCGCCTTCACCGGGTTCTCCGACCACAGCACGTTGCCCGGGGCCACCCCGTTCACCCGGACCTGGGGGCCCAGCTCCAGCGCCAGCGCCTTGGTGGCCATCGCCAGCGCCGCCTTGGCCATGCAGTACACGGCGTGGCCGCGCAGCGGGCGCTCGGCGTAGATGTCGACGATATTGACGATGGCACCGCGCTGCCGGGCCAGGTGCGGGGCAGCGGCCTGGGCCAGGAAGAACGGCGCGCGCGCGTTGCTGGCGAACAGCTCGTCCCACTGCGCCGGCGTGGCCTCGCCGATGGGGGTGGCGTAATAGGCCGAGGCGTTGTTGACCAGGCCGTCGAGGCGGCCGAAGTGACCGACGGTGCGGGCAACCAGCTCGGGCAGGCGGTCGAATTCGGCCAGCTCGGCCTGCAGGGCGAGGGTGCTGCCGGGGCGCACGGATTCCAGCTCCGCCACCAGCGCGTCCATCTCCGCCTTGGAGCTGCGGTAATGCAGCGCCAGGTCGTAGCCGTCGGCGTGCAGGCGCCGCGCGATCGTGGCGCCGATGCGCTTGGCGGCGCCGGTGACGAGGGCGACGGGACGGTCTGGGGCCATGGGACGCTCCGCGGCGGGCGCCTCATGGTAGCGGAGCGCCGGCGGGCCGGCGGCGCCATGACCAGTGGCGCTTGCGCACCGGTGTCGCGCGCCGCACGATTGGGCGCGTCACCCCCGGGGAGGTCGTGGCCCATGTTCGAGAAGTTCTCGCGCAGCTGGGAACTGGTGAAGGCCAGCGCCTCGGTGCTGCGTTCCGACAAGGAGCTGATGCTGTTCCCGGTGATCTCGGGGATGGTGAGCCTGGTGGTGCTGGCGACCTTCCTGCTGCCCATGTCGCTGCTGGGCGTGTTTTCCAACGGCTTCGGGCCGGTGGTGCTGCTGGCCGGCTTCCTGTTCTATTTCTGCCAGTACGCGGTGGTGATCTTCTTCAACAGTGCGCTGGTGGCCGCGGCGATGATCCGCCTGGAAGGCGGCGACCCGACCCTGGCCGACGGCTTCGCCGCGGCCCGCGCCCGCCTGCCCGCGATCCTGGGCTACGCCGCCATCGCCGCCACGGTGGGCGTGCTGCTGCAGTCGCTGAAGAACAGCAGGAACAATTTCATCGTCCGCCTGCTTGGCAGCGGCCTGGGCGTGGCCTGGACGCTGGCGACCTTCCTGGTGGTGCCGGTGCTGGTCAGCCGCGACATCGGCCCGGTGGATGCGCTCAAGGAGAGCGTGTCGCTGTTCAAGCGCACCTGGGGCGAAAGCGCGATTGGCACGGTGGGCATCGGCGCCGCGTTCTGGGTGATCACCGCGGCCGCGGTGATCGCCGGGGTGCTGCTCACGATCCTGGCCGCGCAGGCCTGGGTTGGCCTGGCGATCCTGGTCGGCGGCCTGTCGCTGATCGCGGTGCTGCTGCTGGGCGTGTTCCAGAGCGCCCTGAGCGGGGTGTACTCGGCGGCGCTGTACCGGTTCGCGACCACCCATGAGGCGCCGCCGGCGTTCCGCCACCTGCAGCTGGAACAGGCGATCACCCGGGAGTGAGCGCGCGCCGCGGGGCGCGCGATGGCCGGGCCTGCACGGCGCGGTCCCGTAAACTGGCGCCATGAGCGAATCCCATATCGACCCCGACGCGCGTGCCCACAGCGAGCGGCTGCAGGCGCTGATCCGCAGCGAGATCCAGTCCGCCGGCGGCGCGATCCCGTTCTGGCGCTTCATGGAACTGGCGCTGTACGCGCCGGGGCTGGGCTATTACAGCGCGGGGGCGACCAAGTTCGGCGCCGCGGGCGACTTCATCACCGCGCCCGAGCTGGGGCCGCTGTTTGCCGAGTGCGTGGCCGAGGCCGTGGTGCCGGTGCTGCAGCAGCTCGGGCCGCAGGCGCATTTCGTCGAGGTGGGCGGCGGCAGCGGGCGCTTTGCCGGCGATGCCATCACCCGCATGGCGCAGATGGACGCGCTGCCGGCGCGCTATTCGATCCTCGAGCCCAGCGCGGACCTGCGCGAGCGCCAGGGCGAGTACCTGCGCCAGCGGCTGGATGCCTCGCAGTTCCGCCGCGTGCACTGGCTCGAGCGCCCGCCCCAGGACGAGTGGCACGGGGTGCTGTTCGCCAACGAGGTGATCGACGCGCTGCCCACGCCGCGCTTTGCCATCGTGGATGGCGAGGTGATGGAAGAACACGTGGCGCTGGATGGGGACGGCGGCTTCAAGCGCGTGGACCGGCCGGCCGATGCGCTGCTGTCGGCGGCGGTGCGGCACGTGGAGCGGCAGCTCCCGCAGCCGTTCGCCGAAGGCTACCGCTCCGAGCTGCTGCCGCAGCTGCCGTACTGGATCCAGGCGGTGATCGGCGGGCTGCGCAACGGCGCCATGCTGTTCGTCGACTACGGGTTCGCGCGCAGCGAGTACTACCTGCCGCAGCGCAATGACGGCACCCTGCGCGCCTTCCACCGGCACACGGTCAGCGGCAACGTGTTCGCCAATCCGGGCCTGCAGGACCTGACCGCGTCGGTGGATTTCACCGCGCTGGCGGAGGCGGGCACGGGCGCGGGCTTCGAGTTTTCCGGCTATTGCAGCCAGGCCGCGTTCCTGATCGGCAACAAGCTCGACGAGCGGCTGGCCGCGCATGAGGCCGGGCTGGAAGACGAGGCCGCGCTGTACGCGCTGCGCCAGCAGGCCAAGCAGCTGACCCTGCCGGCCGCGATGGGCGAGGGTTTCCAGGCGATGGGCTTTGCGCGCGGGGTGGATTTCGAACACGCGTTCCTGGCCGGCGACCTGAGCCACCGGCTGTGACCGGCGGCCGGCGCCGCCGGGCGCTGAAGCCGTTCCGGCGCCCGCGGCTGTGGAGCGCGCTGTGGTGCCTGGCGATTGCCGCGGTGGTGGTGGCCTCGCTGGCGCCGCCGCCACCAATGCCGCCGGTGGAGGGCGGGGACAAGATCGGGCACCTGCTTGCCTACGGGGTGCTGGCCGCTGGCGCGGTGCAGCTGTACGCGCGCTGGCCGTCGCTGCTGGGCGCTGGCATCGGCCTGGTGCTGATGGGCATCGGCCTGGAGTGGGCCCAGGGAGCGCTCACCGAGACCCGATACATGGAGCGCGCGGATGCGTTGGCCAACACCCTGGGGGTGATTGCCGGGCTGGCCACGCAGCTCACGCCGCTGCGCAACCTCCTGCTGCAGTTCGACAACCGGCTGCCGTGACAGCACCCCGCGTGGCGCGGTGCCAGGGCCGCGGCTAATCTTGGCGCGATGAGGAGAGCGGCATGACGGTGATTTCAATTGCTTCGCGGGCGCCGGAGGCGGCGCGCGCGGCGGCGCGGCTGGCGTGGGCGCGCGCGGCGGCCGGCGACCCGGCGCTGGCGCTGGAGCGGGCCTCTTCGGATGCCGGATTCCGGACCTACTGGCGCGGCATCGCCGGCGGGGACAGCGTGATCGTCATGGATTCGCCGCCGGCGCTGGAGGATGTGCGCCCGTGGCTGCGCATGCACGAGGTGCTGGCGTCGGGTGGCGTGCGCGTGCCGCGGGTGCTGGCGCGCGATGAAGAGGCCGGCTTCGTGCTGATGGAGGACCTGGGCGGCCGGACCTGGCTGCAGGCGGTGGACGACATCGATCCGGACCGGGCGTTCGACGCCGCGCTGGACCAGCTGTTCCGGCTGCAGGCGCTGCCGCCGCCGGCCGGGCTGCCGGCCTATGACCGGGAAATGCTGCAGCGGGAGCTGGACCTGTTCGAGGAGTGGTACCTGGGGCGCCACCTCGATGTGACGCTGGATCCCGGCGAGCGCGCGGGACTGGCGCAGGTCCACGAGGTGCTGATCGGCTCCGCGCTCGCGCAGCCGCAGGTGTTCGTGCACCGCGACTTCATGCCGCGCAACCTGATGCCGGTGGACGGCGGGATGGCGGTGCTGGATTTCCAGGACGCCGTGCTCGGGCCGGTGTCCTACGACCCGGTGAGCCTGGTGCGCGACGCGTTCCACAGCTGGGAGCCGGGGCGCGTGCGCGGATGGCTGCGGCGCTACTACGCCCGCGCGGGCGAGGCCGGCGTGCCGGTGCCGGACGAGGCCCGGTTCCTGCGCGACGCGGACCTGATGGGCGTGCAGCGGCACCTGAAGGTGCTGGGCATCTTCGCGCGGCTGGACTACCGCGACCACAAGCCGCGGTACCTGGCCGACGCAGCGCGGTTCCTTGCCTACCTGGAAGAGGTGGTGCCCCGATATCCGGAGCTGGCCGGGCTGCAGGCCATCCTCGCGCGCCACCCCGGGTCCGGCGACGCGCCCCCGGCCGCCTGAGCCGGATCGGCGTCGTGGCCATGGGGCGCTACTGCGAAGGGCGCGGGGAGCGGGCCCTGGCGATGGCCTCGATGCGCGCCTGGCGCAGCGCCCGGCCGACCTGCGGGCCGCTCATGCCATCGGTGACCAGGTCGCGCGCATTCACCGCCATGGCGGCGGCGTGTACCCGCCGCAGCTCCGGGCCCTGCGGGTAGTCGGCGTCTTCGAAACCCAGGCGGCCGCGGCGGTCGGCTTCGCACACCAGGGCCAGCGGCGCGATCCGCTCGGGCCGGCGGAAGGCGTCGCAGCGCTCCAGCAGGTCGTGCACGGTGGCGTCGCGCAGCTCGAACAGGCGGTGCACGTTGAGGTGCTCGCGGCAGGCGATGCGGGCAAGCCCGCGGTGGCTGTTGGGCACCCTGAGCCGTTCGCACAGCGCTTCCAGCGGCTTGAGCCCGGCCTGCTCGTGGCCGATGTGGCGCGGCCATTTCGAGCGCGGCGTGAGCGCCTTGCCCAGGTCGTGGGTGAGGGCCGCGAAGCCGGCCACGTCGTCGCCCGGCGCCAGTGTCGCGGCCATGTCGCTGACCAGCTCCTGGTGGATGCCGGTGTCGACCTCCGGGTGGTATTCGGGGCGCTGCGGGATGCCGTAGAGGGCGTCGACTTCCGGCAGCACCGCCTTGAGCGCCTGCGCATCGCGCAGGGTACGCAGGAAGGCGGACGGGCGCGCGGCGCGCAGGGCCTTGCACAGCTCCTGCCAGGTGCGTTCGGGCACCAGCGCATCCAGCTCGCCGCTGGCGGCGATCTCGCGCATCAGCTGCATGGTCTCCGGCGCCACGGTGAAACCCAGTGGGGCGAAGCGGGCCATGAACCGCGCCGCGCGCAGGACCCGCAGCGGATCCTCGACGAAGGCCGGGCTGACGTGGCGCAGCACGCGCTTTTCGATGTCGGCGGCGCCGCCGAACGGATCCACAAGGCGGCCGTCGGCGCCCTGGGCGATGGCGTTGATGGTGAAGTCGCGCCGCTCCAGGTCCTGTTCCAGCGTCACCGACGGATCGGCGTGGACGGTGAAGCCGCGGTAGCCGGGCGCGGACTTGCGTTCGGTGCGGGCCAGCGCGTGTTCCTCGCCGGTGTCGGGGTGCAGGAACACCGGGAAGTCACGGCCCACCGGGCGGAAGCCGGCGGCCTCCATGCCCTCGGGCGTCTGGCCCACGACCACCCAGTCGTTGTCGCCGGGGGGCAGGCCGAGCAACCGGTCGCGCACGGCGCCGCCAACGAGGTAGGTCTCCATGCCCCGATGATGCCCCACGGCCGGCCTAGGCCGCCGGCGCGGGGCAGGAGAACGAACGGCTGGGCTCGCCGACGCGTCCCTGCAAGCGCTCGCTCAGCGGCACCGCCGCGCCGTTGAGGCGCCAGTCGTAGATCACGCTGAAGGCCATCACCCGGGCCACGTATTCGCGGGTTTCGCGGTAGCTGATGGTCTCGATCCAGATGTCCGGATCCATCCCTCCGCGCTGCGCCTGCCAGCGCGCGGTCGGGGCCGGTCCGGCGTTGTACGCGGCCGATGCGATGTAGGGCACGCCGTACTGCTCGCGGCGCTGGGCCATGTACGCGGTGCCGATGCGGATGTTGGTGACCGGGTCGTAGAGGCTGCCGGCGCCGTTCCAGGCGATGCCGTTGCGGCGCGCCACCGCGGCGCCGGTGCTGGGCAGCACCTGCATCAGCCCGCGCGCGTCGGCGGGCGAGCGGGCGTTGGGGTTGAACGTGCTTTCGGCGCGGATCTTGGCCGCGATCCATGCCGGATCCAGGCGGTGGCGGGCGGCCTCGGCGCGGATGATGTCGCCGTAGTGCAGCGGGAAGCGCAGCTCATACAGCCTGGCTTCGTCCGGCTCGCGGCCCAGGCCGAACACGGCGCGGTCGTACCAGCCGTTGTCCTGCGCCACCTTCACCGCGATCTGCCGCTGCGCGTCGCTGAAGCGGTCCATCGCGTGGTGCCACTCGCGCGTGGCCCAGCCGGGGCGGTCCACCCGGAACAGGGCCATCGCGCGCACCATGGCCGGGTCGTTGGCCACCTGCGCGTGTGCCGAGGCGTCGCCCGGCACCTCCAGCGGGCACAGCGCGTACGGCCGGCCCACCTTGTCGGCGGCCAGGAAGCCGTGGAAGTTCGGTTCTGCGGCGGCCTTCTCGAACAGGCGCACGGCCTCGCGCATGTTGCCCAGCTTCTCGTGCATGCGGCCTTCGAACCAGGTCCAGCGGGCGCTGGAGCGCTGCTCGCGGCCCATGTTTTCGATCGCCCGGAGCGCCGCGCGCCAGTCGGCGCGGGCCAGCGCCTCGCGCACGCGCCATTCGTGCAGGCGTTCGTCGTAGGCGGACGCGGGCACCTGGTCGAGCCGGCGCGCGGATTCGGGCAGGTATGAGGCCACCGTCCACAGCGCGATCTGGTAAAGCACCCGGCCGCGCGCCTGTTCGTCGAATTGAAGCGCCCGGGCAAAGCGCGGCAGCATGGCCTCGGCGGCGTCCGGGTCGCTGCGGCCCAGCCGGGCCAGGCCGTGCGAGGCGACCAGCCGGCTGCGGTCGGTCTTCGGCCAGCCCAGGGCGCGCTCGTGCGGCGCCTGCACGAAGGCGGCGTAATCCTCGGCCAGGCTGCGTTCGGCCGCAGGCAGGCCGCGCGCGGCCACGCGCATGATTGCCGGTTCCCACGCCGCGGCGGCCAGCTCCAGGCGCTCCCAGCGCAGTTCGGGCGTGAGCGCGCCGCGCGCCTGGAGCGCTTCGAACGGGCCGTCGCACTGGTCGGGCAGGGATTCGCCGCTGGAGCGCCAGATCTCCTGGACCTGCGCGTCCCACTGCGCATCGGCGGCGCCCAGGTGCCTGCGCGCGTCCAGTTCGATGCAGCGCAGCGCGGTGTTCGTCACCTCCGGCGACCACGCGGCCCGGATGGCGGCCCAGCCCTGGCGCCGGTGCAGGGCGTGCAGCCACTCGGCCCGGAACGATTCGGCCACGGCCTGGCCGGCGTAGCGGGCCAGGAACGACTGCGCCTGGGTCTCGGGCAGCGTCTGCAGGTTGCGGCGCAGCGACGCGAACTCGACCCAGCCGTAGGCCGGATGCGAGGCAATCCCGGGCGGCAGCGGCTGCCCGCGCGCGGCGGCTTCCAGCGCGGCGCGCAGCTGGGCATCGTTGGATCGGGCGCCGGATGCGAGCGGCCATGCAAGCACGGCCAGAACGGCGATCAGGATCAGTCGTTTCATGGGCAAGACCGGGAGGGGGACGCGCCGCGCGACTATAGCGAAGGGCCGGTGAACCCGGCGCGGTGCGTGCGGGCGCTGCGCTACCCTTGCTGGCCCTTCGCCGTGACCCGCCACCGATGCTCACCCTGCTGCTGACATTCCTTGCCCTTGGCGCGCTGGTGGGCATCCTCGCCGGCCTGCTGGGCATCGGTGGCGGCCTGGTGCTGGTGGCATCGCTGGCGTGGCTGCTGCCCCAGCACGGGATCCCGCGCGAAGCGGCGATGCATGCGGCGCTGGCCAGCTCGCTGGGCAGCATCGTGCTCACCTCGCTCTCGTCCACCCGGGCCCACCACCGCCGCGGCAGCGTGCTGTGGCCCAGCGTGGCCTGGCTGGTGCCGGGGATCATGCTCGGGGCGTGGCTGGGGAGCCGCTTCGCGATCGGGCTGGACGGGGCGGTGCTGCGGTGGGCCTTCGTGGCCTACTGCCTGCTGATCGCCGCGCAAATGGCGTTCTCCGGGACGCCGGCGGCGGGAGCGGGCGTGGCCCCGCCGCGCGGCCCGCGCATGAGCCTGGCCGGCGGCGGCATCGGCGCGGTCTCGGCGGTGGTGGGGATTGGCGGTGGCAGCCTGACGGTGCCGCTGCTGACCTGGCTGGGGGTGGCGCCGGTGCGCGCGGTGGGCACCGCGGCGGCCTGCGGCATCTTCATCGGCCTGGCCAGCGCCGCGGGCTACGCGCTGCAGGCGCCGGCCGGCGCGCTGCCCGGTTATTCGATCGGCTATGTGTACCTGCCGGCCGCCATCGGGGTCGCGCTCGCCTCCATCCTCACCGCGCCGTTGGGCGCGCGCATCGCGCATGCGATCAGCGGCGTGGCGCTCAAGCGGGTGTTCGCCGTCTTCATGCTGCTGGTCGGGCTGGGCATGGCGGCGTGGTGATCGCGGGACCGTGATGCGGGTAGTTGTTTTCCAGATGACAGTTGGATTACAACGAAGGTCCGCCCATGGAGGGGGACTGCGGCGGCAAACCATCTTCAGGAGTGGAGAGCCATGTCGCCAGAATCCAGCGGGCTTGCCCGCGCCATCCGGCTGTCGCTGTTGCTCGCGGTCGCCGCGCCCGCCGTTTCCCTGCCCGCCGCGGCCCAGGAGGCTCCCGGCGAGGAAGCCCGCACCCTGGACACGGTGCAGGTCACCGGCACCCGCATCCGCCGCGCCGAGCTCGAAGGCCAGGTGCCGGTGCACACCGTCAGCCGCCAGGACATCGAGCGCACCGGGCTGACCTCGATCGGCGACGTGATCCAGCAGCTCACCGGCTCGGGATCGGCGCTCAACACAAAGTTCAACTCCTCGGGCAACTTCGGCTTCCCGCCCGACGGCAGTGGCGTGGGCGCCGGTTCGGCCCAGGTGGACCTGCGCCACCTGGGCTCCAAGCGGGTGCTGGTGCTGGTGGACGGGATCCGCTGGGTCAACGAGTCCTCCGCGTCCGGGGTGGGCGCGTCCACCGACCTCAACACCATCCCGCTGGCGATCGTCGATCGCATCGAAGTGCTCGAGGACGGTGCCTCGTCGCTGTACGGCTCGGATGCCATCGCCGGGGTGGTCAACATCATCACGCGGCGCGACTTCGACGGCGCCCAGGTCACCCTCGACTACGGCCAGTTCAGCGAGGGCGACGGCACCAGCAAGGGCATCGACCTGGCCTGGGGCCGCACCACCGACCGCAGCAGCCTGTTCCTCTCGCTCAGCCACACCGACCAGGACGTGGTGTACGCGCGCGATCGCGAGCAGTCGCGCTTCCCGGTGCCCGGCACCGGGGTGGCGCTTGGAAGCTCGGGCATCCCGGCCGGCCGTTTCATCGTCACCGATCCGAACACCGGGGCCACGCTCGACCTGGTGCCCGATGCTACCGGCCCGGCCTACGATCCGGCCCAGACCGGCTGCGACCGCAGCGACGGATTCCACTGCTTCACGGATGACGACCGCTTCAACTTCGCCGAGTACAACCTGCTGATGACGCCGTCCAAGCGCAGCGGCGCATTCGGCCAGTTCCGGTTCCAGATCAGCCCCGGGCTGCAGTGGTATGCCAAGGCGCTGGTGAACCGGCGCGAGTCGACCAACCAGGCCGCGCCCGAGCCGATCTTCCTCGGGCCCGAGGGCGCCACGGGCAACCCGTTCGCCGATGAGATCACCATCTCCGCGCTCAACCCGTACAACCCGTTCGGCTTCGACCTGGTCTCGGGCGAGAGCCTGATCCTGATCGGGCGCCGTCCGCTGGAGGGCGGGGCGCGGGTGTTCGAGCAAAAGGTGGACACCCGGTACGTCAACACCGGGCTGGAGGGGAGCTTCCAGGCCGGGGATTCGCTATGGTTCTGGGACGTCAACCTGGCCTGGTCGCGCAACGAGGCGCGCCAGACCAACCACGGCAGCTACAACATCCGCAACATCGCGCTGGCCCTGGGCGACCCGGCCGCATGCGCGGCGGAACCAGGCTGCGTGCCGCTGGACATCTTCGGCGCCGGCTCCATCACCCCGGAGATGCTGGGCTGGATCCAGCCGGTGGTGCGCGACGAGAGCGAGAACGAGCTCAGGCTGGTCTCGGCCAACCTGTCGGGTGACCTGTTCAACCTGCCGGCCGGCGCGGTCGGTTTCGCCGCCGGCCTGGAATACCGCGAGTACGAAGGCTGGTACCAGCCCGATCCGCTCACGGTGCGCGGCTGGTACAACGGCGTGCCCTCGCTGCCGACCTCCGGCAGCTACGACGTGGGCGAAGCCTACGTGGAGCTGGACGTGCCGATCTTCGGCGAGGGGGCGCTCGGCAAGGGCCTGAACCTCAACCTCGCCGGGCGCTATTCGGACTATTCCACCTTCGGCGGCGAGTTCACGCCCAAGTACGGGCTGCGCTGGCAGGTGAGCGAGGACTTCCTGCTCCGCGCGACCTATGCCGAAGGGTTCCGCGCGCCCTCGATCGGCGAGCTGTACGGTTCCGACAGCCGCTTCGACGCGCAGCTGATCGACCCGTGCTCGGAGCCGTTCCTGGACCCGTCGGTGGAATCCAACTGCCGCACCCTGGGCGTGCCGCCGGGCTTCCAGCAGGCCAATCCGCAGATCTCCATCACCACCGGCGGCAACCGCGAGCTCGAGCCTGAGCGCGCGCGCAGCTTCAGCACCGGCTTCGTGTGGAGCCCGTGGTTCGCCACCAACGCTTCCTGGGCCGAGCGGCTGGACCTGGAGGTGACCTTCTACCGCCACGACATCCAGGGCCCGATCCAGGCGCTGTCGGCGCAGACCCAGCTCGACCTGTGCGTGCGCACCCTGTCCCCGGACTACTGCGACGGCATCGGCCGCGCCTCCACCGGCGGCATCAACGCGTTCAACAACCGCCTCACCAACCTGGGCTCGATCAAGACCGACGGCTGGGACGTGGACCTGTACTGGACGCTGCCGGAAACCCGCGCGGGCCGCTTCGCCTTCACCTGGCAGAACACCTTCGTTGGCCGCTACGAGGCGGTGGGCGGGGCCGGGCAGCTTCAGCCGCGCCGGCCCGGGATCGAGGTGGAGGACAGCGCCATCCCCGAGTGGGCGTCCACGGCGTCGCTGGACTGGTCGCGCCAGGCGTGGAACGCGTCGTGGACGGCGCGCCACGTATCCGACCTCATCGAGGACTGCGGCAACGCCGTCAGCTTCCCGGTCTGCAGCGATCCGGCCAACGGCCAGAACCGGCTGGGCTCAACCACCTACCACGACGTCCAGGCGGGCTACCGCTTCGACTGGCAGCAGGGGCTCACCCTCACCGCGGGCGTCAACAACGTGTTCGAGAAGGAGCCGCCGATCTGCCTGTCGTGCTCGCTCAACGGCTATGACGCCTCGACCTACGACATCCCGGGCGGGCGTTTCTGGTACCTGCGGGCGGACCTGCGCTTCTGAGGGTCCCGGTCCCGGTGCGCGGTTCGCTCACCGGGACCGCCATCAGCCCGCGGTGCGCAGCGCTTCCTCGGGCACGTCCAGCTCCACCGACAGCGCGAGGTGGTCGGACAGCGCCGCGGGCAGGGCGCGCATGTTCCTGGCCGCCAGGCTGCTGGTGATCAGCACGTGGTCGATGGCGCGCTGCGGGCGCCAGCTGGGGAAGGTGTGGATGCAGCTTTCGTTCGGCTGCAGCGAGGTGTTCCGGTAAAGCACCGACATTTCCGGGCGGTCGGCGGTGCAGTTGAAGTCGCCCATCAGCACAGCGTTGGGATAGTCGCTGAGCAGCTCGGCGATGTAGCCCAGCTGCGCCTTGCGCGACTGCGCGCCCAGCGACAGGTGGGCCACGGCGATCGTCAGGCCCTCGTCGCCCTCGCCAAATCGCGCCAGCAGCAGCCCGCGCCCACGCACCCGGCCGGGGAGCGGGTGGTCCAGCACCTCGATCGGCTCATAGCGGCTGAGCAGCGCGTTGGCGCTGGAGGCGACGTTGGCGACCTTGCGGTTGGGCTGGTGGGTCCAGTAATCGAACCCGCCGCGCTCGGCCAGGTAGTGGGTCTGGTTGGTGAAGCCCGAGCGCCAGCTGCCCGGGTCGCTTTCCTGCAGGCCCACGATGTCGTGGTTGCCGGCCAGCTCGGCGATCTGGTCCAGCGCCTGGCGCTTGCCGCCGGCGGGAAGCACATGCGACCAGCTGCGCACGGCGTAGTCGGTGTAGCGGCGCGTGCTTGAGCCGGCCTGGATGTTGGCGCTCAGCAGCTTGATCTGCTTGCGCTCACGGGACTTCGCCGCCAGCTCGCGCGCGGCCATGCGCCGGATCGCCGCGGAGTAGTCCGGCGCCGTGCTCACTCGGTGGCGGCCTCCGCCTCCGCATCGGCGGCCGGCGCCGCCTCGCCGCCGGCATCGCCGGCACCCGCGGCGCGCTCAAGCTCGACCAGGTGGTCGACGATGTGCAGCACGTCCTGGAAATCCTGCCCGCTGAGCACGCGGTACTTGCCGTTGACGACCATGGTGGGCGTGGCGTCCACACCGGTGCGCTCGGTGAACTTCAGCGCGCGGCGCATCTGCCCGCTCACGGCGAAGCTTTCCATGGCCTGGGCGAACTTCTTTTCATCGGCGCCGTGGGCGGCATAGAAGCTTGCGAGCGCCTCGGTGGTCACGCCCTGCGGCGGCAGGCTGCGTTCCCGGTGGACGGCATCGAACATCGCCTTGTGGGTGGCGTCCAGCAGGTCCATCGCCTCGGCGGCATAGAACGCCTTCGCGTACGGCTGCCAGTAGCCGCCAAACGGGGCGGCCAGCGGGGTCACGCGCACGTCGTCGGGCTGGCGCTGCTTCCACGCCGAGATCACCGGCTCGAAGCTGGCGCAGGCCGGGCAGGTGTAGCCGAACACCTCGACCACCTCGATCTGGCCGTTGAGCGGCATGTACGGCTCGGGGTTCTGGATTTCGACGTAATGCGTGCCCAGGACCGGCTCGAATGCCTCCCTCGGGGCCGGCGCGGCGGCGGACTGCTGCGCCGACGCGGCCGGGGCCGCCGGCACCGTGGCTGCGGCGTCATCCTCCTGGCCACAGGCCACCAGGGCCAGCGGCAGGATCAGGGAAAGGATTACGTGTCGGAAAGTCTTCATGCGTGCAGTCTCTGGCTATGACTCTATCTGTGGGGAGGTCGGCGCCGGATCAAGGCGCGCGCTCGAGCTCGACGAGCTGTTCAGCGATTTCCAGCATTTCACCCAGCGTGCGTCCCAGCACCCGGTACTTGCCGTTCACCACCAGGGTCGGCGTGCCCTCGGCGCCGCTGGCCCGCAGGAATTGGTGGGCGGCCTCCAGCTTGCGCGCGGTTTCAGGCGCCTGCATCCGGGCGCCGAATTCGCCGCGGTCGACGCCGAGCTGGGCGTAGAACGCGGCGATTTCCGCATGGGTGGCGTTGCGCGCCAGGATCCCGCGCCGGTGGATGGCGTCGAAGGTGGCCGCGTGCACTGCATCGAGTTCGCCCATGGCTTCGGCGGCGAAGAAGGCGGTGGCGAAGGCGTCGCGCACGTTGTACGCGGCCGGCAGGCGGGTCACGCGCACGTCATCGGGCTGGGTGCGTTCCCAGGCCTTGAGCATGGGCTCGAAGCGGTCACATACGTGGCAGGCGTAGGCGAAGATTTCCACCACCTCGACCTGGCCGTCCAGCGGCTGCCAGGGCTCTCCGCCCTCGATGCGCACGTAATCCTGCCCCTCGACCGGGGCCTGGGCCAGCGCGGTTGCGGGGAGCAGCGCGGCGAGCAGGAGGGCGAGGAAGGGCGCTTGCCAACGGGCGGGGGATTTCATCGGGCGTGCTCCGGACGAAAAAAAGCCGGCCGAAACAGCCCGGCCGGCGCATGATTTCAAGGAGACTGTACCGCCTTGGACCGCGCGCAGCCGGGAAAGTTCACTGCTGCTCCACGGCCTCCGCCTCCGCGGCGGGCTCGGCCGGGGCTTCGGCATCGCCTTCGGCGGCCTGCTCGGCGCCTGCGTCCGCCTCGGCGCCCTGGGCATCGGTGGCATCGGTGGCATCGGCGTCGCCTTCAGCCGGCGCCGGGGCCGGCGCGGCCGGCTCGGCGGCGGCCACCTGGGCCATGGCGGCGCGGGTCGCGGCGTCCGGCCGCGCGTGCAGGCCTTCCATGTAGCTGGCCAGGGCCTGGATCTCTTCGTCGGTGAGGTCCGCGGCGACCTCGGCCATGATGTTGAACAGCGCCGGATCCTCGCGCAGGGTCTCGCCCGAGCGGTATTCCGTCAGGCGCTGGGCGGCGTACCAGGACGGCTGCCCGCTCAGCTGCGGATAGGCCGGGCCCGGGTTGCCGGCGCCCGTGGGGCCGTGGCACGCCATGCAGGCCGGGATCCCGCGCTGGCGATCACCACCGTGGTACAGCTGCTGGCCGATCTCGTAGAACTTCATGCCGGCGTAATCGCCGCCCTCGACCACGGTGTCGTCGGCCAGGCCGGTGTCGGTCTCCTGGGTGGCGTAATAGGCGCCGACGTCGCGCATCTCCTGGCCGCTGAGCATCTGCGCGAACGGCTCCATGATCGGGCTGCGGCGCTCGCCGGCCTTGAACAGCGCCAGCTGGTGGGCGATGTAGCGCTCGCTCTGCCCGCCCATCGACGGATACATGTCGCGCACCGTGCTCTTGCCATCCATGCCGTGGCAGGCCGCGCAGGTGGCGGCCAGGGTGGCGCCGTTTTCCGGGTCGCCCCAGGTGGTGTCGGCGAGGATTTCGCTGGCGCTCTGGGTCACGAGCGGGGCGGACTCCACCGGCGCTTCTTCTTCCAGTGGCACGGTGGTGGACTGGGCATAGGCGACGGCGGCGGCCGTCAGGACGGCCAGACCGGCGATGGCGAAAGCGCGAGCGTGGCGCATTGCGGGGCTCCGGAAACACGATGGCCAGGCGCGGCGCGCCCGGCAGGACGCCGGATTATCGTCGGCGCGCACAAGTGCGGTCAAACCGGCGGGCGCCGTCGCGGCGTGCGATCCTAGCGCGATGACCAATCCGCTCGCCCGCGCCCGCTACCGCCTGTCCGCCCACACCCCGGCCCAGCTTCCCCCCGACCAGGGGTTCGAAGTTGCTTTCGCCGGCCGCTCCAACGCCGGCAAGTCCAGCGCCCTCAACGCGATCTGCCAGCAGAACGCGCTGGCGCGCGTGTCCAAGACCCCGGGCCGCACCCAGCAGCTGGTGTTTTTCCAGGTGGACCCGCACGAAGACCGGCACCTGGTGGACCTGCCCGGCTACGGATATGCCAAGGTGCCCAGGGAGCTGCAGGCGCACTGGCAGGCCTTCATCGCCGGCTACTTCGAGTCCCGTGAAGCCCTGCGCGGCCTCGTGGTGGTGATGGACATCCGCCACCCCCTCAAGGACTACGACCGGCAGATGCTGGGCTATGTGGTCTCGCGCGGGCTGCCGGCGCATGCGTTGCTGACCAAGGCCGACAAGCTCGGCCGCGGCGCGGCAGGCAACGTGCTGCAGGCCGTGCGCAAGGAGCTCAAGGCCGGGTATGGCGACGGGGTCAGCGTGCAGACTTTCTCCGCGCTGCAGAAGACCGGTGTGGACGAGGCGCGCGCGGTGATCGGGGGCTGGCTGGAGCTATAGGGGGGCGGGCCGGTAGCGCCGCCATGGCGTGTTCCAGCGCCGGAACGCCGCGCCAGCGCCGGCCCCGTTAAAATGCCGAGGCCGGGGCGTGCATGGCGCCCGCGGCGATGTCCTTTCCCGGAGCGGTGTCAATGTCGAGTTCCAGCAAGGCGGGTGAGGCAGCACCCATCACCCGCCGCGAGCAGCTGGTGGCGGTGCCGGAGTCCGGCGAGAAGGGGCGCGCCGCCTGGCGCATCGGCACCGAGCACGAGAAGTTCGGCTTCCAGATGGAGGACCTGCGGCCGCCGCCGTTCGACGGCGAGCGCGGCATCGAGGCCGTGCTCAAGGGCCTGACCCGCTACGACTGGACCGAGGTGCAGGAGAACGGACGCACCATCGCCCTCTCGCGCAACGGCGCCTCGGTGTCGCTGGAGCCGGCCGGCCAGCTGGAGCTTTCCGGCGCGCCGCTGGAGAACATCCACCAGACCTGCAGCGAGGTGGGCAACCACCTGTTCGAGCTCAAGACCGTGGCCGACGAGCTGCGGCTGGGCTTCCTGGGCATGGGCTTCCAGCCCAAGTGGCGGCGCGAGGACATGCCGTGGATGCCCAAGGGCCGCTACTCGATCATGCGGGCCTACATGCCGAAGGTCGGCGACCTGGGCCTGGACATGATGACCCGCACCTGCACCGTGCAGGTCAACCTGGACTACGCCAGCGAAGCGGACATGGTGAAGAAGTTCCGGGTGGCGCTGGCGCTGCAGCCGGTGGCCACGGCGCTGTTCGCCGATTCGCCGTTCACCGAAGGCAGGCCCAACGGCTTCCTCAGCTACCGCTCGCACATCTGGACCGATACCGACCCGGACCGCACCGGCATGCTCGACTTCGTCTTTGAGGACGGTTTCGGCTATGAGCGCTGGGTGGACTACATCCTCGACGTGCCGATGTACTTCGTGCAGCGCGGCGACCGCTACGTGGATGCCAGCGGGCAGAGCTTCCGCGACTTCCTCGAGGGACGGCTGCCGGCGCTGCCGGGCGAGCTGCCGACGCTCAAGGACTGGGTCGACCACATGACCACCGCCTTCCCCGAGGTGCGGCTCAAGACCTTCCTGGAGATGCGCGGCGCCGACGGCGGGCCGTGGAACCGGCTGTGCGCGCTGTCGGCGTTCTGGGTCGGACTGCTCTACGACGATGCCGCGCTCGACGCCGCCTGGGACCTGGTGAAGGACTTCACTCTGGAAGAGCGCAACGCCCTGCGCGACGGGGTGCCCAAGCATGCGCTTGGCCTGCCGTTCCGCGGCGGCAAGGTCCAGGATCTGGCCATCAGCGCCCTGCAGATCTCCGCCGCCGGCCTCGCCCGCCGCAACGCTCTCAACGACCAGGGCAGCAACGAGGTGCGGTTCCTGGAACCGCTGATCGAGTTCGCCGAATCAGGCGAGACCCCGGCCGAGCGCAAGCTGGCGCTGTTCCATGGGGAGTGGGGAGGCGACATCGACCGGGTGTTCCGCGAGTTCGCCTACTGATCGCGCGCACGCGGCGCCGGGTTGTGTAGCCTTGCGCCGATGAGCGCAACGCCTACTTCAAACGACCGTGCCCGGCTGCGGGCGGACCTGGAATTCGCCGAAACCGACGCGCTGCTGCGCGACGACGTGCGCCGGCTGGGCGCGATGGTGGGCGAGATGCTGGCCGAGCAGGTCTCGCCGGCGCTGCTGGAGCAGGTGGAGGCGGTGCGGCGGGCGGCGATCGCGCGGCGCGAGGACGACGAGCCGGTGGATGCCCTGGCCGCTGAGCTGGCGCGGGTGTCGCCGGCCAATGCCGATGCGCTGGTGCGGGCATTCTCGGCCTGGTTCGGCGCCATCAACCTGGCCGAGCGGGTGCACCGCATCCGCCGCCGGCGCGACCACCAGCGCAGCGATGACGGCCCGCAGCCGGGCGGGCTGGAGGCGGTGCTGGCGGAACTGCACGCCGACGGCGTGACGCTGGATGAGCTGCAGGCGCTGCTGCCGCGGCTGTGGGTGGAGCCGGTGTTCACCGCACACCCCACTGAGGCGGTGCGGCGGGTGCTGCTGGCCAAGGAACAGGTGATCGTGGAGCGGCTGGTGGCGGACATCGACCGCTGCCGCACGCCCGATGAGCGGCGCAGCGACGAATCGCGCATCCGCCAGGCGCTGGCGACCACCTGGCAGACCTCGGAAGCGCCTCCGCGCCGGCCCACCGTGACAGACGAGGTTGACCACATCGGCCATTACCTGGGCGTGCTGTTCCGGGTGCTGCCGGCGTTCTATCGCGTGTTTGGCGACGCGGTGGAAGCCGCCTGGGGCGAGCGCATCAGGCTTCCCAACGTGCTGCGCTTCGGCACCTGGGTGGGCGGCGACATGGACGGCAATCCCAACGTGGGCGCGGAGACCATCGACGCGGCCCTTGCGGCCCAGCGCGAGCAGGTACTGGCCCAATACCGCGACGAGCTGCGCGCATTGGGCCGGGTGCTGACCCAGACCCGCGACCGCGCCGGGATCAGCGGCGACGTGGAGGAGCGCCTGGCGGCCTATCGCGAGGCCATGCCTGAAGCCGCGGCGGAGCTGCCCGCGCGCCGCGAGGACATGCCCTACAAGCAGCTGCTTGCGCTGATGGCGGCGCGGCTGCAGCCGGACGGCCAGCATGCCTATGCCACGGCCGATGAGTTCATCGGCGACCTGGAATTGATCGAGGCCAGCCTGGCCGCCAACCGCGGCGAGCACGCCGGCGGCCAGGCGCTGCAGCGGGTGCTGCGGCGCGCGCGCAGCTTCGGCTTCCACATGGCGGCGCTGGACCTGCGCCAGGATTCGGCCGCGCATGACATCGCGATCGGGGCGTTGCTGGGCGAGGACGCGTGGGGCGACAAGCCGCTCGAGGAGCGCCTGGCCCAGCTGCATGCGCTGATCGGATCGCCGCGGCCGAAGGTGCCGGATGCGGACGCTGCGGCGGCTTCGCTGGCGGTGTTCCGCACCGTCAAGTCCGCGCGGGCGCGCTATGGCGAGGACGCCTTCGGTCCGTACATCGTGAGCATGAGCCGCAGCGCCGCCGACGCGCTGGCGGTCCTGGCGCTGGCCCGCATCGCCGGCTGCACAGAGGGCGAGGGTGATGGCGAGGTGCCGCTGGACGTGGCGCCGCTGTTCGAGACCGTGGACGACCTCGATGCGGCCGCCGGCGTCATGCGCTCGCTGTTCGAGGATCCGGTGTATCGGCGCCACCTGCGCGCGCGCGGCGACCGGCAGGTGGTGATGCTGGGGTACTCCGACAGCGCCAAGGACAGCGGCCTGCTGGCCTCGCGCTGGGCGCTGCAGCGGGCGCAGGTTGACCTGATGCGGCTGGCTACAGAAGCGGGCGTGCGGGTGGTGTTCTTCCACGGCCGCGGCGGATCGATCAGCCGCGGCGGCGGCAAGACGGAACGCGCGATCATCGCCGCGCCGCGCGGCACCGTGGACGGCCGGCTGCGGGTCACCGAGCAGGGCGAGGTGATCCATCGCAAGTACGGCATCCGCGCGCTGGCCCTGCGCAACCTGGAGCAGATGACCGGCGCGGTGCTGCGCGCCAGCCTGCGGCCGCGGCCGGAGGAGCCGCGGGCGCGCGCGTGGCGCGACATCGCCACCGGCCTGGCCGCGCATTCGCGACGGGCGTACCGCGCGCTGGTGCACGAGGACCCGGGCTTTGACGCCTACTTCCGCGCCGCCACCCCGGTGGACGTGATCGAGCGGCTGCAGATCAGTTCGCGACCCTCGCGGCGGCGCGACGGCGGCATCGCCAACCTGCGCGCGATCCCGTGGGTGTTTTCGTGGTCGCAGAACCGCTCCGGCCTGACCGGCTGGTACGGGGTGGGCACCGCGCTGGAGCAGGGCATCGAGGAACACGGACTGGACGCGATGGCGGAAATGGCCCGCGACTGGCCGTTCTTCTCCGCCCTGCTGGACGACGTGGAAATGCTGCTGGCCAAGTCGGACCTGGACATCTTCGAGCGCTACTCGCGCCTGGCCGGCGACGCGCACGAGGCGTTCTTCCCGGGCATCGCGGAGGAGTTCAAGCGCACCCGCGACACCATACTGGCCATCAAGCGCGAGGACGAACTGCTCGCCAACGACTATCGCCTGCGCATGTCGATCCGCCTGCGCAATCCGTACGTCGATCCGATCAGCCTGCTGCAGGTGGAGCTGCTGCGCCGCTGGCGCGCGGAAGGCAGCCGCGACGATGAGCTGCTGCGGGCCCTGTTCGCCACCGTCAACGGCATTGCGGCCGGGGTGCAGAACACGGGCTGAGAAAGCGTGCCCCGGGGCTGCGGCGCCGTCCGGCGGTGTGCGACCCCGGATTTGAAAAAGCCCGCGGGCGGCCCCATATGGGGAGCCTGCGCCGCAGTTGCCGGCGCCTCCGGGCGAGGCCGCCGGCCCGCCCGTCTTCCAACGGAGCCCGATGACATACCCACCCGCACCCGACCGGCGCCGGGCGAGCAGCCTGCGGCCTTGAGCGACGATTTCACCCAGGGATCGATCCCGCGCAAGCTGATCGTGTTTGCGCTCCCGATCCTTGTTGCCAACCTGCTGCAGGGTTCGATGCAGCTGGTCAACGTGCTGTGGGTGGGCAACCTGCTTGGCAGCCGGGCGCTGGCGGCGGTGACCGTGGCCCACGCGGTGCTGATGCTGGTGCTGGCCTTCGTGCTGGGGCTCAACAACGCCACCCTGACCATCTTTGCCCAGCTGCGCGGGTCGGGTGATGCTTCGCGCACCGACGCCTACCTGGGCGCGTTCGCCATCCTGCTGCTGGGGCTGTCGGCCGTGGTCGGCGTTGGCGGCTGGTTCGCCTCCGGATGGCTGCTGGCGCTGCTGGATACCCCGCCCGAGGTGGTGGACCAGGCCCGGGCGTTCCTGCGCATCAGCTTCGCCGGCACGGTGTTCCTGGTCGGCTACAACTTCATCGGCACCCTGCTGCGCGCGTTCGGCAACAGCCGCACGCCGCTGTACTTCGTGGTGCTTGCCACGGTGCTGGCGGGGGTGTTGGCACCGCTGCTCATCGAAGCCTTGGGCATCGGCGTGGCCGGCGCCGCCTGGGCCATGGTGCTGGCCCAGGGCGCGGCGTTCGTCTACAGCCTGGTGTACCTGGCGCGGCGACCGGCGGACTATCCGTTCCGGCCGCGGGTGCCGGGGCTGGCCGAGTTCCGCACCATCCTCGAGCTCGGGATCCCGTCCGGCGTGCAGATGGTGGTCATCTATGCCGGCACCGCGGTGATCCTGTCGCTGGTGAACTCGTTCGGCGGCCCGGTGGTGGCCGGATTTGGCGCCGCGCAGCGGCTGGACAGCATCGTGCTGCTGCCGGCGGTGGCGCTGGGGGTGGCCGTCAACGCGATGGCTGCGCAGAACATCGGCGCCGGGCGCTGGGACCGGGTGACGCAGGTGACCCGCGCCGGGGTGGCCTGGAACGTCGGCATCATGGCCGCCATCTCGGGCGTGCTGCTGCTTTGGGCCGGGCCGCTGGTGGCGATGTTCGTGCGCGAGCCGGAAAGCCTGGCGTTCGGCGCCTCCTACCTGCGCACGATCGCGCTGTTCTATCCGTTCATCGGCCTCAACTTCATCTTCAACGGCGTGGTGCGCAGCTCCGGGGCGATGATGCAGGTGCTGGTGCTCAACATCATCTCGCTGTGGGTGCTGCGGGTGCCGCTGGCGCACTGGCTGGCGAACATGCACGGCGAGCCCGGCATTGCCCTGGGCATCGGCATCAGCTTCCTGCTCAGCAGCCTGTTTTCATTCGGGTATTACCGCTGGGGCGGGTGGCGGAAGAAGCGCCTGTTCCGCCAAGCCGCGGCCCGGCCCGCCGGCTGAGCCCCGCCGGGCGCGGCTTCGCAAAGCCGCCGCGGCGTGCATGCCGGCCGGGTTCAACGCGCGGCCGACGGGGCGTATCGTGGCCGGCACAGATACATGCACAGGAGCAGTGCGATGGCCGGCAGCGAACTCGTCTTCCACACCAATCCCATGTCCCGCGGCCGCATCGTGCGCTGGATGCTCGAGGAGCTGGGCGTGGAATACCGCACGCAGGTCCACGAATACGGCAAGGACATGAAGTCGCCGGAATACCTCGCCATCAATCCGATGGGCAAGGTGCCGGCGATCGAGCACCGCGGCGTAGTTGTGACCGAGGTTGCGGCGATCTGCGCCTACCTTGCCGATGCGTTCCCGGAGGCCGGCCTGGCCCCGGCGCTGGACGATCCACTGCGCGGTCCATATTTCCGCTGGCTGTTCTTCGGCGCCGGCCCGGTGGAGGCCGCGATTACCGCGAATTCCCTGGGCCAGCTGCCGCCGGCGGACAAGGCGGGGATGGTCGGATACGGCAGCTATGACCAGGCGATGGATGTATTGGAACAGGCCGCCGCATCGGCCTCGCCATGGCTGCTGGGCGAGCGCTTCAGTGCGGCCGACGTGTACGTCGGCAGCCAGGTGGATTTCGGTCTGGGCTTCAAGTCGATCCCGGACCGGCCGGCGTTCAACGCCTGGGCACAGCGGCTGCGCGGGCGCGAGGCCTACCGGCGGGCCAGGGCCAAGGACGATGCGCTGATGCCCAAGCGTGATTGAAACGCTGCCGCAGAGCGGCCGGAAGGCACGACCCGCACGCTAATCTGCTGACCGTGCGCCGCCAGACGGGACGTCAGCCGCCCGCTCCCACGGCGCCACCGGGCCGGGCACCCGCCGGAACAATGGATGGCAATCCGGGCGGTCGATGCCGGACCAGCGTTCGAACAGCGCGGGACTGCGCGCGGAGAGCTTGGTCAGCAGGTGCCGCCATTCAAGCGAAAGCTGGCCCTCGGTCACGACGATCGGTTCGACCGCTGCGACCGGACCGACCTTTGAGGCGTCGAAGCGGTAGCCGCGACCGGTTGCTTCGAGGTGGACTTCGGCCAGGTACGCGTCGATCGCCTCGACCGGCCGAGGGCAGGCTTTGAACCGCTCCAGCTGCGGGTGCTGGCGGTAGCCTTTGGTCGCGCCGCGCAGCACCGCCTTGGCCAGCAGGGTTTCCCGCCAAAGCGCGACCAGCCCGGCCGGGTCCAGGTAGCGCGGATGCAGTGACCAGATGCGCATGCGAAGGTCTCCCAGTCGTGCCGTTCAAGCCGTACGCGCGGCGTCCCACGCGAACACCCCGATCCCCAGCGCGATCAGGCCGATGGCGCCCAGCTGCAGCGGGCTGAGCGCCTCGCGCAGCAGCAGCACGCCAACGCCCGTGGTCACCAGCAGCGAGCCGCCGATGATCAGTGGGTTGCCCACCGCCACCGGCAGGCCGCGGCCGTAGACCACGAAGGTCAGGATCTCCACCAGCCCGATCGCGACGCCCGCGAGCGCCGCGATGGTGATCCCGCGGCCGGTGAAGTTGGGGCTCGTCGACTGCGTGGCCATCAGGTACAGCAGCCACGCCAGGCCCATGAACGCCGCCACGAACTGCAGCACCACCGCCCCCAGCACCGCGTGGATGTGGTCGGACGAGAGCTTGATGAAGACGTTGTAGAGGCCGAACATCAGCGCGGCCACGGCGATCAGGATCCAGGTCATCGCCCGCCCAACTTCTTCAGGTACGGGCCGCCGCGGTGGCGGCAGCCGTCAGCCTGCCAGGCTCGCGTTGTCGATCACGAAACGGTAGCGCACGTCGCCCTTGAGCATGCGGTCGTAGGCCTCGTTGATCTGCTCGGCGCGGATCATCTCGATGTCCGCCACGATCCCATGCTCGGCGCAGAAATCCAGCATCTCCTGGGTCTCGGGGATGCCGCCGATCAGGGAGCCGGCGAGGCTGCGGCGCTTCATGATCAGGTTGAACACCTGCGGCGAGGGGTGCGGAGTGGCCGGGGCGCCGACCAGCGCCATGGTGCCGTCGCGGCGGAGCAGGCTGATGTAGGCGTCCAGGTCATGCGGCGCGGCCACGGTATTGAGGATGAAATCCAGGCTGTTGCGGTGCGCGGCCATTTCCTCGTCGTTGCGCGAGACCACGGCCTCGTGCGCGCCCAGCTTGCGGGCTTCGTCGCGCTTGCCCTCGGAGGTGGTGAAAGCCACCACGTGAGCGCCCAGTGCGTGCGCCAGCTTGATGCCCATGTGGCCCAGCCCGCCGATGCCGACCACGCCGACGCGCTTGCCCGGCCCCACCTTCCAGTGCCGCAGCGGCGACCAGGTGGTGATGCCGGCGCACAGCAGCGGTGCCGCCGCGGCAAGCTGGTCTTCCGGATGGCGGATGCGCAGCACGTAGCGCTGGTCGACCACGATCGCCTCGGCGTAGCCGCCCAGGGTGTGGCCGGGCTCGTCATCGGTCGCGCCGTTGTAGGTGCCAACCATGCCGTTGCAGTAGTTCTCCAGGCCGTCGGCGCACTCCTCGCATTGGCGGCAGCTGTCGACGATGCAGCCCACGCCCACCAGGTCGCCGGGCTTGAAGCGGGTGACCCCGGCGCCGACCTCGGCCACCCGGCCGACGATCTCGTGTCCCGGCACGCAGGGGAACAGCGTGCCGGCCCATTCCGCCCGCACCTGGTGCAGGTCGGAGTGGCAGACGCCGCAGTAGGCGATGTCGATGCGCACGTCTTCCGGGCCGGTGGCGCGGCGGGTGATGTCGAGCGGCACCAGCGGCTGGTCGCCGGCGTGGGCGCCCCAGGCTTTGACGGTCATGGGCGGACTCCTGTGGGGGATGGTCAGGCGGCCATGGTACGGGAGCGTCCGTGGCGGCCGGGTCGGCTCAGCGCGAGGTCGTGTCCACCGCCTGCTTGATGGCCTCGAGCATGCTCCGCCGCGCGCCCACCAGCTCGCTTGAAGTCGCCTGCGGCCAGGCGGCGAGCTGGGCAACGACCAGCCGCCGCGAAGGATCCACGTGGACCATCTGCCCGAAGATGCCGACCGCCGAATAGCTGCCGTCCGGCTCCGTCCACCACTGGTAGCCGTAGCCGCGTTCCGGCGCGCCATCGGGGTGGTGTCCGCGCACCGCGGCGTCCATCCATTCCGCCGCCACCACGGGCTCGCCGTTGATGCGTCCGCCGTCGAGCATGAACTGTCCCAGCCGGGCGTAGTCGGCGAGCGTGGCCGAGAGCCCGCTGCCGCCGGTGTTGCTGCCGTCGCACTCGTCCTTGATCCAGTAGGCGTCGGCGGCCATGCCGTAGGGTTGCCAGATGGTTTCGGACAGGTAGTGGGCGAGCGGCCTGCCGGTGGCGCGTTCGACCACGATGCCGAGCAGGTCGGTTTCGGCGGTGTTGTAGTTCCAGCGGGTGCCAGGCGCTGCCGCGCGCGGCAGCCGGCGCAGGTAGGACAGCACGTGGGCCTGGCCCTCGACGCAGGCGCCGCGGTACATCTGGCCCACGTCCGAATGCGGGTCCGCATAGTCCTCGTTCCAGCGCACGCCCGAGGTCATGGTCAGCACCTGGCGCACGGTGACGTCGGCGTAGGCGGTGCCGGCCAGTTCCGGGACGTAGGCGGGCAGGAGGTCGTCGAGGCTGGCGACGTGGCCTTCTTCCAGCGCGATGCCGAGCAGCATGGAGGTGACCGACTTGGCCACCGAATACGACTCCCAGACCTCGTCCGCCCCGAACCCCAGTCCGTGGCGACGCAGCTGGACCTTGCCGTCTTGGAGGACCATCAGGCCGGCGACGTGGTGGCGGTCCATGTAGTCGTCGAGCAGGGCCGGGTCCAGCGCAAGGGGCTCGCCGCCGGGCAGGGGGCGGGGCTGGCCGCCGGCAGCGGCGACGTCCACCGGGAAGATCTCATGCATCGTCCGGAACCCCGCCTCGCGTTCGGCCTGGCTCCAGAACAGCGTGGCCTGGCGCTGCTCGCCCAGGGTTGGGGCCGCGGGCGAAACCGGGGTGGAAGCCGCGCAGCCGGCCAGCGCCAGCACGGCAACGCACACAGGCGTGAGGGCAATGCGGAAGCGGGGAAGGCGCATGGGAGATGTCCGGCCGGGGAGTGCCGGTCAGTTTAATCGCGGGTCCGGCGCAGGTGCGGCAGGGATGCGATCCCCGCCGCTTGGGTGGAGGGGGCGAGAGTGGTGCGGGAAACGCTTTCCCTGCAAAGGCCGGCCGTCCTCGATATACTATCCCCCACTATAGTTAAGACACGCCGCTGTGCCGCACTCGCCCGAGGAAAAAAAGAAGGTCCTGGCCCGCATCCGCCGCATCCGCGGCCAGTGCGAGGGCCTGGAGCGCGCGCTGGACGCCGGCGCCGACTGCGGCCCGGTGCTGCAGCAGATCGCCGCCATCCGCGGCGCGGTCAACGGATTGATGAGCGAGGTAATGGAGTCGCACATCCGTGAACAGTTCGGCACGCCGGCCGAGGACCAGGCCGAGCGCAACGCCCGGGTTGCCGAGATGACCGGGCTCATCCGTTCCTATCTCAAGTAAGCGCGGCGCACCGCGCCGCTTCCCCCACACACAGTTGATTGCAGGGAGTACCGCCCATGAAAACCCGTGCCGCCGTTGCCTTCGAAGCCGGCAAGCCGCTTGAAATCGTCGAGCTCGACCTGGAAGGCCCGAAGAAGGGCGAGGTGCTGGTGAAGATCACCCACACCGCTTTGTGCCACACGGATGCCTTCACCCTGTCGGGGGATGACCCGGAGGGCGTGTTCCCGGCGGTGCTGGGCCATGAGGGCGCGGGCGTGGTGGTGGAAGTGGGCGAGGGCGTCGCCAGCGTCAAGCCCGGCGACCACGTGATCCCGCTCTATACCGCCGAATGCGGCGAGTGCCTGTTCTGCAAGAGCGGCAAGACCAACCTGTGCGTGTCCGTGCGCGCCACCCAGGGCAAGGGCGTGATGCCCGATGGCACCACCCGCTTCAGCTACAAGGGCAAGCCGGTGTACCACTACATGGGCTGCTCGACCTTCAGCGAATACACCGTGGTGGCCGAGGTCTCGCTGGCCAAGGTCAACCCGGAGGCGAACCCGGAGCACACCTGCCTGCTGGGCTGCGGCGTGACCACCGGCATCGGCGCGGTGCACAACACCGCCAACGTGCAGGAAGGTGATTCGGTGGCCGTGTTCGGCCTGGGCGCGATCGGCCTGGCAGTGATCCAGGGCGCGGTGCAGGCCAGGGCCGGGCGCATCATCGCCATCGACACCAACCCGGCCAAGTTCGAGCTGGCGAAGGAAATGGGCGCCACCGACTGCGTCAACCCCAAGGATTACGACCGGCCGATCCAGGAAGTGGTCGTGGAGATGACCGGCTGGGGCGTGGACCACAGCTTCGAGTGCATCGGCAACGTGGAGGTGATGCGCGCGGCGCTGGAGTGCGCGCACCGCGGCTGGGGCCAGAGCGTGATCATCGGCGTCGCCGGCGCGGGCCAGGAGATCAGCACCCGTCCGTTCCAGCTGGTCACCGGCCGCAAGTGGATGGGCACCGCCTTTGGCGGCGTGAAGGGCCGCACCGAGCTGCCGGGCATGGTGGAGGACGCGATGAAGGGCGAGATCAAGCTCGAGCCCTTCGTCACCCACACCCTGCCGCTGGAGCGCATCAACGAGGCCTTCGAGCTGATGGAGAAGGGCGAGTCCATCCGCACCGTCATCCGTTACTGAGGAGAAACAATGAGCAACACTGAAAGACTTGAACACCGCGCCAGCTTCGGCGGGTGGCAGGACGTGTACCGCCACCGCTCCGAGGTGCTCGGCTGCGACATGACCGTTGGCGTGTACTTCCCGCCGCAGGCGGGCAAGGGCGAGAAGCTGCCGGTGCTGTACTGGCTGAGCGGGCTGACCTGCAACGAGCAGAACTTCATCACCAAGGCTGGCGCGCAGCGCTACGCCGCCGAGCACGGGATCATCATCGTGGCGCCGGACACCAGCCCGCGCGGCGATGACGTCGCCAACGACGAGGCCTACGACCTGGGCCAGGGCGCCGGCTTCTACCTCAACGCCACCCGCGATCCGTGGGCCAAGCACTACCGCATGTACGATTACATCGTGGAAGAGCTGCCGGCGTGGGTGGAGTCGGACCCGGCGGCCAGCGACGTGCGCGCCATCAGCGGCCACTCGATGGGCGGCCACGGCGCGCTGATGATTGCGTTGCGTAATCCGGGCCGCTACCGCAGCGTGTCGGCGTTTTCGCCGATCGTGGCGCCCAGCCAGGTGCCGTGGGGCGAAAAGGCGTTCAGCGCCTACCTTGGCGACGACCCCGAGGCCTGGAAGGAATACGACACCGTTGAGCTGATCAGGCGCGGCACGGAGGAAAAACTGTCGCTGCTGGTAGACCAGGGCGACGCGGACGAGTTCCTGGAGAACCAGCTCAAGCCGCAGCTGCTGCGCGAAGCCGCGGAGGCTGCCAACCATCCGCTGGACCTGCGCATGCGCGCGGGCTACGACCACAGCTACTACTTCATCTCCAGCTTCATTGGCGATCACATCGCCCATCATGCCAAGGCGATGAAGTCCTGAACCACGACGCCGGGCCCCGCCCGGCGTTTTTGATTGCAGGGCGGGCAGCTGTGGGGAGGGTCAGGGCTTGAAGTCGGTGTAGGCGAAGCGGCCGTCGCGCAGGACGGTGTCGCCGCGCTGCAGCGGCAGCGGGCGGTCGAACATCGGGCCGGCGCTGACGCAGGTGTGGAACTCGCCGTTTTCCCCGCACGGATCGACGCCTTCGGGAAGGTCGGCAAGCAGCGCATGGTTGAACGCGCGGCCGGCGAACCCGGCGTCAAGCAGCTGCGTGTCCACGCAGCACAGGTGCGTGCGCAGGCCCGCGTCGATCATCTGCCGTGCGATCCGCGCGGTGTCCGCGCCGAACAGCGGAAACAGCGCCCGCCAGCCCAGCCGCGCGCAGGACGCCTGGCGCCAGTCGCGCACGTCAGCCAGCAGCAGGTCGCCGAAAGCGATCGTCGCCAGCCCCGGCCAGCGCTCCCGGGCACTCCCCAGGGCGGCGGCGAACGCGGCTTCGTAGGTGGCGTTGTCGCACTGCTGCGGGATCCAGGCCTCCACCAGCGGGAGGCCCGTCGCGTCCGCCTGCGCCTGGACCACCTCGCGGCGCACGCCCTGCATCGAGGCGCGGTCGTGGCCTTCGGTCAGCGTGCACAGCAGGCCAACCACCTCGACGTCCCCGGCCTGGCGCAGCGCGTGCAGGGTCCAGGCCGCGTCCTTGCCGCCGCTCCAGGAGAGCAGCGCCGGCGTGCGCACGGCGCCCATCAGGCGCGGGCGTCAGCGCACATTGCGCATTTCCCAGGCGCTGCCGGCCAGCAGGCCCAGGCGGTGGCGCAGGATCTCGCCGGGGATGGTGGTTTCGATCACCAGGTCCACGCCGTGGTTGCGCTGGCGGCCGGTGACGGTGGCCGCCGGATCGGTCACGCCCAGCGCGGGATCCACTTCATCGGGCTCTTCCTGCGTCTGGCGCCAGCGTTCGAACAGCGCGGTGCCGCGCAGCGCGTCCTGGATGTCCTCGGCGATGGCCTCGGGCCCTCGAGAGGCCAGCGCGAACTGGCCGGCGTTGTCCAGCCGCGAGGTGTCGGGCAGCCTGATGTCATACACGGGCATGGCTAGCATTCCTGGTTGGAGACGTGGCTCCAGTCTGCCGCAAGGCACGTCGGCGCGTCGTCAGCGCTGTTCCTCCGCCTCCTTCTTTTCGAGCTTTTCGCGGTAGCGGATGAAGATCGGGATGCCGGCCATGATCCCGGCCATGATCAGCGCGCCGCCGATCGTCAACCAGCCCACCGGGCGGGCCAGCAGTTCCACCAGAACCGGATGCATGTGAGTCCTCCTCCTTGCCTGATCCAGACCTGATCATGGCAAGTGCCGGGCCGCGGGCCTTGATCGCAATCAAGGCCCGCGGGCAAGGACTCAGTATTGCGGGTAGGCCCTGGGCAGGCCGCCTTCGGCGCGCGGCGCGGGGGTGTGCATGTAGCGGTCGCGCAGCTCGGTCTGGCGCGAACGCATTTCCACCGGCACGCCGTTGAACCACACCTGTTCGGCGGTATGCGCCACGTCCAGCGGATCACCGCTCCACAGCGCAAGGTCCGCGCGCATGCCCACGGCGATGGTGCCGATCTGGTCGGCCACGCCGAAGGCTTCGGCCGGCACCCGGGTCAGCCCTGCCAGCCCGTCCTCCCATGGCAGCCCGTGCGCCACGGCGTTGCCGGCCAGCTGGCGCACCTTGCGGGCGTTGTGCGAGGCGTCACCCGACTGGGTGAATCCCACCTCGACCCCGGCGGCGCGCAGCCGCGCGGCGTTTTCCAGGGTGGCGGCAACCTGGTCGAAGCCCGAGGGCAGGTTGTCGAGCGGATCGACGAACACCGGCACGCCGGCGGCGGCCAGCTGCGGCGCCAGGCGCCAGGCCTCCGATCCGCCGCTGATGGCGATGCGCACGTTGCGGCGCTGCGCCCAGCGCAGCAGCTGGCGGATGTCGGCGGCTCGGTCCACGGTCACGACGATGCGGCCGTTGCCGTCCAGGTAACGGGCCAGGGTCTCGCGCCCGGCGGGGGTGAGCAGGGCCGCGTGGGAACCGGCCGGGATCCGGCCGCGGGCCTCGTCCACGAGCTGGTCGAGCAGCATCCACTGGCCGGCGCGCGAACCCCCGGTGAGGCCGGCCGCACGCGCGCCAAGGCGGATGGCAAGCACCTTGGGCCCGGCGGGATCGGGGCTGCCGTCCAGGCGGAACGGCGCGCCCTGGCCGGCGATGATCGAGCCGCCGGCGGCCGTGCCGGGGCTCACCAGGGTGAAGCCGATGCCCTCGTAGGTACTGACCGGGATCACCATCGAGTCCGGGTTGTAGGCCAGGGTCACGTCGAACTCCGGCCGCACCACCATGTCCTTGGCGCCGCTGCCCAGCGCGAGCGAGCCGTCGCGGGCGCTCTCTTCGCCTGACACTTCCTCGATGCCGATGCCGGTGATGCCGCCGAACAGGGCCGGCGTGAGCGGCTTGCCCGCGGCATCAACGGTGCGCACGCCATCGGCGGCCAGGCCACTGCCGATCTGGGCGATGCGCCCGCCGCGCACCAGCACGTCGGTGTTTTGCAGCGTGCCGCGCTCGCTGGCGGTATGCACGGTGGCATTGCGGATCAGCAGGTCCTGGGCGAGGGCGGGAGTGGAAAGGGCCAGCGCCAGGGCGCCGGCGGCAAGCGCCTTCGCGGCGCGGATGCGGCGGCTCATCGGGCACCTCCCTTGGAACCGAAGCCAAGGACGAAGTCGGATCGCGGCTGCAGCGCCGGATTGGCGCGGTCGTACAGCAGCGCGCCGTCGATCCATACGTTTTCGGCCAGCGCATAGGAGCTGAAGGGATTGCCGTTCCACAGCACCACGTCGGCCATCTTGCCGGCCTCGAGCGTGCCGACCTGGTCGGCGATGCCCATCGAGCGCGCCGGGTTGGCGGTGAGCCAGCGGATGGCGCGCTCGGGTGCGATCTCCATGCCGGCGCGGCGCGCGCTGGCGATCACCTTGGCTGCCTCCTGGTTGAGGCGCTGGATGCCTTCGCCCGAGTCCGAATGCACGATGGCGCAGCTGCCCTCGGGCCGGTCCACCAGGGCAACGTTCTCCTGGATGCCGTCGAGCGCTTCCATCTTGAAGCCCCACCAGTCGGCCCACAGCGCGGCGCAGGTGTTGGCCTGGGCGAGTTCGTCGGCGAGCTTGTACGCCTCCACGCCGTGGTGGAAGGCGGCGACCTGGAAATTGAACTCCTGCGCCAGGTCCAGCATCTGCGCGATCTCGTCGGCGCGGTAGCAGTGGATGTGCACCAGCACGTCGCCGTTGATGGCGCCGGCCAGGGTGTCGAGCTTGAGGTCGCGCTTGCCCGGGCCGTTGCTGCCGCCGGCATCGCCCCGGCCGCGCCGGTTGGAGGATTCAGCGGAGGACTGGTGCTTGCCCAGGTACTCGGCGGCGTCGATGAAGGCGGCGCGGTAGCCGGCCATGTTGCCCATGCGCGTGGCCGGGCCGCTCTTCTGGCCGTACACGCGCTTGGGGTTCTCGCCGCAGGCCATCTTCAGGCCGTGCGGCGCGCCGGGGAACTTCATCCCCTGCACGGTGGTGGAATGCACGTTCTTGAGCGTCACCCCGCGCCCGCCCACCAGGTTGGCCGAGCCGGGCAGGATCTGCAGCGAGGTCACGCCGCCGGCCAGCGCCGCGGCGAAGCCCGGATCCTGCGGCCACACCGAGTGCTCGGCCCAGACGTGCGCGGTGACCGGATTGGTCATCTCGTTGCCATCGCTGTGCGCACGCACGCCGGGGCTGGGGTAGACACCCAGGTGCGAGTGCACGTCGATGATGCCCGGCGTCACCCACTTGCCGGTGCCGTCCACCACCTGCGCGCCTTCCGGTGCCGCGAGGCCCTGGCCGACCGCCCTGATGCGGCCGCCTTCCATCAGCACGTCGGCGCCGTCCAGGCGCTCGCCGGTGCCGGTGAGCACCGTGGCGCCGCGGATCAGCACCGGTGCGGCGGCCACCGGTTCGTAGGTGCTGGTGTACGGGTCTTCGGCAAAGCGCGGCACGTTGCCTTCGCCGGCCTGGGCCAGCGCGGGCAGCGCACACAGGGCCGCGGCCAGCGCGGCGGTCAAGGGTCGTAGCATCAGGGGTTCCCCGGCAGGACGTTGCAGCCATCCAACCTATCCCGGGCACTGGCGGCTGCCAACGTGACTGAAGTCATGCCCGTGGCAGAATCCCTGCATGAGGGAAAAATCACAGATCGTTGAAAACTGGCTGCCGCGCTACACCGGCGTTCCGCTGGAGGAATTCGGGCAGCACATCCTGCTCACCAACTTCGGCGGCTACCTCGGCCACTTCAGCCGCCTGACCGGCGCGCCGATCGTCGGCACCGACCGGCCGATGCCCAGCGCCACCGCCGACGGCATCACCATGATCAACTTCGGCATGGGCAGCCCCAACGCGGCCACGCTGATGGACCTGCTCTCGGCGATCGCGCCGAAGGCGGCCCTGTTCCTGGGCAAGTGCGGCGGGCTGAAGAAGAAGAACCAGCTGGGCGACCTGATCCTGCCGATCGCGGCGATCCGCGGCGAGGGCACCAGCAATGACTACATGCCCGCCGAGGTGCCGGCACTGCCGGCCTTCGCCCTGCAGCGCGCGGTGTCGACCATGATCCGCGACCTCGACCACGACTACTGGACCGGCACCGTCTACACCACCAACCGCCGGGTGTGGGAGCACGACACCGGGTTCAAGGCCTACCTGCGGCGGCTGCGCTGCATGGCCATCGACATGGAGACGGCGACGATCTTTGCCGCCGGGTTCGCCAACCGCATCCCCAGCGGGGCGCTGCTGCTGGTGTCCGACCAGCCGATGATCCCGGAAGGGGTCAAGACCGAGGCCAGCGACGCCGTGGTCAGCGCGAAGTACGTCGAGGACCACATCCAGATCGGGATCGAGGCCCTGCGCCTGATCCGCCGCCACGGCAAGTCCGTGCGGCACCTGCGGTTCTGACCCACGGCTGCCGGCTGCGCGACCGGGAGTGCACGGCTCCCGGTCGCGACTTGCGTCTTTCCCTGGAAAGCCGCGGCTTCAGAACCAGATGCGGATGCCGGCCACGACCCGGGTGTCGCGGCCATGGCGGCCGGTCGCGCGCGCGTGGGTGGCGGCAAGGCCGAACGCGCGCTCGTGGACAAGCCCCACATAGGGCGCGAAGCGGCGGCTGATCTCGTAGCGCAGGCGCAGGCCGGCTTCCACCTGGTTGAGGCCACTGCCGAGGCCCACCGCCGGTTCTTCTTTCAGCGATGCAGTTGCTTCCACCGCCGGTTGCAGGACCAGCCGGTTGGTGAACCGGACGTCATACTCCACCTCGGCCTTTACCTGGACTTGGCCGCCACTGCTTACGTAAACGGTGGCAGAGACTTCGAACAGGTGCGGGGCCAGCCCCTGCATCCCAATCGCGGCCCAAGTACGCGAATCCGGTTGCACGTCCTGGCGCACGCCGAGCATCAGGTCCCACCAGGGGCTCACGCTGCGGCCGTACAGTCCTTCAATGTCCGCGCTGCCGGTGCGGCCACCCAGGCGCTCGCCCTGGCTGCGCAACCACAGTCGATGGATGTCACCGCCCAGCCAGGCGGTGGCCTCCCACATTTGTCCGGTGCCGTGGTCGGTGTCCCAGGCTTCCAGGCGTTCGAAGGAGACCATGGTGGAGATCGGCGACGGGTGTTCCATCGCATGATGGTGCAGGTCCGGGAATGCGGCTGCCCGGTCCGCATCGGTCACCGGCGGCACGGGCGTCAACGGCGCCGCGGGCGCGCTGTCCGGCAGGACGCAGTGGCCCATCGCGGCGTGCGCAGGCGAGCAGGCGGGAGCGGCGTCGTGTTCGCCAGGGTCGTGGGTTCCGGGCTCCTGCATCTCGCAGTGACCCATGGCCGCGTGCTCGGGCGTGCAGCCATGCGAGGCGGCGGTGGCGGGGTGGCTGGACGGGTCGTGTGCTCCGGTTTCCGGCGCGGTGCAGTGGCCCATCGCGGCATGCTCGGGGGTGCAGCCGGCACCGGTAGCGCCATGTGCATCGCGTGGGGAGGCCTGATGGGCCTGCGCCGCCATCGACAGCGCCATGCCAATCGCGAGGACCAGAGTATGGGAACGGCCGATCATGACGCCTCCTCGATCCGGACTTCGCGCATCATTCCGGCTTCCATGTGATACAGCAGGTGGCAGTGGAAGGCCCAGCGGCCGAGCGCATCGGCGCGGACGCGAAAGCTCCGACGGCTGCCCGGTGCGACGTCCACGGTGTGCTTGCGCACCATGAAGTCGCCGTTGGCGTCCTCCAGATCGCTCCATACCCCATGCAGGTGGATGGGGTGGGTCATCATGGTGTCGTTGACCAGGGTGATGCGCATGCGCTCGCCGTAATTGAGCCGCAAGGGGTCTGCGCTGGCGAAGGGGATGCCGTCGAACGACCAGGAGAACTTCTCCATGTGCCCCGTAAGGTGCAATTCCAGCTCGCGGCCGGGCGGGCGTCCGTCCTCGTCGCCGGCGATGCTCGACAGGTCGGCATAGGTCAGCACGCGACGGCCGTTGTCGCGCAGGCCGATGCCGGGGTCGTCCAGGCGCGGGGTGGGGGACATGGTCTGCATGTCCACCAGTGGGTTGCGCGATTCGCTGGGGGGGTGTGCCTGCATGCCGTCACCAGCGTGGCCGTGGTGGCCGTGGTGGTCCGCATGGGCATCGTGCCCGGCTTGTGCCCCGTGCCCGCCATGACCCATGTCGTCCATGGTCAGCAGTGGCCGCGGATCCACCGGCGGGATGGGCGCTTCCAGGCCGGGCCGGACGGCGAGCGTGCCGCGCGCATAGCCGGTGCGACCCATGTCCTGGGCGAAGATCGTGTACGCATCCTGTCCGGAAGGCTCGACGATCACGTCGAAGGTCTCTGCAGCCGCGATGCGGAATTCGTCCACGCTGACGGGATGCACCGGCTGGCCATCGGTTGCGACCACGGTCATTTTGAGGCCGGGGATCCGCACGTCGAAATAGGTCATCGCGCCTGCGTTGATGAAGCGCAGCAGCACCTTTTCCCCGGAGCGGAACAGCGCGGTCCAGTTGGCGGCCGGGTTGGCGCCGTTCATCAGGTAGGTGTAGGTGTGCGCGTTGACATCGGAGATGTCGGTCGGGGTCATGCGCATCTGGCCCCAGGCCCGGCGGTCGGCCAGGGTGGCAGCCCAGCCCTGACGCTGCGCGTCACGGATGAGGTCGCCCACGGTCGGCTTGTACCAGTTGTCGTACTCGGAGTACTTCTTCAGGCGCCTGAACAGCCGGCCGGGATCGAGGTCGGTCCAGTCCGAGAGCAGTACCACGTGTTCCCGATCCCAGGAGTAGGGAAGCGGTTCAGCGGGATCGACAATGATCGCGCCGTACAGGCCGGCCTGCTCCTGAAACATCGAGTGGCTGTGGTACCAGTAGCTGCCTGACTGGCCGAGGGTAAAGCGATAGAGGTAGCTCTCCCCCGGGTGGATCCCGTTGAAGCTCAGGCCCGGCACGCCGTCCATGTTCGCCGGCAGGATGATGCCGTGCCAATGGATCGAGGTCATCGCATCACGCAGGCGGTTGGCGACCTTCAGGGTCACGGTATCCCCCTGGCGCCAGCGCAGGATGGGCGCGGGCAAGCTGCCGTTGACGGTGATGGCCGGGCGGACCTGGCCGGTGATGTTCACCGGCGTGGCGCCAATGGACAGGTCGAAGGTGGTGCCGCTCAACACCTGTGGGTCGCTCCGGGCATCGGTGGCAAAGGCGGGCAGCCGCAGTCCTGCGGTGCCCATGGCCAGTCCGCCCAGGGCCAAGCCCTGGACGAAGCGGCGGCGGGACAGCGGCGCTCGCCAGCCCGGCGCTGGGCGGGAAGGATCGTGTTGCATGGTTTGACTCCTGCGAGGTCGCGGGAAGATCGCGACGTCGGTCATCGGGGGATCGTGCGCGGCGGTGCCGCGATAGGGAGGGTTGGCCTGGCGGCCGGACGATCAACGGGCGATGGGAGGTCGCAGGGGAGGGAAGGGGGCCAGCGAGGGGCGCGGCACGGCGGGCGGGGCGAGGAGCAGGTGATGCACCGACGGCCATGCGCCGGCAATCGAGGCCACCAGCAATGCGTGGCCGTGCTGCAGGCAGATGTCCAGGCAGGCCTCGAGACAGTCCATTTCCACGGCGAGCGGACCGGCCGGGGTGGGGGCAACGTCCAGCGCGCCATGCGGACAGTCCCGGTGGGTCGCGGCATCGGCGCCGCCTGCGAGGTCGCCGGCTTCCGCTCCATGCACGGGGTGCGGGCCCATCAAGGACCCATAGGCCGACGCGACCGCCGACCCCATGCCGTTGGACAGCAGGATCACGCAAAGCAGCAACCGGATCAGGGTCTGATACCTGGGCATGGGGTGGTGGTTGGGCGTGGGGTGCCGGATGGGAAGCATATCGCAGCGCGGGGGTGGAGATGACCGGCGCATGGACAGCGCCGATGGGCCGGGCGCGCCGCTATCCCATCGGCAACTTCAGTCCTTGCGCGCGGGCGCACTCCCTGGCGGTGTCGTAGCCCGCATCGGCATGCCGCATGATCCCCGTGCCGGGGTCGTTCCACAGCGTCCGGGCGATCCGCCTGTCGGCTGCCTCGGTGCCGTCGCAGACGATGACGACGCCCGAGTGCTGGGAATACCCCATGCCCACGCCGCCGCCATGGTGCAGGCTCACCCAGGTGGCACCGCTGGCGGCGTTGAGCATTGCGTTGAGCAACGGCCAGTCGCTGACCGCGTCGGAGCCATCCAGCATCGCTTCGGTCAGATGCGCGCCGGCAGGCCCTGGAAGTCGATGCGCTCGCGTGCCATGTCGAGCCAGCGGTGCAGGTGGGCGTCGTCGGGGACCAGCTCCTTGACCTTGGCGTCAGTCTTGTGGATATCGTCGGGGTCGCCACTGAGCGCGACCCAGCGGAACGGACCGATGCCGCGGCAGAACAGCGGGCGCACATACGCCGGTACGAAACCCGGGAACTGGAATGCGTCGGCGCACCCCGCGTCCTTGGCCATCTGGCGGATGTTGTTGCCGTAGTCGAAGGTGGGCACGCCCATCCTCGCGAACGCGAGCATGGCCTCGACATGCACGCGCATCGACTGTCTGGCCGCGTCGCGGACCTTGTCGGGCCGGGTCTCCTGCTCGGCGAGCCACTGCTCGACGCTCCAGCCGATCGGCAGGTAGCCATACACCGGGTCGTGGGCACTGGTCTGGTCGGTGACCGCATCCGGGCGGACGCCGCGTGCGACGATTTGCGGCAGGATCTCAGCCGCATTGCCGAGCAGCGCGATCGATTTCGCTTCGCCGGCGCGGGTGTACCTGTCGATGCGTTCCAGCGCATCGTCGAGATCGCTGGCCTGTTCGTCGACGTAGCGGGTCCGGATGCGCATGTCGATGCGTGATTGCTGGCACTCGATGGTGAGGCTGCACGCGCCGGCCAGGCTGGCCGCCAGCGGCTGCGCCCCGCCCATGCCGCCGAGCGCGGCGCGGCCCATGCACACGTGGCTTATGATGACTTCAAGATCTGACCGCCGGGCGGTTGAAGGATTGCCGATGCGTTTCTTGTCTGTGGTATTGACCGCCTGTCTGGCGCCGGCTGCGTTGGCCGCGTGCGTAGACGCCCTGCCACCGGCCGCGCACGATCAAACCGCGGTCGCCCTTTCGCCATCCGGCCAGGTGGCCGTGGCCCTGCCCGTGGTGATCGTGCACAAAACCCCGGCCTGCGGCTGCTGCAGCGTGTGGGTCGAGCATATGCGCCAGGCGGGGTTCGTGGTGGAGACGGTCGATATCGACGATCTTGGCCCGGTCAAGGCGGAGCTCGGGGTCCCGTACGGCAAGGGGTCCTGCCACACCGCCCGGGTCGGGCCCTATTTCGTGGAGGGGCATGTCCCCGCCGGAGACATCAAGCGCCTGCTCGCCGAGCGGCCGCAAGCACTTGGACTGGTGCTACCCGGGATGCCGATGGGCTCGCCCGGAATGGAGATGCCCGACGGCAGTCGCCAGGCTTCACGGTGGAACTGGTGACCCCGGATGGCGGTACCACGGCCTGGGCGCACCATCCCGCGCGAAAAGCGGGGTCGATCAAGGAGGCAGGGCAATGACGACGGCGGCCGAAATGGTGTCGTTCTGGCGGGAAGCGGGAATGCAGAAGTGGTTCAACGGCGGCGAGGAGTTTGACCGCGAGTGCGAGTCACGCTTCTACGCGGCCCACATGGCGGCGGCGCGCCGCGAGTACGAGGGCTGGCTGGATGACGCCGAAGGCGCGCTGGCGCTGCTGGTGCTGCTCGACCAGATCCCGCGCAACATCTTCCGCGGCACCGGCCACGCCTACGCCAGCGACGGGCTGGCGCTGCACTACGCCAGGCGTGCGGTGGAGGCGGGGCTGGATGCGCAGGTGGAACCCGGGCTGCGCGCGTTCGTGTACCTGCCGTTCGAGCATTCCGAGGACATCGCCGACCAACGCCGGGCGGTGGACCTGTTCCGCGCCCTGGGCGACGAGGTGTCGCTGGACTACGCCATCCGGCACCTGGAAGTGATCGAACGCTTCGGCCGCTTCCCCCACCGCAACCGCGCCCTGGGCCGGGTGAGCACGCCCGCGGAACAGGAATGGCTCGACGCCGGCGGCGGATTCTGACGGCCGCGGCCGGCGGCGCCAGCCGCGCGGGTCAGTAGCGCGCGATCGAGGTATCGACCGTGGTGGCCCAGGCCTCGATGCCGCCTTCCACGTTGTAGACCTCGGTGAAGCCCAGGGCGATGAAGTGCGCGGCCGCCTGGCGGCTGCTCACCCCGGTGTGGCACATGAAGGCCAGCGGCGTGTCCTTGGGCAGGGCTTCCAGGCGAGCGCGGCCGTCGCCCTCTAGCGTCTCGTGCGGCACGTTGACCGAGGCGTGGGCGCGCTCGGGGGCGCGGCGCACATCCACCAGGGTGAGCTTGCCGGCGCGCACGCGCGCGTCGGCCTCGGCCGCCGACAGCTGCGGCACCTGCGGGCCGGGCTTGGGCGCGTTGGGGTTGTCGATGGCCAGCCCCTTGCCGCGCATGTCATCGACCCAGTCGATGGTGATGTTGTCGGCGCGGCGCGCGCTGGCCGGGTCAAACTGGATGCGCAGCCCCGCGGTCTCCACCGCGATCGCGTTCGGGCTGGACCTGGCGATCTGGAAATTGGGGCGGAAGTTGGCGTCGATCGACAGGGCCAGCGCATTGCCCGGGCCGGATTCGGCCAGCGCGTTGCGCAGCATTTCGGCCGCGGCCTCGGTCACGGTGACGTTGGCGGGCGGGGTGCGGTCGGGCGGGGGCAGGCCCAGCGCCTCGTTGAGCTCGCCGCTGTTGGCCATCTCCTCGATGATGTCGCTCCCGCCCACCAGCTCGCCGCCGATGTACAGCTGCGGGATGGTCGGCCAGTTGCCGTAGACCTTGATGCCCTCGCGGATCTCGGGATCGGAGAGCACGTCCACGTGGGCGTATTCGACGCCCAGCCCGTTGAGCACGCCGGCTGCCTTGGCCGAGAACCCGCACTGGGGCATCTGCGGCTGGCCCTTCATGAACAAGACGACGCGGTTATCGCCCAGCAGGCTGTCGATTCGGGCGCGAACGGCGGGATCCAGGCTCATGATGCAAATACTCCGGGCGGGGGACCGCCCATGGTACGCCCGTGGCATCATCCGCGCATGAGCGAAGGGGGAACACTGCATCGCGTTCCGCGCCGCCCGCACGCCTGGCTGGCGCTGTTCCTGCCCTCGCAGCTGCTGGTGGCATTGGCCTGGTGGACGTGGGGCTGGCGCATCGGCCTGCCGCTGATGATGCTCAGCCACGCACCGTTCGTGGCCGCGGCGCTGATGCCGCGGGCGCGGCTGTACGCGCCGGTGCTGTCGCGCCTGCCGACCAGTGCACGCGAGGTGTGGCTGACCATCGACGATGGCCCATCGGATGACACCCTGGCGATCCTCGACCTGCTGGACGCCCACCGCGCCAGGGCCACGTTCTTCCTCGTTGGCGAGCGTGCGGCGGCGCGGCCGGAGCTGGTGGCCGAGATCGACCGGCGCGGCCACGGCATCGGCAACCACAGCCACAGCCATCCGCAGGCGTGGTTCTGGGCGCTGGGTCCGCGGCGCATGGCGCGCGAGGTGGGCGAGGCCCAGCGGACCCTGGCCGGGCTCACGGGCCGGTCGCCGCGCTGGTTCCGCTCCGTGGTGGGCATGACCAACCCCTTCGTCGCCGCGCCGCTCAAGCGCCATGGCCTGGCGCGGGTGGCGTGGAGCGCGCGCGGCTTCGACGCCGTGCGCAGCGACCCGGCGCGCTGCGCCGCCGACATCGATCGCGACCTCGTCCCCGGCACCGTCATCCTCATGCACGAAGGCGCGCCGCACGGGCGCAGCGTGGAGATGGTCGGGGCGGTGCTGGAGCGGCTCCAGGCGCGCGGCTATTCCACCGTGCTGCCCGCGGAGTGACCGCTCAGGCGGGCAGGTCGGGCGTGGCCACCAGCAGCCAGTTGTTGAACGGCGTGTTGCCGTACAGCGGCGCCAGCGAAACCTGCAGGCCGGCGCCTTCCAGGGTCCCGCGCAGGCCGGCGGCGGTGGGATAGCTGCGCGGGCGTTCCTGCATCCAGCCCACCAGGTTGGCGAAGTGGTCGCTGACCCGGCTGGTGCGGCTGCGCCCGGTTTCATCCTGCAGGCCGGTACGGATCACCAGCCGCCCGCGCGGTGCGATCATCCCGGCCACCTTCACCAGCAGCGCGTCCTGTTCCTGCGGCGAGAGGAACTGCAGCACGTCCAGGATGGTGACGCTGCCGGAGTGGTCGGGCGTCTCCACGCCAACGTCCATCACCTCCAGCCGCACGTCGCGCAGCCCGCAATCCGCGGCCACGCGTGCGCCGCGCGCGATCTTGGCGGCGTCGATGTCCACGCCGCGGTAGCACTGCTCCTGGCCGTCCTGGCGCAACGCGTGGGCCAGCAGCCCCAGCCCGCAGCCCAGGTCCAGCACCGGCGCGCGGGTCCCGCGCAGCGCAGCCAGCACGCCCGGATACAGCGGATCGCTGCGCAGCTTGATCAGGGTGTAGAAGAAGTCGTGGCGGTTGCCGAGCAATCGCCTCGGCGCAAACGCCCGGGCGATGGCCTTGCTGCGCGCGCGATCCAGCGGCTGCAGCGCCGAGAAGGCGCCAACGTCAGGCAGGCGGGCGGCGCGGGCAGGGGGCATCCGGAGATTCGGCGGGGCGGGACGCCGGACAAGCTAACACGCCCTTCACGGGCGTCAAACCGGCGCAGCGCCGGGCTCAGGACGCATGCTGCAGCAGCTGCCGGGCCACCGGCAGGGCGCGCTCCATCCAAAGCGTGTACATGGCGGCGGAGGGGTGCAGTCCGTCGCCGGCCAGCATCGAGGGCTCGGCGCCGCGGGCGCGGCTGAGGGGCGTGATGTCCACGAACGCCACCCCGCGCCCGGCGCCCAGCTTCGCCGCGATGGCATTGAACGCGTCGAGTTCGCGCGCGATCGCGTCCAGGTCGCGTCCCGACCGGGCCGCGAACGGGGTCACTCCCCAGTCCGGGATCGACAGCACGAATGTGCGCCCCGGCGCGCCGCCGGCAAACCCGATCGCGCGATCGAGCAGCGCCTGGAATTGGCGGGCGTATTCCTCCACATCCCGCCCCCGGTACTGGTTGTTGACCCCTATCAGCAGGCTGGCCAGGTCGAAATCCCGGGCCGGCGACGCGGCGCTGACCGCCGCGTCCAGCTCATCGGTCGTCCATCCAGTGGTGGCGATCACCTCGGGGTCCTGCAGCGGCACCCCCTCGCCGCGCAGCGCCCGCGCCAGCTGCATCGGCCAGGCACCGCCGGCCGCGACCCCTTCGCCGATCGTGTAGGAATCGCCCAGCGCCAGATAGCGCAGGGGGCGGCGGGCGGCGGGAGCTGCAGGATCGTCGGGCATGGGTGGTCTGGGGTGGCGCAGGGAAGCCAAGGCTAGGCGAAGCGCGCCAGCGGCGGGAAGCGGCAGTAGAATCCGCGCATGCACCATGCCGCCCGCAGCGTGTGACCCCCGACGCCCCCATCGCGGGCAACGCTGCCCTGCGCGCGATCGGCTGGCCGCCGGCGGGCGAGCCGTTGCCGCCGGGCTGGGAGGCCGCCATGGCCGCGCACCCGTGGGCACGCCCTGCGCGCATCCTCGAACAGCACCGTACCGGCTACATTGCCGCCGAAGGCCCGGAGGGCGGCACCCCGGTCGAGTCCCTGCCCGAGTGGCAGCTGCACCGGTTCCCGGCCGAGAAACGCGCCGCGGTGGGTGACTGGGTGCTGCTGGACGACGACCGGATCGTCGCCCTCCTGCCCCGTACCAGCCTGGTCAAGCGCGCCGCCGCCGGCGAGCACTACCGCCAGCAGCCCATCGCCGCCAACGTTGACGTGGTGCTGGTGGTCACCGGGCTGGACCGTGATTTCAATCCGCGCCGGATCGAGCGCTACCTGCTGCTGGTGCGCGGCGCCGGCGTGCAGCCGGTGGTGGTGCTGACCAAGGCCGACCAGCCCGGCGCCGATGCCGGCGCGGCCATCGCCGAGCTGGCCGCCGTGACCGCCCACGAGGTGCCGGTCGTGGCCGTTGATGCCCGCGACCCGGACAGCGTGGCCGTCCTTGACCAGTGGCTGCGCCCGGGCGTGACCGCTGCACTGGTCGGCAGCTCGGGCGCCGGCAAGTCCACCCTCACCAACACCCTGCTGGGCGAGGAGCGGATGAAGACCGCTGCGGTGCGCGAGCGCGATTCGCGCGGCCGCCACACCACCACCTGGCGCTCGCTGATCCCGCTGCCGTCCGGCGCCTGCCTGATCGACACCCCGGGCATGCGCGAGCTCAAGCCCACCGGCGAGGAGGACCTGGCCGACGGCGTCTTCGATGACATCCTCGAGCTCGCCGCGCGCTGCCGTTTCCGCGATTGCCGCCACGCCGCCGAGCCTGGCTGCGCGGTGCAGGCGGCAGTGGAGGCGGGCGAGCTTGATCCACAGCGCGTGCAGAACTACCTCAAGCTGCGCGACGAACTGGCGAGCGCCGCCGAGACTCTCGCGCGCCGCCGCCGCTCCCGCTGAGCCGACCGCCCCCCTCGGGATGCGCAGCCGGGACGGGCGTTTCAGTCGTCGTCGGGAGCTGCGGCCATGCAGGCAGGGGTCGGCACCGACGCTGTTGAAGCCCGCCCTGCGTCTTCGGCGAGGATTTCCATCAACGACACCGCGGCGTGACGCGAGAGGGCGACGAGCACCGCCCGTGGCGTGGTATCGCCCACTTCGTAGGTGACCGCAGGCGCGCCAAAGCGGCAGTAAGCCCAATTCTTGAATACGGGGCTTCCGCCGGCCGCTGCTGAGGGTCGTTCCTCCAGCTCAGGCGTGTGCACGCGCATTGCCGCGACCCAGCGACTGAGCGCGCCGCCCGACACGCGCGCGGGATCCTCGGTCACGGTATACAGCACATCGCGGAAGGTGGAGTGGAAGTCGAGAGCAAACGCTACAGTTCGGCCTTCGCCTTCGCTTCGTTCCAGGAGTGCGCGTGCGACTGCTTGGGTCTCCGGCTCGGTAAACGGTCCCCAGTCGCGATTGAGGTCTTTGCCGCGGATGTTAGTGCGCCAGTGGCCCTCGGCGAGGCCATCGGGATTGACCAGAGGCACCACCACAGTCCGCACCTGTTCGCGAAATGCGCGTGCTTGGGGAGTGTCGGCGACCAGGGTCTCGACAAAGCCGAACAGTGCGCCCGAACCGGTGCTTTCCGGAGGGTGCATGCGACCCACGATGATCAGGAGCGGCGAGTTGTCGCCGCCGCCAAACTCGAACAGGTGCAGCGCCCGACCCTGCACGGAGCGCCCGACCACACTGCGCTTGATCGGAAAAGTCGCCTCGATCGAGTCAATCCAGTCTTCGAAGTTCTTCGGTGAATGCGGTGGCTGGGCAAAAACCAGCAAAGATTCCGGACCCACCTCGACCTGCAGGCTGGCGGGCTGGCCATCGTTTGCGGGTGTGAACTCGGCCGAAGTTGCCTGGCGCCACGTACCGTTGCTGGCGCCAAGCTTTGGGTCGTAACGGTGCTGGAACCCCGGATAGTGGAAGTCGATCCGGAGATCTTGCTTCTTTTCGGCTGTCACGCGGAAGCCGTACCATGGACTGGGGTTGATCGGCGTGGTTTCGGGAAGGATCTCGACCAGGTAGTGGTATGGTGCTGCGCGCGTCACGGCATTCAGGCGTGCAGTGGGCATGCGATTGTCGAATCGGACGCGATCCTCTGGAAATACCCACTCGCGCCGTTCCTGCAGAGTGACGCCGGCCTGTGCCCGCCCGGATTCCGCCGGCAGTGTCGGCGCAATGGTGGAAACTCCGGTTGCGCAGCCCGACAGCAGGCCAGCCATGACAACTGGAATGATCCAGGCCAGCGGCAGCCGGGTGGAAAAGGGCGCTGGAATCGCGGCATGACCAACGCGAGTGCTCATTTTTCTGCCGACCGGATTTTGGATCTGGCGACGGGCTTGCCCTTGGCGGCGTTCAGGGACCCTCGGAATTCCTCGATGAATGCTTCGGCCAGGTGGGAAGGCGGGCGGTCCTCCAGATACACGCATTCGATCTGGAAACGCATGGCGGGTTCGAGCGGACGGAACTCCAGTCGGTTCGCCGCGCTGGCACGGGCGGTGAACTCATCGATGATACTCATGCCCGCGCCATAGCGGGTCAACGCCGCGGCCAGGTAGTAGGTCTGGTTGGAGACCACTTCGTGGACCTTGATCTGCTTTGATTCGAGGGTGTGTTCGATGAGGTCGCTGATCGGCCCGCTGTTGGCCAGCCCGACCATGTCCCGACCATCCAGGCGTGAAACCGGAATCCTGTCTTCCGGGTCGGGGAGCGACGCACGGTCGAACAGCAGCACCAGTTCCCCGCTGGCCAGCCGGCGGCGCTGCATCCGGGGATGCATGGGCGGCATGTAGGCGAACGCGATGTCGCACTCGCGCTCGTACAACGCCTGGAAGACATCGTTGTGGTGCAGGGTCTGGACATCGAAGGTGACCTGCGGGAACCGCTGCCGGTAGCGGGTGATCGCGCTTGGGGCCACGTGCAGGCCAAGCGACGGGACCACCGCGAGGCGTATGTGGCCACCATCCATGTTGCGGATGTTGGCCACCGTCTTGCGCAGTGAACCCATCCGCTCGAAGATTTCCTTGACCTCGGCAAACAGCTGGTGGGCCTCGTCGGTGGCCACCAGGCGGCCGCGCACCAGGCTGAACAGTTCGAACCCCAGCTGGCTTTCTGCGTGCCGGAGCACCTTGCTTACGGAGGGTTGGGAGACGTGCAGCGAACGGGCAGCGGCGCTGATGGATCCTGCGGTATAGACGGCGTAGAAAACTTCAATATGGCGAAGACGCATGGGTGCAGACTAGGCCATGGATCCGCGCCCGGCCAAGCGCGGTGGGTCTTCAGCCAGGGCTGCCTGCAGCGCCTGTTCGGCGCTGCCCATGGCCAGGGTCCAGCCGAGCATCCCGTGCCCAACATTGCAGGTCAGGCCTTCCCTGAGGTTGGCGATGATCGGGACGGAATCGGGAGTGGATGGGCGCAGGCCTGCCCACCGGCTCTGGATCCGCGAGTAATCGGCCGCCTCGGGCAGGGACTGGCGCGCCAGCGCCAGGAACTGTTCGAACCGGGCCGGGTCGACCGACGGATCCCAGTTGTTGATGTCCGCCATGCCGGCGATCCGGACCTGGTCGCCGAGCCTGCAGAAGACCAGTTTGCGGGAGGTGTCGGTGATGCTCGTCGCCGGTGCGCGCGGCCCGCGGGGCGCGGTGAGCGAGTACCCCTTGATCGCCATCAGGGGCAGGCGGATTCCCAGCGGCCGCAGCAGCGACGCGCTTTCCACCCCGGTGCAGACGATCAGGTGACGGGCATGGCACGTGTCGTCCTCACGGGAGTCGAGCTGCCAGCGGCCGCCCTGACGACGGAGGGACCGGACGTCGAACCCGAAGCGGGTCCGCACCGGATAGTGGGCGCACAGTGTTTCAAGCAGCCCGGTGGAGAACAGCCACGGGTCGCCGACCGCTTCCTCCGGGGAGTACACGGCGCCGTGGATGCCGGAGACCTGTTCCAGTGCGGGTTCGATCCCGATGGCTTCCCCCGGGTCCAGGGTGCGCTGCTCAACGCCATGTGGACGCTTGAGCTCGACCATCCGGGCTCCCGCCCGCAGGGTGGCCTCGCTGAAGTACAGGTGCAGTTTGCCGGCGGTCCGGTGGGTGAATTCGATGGGATGGCGCTCCAGCAACTCCTGCATCGCGCGCTGGGAATCCTGGGCCATGCCCAGGGTGCGGAGGGTGTTGCGCCGCATCCGGTTGGCGGTGGCGTTGGTCAGCAGCGACAGGCCCCAGGGCCAGATGGCCCGGCGACCGGCAAGCCGCAGCCGGAACGCCGGATCCCTGCCGCCGAGGATGCCCGGCAGCTGCTTCCACAGCGCCGGGCCGGCCATGGCGTCCGTATACGCATAGCTGAGCTGGCCCCCGTTGGCATGGGAAGCCTCCTGGGCCGGACCCTCCGCCCGGTCCACCAGTTCCACCGACAGGCCGCGCCGGGCCGCTGCCCAGGCGGTGGCCACGCCGACCACGCCCGCGCCGAGGACAGTGACGTCAGGGGCGGATGCCGGCATCGCTCTCAATGCTCCTTGCAGGGATGGCGGTGGCAGGCGCCACGCTGCCCTCGCGGCGCGGGTCCGCTGCGCCGTACAGGTATCCGTCCCGCAGCTGTACCCCGTGCAGGCCCGAGTCCTCGCCGCTGCCGGGCTGCACCTGCACGCCCAGTTCTTCCAGGCCAAGTCGCAGCGCGGGCGTGAACGCGTCGGCTTCGCCGTTGAAGCGCGCGCCTCGCGCCACCAGGTTGGGCAGGGTGATGGCCTGGTCCAGCGGCAGGTCCCAGAACAGCCATCCGAGCAGGGTCTTGCCGATGTAGGCCGGGATGGCATTGCCGCCGGGCGAACCGATCGCACCGGCGAAATCGCCCTGCGGACCGAGCACGATCACCGGTGACATCGATGAGCGCGGCCGCTTGCGCGGCGCGACCGCGTTGGCAGCGGCGCCGCCGGGCTGCCATGAGAAATCGGTGAGCTGGTTGTTGAGCAGCATCCCGCCGACCACCCGTCCTGAGCCGAAGTACGACTCGATCGTGGTGGTCATCGACACCGCGTTGCCTTCGCCGTCGACCACCACGAAATGGCTGGTGCCGGCGGGCTCGACCGTGCTGTCGCCCGCGTTTTCGGGGGCGCCGGCGGGCTTGCCGGGAGCGAAAGCTCCCGTCGCGGCACGATCCCCGATCAGGCGCCGGCGCTGGTCGACATAGGTGGCCTCGAGCATGCCCTCGATCGGCACCTGGACGAAGTCCGGATCGCCCACGTAGTGGTCGCGGTCGGCGTACATCACCCGGCTGGCCTCGGCGAAGGTGAGCCAGGCCAGTGGATCCTCCGTTGACCGGTCGGCGATATCGGTGCCCTCAAGCAGCAACAGCAGCTGCAGCAGGCCGACGCCGCTGGAGGGCGGCGGCGGTACGCACACCAGGTGTGCACGGACGGTGCGGCACAGCGGCTCTGCCCTTTCGGCGCGATAGCCGGCCAGGTCCGCAGCCTGCATCGGCGAGGGGCCCGGGGGTGCATTGATCCGCTCCAGGATGGCGTCGGCGAGCGGCCCGGTCTGCAGGGCGGCCGCGCCGCGGGCGGCAATCTCGCGCAAGGTGTCCGCATAGGCGGGATTGCGCATCAGCTCGCCGCTGCGCAGCGGTTTTCCATCGGGGCCGGTGAACAGCATGATCACATCTGGCGCCGACGCCTGGGGGAACTGCCCGTCGATGTGCTGCTCCAGGCGCGGGGTCACCACGAAACCGGACATGGCGGTGTCGGCTGCGGACGAGAACAGCCCCGACCACGGCAGCCGGCCGTGGTCGGCGTGCGCGGCCTCCAGCGCCGGCAGCACCCCCGGCACGCCGGTGGCACGCCCGCTGAGCATCGCCTCCGACCGTGGCAGCGGATTGCCGGCCGCATCCAGGAACAGCGAGGCGTCGGCCGCGGACGGCGCGCGCTCCCGGCCGAGGTACGCGTCGATGCGCCCGTCGGCGGCGCGGTAGTGGAGCAGGAACGCGCCTCCCGCCAGTCCCGAGCTCTGCGGTTCCACCAGGCCCAGCATCGCCTGCACCGCGATCGCGGCGTCGATCGCGCTGCCACCCGCTTCCAGCACGTCCATCCCCGACCGCGTTGCGAGTGGATGGGCGCTGCTGACCATGCCCCGGCCGCCGCCAGGTGGGGCGACCGATGAAAGGGGTTGCGGCGTCGCCGCGCATGCGGCGAGCAGCGTCCCCGCGCACATGGCAAGGGCCGTGCGCACGAAGGTCCGGCGGTGGAAACGCATGGACAGTCAGCTGCCTCCTGCAGCGGATGGGTGGCAGTGCCGGCAGCCCGTGCGCCGGCCACCCGTCAAGCGTAACGCTCCGCTCGCGCGCCGGGCGTGGCTTTGATTCGGCCTGGCACAACCTCCGGTTATGGGTGGCCATAACCCGCGGGTATGTCCCGGCCCAGGATTGTTGGGGGACACCCGTCGGCGATTTATGCATGGTGACAAGGGACCGTAATACCGGGAGGGTAGGAATGCTCCGGAACGCAGCCCGCAAGGGCGCGGCCCTGTTCGCGGGCTGCCTGTTGACGCTTTCGCTTGCGGTATCGGCACAGACCCGGCAGCTGCTCAACTACGAGGCCATCCACAAGCCGGCAGCGGGCACTGCCGGGATGGTGGTGAGCCAGAACGAGGCCGCCAGCCGCGCCGGCGCGCAGGTGCTGCGTGATGGCGGCAACGCCGTGGACGCGGCGGTCGCGACCGCGTTCGTGCTGGCGGTGACCCTGCCGCGCGCCGGCAACATCGGCGGCGATGGCTTCATGCTGGTCCACCTGGCGGGGACGGACGATTACACCGCGATCGACTACCGCTCGGCCGCGCCGGCACTGGCCACCCTGGACGCCTACGTGGGTGAAGACGGCGAGCTGCAGGGGCATTCCGCCGGCATCCGTTCGGCGGGCGTGCCGGGCACGGTGGCGGGCCTGGCGCTGGCCCACGAAAAGTATGGCCGGCTCCCCTGGAAGCGGCTGCTGGAGCCCGCGATCGCAATGGCCCGGGATGGCATCGTGCTGAGCGCGGACGAGGCGTTCGCGCTGGAGTGGGGCCAGGAGCGGCTGGCGCGCAGCGAAGCAGGGGCGGCCGTGTTCCTGGACGCGGACGGCGCGGCGCTGCGCGCCGGCGAACGCCTGGTGCAGGCGGACCTGGCGTGGACGCTGCAGCGGATCGCAGACTACGGCGCGCAGGATTTCTACCGGGGCGAGATCGCCGACCGGATTGACGCGGGCGTGCGCAGGCTCGGGGGCCTGTTGCGCAAGGAGGACCTGGCGGCCTACCGCGCCATCGAACGCGTGCCGCTCCGCACCAGCTACCGCGGCCTGGACGTGGTCACCATGCCGCCGGCCAGCGGCGGCGGGGCGGGCATCGTCGCCACCCTCAACCTGCTCGAACAGTTCGACCTGGCTTCGATGGGCGGCGGCTCCGCCGACGCACTGCACGTGTTCGCGGAGGCCAGCAAGCTGGCATGGCGCGACCGGCTGGCCCATGTCGGCGATACCGGCTTCCTCGACGTGCCGCTGGAAGGCCTGGCGGCCAAGAGCTATGCGGCGGAGCGCGCCCGCCTGATCGACATGCGGCGCGCCACGCCCGCTGTCGACGTGGGCCCCGGCGACCCGTGGGCCCACGAGGGCCCGGACACGACCCATTTCTCGGTGGTCGATGGCGACGGCAATGTCGTCAGCAACACCTACACCATCGGTGCGGATTTCGGTTCGGGCGTGATGATCGAGGGCACCGGGTTCCTGCTTGGCAACCTGATCGGCAATTTCTCGCTGCGCGCGCAGCTCGAGGCGCTGCGCGAGGGCCGGCCGCCGCCACCCAACGCGATGCAGCCGGGCCGCCGGCCCGTCTCGAGCATGGCGCCGACGATGCTGGCACGCGATGGCAAGCCGTGGCTGGTCACCGGCAGCCCGGGCGGCAACACCATCCCGGGCACCATCGTGCAGACCATCATCAACGTGGTTGATTTCGGCATGAACCTCGCCGAAGCCACGATGGCGCCGCGGGTCCATCAGCACATATCCGGCGAGGGCACGCTGCAGGTCGAGCGCGGCCTGAGCCCGGACACGCTTCGACTCCTCACCGAACGGGGCCATGCCATCTCCTCCGGCCAGACGATCGGGAGCACCCAGATGCTGCTGATCGGGCTGGAGCGGGTCGAGGGCGCTTCGGATCCCCGCAGGCCCGGGGCGGCTGCAATTGCCCAGTAAGCACTGGAACCGTCCGCGCTTGCGGACGGCCATGACAGGACCGATCGATTGATTCGGGGAGTACACGCATGAAGAACTACCGGAAAGCAGTATTGGCCGTGGCGGTCGCCAGCGCGATCGTCGCCGGCGCACCCACGTTCGCACAGGACACGCAGCCGGCTGCACAGCCGGCCGGCGGTGAACCGCAGCCGCCGGCCGACGACCAGAACGCAGCCGAACGCATTGCCGAGCTGGACCAGGTGGTGGTGGTGGGCAGCCGCTTTGCCGGCAACAGCGAAGCGGGCATGGTCCCGGTCGCGGTGATGGACCAGGAGGAGATCGAAGCCACCGGCGCGGTCTCCGGCGACGAGCTCCTGCGCAGCCTGCCGCAGGTGGGCGACATGATGTTCGACAACACCGACACGGCCGCCAACCTCAATGCCGCGCGCGGCGACATCGGCTCCATCAACCTGCGCAACCTGGGCACCGGCAATACCCTGCTGCTGGTCAACGGCCGGCGCATGGTTCCCCATCCGGGCACCCAGACCGAGGCGCTGGTTCCGCGCCAGACCGGCAACATCAACGCCATCCCGCTGTGGGGCGTGCGGCAGATGGAAGTGCTGATGGGCGGCGCCTCGGCGCTGTACGGCTCCGACGCGGTGGCCGGCGTGCTCAACGTGGTAATGGACACCCACTTCCAGGGTCTGGAGGTGCAGGCGCAGTACGGCGGTTCGGAAAACATCGACCTGCGCCAGGGAAACTTCAACTTCAAGGCCGGCCGCTGGTTCAACGATGGACGCACGCGGGTGACCCTGCTTGGCGGGCATACCTACCGGTCCGAGGTGCCGGCGAGTGAACATCCGCAAACGGCCAACGCCGATCACCGGCATCTGCTGGAAGGAACGGAGTTCGAGGGCCACACCGCGTTCGACGACCGCCTGACCACCACGCCCTGGGCCGCATTCCAGACCCGCGACGGCAGGACGGTCTCGATGGACGGGGACCTGCTCACCAGTGCGACCGGTTATTTCCACATGCAACCGCTGGAGCACCGGTGTCTGACGCAGATCAATGACGACGTGTGCATCCAGACCGGTGGATTCAGCACCGAGCTGGACCGCCCGAGGCGTTTCAACCCGATGCACCAGCGCAACATCCTGGGCGGCGTGGGCCGGACCAACCTGTTCGGCACGATCGAGCAGGACATCAACGACAACTTCGTGGCCTTCGGCGAGTTCAGTTACTACCAGGCCAAGTTCGAAAGCATGCGCGAGCAGGCGGCGTCGCTGGGTTCGGCGCCGATGATCGTGCCCGCCTCCAACTACTACAACCCGTTTGGCGCGATGTACCTGCCGGACGGGTCGCTCAACCCCAACCGCCTGCCCGGCATCGATGCGCCGGAAGAAGGCCTTGACCTGCGCATCACCAGCTATCGCGCCACCGATACCTCGCGTCCCTACACCGTGGACGATGACTCCTACCGGGTGATGGCCGGCGTGCGCGGCTATCTGGGCAATTTCGACTGGGAAAGCGCGGTGCTGTATTCGCGTGCAACCACCGAGGACACCCAGCACGGCTCGATCAGCAACACCCTGTTCGCCGAAGCGCTGGCGCGTTCCGATCCAGGCGCCTACAACCCGTTCAACGGCGGCGATCCGAACGACTGGTCGGGGCTCGACGCGACGCCCAGCGACCCCGACACCATTGCCAGCTTCACCGTGCCGGTGGTCCGCTACAGCACCGCGAGCCTGTTCCAGGTCGACACCCGGTTCGTGAACGAGAGCATCTTCAACATGCCCGCCGGCGACGTGGGCCTTGCCTTTGGGGCGGAATGGCGTCGTGAAACGCTGAGCGACGTGCGCGATCCCCGCTTAAACGGCGAGATCACCTATACCAACCCGATGACCGGAGCGATCACCAGCGACGTCCTGGGCGCCAGCCCGGCGGCCAGCAACTCCGGCGATCGCAACGTGGCCTCGTTCTACGCCGAGTTCGCGCTGCCGCTGGTGTCGCCGCAGATGGGGATTCCGCTGGTGCGCAGCCTCGACCTGCAGCTGGCCGGCCGCTGGGAGAACTACTCCGACTTCGGCTGGGTTTCCAATCCCAAGGTCGCGCTGGCGTGGAACCTCAGCGAGGACTTCATGGTCCGGGCCAACTGGGCGCAAAGCTTCCTGGCGCCCAATATCCTGCAGCTCTACGCCGAAGGGACTGTGGTCAGCAACACCCGCACCGACTACTACATGTGCGAGGCGGACCTGCGTGCCGGGCGCATCGAACGCTGGTCCCAGTGCGGGCGTAGATCCAGCACCCAGGCCGAGCGCAGCGGCAACCGCGACCTGCAGCCGGAGACCTCCGACGCGTATTCGGTCGGCTTCGTGTTCCAGCCGACCTTCCTGCCCGCGGCGGCTGGCCGCCTGTCCCTGACCGCCGACTACTGGGTGATCGAGCAGGAGGACGTGATCGGCATCCTGGGCGAGCAGGCGCAGCTGGCGCTGGACTACCTGGCGCGCATGCAGGGGTCCCACAACCCGAACGTGGTCAGGAACGATCCCGATGACACCCGGATCGAGGACTTCGTGGGCACCGGCCTGGATCCGGTCGGCACGGTCAGCGTGGTCAACGACCGCTACATCAACCGGCTGCCACGCACCACCCGCGGCCTTGACTTCGGCCTGAGCCACCGGATTCCCAGCGAGCGCGCGGGCACCTTCAATTACAGCGTCAATGCGTCCCGCCTGATCGAACGCACCCAGGACCCGGTGCCCGACGAACAGATGATCCTGGACGCGCAGGCGGCAGGCATCATCAACGACGGCTTCCGGCTGAGCAGCGCCGGCAACCTGCTGGGAATCAACGGATCGCCGGAGTGGCGGGCCACGGCGAACTTCTCGTGGCGCAAGGGTGACTGGCTCACCGGCACCCACGTGCGCTACGTGGGGGGGTTCGAGTCCAGCGGCGCGCTGGATGCCGATGGCAACCGCTTCCAGATCCCGAGCTGGACCACCGCGAACGTGTACGTGGAGCGTCGCTTCAATGGCCTGGGCAACTTCCTGGACGACTCCCGCATCCGGCTCACGGTACGCAACGTGACCGATCGCGATCCGCCGCTGTCGACCACGGCCACCGGTTTCTACTCCGGGTTGCACAACGTGCTGGGGCGCGGCTACTACCTGACCCTGACCAAGTCGTTCGACTGAAACCGGCCGCTCATGATGCCGGGCGGCACAAGCCGCCCGGCGTCACCGGCCAACGAGGGGAAGTGACATGAGAAGAAGCAACCGTGCGAGCCGCGCCCTGGTCCTGGGCGCGGCGTTTTTGCTGGCGTTGTCCGCGCCGGGTTTCACCGTCGCCGCGGACATCGGGGAAAAGCTCTCCGCGCTCATGGCCGAGCACGACGCCGTGGGCCTGGCGGTGGTGGTGGTGCGGGACAACGAAATCGTCTATCGCCAAAGCCTGGGCTGGAAGGACAGGCAGGCGCGCATCCCGCTCGAAGAGGGTGATGTCTTTCGCATTGCGTCCATTTCCAAGTCGTTCGCGGCCGCTTCGATCCTGCAACTGGTGGAACAGGGCAGGCTGTCGCTGGACGACGACGTCGGCGAACTGCTCGGCTTCCCGGTCCGCAACCCCGGTTTCCCCGACCACTCGATCACCCTGCGGATGCTGCTCAACCACACCTCGTCGATCACAGACAGCCAGCGGTACGGCAGCCTGGACATCATCAACCCCGATGCCAATGACAGCTGGAGCGAAAGCTATTCGGAGTACGCCCCGGGGGAGCAGTACGAATACTCAAACCTGGGCTACAACATGGTTGGTGCGATCATCGAGCAGGCGTCGGGGCAGCGCTTCGACCGGTACGTGAAGGAGCACGTGCTCGAGCCGCTGGAACTCTACGGCGGGCACTGGCCGGATGCGTTGGACGCGGATCGCTTCGCCCGGATCTACCGTTATCACGAGGGCGAGGGCTTCGTGCGCTCGGACGCCGCGTACGCGTTGCTGGGCGAGCGCCTGGAGGATTACCGGCTGGGCTACAGCGCGCCGCTGTTCTCGCCCACCGGCGGCATGAAGATCACCGCGTCCGATCTGGCCAGGTACATGCTCATGCACATGAACCAGGGCGAGTGGGCGGGCGTGAGGATCATCAGCCAGGCGCACGCGGCCCTGATGCAGGCAGCCACCGTGCCGGTTGATGACAGCGCCCGCTACGGGCTCGGCCTGCGCACCGACAACAGCCTGGTCCCCGGCGTCACTCTGGTCGGCCACACCGGCTCCGCCTACGGGCTGTACAGCTCGATGTTCTTCGATGCGGACCGCAAGTACGGTTTCGTCGTGATCACCAACGGGGTGCGGGATCCGGACCTCCGGGCCGCCGTGAACCAGGCGCTGCACGCCCACTTCATCGGCCCGCTCAGCTCCAGAAATTGATGAACCCGGTGATGATCAGCGCGTTGGTGAAGTCGATGAAGAACGCGCCGACCAGGGGCGCCACCAGGAACGCGCGCGGCGCCGCACCGTAGCGCTCGACCAGTGCCTTCATCACCGCCATCGCATTGGCAGTGGTGCCCAGCATGAAGCCGATGAAACCACCGCCCATGATCGCGGCGTCGTAGTCCCGGCCCATGATCCGGTAGACCACGATGCAGAACGCCGCCGCCGCGCCCACCTGAAGTACCAGGTTCAGGATCAGCGGCAGGGCCAGCCCGGCCAGCTCCCAGAGCTTGAGGTTCATCAGTGCCACGGCCAGGAACAGGGCCAGGCACACGTTTCCGATCAGGTCGGTGGTGGGCACGGAAAGGCCGATCCAGCCGGTGCGGTCGTCCAGGTTGCGGATGGCCGCGCCCACCAGCATCGCGCCCACGTAGGCGGGCAGGGTGATGCCGGTGGCCGAGATCCAGCCGCTGACCCATGCGCCCAGCCACATCGCGATCAGCAGGGTCACGATGCTCTTGAGGGCGTTGTACTCGCGAACGGATTCCGACGGCGTCGGACCGGTTGTTTCAAAGTTGGGAGCGGCATGCGCCTGCTGGGAGGAGGGGGAGAGCTTGAAGCGGCGGATCAGCACCGTGATCGCCGGGCCACCCACCAGTCCGCCGAGCATGATGCCCGCCATCGCTGACGCCACGGCGATCGATTCGGCACCGGCCACTCCCGCCTCCTCGAACAGGGGCGCGAACGCCAGGCCGGTGGCCGGTCCACCGGTGAGGGTGGTCGAGCCGGCCAGCACGCCAAACAGCGGGTGCAGGTCGAAGCCCACCGCCACCGCCATGCCCAGCAGGTTCTGGAACACCGCGAATCCGCTGGCCAGGCCAAGGAAAATCATGACCTGGGTGCCACTGATCTTGAGCAGCCTGAGGCTTGCATTCATGCCGATCGTGGTGAAGAAGGCGATCATCAGCGGCGTCTGCAGGCTGGTGTCGAGCACGAACAGCGTGGTGTCCCGGGTGTGCGCAATCCACACGGCGATGGCGAAGACCAGCCCGCCGATCACCGGCGGCGGCAGGTTGTACTTGCCCAGCACCGGTACCCACCGGCACAGGCCATAGCCCAGGAACAGCGCGATGCCCGCAAGGGCAAGGGTCTGCACCGCATCAAGCTGCAGCATGGATCCGGACTCCTGTTGAAGGTCGGGCCGACGGCCTGCTCAGTGGCAGGTCCCCGCAGGCGGTTGGTGGCGCAACACCCGTCCCGGCAGCGCATCCGCGGCCCGGCCGCGGTCGATCATGGCCGTCCCGTTGACGAACAGGTACTCCACGCCCCTGGACAGGACCGCCGGCTCCACGTAGGTCGCCGCCGGTGCGTAGCGGACCGGATCCAGCACCACGACGTCGGCGTGGTACCCGGCGCGCAGGTAGCCGCGCGCCTCCAGGCCAAAGGTGTCCGCGGTCAGGCCGGTGGAGCGGTGGATGAAGGATTGCAGATCGATCACGCCTTCTTCGACGACGAAACGGGCGTACTTCTCCGGGAAGGTGGCGTACTGGCGCGGGTGCCCGTCGCCGCCGTCGGAGGCGGTCAGCACCCACGGCTGGCGCATCAGTTCGGACACGTCGTCGGCGTGCATGTTGAAGGAAGCGATCTTGCGCGCTGAACCGCTGCCGTCGGGGCCGCCGTGGCGGATGATCCGCAGCGCGGCCTCCACCGGCTCCAGGCCCCAAGTCTCGGCCATCTGTGCGAGCGTCCTGCCGGACCACGGCCAGCCCTCGCCGATCATCAGCACCGCGTCTGCCCCGCCGCGACGACGCAGGTTTTCCTGCATTTCCGCACGGACGCGCTCGGCGGTGGCCGCTTCGTCGAGCCGCGCGAACAGCGCCTCGCGGCCGCCGTCCTGCGCCCAGCGCGGCAGCAGCGCGGCCTCGATGCCGGTGGCCGAAGCCAGCCACGGGTACTGGTCGGCGGTCACCCGGATGCCTTCGGCGCGCGCGCGCCCGATGCGCTCGATGATCTTCCCGGCGCTGCCGTGCACGTCCGTGCCCAGCGCCTTGATGTGGGCGATATGCACCGGGATCCCGGCGCGGCGGCCGATTTCCAGCACCTCTTCGATCGAACCCATCAGGCCGATCGAGTAGCTGGATTCGTCCCGCTGGTGGGTGTCGTAGACGCCGCCGCGCACGGCCGCCTCCTCGGCCAGCGCCACGACCTCGTCAGTGGTCGCGAAGCTCTGCGGGGCGTAGAACAGGCCGGTGGACAGCCCGATGGCGCCCTGGCACATGGCATCGGCCACCATGCCGCGCATCTGCGCCAGCTCGCCCGCGTCGGGGGCCCGGTCCTCGTCGCCGAGCACCCGGCGCCTGACCGGCCCCAGCCCGACATAGGCCGCGATGTTGGTGCCCACGCCGTGGCTCTGGAACCATTCGCCCTGTTCGGCGATATCCGGTGTCCCGCCGCCGTCGATCCCGATGAAGATCGTGCTGACCCCCTGGTGCAGCCAGGGCAGGTTGCGCCGGACCCGCGGGTCGGGGGAGCGGATATGGCTGGAGGGGTGGGTGTGGGGGTCGATGAAGCCCGGCGCCACGACCAGCCCGCGGGCGTCGATGGTGCGTGCGGCCCGGTAGCGGCCGGCCAGGTCCGGCCCCACCTCGATGATCCGGTCCCCGCTGACCGCGACGTCGGCGGTCCGGGCCGGGCTGTCGCTGCCATCGAACAGCGTTCCGCCCTGGATGAGCAGGTCCACGGCGGCGGCGGCCGGTTTGTGCTGTGCTCCGGAACAGGCCGCGAGCAGCAATGTGGCCGTCAGCCATGTGGCGATGCGGGTGGAGCGTGCCTGGTGGCCTGGTCGGGACAAGCGGGACCTCGCTGATCGGAATGCGGCTGTCGCCCCGGACGCATGCGCCCCGGACGGTGGTCCGCCCATCTTATGACCGCCGCCGGCCTTGGCCATTGAAATTGGGCCGGTCCTGCATAGCCCGGGGTTATGCATGTGCCCGCCGGGCGCCGCGTCAGCGGTACCCGGAACGGCTAGAATCAAGGGTCCTGCAGCAGGTCCGAACGCGATGTCCGAGAACAAGTCCAGCCCCAACGAATCCGCAGAAGAGTTCCGCAGTGCCGCGCTGGACTACCACCGCCTGGATCCGCCGGGGAAGATCAAGGTTTCGGCCACCAAGCCCATGCTCACCCAGCGTGACCTGGCGCTGGCGTACTCGCCGGGCGTGGCCTACGCCTGCGAGGAGATCGCCGCCGACCCGCTCAAGGCGCGCGACTACACCGCCCGCGGCAACCTGGTGGCGGTGATCAGCAACGGCACCGCGGTGCTGGGCCTGGGCGACATCGGCCCGCTGGCCGGCAAGCCGGTGATGGAGGGCAAGGGCGTGCTGTTCCAGCGCTTCGCCGGCATCGACGTGTTCGACATCGAGATCGACGAGCGCGACCCGGACAAGCTGGTCGAGATCATCGCCTCGCTTGAGCCGACCTTCGGCGGCATCAACCTGGAGGACATCAAGGCGCCGGAGTGCTTCATCGTCGAGCGCAAGCTGCGCGAGCGGATGCAGATCCCGGTGTTCCACGACGACCAGCACGGCACCGCGATCATCGTCGGCGCCGCGGTGGTCAACGCGCTGGAGATCGCCGGCAAGAAGATCGAGGACGTCAAGCTGGCGACCACCGGCGCGGGCGCGGCCGGCATCGCATGCCTGGACATCCTGGTGTCGCTGGGAATGAAACCCGAGAACATCACCGCGCTGGACCGGGGCGGGGTGATCCACACCGGCCGCGACGACCTGGACGAGGCCAAGCGGCGCTACGCCCGCGACACCCACCACCGCGAGCTGGCGGAGATCGTCGCCGGCGCGGACGTGTTCCTGGGGCTGTCGGCCGGCGGCATCCTGACGCCGGAGATGGTCGCCACGATGGCCGACAAACCGATCATCCTGGCCCTGGCCAATCCCTACCCGGAGATCCTGCCGGAAGAGGCGAAGAAGGTCCGCCCCGACGCCATCATCGCCACCGGCCGCTCGGACTACCCCAACCAGGTCAACAACGCGCTCTGCTTCCCCTACATCTTCCGCGGCGCGCTGGATGCCGGCGCCACGGTGATCAACGAGGAGATGAAGCGGGCCTGCGTGTACGCGATCGCCGAACTGGCCAAGGCCGAGGCCAGCGACCTGGGCAGCGCCTACGGCGGCGAAGTGCCGACCTTTGGCCCCGACTACATCATCCCGCGGCCGTTCGACCAGCGCCTGCTCACGGTGTTGGCGCCGGCGGTGGCCAAGGCGGCCATGGATTCGGACGTTGCGCTGCGCCCGATCCAGGACATGGACGCCTACCGCGAGCGGCTCGGCCACTTCCTCACCCGCACCGCACTGGTGATGAAGCCGGTGTACGACCGCGCCCGCGACGACCGCCAGCGCGTGGTCTACGCAGAGGGCGAGGAAGAGACCGTGCTGCGGGCGGTGCAGACGGTGGTGGACGAAGGGCTCGCGTTCCCGATCCTGATCGGGCGTCCTGACGTGATCGAAACGCGCATCAGCAAACTCGGCCTGCGCCTTGTGGAAGGCCGCGACTTCGAGCTCACCAACATCAACGACGACCCGCGCTTCCAGGAGTACTGGCAGCAGTTCCATGCCATGAGCGAGCGCCGCGGGATCACGCCCGACTCGGCCAAGAACCTGATGCGCTCACGGCCGTCGCTGATCGCGGCGATGATGGTCCACCGCGGCGAGGCCGACGCCATGCTCTGCGGCATGGTCGGGCGCTTCCACAAGAAGCTCTCCTACATCCGCGCGGTGCTGCCGCTCGAGCGCGGCGTGCAGTCCACCTCGGCGATGACCGGCGTGGTCAGCGACCGCGGCCTGTGGTTCTTCCTCGATACCCACGTGCAGGAGGATCCCACCGCCGAGCAGCTGGCCGAAGCCACCATCCAGGGCGCCTACCGGCTCAAGCTGTTCGGGGTCGAGCCCAAGATCGCGCTGCTCTCGCACTCCAACTACGGCAGCCATGGCGGCCCGAGCGCGGTGAAGATGCGGCGCGTGCGGGAGATCCTGGCCGAGCGTGCGCCGAAGCTGGAGGTGGACGGCGAGATGATGCCCGACACCGCCTGGGACGAGCCGCTGCGCCGGCGGATCTTCCCCAACTCCACGCTCTCGGGCGAACCCAACCTGCTGGTGCTTCCCAACCTGGACGCGGCCAACATCACCTACAACATGGTGCGGGTGATGACCGACGGCGCCGCGCTGGGCCCGATCCTGATGGGCGTGGGCGCGCCGGCCCACGTCATGACCCCCACCGCCACGCCGCGGCGGGTGATCAACATGACCGCGATCGCGGCCGTGGAAGCGCAGATCAGGAAATCGCAGCAGCGCTGATCGTCAGCGCGGGGCCAGCAGGCCCCGCACCAGGTCGGGCAGGTCGTCCAGGGCGTCTTTGGAGAGCACGGCGTCGCCAGCCGAGGCGGCATCGGGCAGGGCGTCGGCCGGCAGTCCGCTCAGCAGCACGAAGGGCACGTCCGGGTCGTGCCCGCGCACCAGCGCCAGCGCCTCGGCGGCGGAAAAGCCGGGCAGATTGAGGTCCGACAGCACCAGCTGCGGTGCGAAGTCCCGCAGCGCCTCCTGCACCATCGCCATGGACCAGGCCTGGCGGCATTCCAGCGCCAGCCCTGCTTCGCGCAGGCTGATCTCGATCAGCTCCGCGTCGTCGCGCGAATCCTCGACCAGCAGCACCCGCCAGGGTGCCGCCGCGGCTGCCGGAGGATCCATGGCGGCGCGCGCCTCAGTCCTTGCCCGGCGGTTCGTTGAGCACGGCCCAGAACCGGCCCAGCGTGCGCACCGCGTCGAAGAACTGGTCCACGTCCACCGGCTTGACCACGTAGGCGTTCACGCCCAGGTCCCAGCTGCGCGCCAGGTCGCTTTCCTCGCGCGACGAGGAAAGGATCACCACTGGCAGGTGGCTGAAGTGGTCGGCGTTGCGCAGTTCGGTCAGCACTTCCAGGCCGTCCATGCGCGGCATCTTGATGTCCAGCAGCAGCACCGCCGGATCCCCGCCGCCGCGGCCCTCGAAGCGGCCGCGCTGGTACAGGTAGTCCAGCGCCTCCACGCCGTCCTCCACGTGCACGATGGGATTGGCGAGGTTGGCATCGCGCAGCGCGTCGATGGCCATTTCGGCGTCGTGGGGGCTGTCCTCGGCCAGGAGGATGGTGCGCAGCTCGGTCATGTCGTGGATTCCGGTTTGGTCTGGATGTCGCCCGTGGCGGGCAACACGAAGTAGAAGGTGGCACCTTTGCCCGGCTCGGATTCTGCCCATATCCGGCCGCCGTGGCGAGTGAGCACCCGGCGCACGCTCGCCAGGCCGATGCCCGTGCCCTGGAACTCGCTGGGCGCATGCAGGCGCTGGAACACGCCGAACAGCTTGCCGGCGTACTTCATGTCGAAGCCGGCGCCGTTGTCGGCGACGGTGAACAGGTGGCTGCCGTCATCCTGCAGGCGGTGACTGATGCTGATGCGCGAAGGATTGGAGTCGACGCTGTATTTGACCGCGTTGCCCAGCAGGTTCAGCCACACCTGGCGCAGCATGTTCTCGTCGGCCACCACGATCGGCATGTTGCCGATCTCCCACTCGATCTCGCGGTCCGGGTTCTCCTCCATTGCGTTGGAGTCCAGCATCGCGCGGGTGTCGTTGACCATCGACTGCACGTCCACCATCTGCAGGCGCAGGGCGCTGCGGCCCAGGCGCGAATACACCAGCAGGTCGTCGATCAGCGCCGACATGCGCTTGGCGGACCCGGAGATGACCTCAATGTAATGGTCGGTCTTCTCGTCGCTGTGCTCGCCCAGGTGCCGGCCCAGCTTGTCGGCGAAGCCCGCGATGTGGCGCAGCGGCGCGCGCAGGTCGTGCGAGACCGAGTAGCTGAAGGCCTCCAGCTCGCGGTTGACGTCCGAGACCTGGTCCACCTTGCCTTCCAGCTGCCGGTTGAGCTCGCGGATCTGGCGCTCCTGGATCACCTGCGGGCTGATGTCGCTGGCGGTGAGCAATACCGCGTGGTCGTCGCTGTCGGGCAGGCTCATGCGCCGGGCCGACAGCAGCATCACCCGCTCCACGTCGTCGGCGGTGCGCTGGGTGACCTGGAAGTCCCACAGCTCGCGGTCGCGCGCGAGCACGTCGGTCAGGCGCCGCAGCACCGCCTGGTCCTTCCACGCGCCTTCGCCGATCTCCTCCAGCGGCGCCCCCTGCTGGTCCTCGCCCACTCCGTACAGCTCGGCGAAGGCGGCGTTATGCATCAGCAGCCGCGGCCCGGCGTCCAGCAGCGCGATCGGCTCTCGCACCGTGTCGAGCATCACCGTGGCGCGCTGGCTCGCCAGGCGCGAGTCGCGCTCGGCCGTGATCCGGCGCGCGCCCTCGCGCAGGCTGAACCAGGCCAGCAGCGCCAGCAGGGCCAGCTGCAGCGCCAGGCCCGCGCCGCTGACCAGCCGCGCCCGGCGTTCGGCCGCCTGCGCTTCCTGGTAGCGCTGCTGCAGCACGCGTTCCTCTTCGGCGATGATCTCGTCCACCAGGTGGTGGATGGGGTAGCGGGTGAGCATCCGCTCCATCTGCTCCACCGTGGGCACGCGGCCGGTGTCGAGCACCTCGAAGACCTCGGCCATGCGCAGCGCCAGCCGGCTGCTGAGCTCGCCCAGCAGCCGCTGCTGCACCGGGTTGTCGGCAGTGAGCTCCTGCAGCCGCTGCATCTGCGGCTGGATGCGCGGACGGCTGAAGCTCAGGCGCTCGTGCAGCAGGTCCGCCTCGACGCCAAACAATTGCGCCAGCGCCACCGACTCGATGTTGCGCACGTCCGAAGACAGCGCCGCCACCCTGGCCTCCACTTCGTAGCTGTGCACCAGCGCTTCCTGCGCGCGCAGGCTGGCGCGCGAGGCGATCGAGGTCAGAACGAACGGGCCGATCACGATCAGCGCGATCGCAAGGATCAGGCCGGGAAGGCGGTAGCGCGAGGAAGCAGGGGAGACCGAAGTCGGCATCGAGGATCCAGTCAATCAGTGCACATGGGGGCTGCGGCCTTTGCGCAGCGCCGGCAACCGATAAACCGTCCCATGATCCGAGGCGGTTGTGAAGGGGTCGTGAAACCCCCGGCGGCCGCATGGGGCAGGGCCTTTGGGCCAAGGCGGGCCCCACGCCCCGCTGTTAGAATTGGCGGTTCGATATCCACGAATGACACCCCGGCCGGCGCGCGGCCGCGAGCGGAGCGCAGAACTGATGAACTGGTTGACCGACGTACTCGAAAACGATCCCGATCCCGCGGAGACCCGCGAGTGGCTGGAGTCGATCAAGGCGGTCATTGATGCGGCGGGCCCCGACCGGGCGCACCATCTGCTCGAGAACATGGTGGAACTCACCCGCCGCGCCGGCGCCCACCTGCCGTTCGCGCCCACCACCGAGTACATCAACACCATCCCGCCGCACCTGGAGCCGAAGATGCCCGGTGACTCGGCGATGGAATGGAGGATCCGCTCGCTGATCCGCTGGAACGCCATGGCCATGGTGGTGCGGGCCAACCGCAAGCCCGGCGACCTGGGCGGCCACATCGCCAGCTTCGCCAGCGCCGCCACGCTGTATGACGTGGGCTTCAACCACTTCTGGCGCGGTCCCGAGGGCGAGCACCCCGGCGACATGATTGGCATCCAGGGCCACAGCTCGCCGGGCATCTACGCCCGCTCGTTCCTGGAAGGCCGGTTGAGCGAGGACCAGCTCGACAACTTCCGCATGGAAGTGGACGGGCGCGGCATCTCCTCCTACCCGCACCCGTGGCTGATGCCCGAGTACTGGCAGTTCCCGACGGTGTCGATGGGGCTGGGCCCGATCGCCGCCATCTACCAGGCGCGCAACTGGAAGTACCTGGAGGCGCGCGGCCTGATGCCCAAGTCCGACCGCAAGGTGTGGTGTTTCCTGGGCGACGGCGAGACCGACGAGCCCGAGAGCCTGGGCGCGATCTCGGTCGCCGGTCGCGAGGGCCTGGACAACCTGGTGTTCGTGATCAACTGCAACCTGCAGCGCCTGGACGGGCCGGTGCGCGGCAACGGCAAGATCATCCAGGAGCTGGAAGGCCAGTTCCGCGGCGCCGGCTGGAACGTGCTCAAGCTGATCTGGGGCAGCTACTGGGATCCGCTGCTGGCCAAGGACCACGACGGCATGCTGCGCCGGCTGATGATGGAAACCGTCGACGGCGAGTACCAGAACTGCAAGGCCTTCGGCGGCGCGTACACGCGCGAGCATTTCTTCGGCAAGTACCCGCAGACCGCCAATCTGGTCGCCAACCTGTCCGACGAGGACATCTGGCGCCTGAACCGCGGCGGCCACGATCCGCACAAGGTCTATGCGGCCTACCAGGCGGCGATGGATACCAAGGGCATGCCCACGGTGATCCTGGCCAAGACCGTCAAGGGCTACGGCATGGGCAGCGCCGGCGAGGCGCTCAACCCCACCCACCAGACCAAGAAGATGGACGACGACGCGGTGCGCGCATTCCGCGACCGCTTCAAGCTTCCCATCGACGACGAACAGTTCAAGGACGGCGCGGTGCCGTTCTACCACCCGGGCAAGGACTCGGAGGAAGTGCAGTACATGCTCGAGCGCCGCAAGGCGCTGGGCGGCTTCCTGCCGCAGCGCAGGGCGAAGGCCAGCCAGTCGCTGCCGGCGCCGAAGCTGGAGGTGTTCGATCGCCTGCTCAAGGACACCGGCGAGCGCCAGATCTCCACCACCATGGCCTTCGTGCAGGCGCTGGGCATCGTCTTGCGTGACAAGCAGGTGGCGCCGCGGGTGGTGCCGATCGTGGCCGACGAGGCGCGCACCTTCGGCATGGAGGGCCTGTTCCGCCAGATCGGCATCTATGCCCCGCAGGGCCAGAAGTACAAGCCGGTCGACCGCGACCAGCTGATGTACTACCGCGAGGACGCCGCCGGGCAGGTGCTGCAGGAAGGCATCACCGAGGCCGGTGCCTTCGCCAGCTGGATGGCCGCGGCCACCAGCTACAGCACCAACGACCTGCAGCTGCTGCCGTTCTTCATCTTCTACTCGATGTTCGGCTTCCAACGCGTGGGCGACGCCGCCTGGCAGGCGGCCGACATGCGCTCGCGCGGCTTCCTGCTCGGCGCCACCGCCGGGCGCACCACGCTCAACGGCGAGGGCCTGCAGCACGAGGACGGCCACAGCCACCTGTTGGCCGGCGCCATCCCCAACTGCCGCAGCTACGACCCCACCTTCGCCCACGAGGTGGCGGTGATCATGCAGCACGGCATGAAGCGCATGCTCGAGGAGCAGGTGGACGAGTACTACTACATCACCCTGATGAACGAGAACTACCCGCACCCCGGCATGCCCGAGGGCGCCGAGGAAGGGATCATCAAGGGCATGTACCTGCTCAAGGATGCGGGCAAGCCGAAGAAGGGCGAGTTGCGGGTGCAGCTGCTGGGCAGCGGCACCATCCTGCGCGAGGCGATCGAGGCCGCCGGGCTGCTCGACAGGGATTTCGGTGTAACGGCCGACATCTGGTCATGCCCGAGCTTCGCCGAGCTGCGCCGCGACGGCTTCGATGCCGAGCGCTGGAACCGCTTCAATCCCGAGGCCAAGAAGCCGCGCAAGGCCTACGTCACCGAGCTGCTGGAGGATCACCAGGGGCCGGCGATCGCGGCAACCGACTACGTGCGCGCTTACGCCGACCAGATCCGCGCCTTCGTGCCGATGACCTACACGGTGCTGGGCACCGATGGCTTCGGCCGCTCGGACACCCGGGCCAACCTGCGCCGGCACTTCGAGGTGGACCGCTTCCACATCGCCCACGCGGCGATCGAGGCGCTGGCGAAGGACGGCAAGATGACGCCCAAGGACGTGTCGCGGGCGATCAAGCTCTACAAGATCGACACCGACCGGCCCAACCCGCTGCTCGCCTGAGGGCGGGCAGCGTAGGTGACGGCGGCCGCGGCGATGAGCACGTAGCCCAGGAGCTCGGTGGTCTCCTCCACCGCGTTCTTGAACACCCGCAGGTACTGCTCGGCCAGCAGGCCTTCCCAGATCGCGCCCATGCCCAGCAGGCGCGAGTAGACCAGCAGCGCGCCCAGAGCCACGGTCCCTGGACCGCGACGTGCTGCGGGGGGTGCTGCGCTCGATCGTTTCGGGCTGAGCAGGCCAGCGGCGCGCGCCGCGTGTGGCTGGTAGATTCGCGCCAGGCAACTTCCAATCCGGGGCAGGGCATGTCGGCGGCAACGCAGGAACTGGAGCAATTCGTGCGCGCGGCGCTTGCCTCGGGCGCGTCGAAGGCAGAGGTGGCCGGCGTGCTGGAGTCGGCCGGATGGGATCGCGACCAGGTGCAAAACGCGCTGGACGCCTGGGCGAACGTTCCTTTCGCGGTGCCGGTGCCAAGGCCGCGCCCCTATCTCTCCGCGCGTGACGCCTTCCTGTATCTGCTGATGTTCTCCACGCTGTACCTGACCGCGTGGCACGTGGGCAGCCTGCTCTTCGACCTGATCAACCTCGCGTTCCCGGACCCGGCCGATGCCGACTTCGCCCGTGCCATGCGCGCCAGCTCGATGCGCTGGTCGATCGCCGGCCTGGTGATTGCATTCCCGATCTTCGTGCTGGTAGCGCGGGTCCTCGGCCGGGAGCTGGAACGCAGCCCGGTGCGGCGCCTGTCCGCGGTCCGGCGCTGGCTGACCTACCTCACCCTGTTCCTTGCGGCCACGGTGCTGATCTGCGACATGATCGTGCTGGTGTACAACCTGCTCGGCGGCGGGCTGTCGGCGCGCTTCCTGCTCAAGGTGCTGGTGGTGGCGGCGATCGCGGGCACGGTGTTCGGCTGGTACCTGCAGGACCTGCGCCGGGAGGAGCGGCAGCCCGCGGCCGGCGGTATGTCCGGGAAGCTTGTCCTTGGGGCAGCGGCCGTCGTCATCCTCGCCACCCTCGTCGCCTCGGTGGCGGTGATCCGGTCGCCGGCCGCCGAACGCGAGGCGCGCCTGGACACCCGGCGCGAGCAGGACCTGGCGCGCATCGCGCGGCTGGTGGAGGCGCACTACCAGCGCACCGGCGAACTCCCCGCGAGCCTCGATGAACTGGCAACGCCCGGCACCGGATTGCCGCTCGATCCCGTGCACGGCGTCGCCTACCGGTACGAGGCCACGGGGGAGCGGACCTACCGCCTGTGCGCGCGCTTTGGCACCGACACGGCGCGGGACGGGCGCCAGCCGTTCGGCGGCGATGCCTGGCTGCACGGCGCCGGAGAGCACTGCTTCGAACGCCGCGCCGGCCCGGGACGTTGACGCCGCGTGGGGCAAAATAGCGGGTCCTGATGTCCCCACGCGAGCATTCCATTGATTGAACATGCTTCCGGCGATACCGGCCGGACCCTGTCGCGCCTGGGCGATGGCGAGCGCGCCCAGGCCCTGTCCCGGCTCGCAGGCATCTGGCGGGATTGCCTGGTTTCCGCGCCCGCCGGGAGCGCCGACCTCGCCCGCAGCGTGCTGGATCACACGTCAGGCTACGCCGACGTTTTCTACACCACGCTGCTGGCCGATCCGCGCGCCGCGCGCTTCCTCTCACAGGAGCAGGTGCGCGAGCGTCTTCACCCCGGCCTCCAGTCCTGGCTGCGCGACCTGCTCAACGCCGGTCCCGAAGACGTGGATGCGCAGATTTCCACCAACCTGCACGTGGGCGTGGTGCACGCGCGCATCGGCATCCCGGTGGACCTGGTGAACCGGGGCACGCGGCTGCTGCGCGCCGGCATGCTTGAGCGCCTGGCGGCATCGGACGCGCCGCGCGAACTCGCGTTCGCCGCCGCATCAATGGTGAATTCCCTGCTGGACCTGGCGCTGGAATGCATGACCCTGGCCTACGCCGACGCGCAGGAGCACACCACCCGCGCCGACGCGGCCTATCGCCTGTTCTCGCTGGCGCACAACCTGGCCACCGAGCGCGAGCGCCAGCGCGCGCTGCTGCTGGAGTGGGAGAACAACCTGCTCTATGCCATGGCCGGCGGCGGCACCACGCCCATGCCCGGCGCGCTCGCCGAGTCCGAGTTCGGACTGTGGCTGCTGCACAAGGGTATCCCCATCATCGGGGACAACCAGGAAACCCGCCACGTGCTGCGGCTGATGGCCGAGGTGGACGAATTGCTGGGCCCGGGCGGGGAGGGCACCCCCGCGATGCCGGAGCCGGGCGCCGTGTGGCAGATCCGCAAGCGCCTGGGCACGATGCAGGACCTGCTGGCCTCGCTGCTGGGACGGATGAGCGAGCTCGAGGCCGGGGCCGATACCCTCACCCGGCTGCTTACCCGGCGCTTCCTTCCCACCGTGCTGCGGCGGGAGATCGAGCTGGCCGCCACCCACGGCCACGTGTTTTCGCTGGTGGTCGTGGACATGGACCATTTCAAGGCCATCAACGACCGCCACGGCCACGCGGTCGGGGACCGGGTACTCCAGCACGTGGCGGGCCTGCTCACCCATTCGGTGCGCTCGAGCGACTATGTGTTCCGCATGGGTGGCGAGGAGTTCCTGGTGGTGCTGGTTGGGGCCGGGCGCGCGCAGGCGTTGCAGGTGGCCGAGCAGCTGCGCAAGCGCATCAGCGAACAGCCGCTGCACCTGGACACCAACGAGCGCCTGCAGCTGAGCGCCAGCCTGGGCGTGGCCGTCCATGATGGCCATCCCGACTACGAGCGCATGCTCGCCCGCGCCGACCGGGCCATGTACGAGGCCAAGCAGAACGGTCGCAACCGGGTGGAGATCGGCTGACGTCCGCTCATGTGCCGCCCAGCCTCGCGTAACCTGTACCCAAACGCCATCGGAGTTCCCGCTCATGAAGACCCTTTGCCGCTTCATCGCCGCCATCGCGCTTTCGGCCAGCTTCACCGTAGGGGCGCAGGACGCGCGCATCTCCCACTACAGCGGCGAGCCGGCGGATTCGACGGCCCAGGCGCTGGCCAATCTGGCTAAGTACAACGCCCAGCTGCAGGCGCTGCTGGCCGCCGACGAGGTGGAACTGCACACCGTGCATGAGCTCACGTACACCCTGGAAAACGCCCTGCAGCGGCTCCAGGCGGACCTGGCCGATGCCGCGGAAGCGCTGGAGGAAGTGCACCTGGCCTCGGAAGCCGCCGATGCGGAAACCGTGAAGGCCCGCGGTGCGGATTACCTGGAGGTCACGCGCCCGCTGGTGGAATAGGCCCCATGCCCGGACCCACCGTGGATGGATGAAGCTGCCGACCCTGATCCTCGCCATCGCCCTGCTGGCCGCCCCCGCGTGTGGGCAGTCGCCGGTCGGGGAATCGCCTTCAACGCCCACCGGCGAAACTTCGCACGCGCCAGCCGCATCAGGGGCTGAACCGACCGCGCCGGCCCCTTCGCTTGAAAGCGTGCTTGACGACGCGGCCTCCATCGAGCAGCTGCGGTCCCTGGTGGTGGCCCAGGCCGGCACCGTGAAAGCCGAGCGCAACTTCGGCCTTTCGCCCGACGCCCCGGCCAACATCAAGTCCGCTTCCAAGTCGATCCTGTCCGCGCTGGTGGGCATCGCCATCGACAAGGGATTGCTGGAAGGGGTGGACCAGCCGATCGCGCCGCTGCTGGAAGCCGACCTGCCGCCCGATCCGGATCCACGCCTGCCCGACATCACCCTCGGCCATCTGCTCTCCATGCAGGCCGGCCTGGAATCCACCTCCGGCCGCAACTACGGCGCCTGGGTCACCAGCGACAACTGGGTGCGCAGCGCGCTGGCGCGCCCCTTCGTGGCCGAGCCGGGCGGGGCGATGGTGTATTCGACCGGCTCCAGCCACCTGCTTTCCGCCATCCTCGCCCGCGTCAGCGGCCGCTCCACGCTGGAACTCGCCCGCGAATGGCTGGGCCCGCAGGAAGGCTTCGAGATCACCGCCTGGGACCGCGACCCGCAGGGCATCCACCTGGGCGGCAACAACATGGCCATGAGCACGCGCTCGCTGCTGGCCTTTGGCGAGATCTACCGCAGCGGCGGCCTGGCTGCGAACGGCCAGCGGTTGATTTCAGAGCAGTGGATCCGCGAATCCTGGCAGCCGCGCACCGTCTCCCGGTTCAACGGCGACGGCTACGGATATGCCTGGTTTGCCCGCGAGATCGCCGGCGAACAGGCCCGTTACGCCTGGGGCTACGGCGGGCAGATGCTCTATATCGTGCCTGCGCTGGACCTCACCGTGGCCATGGTGTCCGACGACAGCCAGGCCTCCGGCCGCACTGGCCACCGCACCGCGTTGCACGGGCTCATGGGGCGGATCATCGAAGCCTCGCGCTGAGCGTTGAAGTGCTCCGCTTGCGGGCCGTGTGTGCGTACGCCGACAATTCCCGCAGCTGCGGTCATCCTGGCCCGGCGACGTTCCACAGGGGGAAACCATGGTTCGCTTCTTCGGCAAGGCCGCCGCGATGGCGATGTTGTTGGCTGGCGCGTTCGCGGCGCATTCCCAGGATCCCACATACGGCGATTTCATTTACATCGCCAATGCCGATCCGTTTACCGACGAAGACCGGAGCTTCATCTTCACTCCGTCGACCGACTCCGGCGATCGCACTTCCGCGCTGACGTGGCAATGCATGGACGATGGCTTGAACGTCGTCTACATGCACGGCAAGTACCTGGGCGGCGACAGCGATGACGAAGTGCTGGTGCGCTATCGCATCGATTCCAGCGAGGCCTACGGGCCGTCCTACTGGGGAATGATGCAAAACCACGAGAGCACCTGGATGCCGATGCATGAGATCGCCGGCTTCACCCGCCAGGCGCGCGCCGGAAAAACGGTGATCTTCGAGGTCGTCGATCCGCTCGATGGGGAGCGCCTGCGGGACAGCTTCAGCCTCCGGGGCCTGGCCCAAGGCTTGGCCGTACTCTCCTGCGCCAACTAGCGTCCGGGCTTCAGTACGCCGCAGCCGCGAGCAGCGGCGTACTGTCCTTCCAGCGCTCGCGCCCGCCCAGGGCACGCATCTCGAACAGCACCGCGGCCCCGGCCACCTCCGCGCCCTGCCGCCGCAGCAGCTCGCGCCCGGCCACCAGGGTGCCGCCGGTGGCCAGCACGTCGTCCACCAGCAGCACCTTCGCGCCGGGCGGTACCGCATCCACGTGCACTTCCAGCCGGTCGGTGCCGTACTCGAGGGCATAATCCTGCGACAGCGTCTGCGCCGGCAGCCGGCCCGGCTTGCGGATCGGCACGAACCCCGTCCCCAGCGCCTTGGCCATCGCCGCGCCCAGGATGAACCCGCGGGATTCGATCCCAGCCACCGCGTGCAGACCCGCCTCGCGCCATGGATGCGTCATCTCCGTGACGGCCGCCGCAAACGCGCCGGCATCAGCCAGCACCGGGGTGATGTCCTTGAACAGGATCCCGGGCTTGGGGAAATCAGGAATGTCGCGGACGAGGTGCTGCCACTGGCTCATTGGCGTGAATCGCAGGGGAGGGCGCCCCATGCTAACGGAGCGGCCGCTGCCGGCTACGCAGGCGCCTTCACCGTCACCCATGTGGGCGCATGGTCGCTGGACTTGGGCTGCAGGCGCACCCAGCGGTCCACCCCGGCTTCCTGCAGGCCCTTGGCCAGTACCGGATTGAGCAGCAGGTGGTCGATGCGCAGGCCGCGGTCGCGCTCGGCGTGCTGGCGGAAGTAGTCCCAGAACGTGTAGGGGCGCTCGTCGCCGAAGAATGCGTGCAGCGCGTCCGTCCAGCCCTGCGCCAGCAGCTCCTGGTAGGCCTCGCGCACCTCGGGCTGGAACAGGGCGTCCTTGCGCCACGCCTTCGGGTCGTACACGTCCTCTTCGAACGGGATCACGTTGAAGTCACCCATGATCACCACCGGATGCGCCTGCTCCACCAGCGTGCGCGCGTGCCGGTGCAGGCGCTTCATCCACGCCAGCTTGTAGTCGAACTTGGGCCCCGGCTGGGGATTGCCGTTGGGCAGGTAAATGCCGGCAACGATGATTCCGTGGATGGCCGCTTCGATGTAGCGGCTCTGTTCGTCGGCCGGATCCCAGGGCAGGCGCCGCCGGATCTCCTGCGGCTCTGCATCCCGCGCAAGCAGCGCCACCCCGTTCCACGAGCGCTGCCCCTGCCAGATCGCCCCGTACCCGGCCGCCTCCAGCTCCGCGGCGGGAAAGGCCGCGTCCATCGCCTTGAGCTCCTGCAGGGCCACGACGTCCGGCTGCTCCTTCTCCAGCCACGCCAGCAGGTGCGGCAGCCGCGCGCCGATGCCGTTGACGTTGAACGTGGCCAGCTTCAGGGTCTTTCTCTTCCGCGCCATACCGTTTCCTCGTCATCAGTGGAGCCGTCACGAGCCGAGTATCCCCGGCGGTGACATATGCTTGCGTGCAGGGATGCGCGCAAACAGGGGCTCGGGGGCCCTGAACATGGATGAAGGCGGAAAGACTGCCGATGGGGAATTCCGCATGAGTCCGGAAATCTGTCTGAGCGCGCCCTGCCCAGAGTCGACGGAGGCCTGAGAGGTGGGGCGCCATTGGCGACGCCGGGGACCTCGCGTGCTGATTCGACGCCGCGACGCGTTGGCCGCGCTCGATCCGCATGAGTTCGAACAGGTCGTCGCCGACTACTATCGGGGCCAGGGCTACAGGGTCGAGCACTGCGGAGGCAGGGGCCGCTTTGATGGCGGCATTGACCTGAAGTTGTATCGCGATGGCGAGTACGTCGTCGTCCAGTGCAAGCGTGAGAATGCCTACCAGGTGACCCACAACGTGGGCCACGAATTGCTGGGCGTGCTGTTCACCGAAAAGGCCGACCGGGCGATCGTCGTCAACACCGGTGAATTCACCCGCCACGCCTGGGAGTCGGCCGGCAAGGAGGCGCGTCTTGAGTTGATCGATGGGACGCGCCTGCGGGAGATGTTGCCGACGTACGCAGTTCCGGTGCCGAAGCGGGAGGCGGAGCGGGCGGATGATTTGGACCGGTACATTCTGTCCACGCCGGTGCCCAACCTGGAAGCCGTCCGTGAGCCCATGGTGCCGCGACAAGGGGGTCGAGCCGCGGCCAGGCCGACACGATCCAGACCGTCTGTACTGGATGTTCGCGGACGGCAGGGATCGTCAAGGCGTCGCGGTCAAAAATCCGAGGGAGCCCGCGTAATCATGGCGTTCGCGATACTGGCAGGGATACTCGCCTGGCAATGCTCTCGAGATCCAGTGGAGCCCCGTATGTCGGCGAGGCCAAATTCGCTCCCGGCTGACCGGTCGACCGCGCCCGCCAGTTCGCGCGTTGGGCCGGTTTCAAGTATGGAGGCCGGGGTTTCCGCGTCATCTGAGCAACCCGTAGAGCGGACCTCGGGAGCGCAACCCCGTGTCGCCAGGTCGCCTGAAGAATCACGGCGACGCGCCGAGCAATCAATGCAGGTGCTCGCGCCCCATACGCCGGAATTTGTTCCGCTGCCTGCTTCCAGGCCGCTGAACGGTGATGAACGTCCTTGATTCCAGCCACCCGCGGCGGACAGTGATGCCATGACCTTCGTGCTGCCATAGGATCGGCACCCATGCCTATTGGCGACCCGACACAGCAGGTTCCAGAATCCGAGATGCGGCTGCTGCGGCCGATTGGCCTCGGCTTGCTCGCTCTGTTCATTGGCTTCAACGGCGGCTATCTGCTGATCTTGATGATTGAGATGGCGGGGGGGCCGGTTCTGACGCAATGGGCCGTGCCAATCTGCCTGACGGCATCGGTCCTGGTCTTTGCCTGGCTCATGAGGCGGAGCCGCCGCAAGCGCGAGGCCGCTGTAAGACGCGCCGCCGCCGGGCAGCCCCGGCCGCTTGGGCGGGTGATGGTGGCTTCCGTATTGATGATCTTCCTTGGGCTGGGCCTGGTCTGGGCCGCGCTTCGCCATTCGCCGCCCAACCTTGCGGCGCTGGGGACGGCGGCGGTGATCCTGGTCATCAGCGTGCGGTCGCTGGTTTCGACCGTGCTTGAGCTGCGCTCCAGGAAGTCCTGAGACAGCGTCGGGGGGCTTGCCTGCCCTGACGCCCAGCTCAAGGAGCGCGGCGCGCCGCGGTGCGTCACACTGATGGCATGTGCTACTCCGCGCAAATCTGGGCCGACTACACCCGCTACGTGCGCAAGTTCGGCGCCACGGTGGACATCGCCGAGTTCGCCCGCCTCTACGAGCAGCGCAATCGCGGCGAAAAGATCCGCACGCCGCGGGCGATGGATGCCGCGTTTGCTGGGGCCACCACGCCTGAAACCCACGGGATCAGTAAGCTCATCGCCTCCTGGAACGAAACGCAGGAAGCCGAACTCCAGCAGGAGCTGTTCCGCCAGAAGAAGCGCGTGGCCGACGCCCAGCGCGCGCTGCAGGAGCGGGTGACGAAGAAGGCACGGGAGGACGTGCGCATCGGCGGCAACAAGGTGGCCCAGCTCACCGCGCGGCTGAAGGACCTGCAGCGCAGCCGGCCGGTGCCGGAGGATTCGCGGATCTTCCCGCAGATGCACGCGCCGGTGCTGGTGTCCGAGGGCGGGCGGCCGGTGGTGCGGCCGATGCGCTACCAGTGCCGTCCGGCCGGCAAGCCCGCGGATCATGATCGCCGCTACCCGGGCACCTACAACGCCCGGCGCGACAACCTGGAAGGGTTCTGGCGCGGGCAGTTCGGCCACAGCCACGGGCTGATGGTGGCCGAGACCTTCTACGAGAACGTGCGCGGCGACGACGGCACCAACCGCGTGCTGCAGTTCACCCCGCGCACCGGCGAGCCGATGTACGTGGCCTGCCTGGTGTCACGCTGGAGCGATCCGCGCGGCCAAGAGCCGGACCTGTGGAGCTTTGCCGCGATCACCGACGAGCCCGAGCCGGAGGTCGCCGCCGTTGGCCACGACCGCACCATCATCAACCTGCGCGAGCAGCACATCGAGACGTGGTTGAACCCGGAGCCAGGAAATCTGGAGGCGATCTACGCGCTCTTCGATGATCGCCAGCATCCTTATTACGAGCACCAGGAAGCGGCGTAGCCGCGCCGGCGGGGCGGGACCGCCGGCCGACTGCTGGTATGCCAGCGCTGATCGTGGAACCGCTTGCGCAGGGCTCGCACGTGATGGGCGGCTGGAGGTCACCCAGCCTTAAAACCGCCCGCGAATTCCCACCGTCGCATTGCGCCCGCCATGGATGTAGATGGCGCCGTGGGTGCCGGTGCTGCCGCCAAGCTCGCCGGTGGGGGACAGGGAGTTGGGGACGATCACGTTGCGGTTCTTGTCCAGCAGGTTGCGGATGTTGAAGAACGCCTCCCAGCCTTCGGTGAAGGCGTAGCTCCCTGAAAGGTTGGTGTCCCAGTACTCGCTGAACCAGGAGGGCGTGGTGGAGCGGTACTTGTCGTCGGTCCAGACGGTGTTGAGGTAGAGGCGGGCCGGGCCGTGCTGCCAGGACACCGAGAAGGTGCCCAGCTTGTCCGCGGCGCGCACCAGCGGGACCTCGGGGTTGTTGAGCATGAACGAGCCACGCACCGACAGGCCGCCCCATGCGCCGGGCAGGTAGTCCATGGCGTGGCTGAACTCCAACTCCCACCCTTCGATGTCGATGGCGTTGCCGTCCACCACTTCGGTGCGGATGAAGGTGTAGTCCGCGTACTGATCGCCTGTGTAGCCGAACTCCTCCGCGGTCATTTCCACGGCCTGGAACAGGCCCTTGACCCTATTGCGGTAGTAGTTGAGCCCGATGATCCCGACCGGCTCGAAGTATTTGGCCAGGCGCACCGAGAAGTTGTCGGAGAGCTGGGGCTCCAGCTCCGGGTTCGGAGCCCGGATCGTCATCGCCTCATCGTTGACCGACCACACCCCCGACAGCACGCTGACGGCCGGCCGCTGGATGGTGCGGCTGTAGCCAAGCTGCAGGTCGGTGCTGTCGTTGAAGGCGTATTTGGCCGAGGCGCTGGGGAAGAAGTGGTCGTATTTGCCCTTGCGGTAGACCTCCGGCCGGGAAGAATACTGGTACTCCAGCCCTTCGATGGTCGTGGCCCTGCCTTTTGCAGGATCCACCTCGTAGCCCGCGGCGACGAGTTCTTCGGTGCCCAGCGGGTCGGTCTCGCGGGCGGCGTTGCGGGTCTGCTCCCAGCGCACGCCGGCGCGTACGGTGAGGTTGGGGGTGAGCTCGGCGGTCCCCATGAAGTAGAGCGCACGGGTCTCCTCTTCGAAGTGCCGCCTGTTGCCCACGAAGGCGTTGTACCAGTCAGTCGGCGAGAGGGTGTGCTCCCAGTGCTCGGGGTTCTGCTGGTAGAGCTCGTACAGCTTGAACATGCTGGGAAAGTACATGTCCCCGGCACCGGAGACGGAGCGGTAGTCCACGCCGCTGTCGGCCGCCGAATGCTGGTTGGTGGTCTGGATCCGCTCCAGCAGCTCAGCGGTGCTGAGCGGACCGACGTAGCGGTACTTCCAGGAATCGTTGGGGTTGTCGAAGTCGTAGCGCGCGTTCTCGAGCTTGGCGCCGGTCTTGAAGGTGACGATGGTGGAACCGAACTCGCGGTCGAACGCCAGGTTCAGGCCACCGCCGGTCTTGAGCACGTCGGCCGACTGCGAGTTGCGCAGACGCATGGTCGGCGTACCGGTGATGTCGTAGGCCGAGGGCAGGCTCCAGTCTCCGCCGTCGAGCTGCTGCACCTGCCAGGCCTGCTCCAGGTATTCGTCGCCGCGGTCGATGCTGGCGTGCCCGGTCGCGGTGGGCCACGCCACCATGCTGTGCACCGCGCCCTTGCGGTTCGGGTTGTAGGTGCTTTCCGAACTGGAATAGAACACGTTGCCGTCCAGCGTGAAGTACTGGTTGCTGTATTCGAAGCTGGGGATGAAGTTGCGCGTTGTGCCGTACTTGTAGGTCAGGGTGTTGCGCGCGGCCAGGCTCACCGGCTCGTGCGGCGTGAACCGGGTGGCCGGGTTCCCCTCGACCCCGGACCGGGCGTAGGTGGTGATTTCGGGAGCCGTGGAGCCGGCCAGGATGGTGCCGCGGCCGATCGAGGACATCAGCGAAAGGATCAGGCCGTCGGTGGCCTTGAAATCCACGTTCAGCGAGCCCGACGAACGGGTGATCTCGCGGGTGCCCATCTGCGGGACGATCCTGGTGACTGCCAGCGGTTCCGGACTCTCCGGCGTGGGGTTGTAGTTGCGGCTTGCGGTGATCTGCTCCTGCTCGACATACAGCTCGGAGTGGCTCACGCCGGCCACCACGCCCAGGCGGCCATCCATGAACACATCGGAATAATCGATCCTGCCGCTGGGCAGGAACCGGTCGCTGCCGTAACCACCTTCGCGCGGGCCCGTGCGGCGGCGCGAGTCCCACTGGTTGGAGTGGGTGGTTGCGCTGAGCTGTACGGTGATGTCGCGGCCGCTGCGGTCGAATGCCCGCTTGGTGCGGATATCGATGGTGCCGGCGGGTGAGTTCGCATCCTTGTCGGCGCTGGTGGTCTTGAAGATGCTGATCGAGTCGATGCCGGTCAGCGACGTCTGTTCGAAGCTGAAGGTGCGCGAGCCGCCGGCGCCGGTATTGGCATCGGCCGAGGCCAGGCTGATCCCGTTGATGGTGATGCTGGTGTAGTCGGCGGGCAGCCCGCGCAGGCTCACATGGCGCACCGTGCCGTCGCCGGTGCTGTCGGTGTCCACCCCTGGCATGAACTTCATGAACTCGCCGGGGTTGCCCTCTGAAATCTCACCGTAGGATTCGGCAGACAGGCTGTTGGTGATATCCATTGAGGCGCGCTGTTCCATGAGCGCCCGCGCGTCGCCTTCGCGCACGCCCACCACCCGCATGGTTTCCAGGTTCCTGGCGGTCCCGGCCACCGGTGCGGTGCTGAAGAGCTCGATGTCCTGCCGGGTCGGCGCGCCCGCCTGGACCTGCAGGTCGATCTCCGCCGGGGCATAACCGGTGAACTGCACCGTCAGCCTCACCGGGCCGGCTGGGACGTCAGCAACCCGGTATTCACCGCGCGCGCCCGACCGCACGCTCCTTGCTCCGGTGGCGGTCTCCACGCGGATGATCGCGTTGCGAAGGTATTCACCCGTCCCCGGGTCGATGATCCGGCCGCTGATGGAACCGCCGCTGCGTGGGACGGTCTGCTCACCGCCCGTGGGCTGGGCCTGGGCCACCGGTGCCCCGGACAGGCCCATCACCATTGCGGCCGCCAAGGACGAGTACCTCAATTTCAACATCGCGGAAATCCCTGTCAAACGACGAAAAAAAGCCCGCTGAGGCGGGCATTGCGCACAATCACCGGAGGCAAAACGCGACGTAGGATATTCCGCAGGTCGCGGCCCAAGCCGTCTGTTGCATGAACCGGGGGAGGCGGTTCGCCGGCGTCCCGAGTGTGGGGTGCCTTCATGGGGCCTTGCGCGCCGCCGCGCTATAGACAGGGATCCCCCCCTACCGGAGAGCCCCATGGCGAACGAAGACAACAGCCCGGACCGCCACGATACGGCCGATCACGCCCAACAGAAGAAGCGCGAGGACTCGTACAAGGAAGACCTGAGGAAGGCGCAGGAAGTGGACCCCGCCCAGGGCGCCGACGTGCACCGCGATCATCTGGATCCGGCCGGCCAGCCGCCCCGCCCGGAGGAGGACCAGGAGAAGCAGGTGGGCGGGCAGCGCCGCTGATTTCCCTCCGGCCTGCGGCCCGCGATCAGCCTTTGGGCAGCGTCATGGTGAAGGTGGTGCGCCCGTCGATGGACTCGGCGCGGATCGCACCGCCGTGGGCCTCGGCGATCTGGCTGACGATGAACAGACCAAGCCCCAGGCTGGAGCGCTCCAGCGTGGCGTCCTGGGTGACGCCGCCTCGACGCAGGGGCTCGAACAGCAGCTGCAGCCGGTCCGGCGGGATGGGTTCGCCGTGGTTGGCGACGGACAGCTCCACCTCGTCCCCGTGGTCGTGCAGGGCGACCTCGATCTCGCGGTCGGAATCGCCGTACTTGTAGGCGTTGACCACCATGTTGGTGAGCGCCTCGCACAGGCTGCGGGCGTCGAAGCATCCATGCGCGGCGGGTGGGACCTGCAGCCGGATGCGCGCGTTGGGCATGGTCTCCTGGAGCTGCTGAATCTCCTCGCGGCAGGCCTCGGCCAGGTCCACCTGCCGGCGGTCGACCGCCAGGCCGATGCCCATCTGGGCGCGGTTGTACATGAGCAGCTTGTCGAGCAGTTCGCGCATGCGCTCGCCACTGTTGACCAGGCGTTCGGCCACCTTGGCCAGCGGCGCATCCACTGCCATGCCCGCGATCACTTCCGAGGCCACCATGATGGCCGTGAGCGGGCTGCGCAGGTCGTGGCCGAGTACGCCCAGGAAAATGTTGCGCCAGCGCTCCACCTCGTCCGAGTAGTAGCGCACCGATTCGGCGATGGCCTCGTCGATGGCCTCGTTGAAGCGGGTGATCTCGTCGGTGCGGATCACGGCGTCGGGCGAGTCTGCCTACATCCGCAATACGCCCGCGCGCATCGCCCGGTACTCGGCCACCACGCTGGCGATGCTGAAGCCGCTGTGCGCGCGATGCACGGCGTGGGTGCCCGCGGCCGACCGGGGCTGCTCCGGATCGGCTTGGGAGTGGCCCTCGGCCTTTGCAATGGACTGCGCGCGGGTCTGCGGAGTGCGCATGTCCGCCACGATGGCGTGCAGGATCTCGGGCAGGTGGTCCCGCAGTTCCTCTTCGCTCATGCCGGGTCCCATCTCCCCGGTGCGGGCGAACTCCATCGCCTGCTCCACGATGGCTTCCGCGTGGGCCTCTATGAAATCAGCCAGTCCGTTGTGCACGTGTTTTTCCCCGGGGGCACACGCGCAATCCTATGACAGCCGGCGGCCGGATCGCACTCCCCCGCAGCGCCTGATTGGCCCGCCCCAACGCCATGCGGCATACTCGCGGTCTACGGATGACGGACCATCTGGAGCCTTGCCATGGACGCACTCGCCACCGCCCTGGTTGCGTTGGCCTCGGGCCCCGCGCAGCACGAACGGCTGCTGCGCCTGCACACCCCGCTCGGGCGCGACGCGCTGGTGGCGGAAACCCTCACCGGTCACGAGTCGCTGGACGGCGGCGGGTTCCGCCTGGAGCTGACCGCGCTCTCGGTCGACGCCCACCTGTCCCTGGACGAGCTGCTCGGCGCCCCGGCCCTGCTGGAGGTGCTGACGGCGGATTCGCGCACCGACCTGCGCCCGTTCCACGGCCACGTCACCGCCTGCGAACTGCTCGGCGGCAACGGCGGGCTGGCGCGCTACCGGCTGATGCTCGAGCCGTGGCTGGCGTTCCTGGGCCAGCGGATGGACAGCTACGTTTTCCAGGACATGTCGGTGGTGGAGATCGTCGAGGACATCTTTGCCGACTACGCCCAGGCCGGCGCGCTGGTGCCGGCGTGGCGCTGGGACCTGGCCGACCGGAGTGTGTATCCAAGGCGCAGCCTGACCACCCAGTATGAAGAGACGGACCTGGATTTCCTGCACCGGCTCTTGGCCGGCGAGGGGATCTTCTACTGGTTCGAGCACGAGGGGGCGAAGGACGACGACACCCTGGGCCGTCATGTGATGGTGCTGGCGGACCATGTGGATGCGTGCGCGGACGCCGGTGCGGTGCGCTTCCATCGCGCCGATGCCACCGAGCGGGAGGATGCGATCCAGCAGTGGTCGCCGGTGCGGCGCTGGCAGACCGGGCGGCTGGCGCGGGCCAGCTGGGATTACCGCAGCCTGGGCCTGCGCCCGGCCTCCGCCGAAGGCGAGGTGCACGGAGATGTGGTGCCCGAGGACGAGGACACCGCTGGGCCGTACGCCTGGATCGATGGCGCCCAGGGCGAGCTGCGGGCGCGCCGGCAGATGGAAGCGCTGCAGGTGGACGCGCACGTGGTGCGCGGCGAGGGCACCTGGCGGCGGCTGGCGCCGGGGGTGACATTCGAACTGCTGCAGCATCCGGCCCACGCGGACCCGGAGGCGCGCCACTTCATGTGTTTGCGGGTGCGGCACGAGGCGCGCAACAACCTCGGGGCGGAGGTCTTCGACGCGCTGGAGCAGGCGCTCGGGCCGGTGGCCCGGCCTGGGGCGCCGCTCCCCGATGCGCTGGCCGGGCTGGGTGGACCGGGGCCGGCGCCAGCGGCGCGCGAGCTGCCGCAGGACCACTTCTACCGCAACGAATTCACCGCCCTGCCGGCCGGCGTGCCGTACCGGCCGCGCACCCACGACGGCCACGGCCTGCGCCTGCACCCCAGGCCCACCGTACACGGCACCCAGAGCGCGATCGTGGTGGGCGACGACGGGCCGCTGCTGACCGACCGCGACCACCGGATCAAGGTGCAGTTCCCGTGGCAGCGGGGCGCGCATTCAAGCAGCGGCACCGCGCACCCCGGCGGCGATGACAACGCGCCCGGCAACGGCGGCGCCTGGACCTGGGTGCGCGTGGCCACGCCGTGGGCCGGCGACAACTGGGGTGCCGTGGCCGTGCCGCGCAAGGGCCAGGAAGTGCTGGTGGCGTTCCTTGAAGGCGACATCGACCGCCCGGTGGTGGTGGGCGCGCTGTACAACGGCCGCGGCCAGCCCGACGCCCAGCACAACCAGCTGGCCGGCGGCGGCGCCGGGGCCACCGGCAACGCGCCGGCGTGGTTCGACGGCAACGACCACGCCGCCGTGTACACCGGCTTCAAGAGCCAGGCGCTTGCCAGCAGCCAGGACGGCGGCGGCGGCCACCAGATGCTGCGTCTGGACGACACCCCCGGCGAAGGCCGCGCCCAGCTCGCCACCACCCAGCACGGCACCACCCTCACCCTCGGGCACCTCAAGGGCGGGCAGGACAACGTGCGCGGCGCCAACCGCGGCTTTGGCGTGGAGCTTTCAACCGGCGCCAGCGGCGCCATCCGCGCCGGCGCCGGCCTGCTTCTGACCACCGAGCGCGGCCGCGAACAGCTGGCAGCCGGCCAGGCGCTGGGCCAGTTGGGCGAGAGCGAACAGCTGCTGCAGGCGCTGGCCGACACCGCCCAAAGCCAGGAGGCGACGTTGCCGGACGATCCGCCGGCGCTGCCGGCACAGGAAGGCCTGCAGCAACTGCGGCAGGCGATGCAGGCGACACGGGAGGGCGCTGTGGCAGGTGGCCACGGGGAGGGCGCCATTGGCGGCGGTGACGGCCAGGCACCCGCGTGGAGCACTCCACACCTGGTGGGCTCCAGCCCCGACGGCGTGGTGAGCCTCACTCCCGCCAACCAGGCCTGGGTCTCCGGCACCCAAACCACCCTTGTTGCCGGCGCAGACTTCGGTTGGATGAGCCAAGGCGCGACGGTGGCGGCAGCGGGTGGGGGGATTGCGTTATTCACCCAGGGAACCGAAGCACCTGCCGGCAAGCCCAACCAGGAAACCGGAATTGCGCTGCATGCCGCGCAAGGGAAAGTGAGCGCGCGGGCGCACCGGAACGAAATCAAGATGGCGGCGAAGCAGAACGTCACCATCGCAAGCACGCAGGCAGACGTGGAGATCGGCGCCCCGAACAAGCACGTGCTGCTGACGGCGCAGGGGGCTTATCTGAAGCTTGAGGGCGGGAATATCGAGCTGGGGGCGCCGGGGGTGATTGCGTTCAAGGGAGTGATGCGGGAGTTGAAGGGGCCGGCGGGGGCGAGCGGGCAGGGGCTGTCTTTTGGGGAGGCTGAGCCGAAGTTTTGTGACTACGAGGCTCGGGAGGCGGAGACCGCCGGAGCGCCCTTCGTGCACATGTCATGAACTCCGCATTCCAGCCCATCGCCGACCTGGGCCATCGTGAGTTGCTTGCTTATGGCTACGCGCTCATCAATCCCATGCGAGTTCCTGCGAGCGAATGGAAAGACCTGCCGGTAGTTCCCTTGGGCTCGCCCGCCTTTGAAGGACAACCGCACCTGTTGCCGCGGCTTCTCCCTCTGGCTGAACTTGATGATGACGCGAAAGCCAATCTTCTGGAGCGAAATGCCCGGCAGTGGAGTACTACGGGGCAATCGATTTTCTGCGCCCTGCTGGAAAGCGACGTGGACACGCGCATGCTGGCTGGAAACCTCGGCCGGCAAATGTTGGTTCAGGGGCCCACAGGAAGCACTGTGTGGTTGCGCTTCCATGACCCGCGGGTATTCAGTGGTTTGACCTGGTGGCTGGACAAAGACCAGCTGCGTCGCCTGTTCGGACCAGTGGAAACATGGGCCTGGCCGGAACCCCGCGACGCTCACTGGCATCACCTCCATAGACCGGAATTGCCATCCCCAAATGCAAGCCGGTTGAAGCTCACAGGTGAGCAGTGGGATCGATTGCAGCGCCAGCCGCTCGTAAACCGATGTGTTCGGCAGCTGACTGGTGGCGCTCCCGTCGACGAAGACTTGCGGGGGCTGGTGGAACGCCTTGACGCATACATCTGCCGAGCGATCGCCGCTGGCACAGTCAATCAGCGCGATATCTGTCAGTTCGCGCTGCAAGCGGAACGCAATGGACTCTCAAGGATTGAGGAACCAGCATGAACGTTGAATCACAGTCGCCTGCGTCTGATTCGCACCGGTGTCCGGTATGCACCGTCATCGGGCTTCCGATCCTGCCATTGCGTTACGCCTTGGCATGGGCAGGTGAGGGGGTGGAAAGTGGCCAGCATGCTCCGGAGTTGGCAGGCCAGTTCGACGCAGCAGCCTATCCGGAGCCGGAAACGGACCAAGCGCACTTCACCCTGCGACTGCTACGTGAAGGCCATCTGTATGTTTTCGACGAAGCAAACGACGAGTGGTCTGCCTACGAGGTGGATTCCTCAGGTTCGCTTCATCGGTTCGATCCAGAGGAAGGGCCGCTTGAAGGCGGGCCTCCTGTGCACCCGGCAATGTGCAGCCGGACCGCACCGCTATCGCTTGCGCGGTGCATCCAGATCAGCGATGTGGACAAGGTCGAAAAGATCTGGATGGCCTTCAGTGAGACGCGCTGGACCGCTGAGGTCAAGGCACGCCACGCGAACGCGGAATACCGGGCGCGTCACATGCGCTGTATCGATGTCGGTGCGTGGGTGAGCAGCCGGGGCAACGGATCCCAGCCACATGTCGATTCGCTGTCGAATGTGTTCGAGCATGTCTCGGAGTACCTGGTGGGAACATCGGACCCCGGCCACTTCAATCACGCACAGGCCCGGGGGGAAAGCAGCACCATTGGTATCAGACACGGAGCCCCCGTTCGCGTCCGCCCGCATCCCGCTTTCCTGTCGAGTCCTTATGGGTTCGGACCCCAATCACGCTCGGACTTTACCGGGCTGCTTTGGGGAGCGGATCCCGAGGAGACCCCGGCAAACACCGTGCCACCACTCATGGTGGCGCTGGATGATCCGGTTGGCGTGACTGCGGAAGTGGCGGCCCTGATGAACTTCCGGCTCGACGAATTCCTGTGGGAACCGGGGCGGGTGCGTCCCCTTGCTGCCTCCGCCGCGATTCTGCAACTGCGCGATGCCGTGGAACACCAAGCGGAATTGGCCGCGGCGGAGACGGCGGAACGCACCATCCAGGGCATATCTGCATATGCCGAGATGCGTGGAGGGCCGGGAGCCGGTGCGATGGCTACCGAGGGTCTGAACATGACCCCGGAGGAGCTGCGCGCCGTTCGGAGAACTGCCTGGGCCCGGGGTGGTTATGAGTCGCGGTACGACGAGCAGGCCCGCTTGCGGTGGCAGCAGCAGCACGACGAGGAACTGCAAGAGCTCGATAGATCCGTGATCACGCCGCTCGCCAACCTGCATCTCGAGCTGCTGCAATCCACCAGGTTGCAGGTGCACCTGCAGTGCAACTATGACCCGGAAGATGTGGAAAGCGGGGCCGGTTATCTGGGCGCCGTGCTTTCATGCATCGCGGACACCCAGGATAAAGCGCCGCAAGCCGAGCTGTATGAGAAGTGGTTCAACGGCAGCCCGCGAGAGCAAGACAACCTCTTGCTGAGGGCGTATGCGTTGAACCAGGACAACATCGCGGAGGCGATCGCTTCGGCTGCGGAAGAGTCCGCTGGAGTCAAGTTCAACCAGCTTCCGTGGGATCGTCTTTTCGCGCTCTACGGCGAAGCTGACCGTGTGACCGGGGGGAGCGCCCTGAATGTGTGGATGGCGACCCTGATCAAGGAGACGACGGGACCGGCGGCAAAGGCCCTGTCTCGGGCAGTGGACAGCCCTGCGGCCCTCTATGGCGTCGTCGCATGGGGCGCAGCAGGCAAGATTCCTTTGGAGCGTGTTGTCCTGAAGGGAAAGAACTCGGGTCAGATCGTGACCGAGGTGATGAGGATGTTTGAAGAGCAGTCCGGCCGCAGACTGCGACGCACCGCTGCCCGTGCGGAGCTGCGCCGGCTGGGTGTGCTGGGACTGGACTCGCGTCAGCGCCGCGACGACATCGGCTTCATCGGCATACGGGCCGATGGCGAATTGGTGACGGGGGCCCGTTATCACGCAGAGCGCAGCCGCTTCCTCAACGCGAAGCTTGTGAACTGGCGCCGGGTGATCAATACCGACCTGCGCGTGGGTGTTGCCGGCTCTTTACTGTCGGCCGTCGCGCTGGGAACCTTGTACGAGCAAGCGACGGGCAGCTTGCAGCACGATCGCGAGGAGTCGTGGGCTCGATTCTGGTCGGCGAGTGCGGGCCTTCTGGGCGGAGCGCTCGAACTTGGCGGCAAACAGGCGGAGAGGCTTGGTAATGCCAGACCGAGGTTTGCAAGATTTTCGGTGGTAGGAAACGTAGTCGGGTTCATAGGAAGGGCTCTCACTGCCGTGGCAGGCGTGTTTATTGCAGGAATTGACCTATATCGCGCTAAGCGGGAATTCAACCGCCAGAATTACGCGATGGGATGGCTCCATCTAGGGAGTGCCTTCGCAGGAGGCGGGTTCGCGCTTGCGCTTCTATTTTCATCTGTGGCTTGGGGTGGCATATTCCTGCTTCTCGTTATCATCACGACAGTGGCCATGATGGTTTGGTCTGACGATAAGCGCCACGGCTGGCTCGACCGCTGTTTTTGGGGTCGTCTTGAGGCCGAGCGTTATGCCAGCGCTGAAATAGAGAAAAAAGAGTACGAGCTGGCGGCGGGGATCTACTGATGCATTATCAGGGAATTGTTCCAGGGCGACCGTTTCCCGTAGGTCGGCCGTTAAGCGACAATGACCATCAACATCGCTTACGCCAGGACGTACGCATCGAGTCGCCATCTCCATACGCAGACTTGTCAGTAATTAATCTTAATTCGACTTTTCTGGAGGTCGTTGATAAGTATTACGGCTGGAAGGGATGGGTGACATTCATGATCGGCGTCATCTCGCTCATGATGTTCTCCTTCGGTCTCTGGTTTTTGTTATATGGATTTGGGCGGGCAGGGACCGGTGACACCGCGGGTGTGTTTTCAGGGTTGTTGGCGGCTTTCCTGCTTTGGACCTTCGCCTTCGTCGCGGTACGTCTCGGTCGCTTCGAATGGGCTTATTACACCCATTACCCCATCCGCTTGAATCGAAAGCGCAGATTAGTCCGCGTGCTTCGTAAGGACGGGAGCACCTTGGCCGCGCCCTGGGACGATGTTTTCTTTACCCTTGATCAGGATGCGGGATTTTGGGAGGTTCGGGGGCACGTACTTGAACATGATGGCGAGACGATCAAGGAGACATTCGCACTCGGAGCGTTCCGTACTTTAAATAATTCAGAAGGTATGCCGATGCTCTTGGCGCACTGGGAATTCTTCCGCCGGTATATGGAAGAAGGGCCGGCCGCCGTCGCTCGATACGTGACTCAGGCACTGCCGGTCGACGGAAAGAAGGAGTCTTTCCGCGTGGGCTACGAGGTGCTGGCTTCGCATTTCCGGGCTCCGGGTAATGCTGGAACTGTCCTCGCAGTAATCGGCTGGCCAATTATTGCTGTGTCGTCTGTGGGGCGTTGGATCGCGATGCGGCTCTCCCGTATCCCGAAATGGCCAGATGAGATAGAAGAGGTGGACCGGGTCGAGGCGGACGATCCGTACACCATTGATGCGCGGATCAATCCTCCAGAACTGCGCTGAGATGGGGCGCCGGTTTTAGGTCATGCTTAGCCGTCAGAACTGTAGACGGAAACCGATATACCTGAAAGCTGGTTGGTGACGGGGGCCCGTTATCACGCAGAGCGCAGCCGCTTCCTCAACGCGAAGCTTGTGAACTGGCGCCGGGTGATCAATACCGACCTGCGCGTGGGTGTTGCCGGCTCTTTACTGTCGGCCGTCGCGCTGGGAACCTTGTACGAGCAAGCGACGGGCAGCTTGCAGCACGATCGCGAGGAGTCGTGGGCTCGATTCTGGTCGGCGAGTGCGGGCCTTCTGGGCGGAGCGCTCGAACTGGGCGGCAAACAGGCGGAGAGGCTTGGTAATGCCAGGCCTAGGTTTGCGAGGTTTTCGGCCGCTGGAAATGCGGTTGCCGTGGTTGGCAGGGTTGTAACCGCCGCCGCCGGCTTGCTCATGGCAGTAGTTGATGCGTATCGCGGTCTCCAAGAGCGGGACAGGGGAAACAGGAAGATGATGGCTCTTCACTGGGTGTCGGCATTCGCCGGCGCGGGCTTTTCGCTGGCGCTATTGGTTGGCTCTGCTTTCTGGACCGGGGTGTTTTTCGTGCTGTTGCTGGTAGCGGTTTTAAGCATGATGATGTGGAGTGATAACGAACATCACGCCTGGCTGGATCGATGTCTGTGGGGTCGCTTGGACACGGAGCGCTATGCAAATGAAGTGATTGAGCAGCGTGAGTACCAAGTGGCGATAGGACTCAACTAATGCATTACCAAGGCATTGCGCCGGGGCGGCCTTTTCCTGTGGACCGTCCTTTGAATCGGCGGGATCTCGAGCGTAGGCTGTTCCAGTCTGAGCGAATAGACGCTCCCGACCCTTACAGTGACCTGTCGGTGATAAGGCTCACTTCGGTATACCTGGAAATCGTAGACAAGTACTACGGTTGGAAAGGGTGGGCCATGTTTATTTTTAACGCGGTGGCTGTCGCAGCGCTATGTTTTTTACTGTTTGTGGTGGTCACGGACATATTGCACATGCGGCAAGTCGGCACTGCTGATTTTTTCGGCAGCGGGATCGCGACCGTTTTATTCGGCAGTGTCGGTGTCGTCGCATTACATTTGGGTCGCTTTGAATGGGGGCATTACACCCATTATCCAATACGTCTCAATCGCAAGACCCGGATGGTCCACGTGTTTCGCAAGGATGGCACCGTCCTGAGTGTTCCGTGGGACGAGGTGTTCTTTACACTTGATCGTGATGGCGGGTTCTGGGAAATCCGCGGCCACGTGCTTGAGGCGGATCGGGAAACCGTGAGGGAGACATTTGCCCTGGGGACGTTCAGCACCTTGGACAACCACGAAGGGATGCCGATGCTCTGGGCGCACTGGGAATTCTTCCGGCGTTACATGGAGGATGGGCCGGAAGCAGTGGCCCCCTTCGTGAAGCAGGCACTACCGGTTGATGGAAAGCGGGAGTCGTTCCGCGTGGGCTACGAAGTGCTCGCTTCGCACTTCCGGGCTCCCGGCGCAGTTGGCGCCGTGCTTGCGGCTATTGGTTGGCCAATTATTGCCGTATCGTCCCTCGGCCGATGGGTCGCCATGCGGCTCTCGCGCATCCCGGAATGGCCGAACGAGATAGAAGAGGTGAACCGGGTCGATGCGGACGATCCGTACGACATCGACGCGCGGATCAACCCTCCGGAACTCCGCTGAGGTCGCGCCGCCGGCTCTGGGGCAAGGTGCAGCCGGGAGGAAGCGCAGAGTGATATGCCGATGAACCGGAAAACCCGATCTTCGCTGCTGGGGCCTGAGTACTTGTGAGAAGTCCCGAAGACATGCCCCACGCCTTCACCAAGGCCTGGAACGCACGCAATGCCGACCAGCTCGCCGCGCTCTTCGAGCCCGACGCCGAGTTCGTCAACGTCACCGGCCTCTGGTGGCATGACCGCGAAGCGATTCGTAAGGCGCATGCCTACGGGCTGGAGCGGATCTTCAACGAGTCAACGCTCAGCGTTTCCACCGTGCGGATGAAGCCGTTGGCGGCAGATGTGGCCGTGGTGCACGCCCGCATGCGTCTCTCCGGACAGTCGCCCGTGGCCGGGGTGGACAGGCCCGGCGAGCGCACCACGATCTTTTCCTTCGTGATGCGCCGCGGGGAAGATGGCTGGCTGTGTGCGTCAGCACACAACACGGATGTAGTGCCGGGTATGGAAACGCATGTCGCGGGGCCCGATGGGCTGGCGCCCACGCGCTACCAGTCGTAGCAGCATCGGTCGGCCGCGGGCAGTCGTTGTGGCTGTGCGCCCTGTTTCCTCAGCCCTTGGCACCCGGCCGCATGTCCCCGGTCTCCACCAATCGCTGGTGCCACGAGAGCGCCTCGCCCAGCAGGTGGGGCGTATGCCGCCCCGGTCCATCCCGGCGGGCGCGGTCGAAGTAGTCCTGCAGCAGCGGCTTGAAGTCGGGGTGCGCACATTTTTCCATGATCTTCTCCGCGCGCCGTGCGGGCGAGAGGCCGCGCAGGTCGGCCAGGCCCTGATCGGTGACCAGCACCATGGTGTCGTGCTCGGTGTGGTCCACGTGGCTCACCATCGGCACGATGGCCGAGACCTTGCCGCCCTTGGCGGTGCTGGGCGACATGAAGACGGAGAGGTAGCCGTTGCGGGCGAAGTCGCCGGAGCCGCCGATGCCGTTCATGATCCTGCTGGCGGTGATGTGGGTGGAGTTGACGTTGCCGTAGATGTCGGCCTCGATCATGCCGTTCATGGCAATGCAGCCCAGGCGTCGGATGATCTCGGGGTGGTTGGAGATCTCCTGCGGGCGCAGCAGGATGCGCTTGCTGTAGAAATCGATGTGGGCATTGAACTCTTCGATGCCCGCCGGGCTGAGCGAGAACGACGTGGCCGAGGCCATGCGCAGCACGCCGTCCTTGATGAGCTGGAGCATGCCGTCCTGGATGACCTCGGTGTACGCGGTCAGGCCGGAGTAGCCGCCGTCGGCCAGGCCGGCGAGCACGGCGTTTGCGATGTTGCCCACGCCCGACTGCAGCGGCAGCAGCTTGTCGGTCAGGCGGCCGCGCTTGACCTCGTGGGCGAGGAAGTCGAGCAGGTGGCCGGCGATCTGCTTTGAGGCTTCATCGGGCGGGCTGAACGGGGTGTTGCGGTCGGGGGCGTTGGTTTCCACTACCGCGATCACCTTGTCCGGGTCCACCCGCAGCCAGGGCTCGCCGATGTGGTCGTCGGGCTGCACGAGCGGGATCGGCATGCGGTTGGGCGGCAGGGCGGTGCCGTAGTAGATGTCGTGCATGCCGTCCAGCGCCTCGGGCTGCCAGCGGTTGACCTCCAGGATCACCTGGTCGGCCTGCTCCAGCCAGGTCTTGTTGTTGCCCACCGAGGAGGAGGGGATGAGGGTGCCGTCCTCGCGGATGCCGGCCACTTCCACCACGGCCACGTCGATGTCGCCGAAGAACCCGAACCAGGTGTGCTGGGCCACGTGGCTGAGGTGGATGTCGATGTAGTCCAGGGTGCCGGCGTTGATGCGCTCGCGCACGTTGGGGTCAGACTGGTAGGGCAGGCGCAGCTCCATGCCCTCCACCTTGGCCAGCGCGCCATCCAGCTCGGGGGCAGTGGAGGCACCGGTGAGTACCTTGATCCGGAAGCGTTCGCCCGCATCGTTGGCCCGCTCCACCCGCCGCGCCAGCGCCTGCGGAACCGCCTTGGGGTAACCGGCGCCAGTGAAGCCGCTCATCGCCACGGTCATGCCGGGAGCGATGCGCTCGGCGGCGGTTTCAGCGGAAACCACGCGGTCGCGGAACAGGGGGTGGAGGATGCGATCTGACACGTGCGACTCCTGCAGGAACAGGCTTCCATTTTAATGCCGCGGGCCGGTCAGGCAGGGCCGGACGGGCCCGGGGAAGTGGAATGCGGCGTCCTGTTTTTACCGGTTCTTAGCCGCAATACAGGCACCATACCGGGACTTCGGGCCCCCTCCCCGCACCCCTTTCAAGTCACAGGAGATTTCCATGAAGAAGCAGTCACTTGGCCGATCCGGCCTTGAAATCGCCCCGCTGGTGTTCGGCGGCAACGTCTTCGGCTGGACCGCCGACGAAGCCACTTCGTTCGACCTGCTCGACCGCTTCGTCGATCGTGGCTTCAACGCCGTGGATACCGCCGATTCCTATTCATCCTGGGCCCCGGGCCTGTCGGGAGGCGAGTCGGAGACGGTGATCGGCAAGTGGCTGGCCAGCCGCGGGCGCCGCGATGAGCTGGTGCTGATGACCAAGGTCGGCAGCATGCCCGGCCGGAAGGGCCTGGCCGCCGACAATATCGCTGCCGCGGTGGAAGGTTCGCTCAAGCGCCTGCAAACGGATTACCTGGACGTCTATTTCGCCCACATCGACGACGACAAGGTGCCGCTGGAAGAAACCCTCGAGGCGTTCGCGCGGCTGGTGGATGCAGGCAAGGTGCGCACCATCGGCGCTTCCAACTACAACGCCGGCCGTCTGCGGGACGCGCTGGGCATTTCCGCGGAGCGCGGCTGGCCACGCTATGACGTGATCCAGCCCGGCTACAACCTCTACGATCGGGCGGGCTACGAGAGCGAGCTTGCCGCCGTGGTCAAGGAAGAGGGGCTGGGCGTGGTGGCGTATTTCGCGCTGGCCAGCGGGTTTCTGACCGGCAAATACAAGAGCAAGGCGGATCTGGAGGGCACCGCGCGCGCCGCTTTCCTGGAAGGTTTCTTTGACGACCGGGGCATGCGCCTTCTCGATGCCTTGCGCAAGGTCGCGGGCGATCTCGGCGCCACGCCGGCGCAGGTGTCGCTTGCATGGTTGATGACCCGGCCCAGCGTGGTCCCGATCGCCAGCGCCACCAGCCTGGAGCAGTTGGACGACATCATGGGCTCAGCGCAACTGACCCTGCCCAAGGACGCGCTGGAGGCTCTGGACCGCGCTTCGGCTGCCTGATCGCCGGTCGCGCAACCGCGCGCACAATCCGGGGTTTTGGCGCTATGGTTGGCAGGCCTGCGGGCCTGCCATTCAGCCACTTGAAGGAGACGCCATGACCCCTGATACGAGGGAACGCTACGGAACACTTTCCCGCCTGCTGCATTGGACAATGGCGGTGCTGGTTATCTGGCAGGCGCTCAAGCTGTTCGACCGCGTCAACGACGGTGAACATTGGGTCGGCCAGATCCTGGTGCCGTGGCACATCTCCATTGGCACGCTGATCGGCGTGCTCATCGTGATCCGGATCATCTGGGCGCTGCGCAACCTCGACAATCGTCCGCCGCCGGCCCCGCCGCCGACCCTTGGCATGCTGGCACGGGCGGGTCACATCGCCCTGTACGCGGGCATGGTGCTGCTGCCGCTGTCGGGCATCAGCATCATGGTGGGCAACGGCTATGGCCTGGAGGGCTTCGGCCTGCAGATCGTGCCCGCCGGCGCGGAGATCCCGTGGCTGGCGACGTTCGGCGGTGTGCTGCATTCGCCGGTGGCGTGGCTCACCGTCCTGCTTGCGATAGGACACATCGTGATGGCGCTGTGGCACGGCCTGGTGCGCAAGGACGGTGTGCTCCAGCGCATGCTCTGAGCCGGGACAAACAAAAACCGCGGCCCTGGTGACAGGGCCGCGGCAAAGTGGTGCAACAAGCCGGATCGCGTCCGGTTCTTTTTTTATCGTGGCGATCAGTCGGTGTCGGAGGCCTTCAGCTGCAGGCCGCTGGACTCGACGTTGGTGACGCCCTCGATGTCGCGGGCGATCTCAACCGCGCGGTCGATCTGGCGCTGGTCGTCCACGTAGCCGCTCAGGTGCACCACGCCGTTGATGGTCTCCACGTCCACCTCGGTGCCGGCCACGTCGGAGTCGGCCAGCAGGCTGGACTTGACCTTGGTGGTGATCCAGGTGTCGTTGACCGGCTGGTCGGAGTCGCGGTCGAACACGCCGCCGTCGACGTCGCCGTCCTCGTCACCCATGGTCCGGTCGCGATCCTGGTTGAGGTCGCGGCTGGTCTGGATGCGCTCATGCTCGGCGCGATCCTGGGCCTGCTCCATGGTGTGCTGGGCGGTGTCCTCGTGCTCCTGGGTGGCTTCCTGGGCCATCGCAGCGCCTGCGGCGAACATGAGTGCGGCCGACAGGGCGCCGGCCAGGATGGTTCGCGAATGGTTCTTGGTGATGTTGTTCATGGGGTTTCCTCGTCCGTTGGGAGATGTGGGGCCAGAGTCTGCGCAGGCCCCCGTACAGGACACGTGAGAAAAACCCCTATGGCGGCTAAACGGCCCGGAGCCAGGCCGCTGGAATTGAACGCCTGCTGAGCCGGGGCGGCCTTCAGGGTCGTTCGCCACGGCCCTGGGCCCGGGCATTGGCGATCACCGCCTTCACCAGCTCCCGGTCCTTGTGGCGTGATATCGGCATCGCGCCCAGGGCGATGGCCTGCAGTCGCATGTCGGCGGTGATGTCGTAATGCGCGCCGCTCGTCTTGTTCTGGAACGCGCGCCGGGGCAGCCCGAGCCGCGCCGCGAAATCATGGAGCTCGTCCAGCGTGTCGGCCATCAGGTGCGCCCAGCGGCGGCCGCGCCACAGGGTCACGGGATCATCGACGTATACGGTCATGTGTGGCGGCCGGCCGGCGGGTGGCCGGAAAGCAAAGCATCCGGACCGGGACTTTGCAATCGCGCACGCCGCGGGTTTGCCGCGGGGCGGCGCCGGGGCGTAGGCTTGCGCAACGTTCATGGAGCAGGAGCGTTGCGTGCGCGCAGGGACCGTCATCGCGTGCTGCGTGGCCGGGCTGCTGTTTTCCACGCGCCCGGCAGCAGCGGCTCCCGTCGGAGAAGACGGTCTGGAGCTGGGTGGTGCCGTGCGCTTCAGCTACGGCTGGCTCGACTATGCGGACTCGCCCGGCGCGGACCTGGAGCTGCTGCGGGGCGAGGCGCGGGGCCGTTCGGGCCGGGCATCGTTCTCCCTGCAGTACCGCTGGTACGACGGCTTCGACGCCGTTCACCACGCGTGGGCGGGATGGGATGCCGGCGCGGATTCCCAACTGCGCGCGGGCGTCCAGCAGGTCCCGTTCGGGCTGTTGCCCTATGCGTCGCACAGCTTCTGGTTCGGTTCCGGCTACTACCTGGGGCTCGAGGACGACTACGACCTGGGCGTGGTGTGGGAGCACGGCGCCGGCGCGCACCGGTGGCACGTGGGGTGGTTCTCCGGCGACGAGTACGGTGACGGCGGCCGCTTCGACCGCTACTCGTTCGATGTGGCGACGACCGAGGCGCTGCCTTACCGCGAGCGCGGCCGCGTCGCGCTGCGCTACGAGTTCTCGGAGGAGTCGGAGCGCCACGGATTCGCGGCCGGCGTGTCGGTGTCCAGCGGCCACATCGAAAGCCGGATGGATGGGCGCCGGCACGGCCACGACGCCGCGGCGGTGCATGCGCAGTACCGCCGCGGTCCTGCAACCGTCCAGCTGCAGTGGGCGCGCTACCGCTACGGCCATCCGGAGCCGCGGATCGCGATGTCGGCGTTCATGTTCCCGTTCGAGGTGGCGGCCGAGGCCGACGTGCCCACGTTCAACCTGGCCTGGGAAGTGCAGCGGCCGGGCTGGTTCGATGCCATCACCTGCTACAACGACCTCAGCGTGACCCTCCCGCGCGGCCACCATCCGGGCCTGCGCGAGTCGTGGCAGAACGTCACGGGCTGCAGCATCGCCAAGGGCAAGATGGTCACCTACGTCGATTGGATCGCCGGCAAGAACATGTGGTTCGCCGGCGGGCCGGGCATCGGGATCGACGAGCCGGGCGGCGACGGCTGGCGCTCCCGGCTCAACATCAACATGGGGTTCTTTTTCTAGGGCCGCAGGCGGCCCGGCGTTCAAGGGAGGTGTCGCGCCATGAACATCCAGCAAGATCCTTCGGGCTCCGTTGCGGCGCCGCGCGCGTCGATCCTCGGGCCGGTCTTCTACCCGGTAGCGGCCCTGGTCCTGCTTCTGGTGGCGGTGTCCTTCATTGCCCCGGAACCGGCCGAAGCCATGTTCACGGCAGCCCAGGACTGGGTGGCGGAGGAGGCCGGGTGGTTCACCATCCTCACGGTGGCGGGATTCCTGGTGTTCGTGGTGGGCCTGGGAGTGAGCAGCCTGGGCAGGATCCGGCTGGGCCCGGACCACAGCACGCCGGACTACAGCTATGCGTCATGGTTCGCGATGCTGTTCGCGGCCGGCATGGGCATCGGCCTGATGTTCTTCGGCGTCGCCGAGCCGATCATGCATTACGTGGATCCGCCCGTGGGCGATCCGCTGACGGCGGCGGCCGCGCGGCAGTCCATGCGCATCACCTTCTTCCACTGGGGCATCCATGCGTGGGCGATCTACGGGGTGGTGGCGCTGTCGCTGGCGTACTTCGGCTTCCGCCACGGGCTGCCGCTGCGGATCCGCTCATCGCTGTATCCGCTCATCGGCGAACGCATCTATGGTCCCATCGGCCACGCGGTGGACACCTTCGCCGTGCTGGGCACGATCTTCGGTCTTGCCACCTCGCTGGGGTTCGGCGTGATCCAGATCAACGCCGGGCTCAACTACCTGCTGGACATCGAGGTCAGCGTGCTGGTGCAGGTGATCCTGATCGTCGTGATCACCCTCATCGCCACGGTCTCGGTGGTGGCCGGGCTGGACAAGGGCATCCGCAGGCTGTCGGAACTCAACATGCTCCTGGCCGTGCTGCTGCTGGCCTTCGTCCTGGTGGCCGGCCCGACCGTGCACCTGCTGCAGGCGTTCGTGCAGAACACCGGGATGTACGTCTCCAACCTGTTCTCGATGACGTTCAACCTGTACGCCTACGAGCCCACCAGCTGGCTTGGCGGCTGGACCCTGTTCTACTGGGGCTGGTGGATCGCCTGGTCGCCGTTCGTGGGCATGTTCATCGCGCGCATCTCGCGCGGGCGCATGGTGCGCGAGTTCGTCACCGGCGTGCTGCTGGTGCCGCTGGGGTTCACCTTCATCTGGATGACCATCTACGGCAACACCGCCCTGTACATGGTGGCGATCGAGGGCATCACGGGGCTGTCTGACGCAGTGGCCGCGGATACCTCCGTCGCCCTGTTCCGGTTCCTGGAGGAGCTGCCACTGACGGCGCTCACGTCCACGGTTGCCGTGGTGCTGGTGTCGATCTTCTTCGTCACCTCGTCCGACTCGGGGTCGCTGGTAATCGACATGCTGACCTCGAAGTTCGAGCAGGAGTCACCGGTGTGGCAGCGGATCTTCTGGGCGCTGCTGGAGGGCACGGTGGCGATCGCCCTGCTGCTCGCCGGTGGCCTGGGGGCGCTGCAGGCGGCGACCCTGGCCAGCGCGCTGCCGTTCACCATCATCATGGTGCTGATGTGCTGGGGGCTGCTGCGCGCCATGCGGTTGGACGTCATGAAGCGCGCCAGCATCCGCGGCGCGCATCCGCTGCCCGCCGGGGCGGTTGCAGGCGACTGGAAGGCGCGGGTGCAGGCCATGGTGCGCCAGCCCGGCCGGCGCGAGGTGCTCAGGTTCCTGCGCGAGCAGGTGCACCCGGCATTGGAGGCGGTGGCCGCGGAACTGCAGGCGCAGGGCCTGGAAGCCAGGGTGGAGGGCGACGAGGAGGGCGGTGGCCGGGTCTGGCTGCGCGTGGGTCACGGGGAGGAGATGGACTTCTTCTACTCAGTGCACCTGGAAGCCTACGATCCGCCCAGCTTCGTGCTTGCAGATCCGCGCCGGCGCGAGGATGACTGCAGCTACCGCGCCGCCGTCCACCTGCGCGAGGGCGGCCAGGGCTACGACCTGATGGGCTGGCGGCGCGAGGAGATCATCCACGACGTGCTCGACCAGTACCAGCGCCACATGCACTTCCTGGACACGGTGCGCTGAGCCTCAGCGCACCGGTCCGAATTCCCGCTGCAGCCAGCGGTCGATCATGGCCTTCTCATAGCGCAGCTCGTCGCTGCGCGGCAGGTGCAGCTGCGACGACAGGTAGCTGGGATCGCTGAGCTCCCGGCTGCCGCCATCGACGCGGTTGCCGGCCGCGTCCAGGTGTTCGAACTCCAGGCTCATCCGCGGCCAGTGGATGTCGCGCATGATGCGGACGTGGTCCATCTGCGGACCATGGCGCATCTCGAAGTCGCCGGCGCGGTCGATGTCGGTGATCCGCACATGCACGCGCTCGCCCTCCCCGATGCGCGCCTGGATGCCATCGCGCAGGTGTTCGGCCAGTTCCTCGACCCAGTTGCCGCGCCGCGCCTCGTACTTGTTGAAGCTGGTGCGGATCTCGGTAAAGCCGGCCGGGTCGTCCCACTCCACCGTCACCGGGCCCTCAGTCTCGAGGGCGCGGGGTGCGGACGGATCGGTGACGTCGCGCCCCACCGGGGTGTGGGCGCAGGCGGTGACGGAGAGGGCAAGGGCCAGTACCAGCGCCGGTTGCAGGAAGATCTTCATGGGGGACTCCCGGGCAATGCGCATCCCCTACTCTGCGCGGGGCGGGGCAGCCGATCAAGCAGCCCGTTCAGTCGAGCAGGGGCAGCAAGGCAGGCTGCACGTGGGCGAGGATACGTGGCTGTGCGGCTTCGGTCGGATGCAGGTTGTCATCCTGGTAGGCGCCGGCCTCCAGCGCGATCGGCTCCAGCAGGAACGGCAGCAGGGTCACGTCGAACAGCGCCGCCAGGTCGCGGTAGACCTGCTCGAAGCCTTCGGTGTATTCGGGGCCCAGGTTGGGCGGCATGCGCATGCCCACCAGCAGCACCTCGGCGCCCACGTGCTGGGCCACGCCGATCATGCGCGCCAGGTTGCGGCGCAACTCGTGCAGCGGCAGCCCGCGCAGGCCGTCGTTGGCGCCCAGTGCGATCACCACCACGTCGGGCTGGTGGCGCCAGGCCTCGCCGATGATGCGCGAGGCACCCCCGGCGCTGGTCTCGCCGCTGATGCTGGCGTTGACCACGCGCCAATCGGGATGGCTCCGGGCCAGTTCGTCCGCCAGCAGCGACACCCAGCCGTCCTCCGCCGCCATGCCGTAGCCGGCGGACAGCGAGTCGCCCATCACCAGCAGCGTGCGCGGCGGGGCATCGGTGGGTTGGCCGGCTGGCCCGCTTTGGGCGTGCGCCAGCGGCGCCGCCAGCAGCAGCGTGATCGCGATCAGCCATTGCAGGGCGACGCGAGGATGCGGATATCCTGAGATCATTGCGAACCTTCCTTTCATCTCCGGGCCGGGAGCCGCCAATCGCGCGCCGGGCCGGGCCACTGCAGGATCTTCCATGGCCGATTCCACCCAGGCGCAGGCCGGCGCCCGCGTGCTTGATGTCGCCGCGCTGGGCAAGCGCGTCGCGCTGCCTTCCGGCGAGCTGACCATCCTCGACGACGTCGGGTTCCATGTCGAGCGGGGCGACACGGTGGCGATCGTGGGCGCTTCAGGTTCGGGCAAGAGTACGTTGCTGTCGCTGCTGGCCGGCCTGGATGTGCCGACCTCGGGCGAGGTGGTGCTCGACGGCCAGCCGCTGTCGACGCTGGACGAGGACGGACGGGCGCAGGTGCGCGCGGAGAAAGTGGGTTTCGTGTTCCAGAACTTCCAGCTGCTGCCCTCGCTCACCGCGCTGGAGAACGTGATGCTGCCGCTGGAGCTGCGGGGGGACGCCGACGTCCGCGAGCCGGCGGAGGAGGTGCTGCGCGAGGTGGGGCTGGGCGAGCGCCTGGGCCATTACCCGCGCCAGCTATCGGGCGGCGAGCAGCAGCGGGTGGCGCTGGCGCGGGCCTTCGTCACCGGGCCGTCGCTGCTGTTTGCCGATGAGCCCACCGGCAACCTGGATACGCACACCGGCGAGCACGTGATCGAACTGCTGTTCGCCATGAATGCAAACGCCGGCACCACCCTGGTGCTGGTAACCCACGATGACCACCTGGCCGCGCGCTGCAGGCGCGTGCTGCGCCTGGATGGCGGGCGGCTGGTGGCGGGCGCATGAGGACGGCGCGCCTGGCGTGGACCCAGCTGCGGCGTGACCTGGCCGCGGGCGAGGTGCGGATCATGCTTGCCGCACTGGTGCTGGCGGTGGTGGCGGTGTCGGCGGTGGGCTTCGTCACCGACCGCGCCGGGCGCGCGCTGGCGGCCGAGGCCAACCGCCTGCTCGGCGGCGATGCGATCCTGCGGTCGAACACGCCCATTGGCGATGGGCCGCGCGAGGCGGCGCGGGCCGACGGGCTGGCGCTGACCGAAACTGTCGAGCTGGACAGCATGATCCGCGCCGGCAGCGAGCCGCGCCTGGGGGATCTGCGCGCGCTGGGCGAGGGCTATCCGCTGCGCGGCGCATTCCGGCTGGTGGATGCGCCGGACGGCGCCGAGCGCGAGGCCGGCGGGGTTCCGGAGCCGGGAACGCTGTGGATGAGCCGCGCCGGTGCCGAGCAGCTTGGGGCGCGGTTGGGCGATCAGGTCGGCATCGGCGAGCTGTCGCTGCGGCTGGTGGCGCTGGTGACCCAGGAGCCGGACGCGTCGATCGACTATTTCAACGTGGCCCCCAAGGTGTTCCTCAACCTGGAAGACCTGCCGGCGACGGGCCTGCTGCAGGAAGGCAGCCGGGCCCGCTACCGGCTGGTGGTGGCGGGCGATACCGATGCGGTGGCCAGCTTCTCGGCAGCGGTGCGCGGGGAGCTGGGACGGGGGCAGCGGCTGGAGACGATCCAGGACGCGCGGCCGGAAGTGCGTTCGGCGCTGGACCGGGCCGGGCGGTTCCTGGGTCTGGCGGCGATGGTCTCGGTGGTCCTGGCCGCGGTGGCGGTGGCGATGGCCGCGCGCCGGCACAGCGAACGGCACCTGTCGGGCGCCGCGGTGATGCGCTGCCTGGGCGCCAGCCAGCGCACCCTGGTGGGCATCCACGTGGGCGAGCTGCTGCTGTTGGGGCTGCTGGCGTGCACCATCGGCGTAGCGCTGGCGTTCGGGCTGCAGTGGCTGGTGGCGGGCTGGGTCTCGCAGGCGCTGGAACTGCCGCTGCCGGCGACCGGCTGGTGGCCGGCGCTGGAAGGCTACCTGGTGGGGCTGGTGGTGCTGATGGCCTTTGGCGCGCCACCGGTGCTGGCGCTGCGTCGGGTGCCGGCGCTGCGGGTGCTGCGGCGCGACCTGGATCCGGTGGAGCCGGGCGCATGGATCGTGGCGTTGGCGGCCCTGGGCGGGCTGGCCGCGCTGCTGTGGGTGAAGGCCGGATCGGCGACGCTGGCATCGGCGATGCTGGCGGGCACCCTTGCAACGCTGGGCGTGCTGGCGCTGCTGGCCTGGGCGCTGATCGCGGCGGTGCGCCGGCTGCGCTCGCGCCTGCGCGGCAGCCTGCGCTACGGGCTGGCCAACGTGAGCCGGCGCGCCGGCACCAGCGTGGCCCAGGTGGCGGCGCTGGGGCTGGGCCTGATGGCGCTGCTGCTGCTGACCTTCGTGCGCGGCGACCTGCTCGACCGCTGGCAGCTGGCGCTGGCCGAGGACGCTCCCAACCGCTTCATCGTCAACGTGCAGCAGCACCAGATGGAAGGCGTGCGCGACTTCATCGCAAGCCAGGGCGTGGCCGAGCCGGAGCTGTTCCCGATGGTGCGCGCGCGCTACGTGGCCCTCAACGGCGAGCCGGTCACCGCTGACACCTACGCCGGCGAGGATCAGCAGACCCGGCGCCGCGCCGAGCGCGAGTTCAATCTCTCCATGGCCGGCTCGCTCCGGGATGACAACCGGGTCACCGCGGGGCGTTTCTGGAACGGCACCCCGGCGGCGCCGGAGTTCTCGGTGGAGGAAGGGTTTGCCCGGCAGCTGGGCTGGAGCGTGGGCGACCGGATCACGTTCGACATCGCCGGCCAGCGCATCGAGGCGCCGGTGACCAGCCTGCGGGCGGTGGAGTGGGAGAGCTTCCGGCCGAACTTCTTCGTGCTCGCCTCGCCGGGCGCGCTGGATGGCTATCCGGCGAGCTGGATCACCGCCGTCAGCGTGCCGCCGGAATTACCCCGCTTCACTGCCGATCTGGTGGAACGGTTCCCGAACCTCTCGGTGATCGATATCGAAGCGGTGCTCAACCAGGTGCGCGATACCGCCGACCAGGTCTCGGTGGTGGTGCAGGCGGTGTTCTGGTTCTCGCTGCTGGCGGGGATCCTGGTGCTGCTGGCCGCGGTCAGCGCGAGCCAGGACGAGCGCCTGCTCGAAGGCGGCGTGATGCGCGTGCTCGGCGGTAGCCGGCGGCAGTTGCGGATGGCGCAGGCGTCCGAGTTCGCGGCGATCGGACTCCTGGCCGGGCTGGTGGCGGCGATCGCGGCCTCGGTCCTGTCCGGCGTGGTTGCCACCCAGGTGTTCGACCTGCCCTGGTCACCGGACTGGGCGATGGCCGCAGCCGGCGGGGCCCTTGGCATGCTGGTGACCCTGGCCGCCGGCCTGTTCGCCACCCGGCGCGTGCTGGACGCGCCGCCTTCGGTCACCCTGCGCGAGCTGCAGGGCTGAGGCTTCAGGCGCGCGGTGCGCGCGGCTCGGCCTCGAAGCGCCGGGCGTAGGCACGCTCCTCGACGATGCGGTCAACATCGGCGGTGGGGGTGTCGCGGGCCGCATAGACGACGTAGGCGATCGAGCCGTCGCGTTCGCCCACCTGGTGCAGGCGGTAGCGCGGTTCGCGGCCGCCGGCGTCGGGCGGCCAGCGCAGGGGCGGGGCGTCGCCTTCCAGATCCAGTTCGCTGTTGTCCACGGTGCCGCCGACGAAAAGTGCGCGCATGGCGTCTGCTCCGGTTGGGGGATGGGGCACAGGCTGGACAGGCCGGCGTTGGCGCGCGATGAAAAACCGGTTCGCCGGGCGTGGAGACGTAGAATCCGCAGGCCGCCTCCATGTGCCGACCCGATGCCCCCCCAGGACGATCCCGCGCTTGACGCGCTGCTGTTCCCTTTCCAGATCGGCCGTCTGGCCTGGCCAGACACCGGCGCGCTGTTCCTGCGCGCCCGGGCGGGCGTTGGCCTGGTGCCATCGGCGTGGCCGGGACTGGTGTGCGAGCAGAGCTCCAGGCCCGAGGCCGCCGCGCTGGAGCGGGCCGGTTTCAGCGTGGACACCGGAGGGGACAGCCGCCACCAGCTGGTGCTGGTGCTGCCTCCCCGCCAGCGTGACGAAGCCCGCGCGCTGCTTGCGGAAGCAGCGGCACGGGCGCAGGGCGACGATGCGCTGGTGGTGGCCAGCGTGCCCAATTCGGAAGGCGCGAAGGCGATCGAAGCTGACCTGGCCCGCATCGCCGACCCGGTGGACACGCTCTCCAAGCACAAGTGTCGGGTGTTCTGGGCACGGCCGAACCAGGGCCGCGGCGATGCGGCCCTGGCGCAGCAGTGGCGATCGCTGGATGCGCCCAGGCCCATCCTGGAGGGCACGGAATGGGACGGCCGGTTCGTCAGCAGGCCGGGGGTGTTTGCGTGGGATCGCATCGACCCGGCCTCCGCGCTGTTGGCCACTCACCTGCCGGCGGGACTGGCCGGGCGCGCGGCCGACCTGGGCGCGGGCTGGGGCTTCCTCTCCGATGCCCTGCTGCGCCGCTGCCCGGGCATCACTTCGTTGCACCTGTACGAAGCCGAGGCGCGCGCGCTGGAGCTGGCGCGGCGCAACCTCGCCCCGCATGCCGGGCGCGTGGCGCTCGACTTCCGCTGGCACGACGTCACCGCCGGCCTGCCGGACCGCTACGACGTGATCGTGAGCAATCCGCCGTTCCACGGCCCGGGCCGCGCCGCGCGCCCGGACATCGGCCGCGCCTTCATTGGCGCGGCCGCGCAGGCGCTGGTGCCCGGCGGCACGCTGTGGCTGGTGGCCAACCGGCACCTGCCGTACGAGCAGGCGCTGGGGGAAGGGTTCGCGGAGGTGGAGACGCTGGCCCAGCAGGGGGGCTTCAAGGTGGTGCGCGCACGCAGGGCAGGACGATGAAGCTGGTCCGCCTCATCGCCAACCTCGGCTATGGCAGCCGCAAGCAGGTCGCGCGGATGTTCCGCGAAGGCCTGGTCACCGATGCGGCGGGCGAGGTGCTCTATGCCGACGACCGCGTGGATCATGCCGATGTGCGCATCGACGGCGAGCCTCTCGATCCCGCGCCGGGCCTGCTGCTGATGCTGCACAAGCCGGTCGGCTACACCTGCTCGACGAAGGATCCCGGCCGGGTGGTCTATGACCTGCTGCCGCCGCGCTTCCGCCTGCGCAGACCGCTGCTGTCCACCGTTGGCCGCCTCGACCGCGACACCTCAGGACTGCTCCTGATGACCGACGACGGCCAACTGCTGCACCGGATCACCTCGCCCAGGTCGGCCATCCCGAAAACCTACGAAGTCGAGCTGGCCGGGCCTCTGCGCGGCGACGAGGCGGAAACGTTCGCCAGCGGCACGCTGATGCTCGAATCCGAAACATCCCCGCTGCAGCCCGCGGTGCTGGAACCCACTGGCGAGCGCAGCGCGCGCCTCACCATCACCGAGGGCCGCTACCACCAGGTGCGGCGGATGTTCGCCGCCGTCGGCAACCACGTGGAAGCCCTCCACCGCAGCCGCGTCGGCGCACTCGAGCTCGGCGGCCTGCCCGAGGGCGAATGGCGGCAGCTCGACGTTTCCGAGCGTGACGCCATCCTCGCCTCATGAACACCTGGCCCGGCCCGGTGCGTTACAGGGGTGGGGCCTGCTCCTCGCCGGCGTGCTCGATCATGTCGGTGAGCATGCGGCTGATGTGCTCGTCGGCGGTGGCGTAGAGCACGTGGCGCTGGTGGCGCTCGCCGCGCACCAGGCGGGCACCCCGCAGCAGCCGCAGGTGGTGGCTGACCAGCGGCTGGGAAGCGCCAACGCGGGCGGCGATGTCACCCACCGCGATCGGGCCGTCCATGCAGGCCAGCAGCACCCGCAGTCGGGTGGGATCACCCAGCAGCCGGCAGGTGGCGGCGATCGCCTCGATGCGCGGGTCGCCGCCGCCGCTCATCCCTCCGTCTCCGGGCCGGCGGCTGCGCGCAGGGCGCAGGCCCGGGGCGGGTCGAACAGCACCTCCACCGTGGTGTGGCCGATCCCGAAGCGGTCGGCCAGGGCCTGCTTGACCGCAGGCACCACCTGGCGCTGGTCCGTGCCCGCGTCCAGCCCCAGTTCCAGCGTGGCCAGCACCCGCCCGGAGGTGATCGACCACACGTGCACGTGCTGCACGTGGGCAACGCCGGGCACCTGTTCGAGCAGGTGCGCCTGCAGCCGTTCGATATCGATGTCCGGCGGCGCGCCTTCCATCAGGATGTGGAAGGTGCTGCGCAGCAGCGCCCAGGCCGCGCGCAGGATCAGCAGGCAGATCAGCACCGAGAGGATCGGGTCGATCGGCATCCAGCCGGTGATCCGGATGGTGACCGCCGCGGCGATCGCCGCCACCGAGCCGAGCATGTCGCCGATCACGTGCAGCATCGCGCCGCGGATGTTGACGTGGTCGCGGTCGCCGCGGTGCAGGATCGCGAACACCGCGATGTTCACCAGCAGTCCGATCACCGCCACCACCAGCATGGGCCCGGACAGCACCTCCACCGGATGGCGCAGGCGCTGGATGGCCTCGAACAGGATCCATGCCACCAGCGCGAACAGGGTCAGCGCGTTGATCAGCCCGGCCAGCACCTCCATGCGCATGTAGCCGAAGGTGCGGCGGGCGTCGGCCGCGCGCCGGCCGATGCGGAAGCCGGCCCAGGCCAGCGCCAGCGCCGCGGCGTCGGTAAGCATGTGGCCGGCGTCGGCCAGCAGGGCCAGCGACCCCGACAGCAGTCCGCCGGCCACCTCCACCAGCATGTAGCCGGCGGTGAGCACCAGGGCGGTGAGGACCACCCGTTCGTTCTGCGTGGAAACCTCCGGCGCGTGCGAATGGCCGTGCTCGTGGTGGTCGTGGGTGTGGGCGTGGGACAAGTCGGCGAGCCGCATGGGGAACGGGCGCCAATCATATCAATATATGTTTATGTATTTGTATCCCGGTCCGGGAACAGCCTGCTCCAGCCTTCGTGCCCCAGCGCCCGCAGCGTGCGCAGGTTGCGCTCGACGATCACGTCCGGGTCCGGGTAGGCCTCCACCGCGCGGCTCACGCTGTCCTCGCGCAGCAGGTGCAGGGTCGGGTAGGGCGAGCGGTTGGTGCAGTTGCCCACGTCATCCGCGTCCGCGTCCGCGAAGCGGTAGTCCGGGTGGAAGCTGGCCACCTGCAGCACGCCCTCGAGCCCCATGTCCTCCACCAGCGCGTCGGCCACGCCCAGGAAATCGTTGTAGTCGAGGAAGTCGCCCAGCACCTGCGGGTGGATCAGCAGGGTGGTGTCGGTCTGGCGCGGGTCGACGTCGCGCAGGTGGGCCAGTTCCCGCGCCAGGTCCTCCAGCAGGTCTCCCGGTGTGGCGGCATCACTGAGCACGAAGCGCACCTGGCCGCGCACGGCCACGGCCTTGGCAAACGGGCACAGGTTCAGGCCGATCACGGCGCGCTCCATCCACTGGCGCGTGCGCGCTACCGGGTCATCAGCATCTGGGGTCATTGCGTGGCTCGCGGATCGGGCTCCGCATGGTAGGCCGGGACGGCCGATGACGCCGCCTGAATAGCGCCGCTGGTAGTCTGTGCGCCCGTCTTTTGCCGGCCAGGTCCCATGCCCGTTTCCGACCCTGCCCGCCGCGCGATCCTGCTGATGCTGCTGGCCGTGGGCCTGTTCGCGCTGATGGACGGCGGCATGAAGTGGCTCGGCGCCGACTATCCGCCGCTGCAGGTGGCTGCGCTGCGCGGCGCAGTGGGGCTGCCGCTGGTGGTGGTGTGGATCATGATGCGCCGGCGCATGCACACGCTGTGGCCGATCCGCTGGCGCCTGCACCTGCTGCGCGGGGCGCTCGGGATCACGATGATGACGGGTTTCGTCTACGGCCTGGCCAGGATGCCGATGTCCACGGCCTATGCCATCACCTTCGTCGCCCCGCTGGTGATCACGGCGCTGGCGGTGCCGCTGCTGGGCGAGAAAGTGGGCCCGCGGCGCTGGGGCGCGATCGTGGTGGGCCTGCTGGGCGTGATCGTGGTGCTGCGGCCAACCGGCGAGGGCATGGTTTCGCTGGCCGGGCTGGTCCTGCTGGGCGCGGCCGTGTGTTATGCCCTCACCGCCATCACCGTCCGGGTGCTGACCCGTTACGACAGCACCGAGGCAATGGTGTTCTGGTTCCTGGCCATGCTGGCCGTGGGCGCCGGGTTGCTTGCCCTGCCGGGCTGGGTGTGGATCCAGCCGGTCGACTGGTGGGTGATCCTCGGGGTCGGCGTGAGCGGTGCGTTGGGGCAGGTGGCCCTGACCAATGCGTACCGCGTGGGCGAGGCATCACAGCTGGCGCCGCTGGAATACACCGGCCTTGTCTGGGTGGTGCTGCTGGATCTCACCGTGTGGGGCGTGCTGCCCGACCGCGCCACCTGGATTGGCGCCGGCATCATCATCGCCAGCGGCATCTACCTCCTGCACCGGGAGCGGATCAAGGCGCCGGACAAGGAGCGGCCCCCGCTGGAGCCGATGTAGGGGGGAAAAAACGGGGCCGCGTGGCGGCCCCGTTCCGGTTGCAACAGCGGGAGGCGGTCAGAACCGCGCGCCCAGCCCGATGCCGATCGTCCACGGGTCGAGCTTGAGCTCCTCGCCCGTCCCCTGGCCGGCCACGTTGACGTCGCTGCGGGCCCGCATGTAGCGGGCATCGGCGCGGGCAAACCAGGTCGGGGTGATGTTCATGTCCACGCCGATGGTGCCGATTGCTCCACGCGGCGACTCCAGGCCGACGTGGTCGCCGCCCGGGTTCAGCTCTTCGTTGCTGATGTTGGATTCGTACACGCCCAGGCCCACGAACGGCCGGAACGTCATGTCGGGCTCGCCGAAGTGGTACTGGCCGCTCAGCGCCACCGGCTGCTGCTCGATGGTGCCGATCTTGCCCTCCGGGCCGCGCACGCGGTGGTCGAAGCGGTCCGCTGCACCCCACAGCTCGACGCCCCAGTTGTCGTTGACGTGCCAGGTGGCGCTGAGGGTGGGCGCCGGCCCGCCATCGATGTCGATGCCCTCGGCCGGGTCGCTGTGCGGCTCAAGCAGGGTCACGCCGCCCACCACGGAGAAGCGCTTGCCGCCGTAATCGGCGTCCGGGGTGGCGGTGCTCTGCTGGGCGAAGGCGGCCGGGCTGGCGGCCAGTGCAAGCGCGGCGGAAAGGAGCAGTTTGTTGTTGATCGAAGTCATGGGGGAGTCCTCTGTTGTTATCGATGCTTCTGCGCGCCTGAGGTGGCGTGCGGGAAACATCGTGTCGAGGCCCGGGTGAATCGCGCTTTGCCGAATCGTTAAAAGCCAGGTGGTGTTTTCACAGCTGCTTCAGGCTGCGCGCCCGCGTTCAGCCGCGGTTGGCGCCCGCGCGGCGGGAGTCCACAATAAGAAGCTGTCCCCCCTACGTACTGGCGGAGAAGCCGCATGGCCGAGCTGAAAGAAGCGCGAGTCCCCGACATCGGTGATTTCGAGGGTGTTCCGGTGATCGAGGTGCTGGTCGCGCCCGGCGATACGGTCGAGAAGGACCAGGGCCTGGTGCTGCTGGAATCCGACAAGGCGACGATGGAAGTCCCGTCCCCCTTCGCCGGGGTGGTCAAGGAGATCAAGGTCTCGGTCGACGACAAGGTGGCCGAAGGCGCCCTGGTGGCAACCATTGAGACCGGCGCCGACGACGCCGGCGACGGCGGGGAAAAGGCCGACGCCGGGGAGGAGAAGGCCGCCCGTGAGGACAAGGCCGGCGAGGGCCAGGCCGCCGCCGGCGATGACGGGCAGCCGGCGCGCACCGGCGAACGCGCCGAGCCCGAGGGCCAGGCGCCGGCGGACGAGGAGGATGATCCGCCCGTCGAGCCGACGTCCCCGGGCAGCCAGCCGGACAATATCGCCAAGGCGGCGATGGACCACGCGCCCGCCGGCGGCGGCGCGCCCCCCGTGCGGTTTGAGGCCGGTGCGGTGCTGCCGGACAAGGTGCCCTACGCAAGCCCCGCCGTGCGCCTGTTCGCGCGCGAGCTGGGCGTGGACCTGGGCCAGGTGGAAGGAAGCGCGCGCGGCGGCCGCATCACCCGCGAGGATGTGCAGAAGTTCGTGAAGTCGGCCCTGGCCGGCGGCGCGGGCAAGGCTGCCCCGGGCGGCGGAGCGGGCCTGGACCTGCTGCCGTGGCCCAAGGTGGACTTCAGCAAGTTCGGTGAGGTCGAGGAAAAGCCGCTCTCGCGGATCCAGAAGATCTCCGGCGCCAACCTGGCCCGCAACTGGGCCATGATCCCGCACGTCACCCAGCACGATGATGCCGACATCACCGGGCTGGAGGAGCTGCGCAAGCAGATCAACAGGGAAAAGGAGCGGGAAGGCATCAAGCTCACCCTGCTCGCGTTCCTGATGAAGGCGAGCGTGGCGGCGCTGCAGAAGTTCCCGCAGTTCAACGCCTCGCTGGATGCGTCCGGCGAGACGCTGGTGATGAAGAAGTACTTCCACATCGGATTCGCCGCCGACACCCCAAACGGGCTGGTGGTGCCGGTGGTGCGCGACTGCGACAGGAAGGGCGTGATCGAGATCGCGCAGGAAACCGCCGCGCTGGCCAAGAAGGCCCGCGATGGCAAGCTCGCCCCGGCCGACATGTCCGGCGGCTGCTTCTCGATCAGCTCGCTGGGCGGCATTGGCGGCACCCACTTCACGCCGATCGTCAACGCGCCTGAAGTCGCCATCCTGGGCGTGTCGCGCTCGGAGATGAAGCCGGTGTGGAACGGGAAGAAGTTCAATCCGCGGCTGATGCTGCCGCTGTCGCTGTCCTATGACCACCGGGTGATCGACGGCGCCGCCGCGGCCCGCTTCACCACTTACCTCGCCCAGCTGCTGGCCGACATGCGCCGGGTGCTGCTGTGAGCGCGGTGGAGGTCAAGGTCCCGGACATCGGGGATTTTTCCGATGTGCCGGTGATCGAGGTGCTGGTGAAGCCCGGGGATACGGTCGAGGTCGACCAGGGCCTCGTGCTGCTGGAATCGGACAAGGCGACGATGGAAGTGCCGTCGTCGGCCGCCGGCGTGGTCAAGGAACTGCGGGTCAAGGAGGGCGACAGCGTCTCCGAGGGCCAGGTGGTGGCGGTGCTTGAAACCGACGCTGAAGCTGGCGCCGGGAGCGACGCGGACAAGCCGGACGACGGCGGCCGCGCGGAGGCTGGCAAGCAGGACGAAAAGGACGAGGCGCCTGCCAGGGGCGCCGGACCGAAGTCCGGCCCGGGCAAGCCGCCCGTGGCCACCTCCCACCGCGCGCCCGCCGAGCCGGAGCCGGTGAAGGCGGCGCCCTCCACCGGCCGCAAGGCCGACATCGAGTGCGGCATCGCCGTGCTCGGCTCGGGGCCCGGCGGTTACACCGCCGCCTTCCGCGCCGCCGACCTCGGGCTTGATACGGTGCTCATCGAGCGCTACGACACCCTGGGCGGGGTCTGCCTCAATGTGGGTTGCATCCCTTCCAAGGCGCTGCTGCACTCGGCGGCGGTGATCGACCAGGCCCAGCACGCGGGGGACTACGGCGTGGAGTTCGGCAAGCCGAAGATCGCGCTGGACAAGCTGCGCGGGTACAAGGACCAGGTGGTGGGCCAGCTCACCAAGGGCCTGGCCGGGATGGCGAAGCAGCGCAAGGTGCAGGTGGTGCAGGGCACCGGGCGCTTCGTGTCCGCCAACGAGATCGAAGTGGAGGCGGGCGACGGCGCGAAGAAGCTGGTGCGCTTCGAACAGTGCATCATCGCCGCCGGCTCGCAGGCCCTGAAGCTGCCGGGCTTCCCCTGGGACGACCCGCGGATCATGGATTCCACCGACGCGCTGGAGCTGGCCGAGGTGCCGAAGCAGCTGCTGGTGGTGGGCGGGGGCATCATCGGTCTGGAAATGGCCACCGTTTACCAGGCGCTGGGCAGCGAGGTGACGGTGGTGGAGCTGGCCGGCCAACTGATCCCCGGCGCTGACGCCGACCTCGTGCGCCCGCTCGCGGCCCGGCTCAAGAAGCAGGGCGTCGCGGTGCACCTGAAGACGAAGGTGACCGAGGCCAAGGCCCAGAAGAACGGCATTGCGGTGAAGTTCGAGGGCGAGTCGATCCCGGAGCGCAAGCGTTTCGACCGGGTGCTGGTGGCCGTGGGCCGCACGCCCAACGGCAAGGCGATCGACGCCGAGAAGGCCGGCGTGCGCGTCGGCGAGCGCGGCTACATCAGCGTGGATGCGCAGATGCGCACCAACGTGCCGCACATCTTTGCCATCGGCGACATCATTGGCCAGCCGATGCTGGCCCACAAGGCGACCCACGAGGGCAAGCTGGCGGCGGAAGTGGCCGCCGGCGAAAAGCGCGAGTGGGTGGCGCGGGTGATCCCCTCGGTGGCCTACACCGATCCCGAGATCGCCTGGGTGGGCATCACCGAGGCCGAGGCGAACGAGAAGGGCCTCAAGCTGGGCGTGGGCAGGTTCCCCTGGGCCGCCAGCGGCCGCGCCATCGGCATCGGCCGCACCGAGGGCTTCACCAAGCTGCTGTTCGACGAGGCCAGCAGGCGCGTGGTGGGCGCCGGCATCGTCGGGCCCCATGCCGGCGACCTGATTTCCGAAGCCGCGCTGGCGATCGAGATGGGCGCCGAGGCCGCGGACATCGCCCACACCATCCATCCGCACCCGACCCTGAGCGAGTCGGTGGCGATGGCGGCCGAAGTCTACGAAGGCACGGTCACCGACCTGTACGTGCCGAAGAAGAAGTAGCACGCGCGGAGGGCGGGCCTGGGCCCGCCCTCCGGGATTTCCCGCTGGGGCGGCCCGTCAGAAGCGGAACGTCACGCCCGCGACCGGGCCGTGCACCCGCAGGTCGCCTTCCAGGCGGCCTTCATAGGGGAAGGGCCCGGCATCGATCCCGTCCGGGGCTTCCGCCGTCCCGCGATAGTCGTCGTACAGCTTGAGCCGGAACCAGTCGTAGCCCACGTGCACGCTCACGCGCTGGGACACCATGTATTCGACGAACAGGCCGCCGCGCTCGAAGTGGCCGTCCTCGTCCAGGAAGTCGCCCCAGCCGGCGTCCAGGTACTGCGCCTCCAGGCCGATGCGCCAGCGATCAGCGGGGCTCCAGGTCAGCCGGGTGTGCAGCCCGGGCGAGAAGCCGTCCTCCTTCCAGGTCACGGTCTCGAACTGCCCGTCGACCATGCCGTTGCCCTCGGAGCGGCCGCTGGCATCGAACTGCAGCTTGGCCCGGGTGACGCCCAGGCCCAGGCCCCACTGGAAGCTCTCGGTGGTGACGACGCTGTATTCGTAGTTGAGGCTGGCCAGGTCCAGTTCCACGTAGCCGTTGAGCTGTGCGCCAGGGACCTCGATCGGCACGTCCGGCCCGCCGATCACGCCCGGATCGAGCACGGTGCCGCCATATTCCCAGCTCTCGTTGCGCCGGAAGTCGTAGTAATTGGCCACGATGGCCTGGCGCTCGCTGAAGCGGAATCCGAACGCCCCGCGCGGGCGCCAGGCGCTGCTGGTGTCAAAGCGTTCGTCAAAGTCGAAGGTGGCCTCGTCCGTGCCGTCGGTCACGACACCCTCGCCCGCGAAGCCCAGCGAGGCGTCGGGGTTGAACGCGCTCAGGCGCAGCACGAACCGCTCATCGGCCTCGACCACCTGGGCCAGCGCGGCCGGACTGGCCAGCGCGGCGGCGACGAAAGCGGACGAGTACAGCGCAATCCTGCGCACGGCGGGGGGAAACGCATCGGCTCTTTCCTGTATGGGGAGGGGAGCCGCATGGTGTTCAGGCCGCGGTGGGCGCCAGGTGAGGCGCCATCGGTGGCAGGCCCGGGCGCCGGAAAAGGAAGAGCCCCAGCGTTGGCCGGGGCTCGGTGGCGATCTGATGCTGGACCGACGAGGAAGTGCACCAGACCGGGCACATCAGGTCTGACAGGATGCCTGCGCGGAAGTTCCCCGCGCACCGGCGCAACGCTGGAGGACTGGTGGCGGTTGTGACCCCGTCGGCGCCACTGCTATAATTCGGCGGCTTGACCGGGCCGTTTCGACGGTATCCGGGACACACTTTCCAAAACCCCCGACGCCCCTGGAATCCTGAAGTGTTCACGTTCGCCGCCGAAGGCCGGCGCCTGGCACGGCGCGCCATCATCTGGCAGACCGCTGCGGTTGCAGTGGCCGCGCTGGCGTTCCTGGCCAAGGGCGCGGACTGGGCCATGGCGGTGGCGCTGGGCGGCGGTGCGATCGCCGTGGGGGGCTGGCTCTCGGGCGCGGTGGCGCTGGGAGGCGGTGTTGGCCCCTCCACGGTTGCGCTGGCGCGGCTGATGGCGGGGGTGGGTTTGAAGTGGGTGGTGGTGATCGGGGCGCTGCTGCTGGGCATCATGCTCGCCGGGCTTCCACCGCTGCCCATGGTAGTGGGAGTGGTTGTCGCCCTGGGGGCGCAGCTGCTCGCAATGGCCGGGCCGGCCCCCCGGCCCTGACTCGTTGACTGGCAGGATCATCTGAATCATGGCGGTTGAAACCCCCTCCAGCTACATCCAGCACCACCTGGCCAACCTGACCGCATCGGTTGGCGAAGGCGAGTTCTGGACGCTGCACCTGGACACCCTGATCAGCTCGCTGGTGCTGGGCGGCATCATGTACTTGATGTTCTGGGCCGCCACCCGCAAGGCCACCTCCGGCGTGCCCGGCAAGTGGCAGGCCTTCGTTGAGATCCTGCTCGAGTTCGTCGACCGCCAGGCGCGCGACACCTACCACGGTTCCAGCAAGCTGGTGACGCCGATCGCGATCACCCTGTTCTTCTGGATCCTGCTGATGAACATGATGAAGTTCATCCCCGCGGACTTCATCTCCATCCCGCTGTCGTGGGTGGGCGTGGAGTACTGGAAGCCGGTGCCCACCGCCGACGTCAACGCCACCCTCGGCCTGTCGATCAGCGTGTTCTTCCTGACCCTGTTCTTCGGCCTGCGGGCCAAGGGCATCGGCGGCTTCACCAAGGACTTCCTGGTCACCCCGTTCGGCAAGTGGATGTTGCCGTTCAACCTCATCCTCAACATCGTCGAGTGGATCTCCAAGCCGATTTCGCTGGCGATGCGTCTGTTCGGCAACATGTTCGGCGGCGAGATCGTCTTCCTGCTGATCTGGGTGCTCGGCGGCTCCGCGCTGCTGGGCGTGCTGGGCGGCGCGGTGTTCGGCCTGGGCTGGATGATCTTCCACATCCTGGTGGTGCCGCTGCAGGCCTTCATCTTCATGATGCTGTCGATCGTCTACCTCAGCCTGGCCGAGGATTCGCACTGACCGGCGGCACCACCCCGGTTCTGGTTCTAGTTCCACCCTTCACCTCACCTTCCAACTAGCAAGCCGTTCTGGAGACAACCATGGAAACCGCACTCGCTCTCATCGCTTCCGTCCAGGCCTCGACCGCCATGGCTGTTGGCCTCATGGTCGGCCTGGCCGCGCTGGGCGCCGGCCTGGGCATGGCCATCATGGCCGGCAAGTTCCTCGAGTCCGCCGCCCGCCAGCCGGAGCTGATCCCGGTGCTGCAGGTGCGCATGTTCATCACCGCCGGCCTGATCGACGCCCCGTTCATCATCAGCGTCGCCGTCGGCCTGCTGTTCGCCTTCGCCAACCCGTTCCTGGTCGGTGGCCTGACCCCGTAACCGGACGGTTGCGCAGATACGGGCGCCGGGTGGACCTGAAGGTCCGCCCGGTCGCGACACGGACAGCCCCGGCCCATTGAGCCGGGGCGCACCGAGTACAGGCAGAGCACGACGATGAGCATCAATCTGACCCTAATCGCCCAGGCGCTGGCCTTCGCAGGCCTGATCTGGCTGATCGCCACCTTCGTGTGGCCGCCGCTGCTCAATGCGATCGAGGAGCGGCAGAAGAAGATCGCCGAGGGCCTGGCCGCGGCCGACAACAGCCAGCGGGCGCTGGCCCAGGCGCAGGAAACCGCCGAGGCCGAGCTGAAGGCGGCGCGCGCCAAGGCCAACGAGATCATCGACCAGGCGCACAAGCGCGGCGCCCAGATCGTGGAGGCCGCCAAGGCCGAGGCGGTCACCGAGGGCCTGCGCCAGAAGGCGCTGATCGACGCCGAGATCGAGGCATCGGCCACCCGCGCCCGCGAGGAGCTGCGCCAGCAGGTGTCGCTGCTTGCGGTCCGCGGCGCCGAGCGCCTGCTCAAGCGCGAGATCGACGCCCAGGCGCACAAGGCCCTGCTCGACGAACTCGCCGCGGAGATCTGAGGCCATGTCCACCACCATCGCCCGCCCCTATGCACGCGCCGCCTTCGCGGTGGCACGCGAGGACGGCAAGGCCGCGGAGTGGTCGCAGGCGCTGGCGTTTGCCGCCCGGGTGGCGGCCGATCCGCAGGTCGAGGCGCTGCTGGGCCACCCGGCCCTGACCAGCCAGGACGCGGTGGCGCTGCTGGCGCCCGAAGGCGCCGGCGACAAGTTCGCCGGTTTCCTCGTCCAGCTGGCCGACAACGACCGCCTGGCGGTGCTGCCGGAGATCGCCGGCCTGTTCGAGCAGCTGCGGGCCGAGGACGAGCAGGTGGTGCTGGCCACGATCACCTCCGCCACCGGGCTGCCCGAGGCCGAGGTCGAGCAGCTGCGGCAGGCGCTCAAGCGCCGCTTCGGCCGCGAGGTCAAGGTCGAGACCGCCATCGATGAAAGCCTGATCGGCGGCGCGGTGATCTCCGCCGGCGACGTGGTCATCGACGGCTCGCTCAGGGGCAAGCTCGGGCGCCTGCAGTCGGCGCTGGCCCACTGATCCATCCAGAAACGTAGGGCGGGCGCAAACCCGCCAAACCACGGCGGGCCTGGGCCCGCCCTACAGGAAAAGACGCAATGGCAACCACCACGCTCAACCCTTCCGAAATCAGCGAGCTGATCCGCTCGCGCATCGACAAGGTCAAGCTGTCCGCCGAGGCGCGCAACGAAGGCACCGTGACTTCGGTTGCCGACGGCATCGTGCGCATCCACGGCCTGGCCGACGTGATGCAGGGCGAGATGATCGAACTGCCCGCGACCGCCGAGGGCGCCGCCACCTACGCGCTGGCGCTGAACCTGGAGCGCGACTCGGTCGGCGCCGTGGTGCTGGGTGACTACGAGCACCTGAGCGAGGGCGACACCGCCAAGACCACCGGCCGCATCCTGGAAGTGCCGGTCGGCCCCGAGCTGCTGGGCCGCGTGGTCAACGCCCTGGGCGAGCCGATCGACGGCAAGGGCCCGGTCGACGCCGCGCTGAGCGCGCCGGTCGAGCGCGTGGCCCCGGGCGTGATCTGGCGCAAGTCGGTCGACCAGCCGGTGCAGACCGGTTACAAGGCGGTCGACTCCATGATCCCGATCGGCCGCGGCCAGCGCGAGCTGGTCATCGGCGACCGCCAGACCGGCAAGACCGCGCTGGCGATCGACGCGGTGATCAACCAGAAGGGCACCGGCATCAAGTGCGTGTACGTGGCGATCGGCCAGAAGGCCTCCACGGTGGCCAACATCGTGCGCCGGCTGGAGGAGAACGGCGCGATGGACCACACCATCGTGGTCGCCGCCACCGCTTCCGAGTCGGCCGCGATGCAGTACATCTCGGCCTACGCCGGCTGCACCATGGGCGAGTACTTCATGGACCGCGGCCAGGACGCGCTGATCGTCTACGACGACCTGTCCAAGCAGGCCGTGGCCTACCGCCAGATCTCGCTGCTGCTGCGCCGCCCGCCGGGCCGCGAGGCCTACCCCGGCGACGTGTTCTACCTGCACTCGCGCCTGCTCGAGCGCGCCGCGCGCGTGTCCGAGGAGTACGTGGAGCAGTTCACCAACGGCGAGGTCAAGGGCAAGACCGGCTCGCTGACCGCGCTGCCGATCATCGAGACCCAGGCCGGCGACGTGTCCGCGTTCGTGCCGACCAACGTGATCTCGATCACCGACGGCCAGATCTTCCTGGAAACCGACCTGTTCAACGCCGGCATCCGCCCGGCCGTGAACGCCGGCATCTCGGTGTCGCGCGTGGGTGGCTCGGCCCAGACCAAAATCATGAAGAAGCTCTCGGGCGGCATCCGTATCGCCCTGGCCCAGTACCGCGAGCTGGCGGCCTTCGCCCAGTTCGCCTCCGACCTGGACGACGCCACCCGCAAGCAGCTCGAGCGCGGCCAGCGCGTGACCGAGCTGATGAAGCAGAAGCAGTACGCGCCGATGAGCGTGTTCCACCAGGCGCTGTCGATCTACGCGGTTGACAAGGGCTACATGGACGACGTGCCGGTGAACCGTATCGGCAGCTTCGAGGAGGCGCTGCACGCACACTTCGAGAACACCGCCGGCGAGCTGATCGGGAAGGTCAACGACAGCGGCGCCTGGAACGACGAGATCGAGAGCGCGTTCAAGGCCGGCATCGAGGACTTCAAGAAGACCGGTTCGTACTGAACCGGCGTGGCTGGTACCTGGTAACCCCGACGAGCGGAGCGAGTTAGATGGCAGGCGGCAGAGAAATCAAGACCAAGATCAAGAGCGTGCAGAACACCCGCAAGGTGACGCGCGCGCTGGAAATGGTCTCGGCCTCCAAGATCCGCAAGGCGCAGGAGCGCATGCGCGAGTCGCGCCCGTACGCGCGCGCGATGAAGCAGCTCATCGGCCACCTGGCCCAGGCCAACTCGGAGTTCCAGCACCCGTACCTGGTCGAGCGCGAGGACGTGAAGCGGGTCGGCTACGTGATCGTGTCGTCCGACCGCGGCCTGGCCGGCGGCCTGAACAACAACCTGTTCCGCAAGCTGCTGGGCGAGTTCCGCAAGCATCAGGAGAACGGGGTGGAGGTCGACCTGGTCACCATCGGCCAGAAGGCGACCACCTACTTCCGCCGGATCAAGGTGAACATGCTCGCCACCGTCACCCACCTGGGCGACACCCCGCAGGTGGAGCAGCTGGTGGGCGTGATCAAGGTCATGCTCGACGCCTACAACGAAGGCAACGTGGATCGCGTGTACCTGGTCTACAACGACTTCGTGAACACGATGGTGCAGCGCGCTGCGTTCGACCAGCTGCTGCCGCTGCCGGCTTCCGAGGAGAAGGTGGCCCGGCACGACTGGGACTACATCTACGAGCCGGATCCGGAAGGCGTGCTCGGCCACGTGCTCACGCGCTACATCGAATCGCTGGTGTACCAGGCGGTGATGGAGAACGTGGCCTCCGAGCATGCCGCGCGCATGGTGGCGATGAAGGCCGCCAGCGACAACGCCAACAAGCTGATCGACACGCTGAACCTGTCCTACAACAAGGCCCGGCAGGCGGCGATCACCCAGGAAATCTCGGAGATCGTCGGCGGCGCGGCGGCGGTCTGATCCATACAAACGAATCAACAGAGTCAGCGGAGTTCCCAAATGAGCAACCAGGGCAAGATCGTCCAGATCATCGGCGCCGTCGTCGACGTCGAGTTCCCGCGCGACAGCGTGCCGAACGTGTACGACGCGCTGAAGGTGGACGGCACCGAGATCACGCTTGAAGTGCAGCAGCAGCTGGGCGACGGCGTCGTGCGTTCGATCGCCCTCGGCTCCACCGACGGCCTGAAGCGCAACCTCGTGGCCACCAACACCGGCAGCGCCATCTCGGTGCCGGTGGGCGAGGGCACGCTGGGCCGGATCATGGACGTGCTGGGCCGCCCGATCGACGAGGCCGGCCCGGTCGACGCTTCCGCGCACTGGGAGATCCACCGCGCCGCCCCGTCCTACGAGGACCAGTCGGCCACCAGCGAGCTGCTGGAAACCGGCATCAAGGTCATCGACCTGATGTGCCCGTTCGCCAAGGGCGGCAAGGTCGGCCTGTTCGGCGGCGCCGGCGTGGGCAAGACCGTCAACATGATGGAACTGATCAACAACATCGCCAAGGCGCACGAGGGCCTGTCGGTGTTCGCCGGCGTGGGCGAGCGTACCCGTGAGGGCAACGACTTCTACCACGAGATGAAGGACTCCAACGTCCTGGACAAGGTGGCGATGGTCTACGGCCAGATGAACGAGCCGCCGGGCAACCGCCTGCGCGTCGCCCTGACCGGCCTGACCATGGCCGAGTACTTCCGCGACGAGAAGGACGAGACCGGCAAGGGCAAGGACGTGCTGCTGTTCGTGGACAACATCTACCGCTACACGTTGGCCGGTACCGAAGTGTCGGCGCTGCTGGGCCGCATGCCGTCGGCGGTGGGCTACCAGCCCACGCTGGCCGAGGAAATGGGCGTGCTGCAGGAGCGCATCACCTCCACCAAGACCGGTTCGATCACCTCGATCCAGGCCGTGTACGTGCCCGCCGACGACCTCACCGACCCGTCGCCGGCCACCACCTTCGCCCACCTGGACGCCACCGTGGTGCTCAGCCGCGACATCGCCTCGCTGGGCATCTACCCGGCCGTGGACCCGCTGGACTCCACCTCGCGCCAGCTGGACCCGAACGTGATCGGCAACGAGCACTACGAGACCGCGCGCCGGGTGCAGGCCACCCTGCAGAAGTACAAGGAGCTCAAGGACATCATCGCGATCCTGGGCATGGACGAGCTGAGCGAAGAGGACAAGCAGGCCGTCTCGCGCGCGCGCAAGATCGAGCGCTTCTTCAGCCAGCCTTTCCACGTGGCCGAGGTGTTCACCGGCTCGCCGGGCAAGTACGTGCCGCTGAAGGAGACCATCCGCGGCTTCAAGGGCATCGTCGAGGGCGAATACGACCACCTGCCGGAGCAGGCGTTCTACATGGTCGGCAGCATCGATGAGGCGGTCGAGAAGGCCGCGAAGATGGCCGAGAAGGCCTGAGGCGGGTAGAAGACCATGACCACCACCATCCGCTGCGACATCGTCAGCGCCGAGGCCGAGATCTTCCGCGGCGAGGCCACGCTCGTGGTTGCCACGGGCGAGATGGGCGAGCTGGGCATCGCGCCGCGCCATGCGCCGCTGATCACCCGGCTCAAGCCCGGCAAGGTCGTGGTGACCCAGGCCAACGGCGAGAAGCTGGACTTCGCCATTGGCGGCGGCATCCTCGAGGTGCAGCCGCAGGTGGTGACGATCCTGGCCGACACCGCGATCCGCGCCGACGAGATCGACGAGGCCGCGGTGAAGGCGGCCAAGGAAGAGGCCGAGCGCGTGCTCGCCGGCCGCGGCGAGGCGATGGACATCGCCGAGGCCCAGCAGAAGCTGGCCGAGGTCACCGCCCAGCTGCAGGCGCTGGAGCGGCTGCGCAAGAACCTCAAGCACTGACGCCCGCGTTGTCCGCGACGCATCGAAGCGCCGGCCCCCAGGGCCGGCGTTTTCGTTTCCCCGGGGCGCGCTTGCGCACGGGCAGCCGCGCGTCTACGGTCGCGGCTGGCACCGTGGAGGGCTTGCGATGTTCCGACTGATGATGGCGCTTGCGATGTCCGCGGCCCTGGCCTGTGCGCCGGCGCTCGCATCCGGCGACGGCGAGCGCCCCCGCGCCCGGGACGCCGGCGTGGTGATCGGCACCCTGCCCACCGGCCCGCTCAATGCGATCGTCGACGTCGAGGGCGTCGCCGTCGGGCATGCCACCCTGGACGACGCGGACGACACCGTGCGTACCGGCGTCACTGCGATCCTGCCCCACGGCGGCGACCTGTTCCACGACCGGGTGCCGGCGGCGATCCATGTCGCCAACGGCTTCGGCAAGCTGCTGGGTGTGACGCAGGTGCGCGAGCTGGGCGAGCTCGAGACCCCGATCCTGCTCACCGGCACGCTTGGCGTCTGGCAGGCGGCCGATGCGATGGTGGGATGGCTGCTGGCGCGGCCGGGCATGGAGGAGGTGCGTTCGATCAATCCCGTGGTCGGCGAGACCAACGACGGCTTCCTCAACGACATCCGCGCCCGGCCGCTGCAGCCGGCCCACGTGGTGCAGGCGCTGGAAAGCGCGTCCACCGCCGACGTGCGCGAAGGCGCCATCGGGGCCGGGGCCGGGACGGTGGCGTTCGGCTGGAAGGGTGGCATCGGCACCAGCTCGCGCCGGGTGGAAGCGGCTGGCCGCGGGTACACGGTGGGCGTGCTGGTGCAGAGCAACTTCGGCGGCGAGCTGGCGGTGGCGGGGGTCCCGGTGGGGCGCCACCTTCCCGATCCCGCGGAGTACCTGCGCCAGGCGGGCGAGCGCCCGGTGGGCGATGGCGACGGCAGCATCATGATCGTGGTGGCCACCGATGCGCCGCTGGATGCGCGCCAGCTCGGCCGGCTGGCCTCGCGCGCGATCACCGGCCTGGCCCGTACCGGCGCGTCGATGTCGAATGGATCCGGCGACTACGTGATCGCCTTTTCGACCGCGCCGGAAGCCTGGCGCACGCCCGGCGAAGCGGTCCTGGCGCCCGCCACGCTGGCCAACGATGCCATGACCCCCCTGTTCGTGGCGGTGGCCGAGGCCACCGAAGAAGCCATCCTCAACTCCATGTTCCGCGCGAAGACGGTCCGCGGCCACCGCGGCACCGTGCCCGCGCTTCCGCTGGAACTCGTGGTTCCGATGGTGCGGAATCCATCCACGCCGTGACCGCGGATCAGGGGCCGCCCCGCATGGGGGTTCTCAACGCCTGTACACCCAGTGCCTGGACAGGGTGAAGCCGACTGTGGCCATGGCCAGTTCGACCAGCGGCTTCGCCAGCCAGGCCCATTTCAGTCCGAACAGGTCGTCGACCTGGCCGATCGCCCAGGTGCTCACGATGGTGGTGCCGATCCACATCAGCACGAACCGGCGCAGCTGGGTGCGCCCGAGCGTCGTGCCCTCGCCGGCAAAGGTGAACTTGCCGTTGGCCCAATAGCCCATCAGCGCTCCGCAGACCCGGCCGACGACGTTCGCGTGCCGCACCGGGAGCCCGGCGTGGCTGAGCGCGACCATCACCGCCCAGTCCAGCAACCATTGCAGGACGCCGATGACCAGGTAAGAGCGTGATTGCCGCAGCAGGCTCAAGGCAGGGGGCGCCGTAGGGAGAGTGGCGGCATGCTAGCAGCGGGGCCCGTTAGAATTGTGCAGCCGCCCATCACGGAGCCACCATGGATTCTCCCCTGCACGTCATCATCCTTGCCGCCGGAGAGGGCAAGCGGATGCGTTCGGCGCTGCCCAAGGTGCTGCAGAAGGTCGCAGGCCGGCCCATGCTGGCCCACGTCGTGGCGGCCGCCCGCGCGCTGGGACCCGAAGCCATCCATATCGTCTACGGGCACGGCGGGGACCAGGTGCGCAGGGCTTTCGCCGACCAGCCCGACCTGCAGTGGGCGGAGCAGGCCGAGCGCCTGGGCACCGGCCATGCGGTGCAGCAGGCTCTAGCGGGTGTGCCGGACGGCGCCGAAGTGCTGGTGCTGTACGGCGATGTGCCGCTGATCGCAGCCGATACCCTGCGCAGCCTGCTTGCGGCCGATCGCGGCCCGCGGCTCGCGGTGCTGGTGGCGCAACTTGAAGACCCGACGGGCTATGGAAGGGTGGTCCGCGATCCGGAGGGCCACGTGGCCGCCGTGGTCGAGGAAAAGGATGCCAGCCGTGACCAGCGGGCCATCGACATCATCAACACCGGCATCCTGGCGGCGGAGTCCACGGCGCTCAAACGCTGGCTGAAGGCCGTGTCGAACGACAACGCCCAGGGCGAGTATTACCTCACCGACGTGTTCGCCCTGGCCGCAGACGAGTTCAGCCCGGCCGAAATGGTCATGATGGACGATCCAGCGGAAGCCGAAGGCGCGAACGACGCCTGGCAGCTGGCCCAGCTTGAGCGCAGGTTCCAGCTGCGCCAGGTGCGCGCGCTGTGCGAACAGGGCGTGCGCTTCGCCGATCCGGCGCGGGTGGACATCCGTGGCGAGGTCATCGCCGGCAGCGACGTGGAGATCGACGTGGACGTCGTGCTGGAGGGCAGGGTGGAGCTCGGCGACGGGGTGCGCATCGGGCCGTTCTGCCGGCTCAGGGACGTCAGGCTGACCCTGGGCACGGAGGTGTTTGCACACTGCGACCTGGAGGGCGCGGTGACCGAAGGCGCGGTGCGCATCGGTCCGTTCGCGCGCCTGCGTCCGGGCACGGTGCTGGCCGACGGTGCGCAGGTCGGCAACTTCGTCGAGGTCAAGAACAGCGTGATCGGGGTGGGCAGCAAGGCCGGCCACCTGAGCTACCTGGGCGACGCCGTCATTGGCGCGGGCGCCAACATCGGCGCCGGCACCATCACCTGCAACTACGACGGAGTAAACAAGTCGCGCACGGTGATCGGCGACAACGCCTTCATCGGCTCCAACGCCTCGCTGGTGGCGCCGGTGACGATCGGCAAGGGCGCCACCACGGGCGCCGGCTCCACCATCGTCTCCGATGTGCCCGACGATACACTGGCCGTCGGCCGCGCACGGCAGGCCATCATCGAAAACTGGCAGCGCCCTAAGAAGAAACCGTAGGTCGGCGCACCCGCCCCGGTGCGGGACGCGCGCCAATTGCAAGCCATTGGGCGAAAAGGGGTTTTCGCCACCGTCCGCAGTGCTCGCCCGGCGCCCGCACGGGGGCCGGACACCCGCTCCGGTTACACTTGTTGTCTTGCAAACAAGGAGTGCGCCTGTCCAATGTGCGGCATTGTTGGGGCGATCGCCGATCGCGACGTGGTTCCGGTCCTGGTGGAGGGCCTCAAGCGCCTGGAGTACCGGGGATACGATTCCGCTGGCCTGGCCGTGGCCGGCAGCGATGGGCTGCGCCGGGTCCGCCGCACCGGCCGGGTGGCGGAAATGGAGGCCGCCGCCGGGGCCCAGGGCCTGCAGGCGAAGCTGGGCATCGGCCATACCCGCTGGGCCACCCATGGCGGCGTCACCGAGACCAACGCGCACCCGCACATCAGCCACGGCGTGGCGCTGGTGCACAACGGGATCATCGAGAACCACGAGCAGCAGCGCGAGCGGCTGGAGGGCCTGGGCTACGTGTTCGAGTCGCAGACCGATACCGAGGTCATCGCCCACCTGATCCACCACCACATGCAGCAGGGCAAGGACCTGCTGGCGGCGCTGCAGGCGACCACCGGCGAGCTCACCGGCGCCTATGCCCTGGCGGTGGTGGACGAGTCCGCGCCCGACCGGCTGGTGGCCGCGCGCATGGGCTGCCCGCTGCTGGTGGGCCTGGGCGAGGGCGAGAACTTCATCGCCTCCGATGTCTCGGCGATTGTGCAGGCCACCCGCCGGGTGATCTTCCTGGAAGACGGCGACACCGCGACCATCTCGCGCGAAGGGGTGCAGGTGTTCGACGGCAGCGGCCAGGCGGTGGAGCGCGAGGAGCACCTTTCCGACGTCTCGCTGGCCTCGCTCGAACTGGGCCCCTACAGCCATTACATGCAGAAGGAGATCCACGAGCAGCCGCGCGCGGTGGGCGACACCATCGAGGCGATCATCGATGCTGGCGCGTTCGTGCCGGAGCTGTTCGGTGCCGACGCGGCCCAGGTGCTGGAGGAGGTGGAGGGCGTGCAGATCCTCGCCTGCGGCACCAGCTTCTACGCCGGCTCGGTGGCGCGCTACTGGATCGAGGACATCGCCGGGCTGCCGTGCAGCGTGGAGATCGCCAGCGAGTACCGCTACCGCAACGTGGTGGCCAACCCGAAGCACCTGGTGGTGACCATTTCCCAGTCGGGCGAAACACTCGACACCATGGAAGCGCTCAAGTACGCCAAGTCACTGGGCCACGAGCACACCCTGTCGATCTGCAACGTCCCCGAGAGCGCCATCCCGCGCGCCAGCCGGCTGGTGTTCTACACCCGCGCCGGCGCCGAGATCGGCGTCGCCTCCACCAAGGCGTTCACCACCCAGCTGGTGGCGCTGTTCGCGCTGGCCGTCACCCTGGCCAAGCTCAAGGGCCGGCTGCCCGAGCTGCAGGAAGCCGAATACCTGGAAGCCCTGCGCCACCTGCCGGGCAGCGTGCAGCACGCGCTCAACCTGGAGCCCCAGGTCACCGGCTGGGCCGACCGCCACTTCGCGGCGAAGGAGCATGCCCTGTTCCTGGGCCGCGGCGTGCACTTCCCGATTGCCATGGAGGGCGCGCTCAAGCTCAAGGAAATCTCCTACATCCACGCCGAGGCCTACCCGGCCGGCGAGCTCAAGCACGGTCCGCTGGCGCTGGTGGACGACCAGATGCCGGTAGTGGTGATCGCGCCCAACGACGCGCTGCTGGAAAAAGTGAAGTCCAACATCCAGGAAGTGCGCGCGCGCGGCGGCCAGATGTTCGTGTTCACCGACCAGGACAGCCAGTTCGGCGAATCCACCGGCGTGCACGTGATCCGCACTCCGCGCCACGTGGGCGTGCTGAGCCCGATCGTCCACACCATCCCGGTCCAGCTGCTCGCCTACCACACGGCGCTGGCCCGCGGCACGGACGTGGACAAGCCGCGCAACCTGGCCAAGAGCGTCACGGTCGAATAAACCGCCGCGGCAAAGAGAGCCGCGGAGCCCGCGCACCTGGCGCGGGCTCCGTCGGCGGGCCTCAGCTTTCGCTCATGCCCGGCGCAGGTTCGGGCGCGCCGCCCTTGCGGACCTTCTCCTCGATTCGCCGGCCCACGTCGGCATCAATCGACTTCCAGTAGTCGATCGCCCGTTCCAGCACCGGGCTGCGCACGCCGCCCAGCAGCGAGCCGGCCACGGTATCCACCAGGCCATCGCGCTCGGCGTCGCTGAACACCTCGCGCACCATCGTCCCCGGCTGGCCGAAGTCGTCGTCGTCCGCACGCAGGGTGTAGGCGCTGCGCACCATTTCGCCATCGGCCTCCCAGCCGTCTTCCATGCGCCCGGTCTCATCGGCCCAGGTCCGGTCACCGCTGTTGGGCGCGTACACCGGCTGGGCGCCGCTGTGGTGGTAGGTCATGTGGCCGTCGAACATGTAGGTGTTCACCGGCACCTTGGGCTGGTTGACCGGCAGCTGGTGGAAGTTGGTGCCGATGCGCCGGCGCTGGGCATCGTTGTAGGCGAACGCGCGCCCCAGCAGCATCTTGTCGGGCGACAGGCCGATGCCCGGCACCACGTTGCCCGGCGAGAACGCCGCCTGCTCGATCTCGGCGAAGAAGTTCTCCGGGTTGCGGTTGAGGGTCATCACGCCCACCCGGATCAGCGGGTAGTCGGCGTGCGGCCACACCTTGGTGAGGTCGAACGGGTTGAAGCAGTAGCTCTTTGCATCCTCGTAGGGCATCACCTGCACCGACAGCACCCACTTGGGGTGGTCGCCGCGGGCGATGGCATCGAACAGGTCGCGGCGGTGGAAGTCCGCGTCGCTGCCGGCCATGTCCATGGCTTCGGCATTGCTGAAGAACTCCATTCCCTGCTCGGTATGGAAGTGGTACTTCACCCAGAACCGCTCGCCGTCCTCGTTGATCCACATGAAGGTGTGCGAGCCGTAGCCGTTCATGTGCCGCCAGGTGCGCGGCAGACCGCGCGGGCCCATCAGGTAGGTCACCTGGTGCGCGGACTCGGGGTTGGCGGTCCAGAAGTCCCACTGCATGTGGTTGTCACGCAGCCCGGAGTCGGGAAGCCGCTTCTGGCTGCGGATGAAGTGGGGGAACTTCATCGGGTCGCGCACGAAGAAGATCGGCGTGTTGTTGCCCACCAGGTCGTAGTTGCCCTGGCGGGTGTAGAACTTGAGCGAGAACCCGCGCACGTCGCGCCAGGTGTCCGGGCTGCCCTGCTCGCCGGCCACGGTGGAGAAGCGGATCAGCAGGTCGGTCTTCTCGCCCTTCTGGAACAGCGCGGCCTTGGTGTACTTCGACACGTCCTCGGTGGTCTCGAACACGCCGTAGGCGCCGCCGCCCTTCGCGTGCGGCTGGCGCTCGGGAACCTTCTCGCGGTTGAAGTGCGCCATCTGCTCAAGGAAGTGCACGTCGTGCAACAGGATCGGCCCGTTGGGCCCGATGGTGAGCGAGTGGCGATCGCTGGGCGCCGGCGCCCCAGTGCTCATGGTGGAACCGGTGTCTTGCTTGTCACGCTTGGTCATGGCGGGTCTCCTTGGGGTTACCCCGCCATGTTGCCCCTGGGCGCGTAGGCTTTTCGTTACACCGGTGGACCGGTGCGGGCCGGTTCACTGCACGCTCGAGCGCGAAAGCAGGTTCAAAACCAGCACGCCGCCGAGGATCATCGATATCCCCAATAAACCCCATGCATCCAGCCTCTGGCCGTGCAGCATCCAGGCGATCGCGGCGATCAGCACGATGCCCATCCCGGACCAGACCGCATAAGCCACCGCCACCGGAATCGCCTTGAGCGTGAGCGAGAGCAGATAGAACGCCGTGGCGTAGCCGGCCACCACCACGAGCGAGGGCAGCAGGCGGGTAAACCCTTCGCTCGACTTGAGGGCCGAGGTGGCAACGACTTCGGCGGCGATCGCGGCCGCCAGGAACATCCAGTACTTCATGGGCCGGTCCGGGGCGGAAAGCCGGCATTGTGCACGGCAGGGCCGCTGGGCCGTGTGTGCGTGCCGCTACGCGCCGGCTCCTACAATGGGCGCATGTCCGGCAAGCCCCACGCCCCCGCCTGCGACCGCAACCGCGACCCGATCCTGGCCGTGTTGCGCGAATGCTTCGCGGACCACCGTCGGGTGCTGGAGATCGGCAGCGGCACCGGCCAGCATGCGGTGTACTTTGCCGCCGCGATGCCGTGGCTGACATGGCAGGCCAGCGATGTGGAAGCGAACCTGCCGGGGATCCGCGCCTGGCTGGACGATGCCGGCCTGGCCAACACCCCGCCGCCGCTGGTGCTGGACGTGCTGGCGCCGTGGCCGCAGGTGGAGGCGGACGCGGTGTTCACCGCCAACACCCTGCACATCATGGGCTGGGACGGGGTGCAGGCGTTTTTCCAGGGCGCGGGCAGGCTGTTGGCTGCTGCGCCGGAAGGCACGCTGGTGGCCTACGGCCCGTTCAACGACGGCGGGCGGTTCACCAGCGCCAGCAACCGCGAGTTCGACCGCTGGCTGAAGGCGCGTGACCCGCAATCGGGGATCCGCGACTTCCAGGCCGTCGACAGGCTTGCCGCCGGGGTCGGCCTGCAGCTGGCCGCGGACGTGGCCATGCCGGCCAACAACCGCTGCCTGGTGTGGAAGCGCACCGGCGCCGGGCCTGGTGACCGCCTGGCGTGTGGTAAATAAAACGCCCCCCCTCCGGACAGCGAGGTTCCCATGATCACCCGGCGCGAATACCTGAAACTGGCTGCACTGGCGGGCGTGACCCTCGGCGTCCATCCCAGGCTGTTGCTGGCCGCGGACGGACCGCGCGAGACCATTGCGCGCGCGATCCCGGGCACGGACGAGCGCCTGCCGGTGGTCGGGCTGGGCAGCTCGGCGACGTTCTCAAGGATCGCCGGCGAAGGCGACACCGATCGCATCCGCGCGATCCTCCAGGCGCTGGTGGACAACGGTGGCCGGGTGTTCGACACCGCGCCCAGCTACGGCGCGGCCGAGGAGGTGGCGGGCCAGGTGGCGCGTGATGCCGGCCTTGCCAACAGGCTGTTCTGGGCCACCAAGCTCAACGTCGTCCCCCGTGGCGGAGACCGCGCCGATCCCGGCGCGGCGCGTGCCCAGCTCGAGCAGTCGTTCCAGCGCGTGGGCAAGGATCCGATCGACCTGGTGCAGGTCCACAACATGGCCGATCCGGCGACCCAGCTGGGACTGCTCAACGAGTACAAGCAGGCAGGCCGCATCCGCTACGTGGGCATCACCACCACCTTCCCGCGCCAGTACGCGGACCTGGAGGCGCTGATGCGCAACGAGCCGCTCGATTTCATCGGGGTGGATTACGCAATCGACAACCGCACCATGGAGGAGCGGATCTTCCCCCTGGCCGCCGAGCGCGGCATCGGCGTGCTGGTATACGCGCCCTTCGGGCGCCGGCGGCTGTGGGAGCAGGTCGACGGCCGGCAGGTGCCGGAGTGGGCCGCCGAGTGGGACATCGCCACCTGGGGGCAGTTCTTCCTCAAGTTCGTCGTTTCCAACCCGGTGGTGACGGCGGCCACGCCGTCCACCAGCCGGCCCGCACACATGATCGACAACCTCGGCGCGGCCACCGGCCGGCTGCCTGACGAGGCCGGCCGGCAGCGGATGGCCGAGTACATCGCGGCGCTGGGCTGAGCTGCCTGCTGTCCGGCGCAGGGGCAGGGCCACTTCCGGGCCCGGGGATTCACGCGCTGTCTTCAATGGAGGTGGTATCGCTGGCGGCCTCCTGGACCGGAAGGAGCCAGGCCCCGGCTGACGCTTTGGGAAAAAGGGCGCTGGAAGCTGAACGCGGGATGCTGCGTTGCGGCATACCGTTTGACCAAGTGAGAATGATCGTTCATTCTACTGCGGTTCCGCCGGGGTCAGCCCCGGCGGTTTTTCCTTTCCAGCCCGAGCCCCCACGATGCGCAAACCCCACGTTCGCCTGGTCCTTCCTGCCCTGTTCATGTCCCTGGCGCTTGCGGCCTGCGGAGAAGGTGGGGAGCCCGCCCAGCCGCCGCCTCCGGAAGTGTCGGTGGTCACCCTGGAGTCCGAAACCGTCACTCTGACGCGTGAACTCCCGGGCCGCACCAGCGGCTTCCTGGTCGCCGAAGTGCGGCCGCAGGTCAACGGGATCATCGAGGAGCGGCTGTTCACCGAGGGCACGGTGGTGGAGGAAGGGGAGCCGCTTTACCGCATCGACGACGCCGATTACCGCGCCGCGGCCGCCAGTGCCCGCGCGCAGCTGGCCCGCGCCGAGACCGCCTTGGTCAACGCGCGTTCGCTGGAGAGCCGGATGAAGGAGCTGGCCGGGACCCGCTACGTCTCCGAGCAGGAATACGAGAATGCCGTGGCCGCCGCCCGCCAGGCGGAGGCGGAAGTGGGCGCCGCCCGGGCCGCCCTGGATGCGGCCAACGTCACCCTCGGGCGCGCGGTGATCACCGCCCCGATCTCGGGCCGGATCGGCCGCTCGTCGGTCACCGCCGGCGCGCTGGTGACGGCCAACCAGCAGCAGGCGCTGGCGACCATCCAGCAGCTCGACCCGATCCACGTCGACCTCACCCAGTCCGCAAGCGAACTGCTGGACCTGCGCCGCGAGCTGGCGGCGGGCCGGATTGAGAGCACCGGGGAGTTCCCGGTGACCATCCTGCTCGAGGACGGCACCCCGTTCCCGCACGAGGGCACACTGGCCTTCTCCGAGGTCAGCGTCGACCCCACCACCGGCAGCTTCGGCCTGCGGGTGGTGGTGGACAACCCGGACCACATCCTGATGCCGGGCATGTACGTGCGCGCCGTGGTCGCCAACGGCGTGCGCCAGAACGCCATCCTGGTGCCGCAGCGCGGCGTGGCCCGCGACCCCAAGGGCAACACCAGCGTGATGCTGGTCAACGCCGAGGGCGTGATCGAGAACCGTCCCGTGGTGGTCAGCCGCACCATCGGCGACCAGTGGCTGGTCGAGGAAGGCCTGTCCGCCGGTGACCGCGTGGTGGTGGAGGGGCTGCAGAAGATCCAGCCCGGCGCGCAGGTGGAGGTCGTCGAGTTCCGCGAACAGCCGGCGGCGGATCAGCCCGCCGCGCAGGCGCCGGCACCTGCGGGGGCCGGCGACGCCGCCCAACCCGATGCGGCCGAGCCGGCCGCCGACGCTGCCGACCCGCAGCAGTAAGCGGAGAATTCCATGGCACGTTTCTTCATTGACCGCCCGATCTTCGCGTGGGTCATCGCGATCGTCATCATGCTGGCCGGCGGCCTGGCCATCACCGGCCTGCCGGTCTCCATGTACCCCACCGTGGCGCCGCCGGCGGTCGAGATCCGCGCGGCATACCCCGGCGCATCCGCCCAGGTGGTGCGCGACTCGGTCACCCAGGTGATCGAGGAGAACATGAAGGGCCTGGATGGCCTGATGTACTTCTCCTCGCAGTCCAGCTCCAACGGCATGGCCACCATTTCCCTGACCTTCGAGACCGGCACCGATCCGGATATCGCCCAGGTCCAGGTACAGAACAAGCTGCAGCTGGCCATGCCGCTGCTGCCGCAGGAGGTGCAGCGGCAGGGCGTGAACGTGGCCAAGTCCACCTCGGGCTTCCTGATGGTGGTCGGCTTCGTGTCCGAAGACGGCAGCATGGACCGCGTCGACATCGCGGACTATGTCAGCGCCAACATCGTCGACCCGCTCAGCCGCGTGGACGGCGTGGGCAACATCCAGGTGTTCGGCGGCAAGTACGCCATGCGCATCTGGCTGGATCCGAACAAGCTGCACACCTACGCGCTGGCGGTGAACGAGATCGTGGCCGCCATCCAGGGCCAGAACGCCCAGGTGGCCATCGGTGCCCTGGGCGGCGCCCCGGCGATCGACGGCCAGCAGATCAACGCCACCATCAACGCCCAGGACCGCCTGCAGACGCCGGAAGAGTTCCGCGACATCGTGGTGCGCGCCAACCCCGACGGCTCGGTGCTGCGCCTGGGTGACGTGGCCCGGGTGGAGATGGGCAGCGAGATGTACGAGTTCGATACCCGCTACAACCGCCAGCAGGCGACGGGTATCGCGATCTCGCTGGCCACCGGCGCCAACGCGCTGGATACCGCCGCGGGAGTGAAGGAAACGCTGGCCGAGCTGGAGCCGTACTTCCCCCCGGGGCTGAAGGCGGTGATCCCATTCGACACCACGCCGTTCGTGAAGGTGTCGATCAAGAGCGTGATCAGCACCCTGATCGAGGCCATCGTGCTGGTGTTCCTGGTGATGTACCTGTTCCTGCAGAACTTCCGCGCCACCCTGATCCCGACGATCGCGGTGCCGGTGGTGCTGCTGGGCACGTTCGGCGTCATGGCCGTGCTCGGGTTCTCGGTCAACATGCTCACCATGTTCGGCATGGTGCTGGCCATCGGCCTGCTGGTGGACGACGCGATCGTGGTGGTCGAGAACGTCGAGCGCATCATGACCGAGGAGGGGCTGTCGCCGCTGGAGGCGGCGCGCAAATCCATGGACCAGATCACCGGTGCACTGGTGGGCATCGGCGTGGTGCTCTCGGCGGTGTTCGTGCCGATGGCCTTCATGGGCGGCTCCACCGGCATCATCTACCAGCAGTTCTCGGTGACGATCGTGACCGCGATGGCGCTGTCGGTGGTGGTGGCGATCGTGCTGACCCCGGCGCTGTGCGCAACCATGCTCAAGCCGGTGAAGAAGGGCGAGCACATGTCCGCCGGGACCGGCCTGATGGCGCGCTTCTTCGCCCGGTTCAATCGTGGCTTTGACAGCAGCAGCGGCAAGTACCGCCGTGGCGTGCGCGGCATTCTGGCGCGCCCGGGCCGCTCGATGGCGATCTTCGGCCTGATGGTGGTGCTGATGGGTGTGCTGTTCATGCGCGCGCCGACCTCGTTCCTTCCCGACGAGGACCAGGGCGTGCTGATGGCCATGATCCAGACCCCGGTCGGTGCCACCCAGGAGCGCACGATCGAAGCGATCAAGCAGCTCGAGGACCACTTCCTGGAAAACGAGCCCGATGCGGTTGAATCGACCTTTGCGGTGCAGGGCTTCAGCTTTGCCGGTATGGGACAGAACAACGGCATGGCGTTCGTGAAACTGAAGGACTGGGGCGATCGCAAGGATGATTCGCTCAGCGCCCAGGCGGTGGCGGGACGCGGCATGGCGGCGATGAGCCAGGTGAAGGACGCGCTGATCTTCGTGTTCGCCCCGCCGGCGATGCCGGAGCTGGGCGTGGCCGCGGGCTTCTCCATGTTCCTTCAGGACAACGCCGCGCAGGGGCATGAGGCCCTGCTGCAGGCGCGCAACCAGCTGCTGGGCATGGCCGCGCAGAGCGAGTTGCTGCAGAACGTGCGCCCGAACGGCCAGGAAGACACGCCGCAGCTGCGTGTGGACGTGGACGTGGCCAAGGCCGCGGCCCTGTCGCTGCCGCAGTCGTCCATCAACCAGACCCTGGCGGCGGCCTGGGGCGGCCAGTACATCGATGACTTCATCGACCGCGGCCGGGTCAAGCGCGTGTACATCCAGGCCGATGCGCCGTTCCGGATGACGCCCGAGGACTTCAACCTCTGGTCGGTGAAGAACACCCAGGGCGAGATGGTGCCGTTCCCGGCCTTCGCCACCACCCGCTGGGAATACGGCTCGCCGCGCCTGGAGCGCTACAACGGCCTGCCGGCGATGGAGATCCAGGGCGAAGCCGCGCCTGGCGTGTCCACTGGTGACGCGATGGCTGAAATGGAGCGCCTGGTGGCGCAGCTGCCGCCGGGGTTTGGCATCGAGTGGACCGGCCTGTCCTACCAGGAGCGCGAGGCCGGCAACCAGACGCCGCTGCTGTACACACTGTCGCTGCTGATCGTGTTCCTCAGCCTGGCCGCACTGTATGAAAGCTGGAAGGTGCCCACGGCCGTGCTGCTGGCCGCGCCGATCGGCATCCTCGGTGCGATCCTGGCGGCCACCGTGTTCGGCCTGGACCGCGACGTGTACTTCCAGGTGGCGATGCTGACCACGGTGGGACTGGTGAGCAAGAATGCGATCCTGATCGTGGAGTTCGCCAAGCAGAACCTGGAAAGCGGCATGGAGCTGATCGAGTCCACCATGCAGGCCGTGCGTGACCGCCTGCGCCCGATCGTCATGACCTCGCTGGCCTTCGGCCTGGGCGTGACCCCGCTGGCCCTGTCCTCGGGTGCGGGCTCGGGCGCGCAGAACGCGATCGGCATCAGCGTGCTGGGCGGCATGATCGTGGGTACGCTGATCGGCGTGTTCTTCATCCCGCTGTTTTTCGTGGTGATCCAGAAGCTGTTCGACCGCCGCAAGCCGGATCCGGAGCCCGAACCGGATGCCCTGGCGGCTGGGGGCGGCGATGCCTGAGGCCGATCCCCGCGCGGCCCGCGTCGAGGCGCAGCGCAAGCGCATCCTCGACGCGGCCCAGCAGTGCTTCATCGAGCACGGCTTCCACGGCGCGAGCATGTCCGCGATCGCCGAGACTGCCGGGATGAGCGCGGGGCTGATCTACCGCTACTTCGAGAACAAGAGCGCGATCATCCTGGCCATCGTCCAGGAGCAGCTGGTGCTGCTGCGCGAGGAGATCAGCCTCAATGACCGGCCGGACCTGCCGACGCTGATGGCCGAGAACTACGCGCGTACCTGCAACCAGCGCCGCGGGATGAACGCGGCGCTGCTGCTGGAGATATCGGCCGAGGCCACGCGTGATCCGCAGATCGCCGCGGCCCTGGATGACTATGACCAGGCGGTTCGCCAGGCGCTGTGTGACTGGCTGGCGCGCGATCCCGACGCCGGCGGGCATGGCCTGCCGCCGGCGCTGGCCCGGCAGCGGGCGCTGATGCTGCAGTGCCTGTTCGAGGGCCTGAAGCTGCGCGAGACGCGCGAGCCGCGACTGGACCGCAAGCTGCTCCTGGAGGCGCTGCAGGCCGTGGTGCCGAGGGTGCTGGCGCCCTGACGCGGCCAACCCGGGCGGCCGATAATGGAGCCCGTGCGCAAGATCCTGCACATCGACATGGACGCGTTCTACGCGTCGGTTGAACAGCGCGACGATCCGTCGCTGCGCGGCCGCCCGGTGGTGGTGGCGTGGCGGGGCGGCCGCTCGGTGGTGGTGGCGGCCTCGTACGAGGCGCGGCCCTACGGCGTGCATTCGGCGATGCCCGCCGCCCGCGCCGAGCGGCTTTGTCCCGACGCGATTTTCGTGCCGCCGGATTTTCCGCGCTACAAGGCCATCTCCCGGCAAGTGCGCGAGATCTTCCACGAATACACGGACCTGGTGCAGCCGCTGTCGCTGGACGAGGCCTACCTGGACGTCACCGAACCGAAGATCCCGTCGCCCAGCGCCACCGCCACCGCGCAGGCGATCCGCGCGGCCATCCGCGAGCGCACCGGGCTGACCGCGTCGGCAGGCGCCGCGCCCAACAAGTTCCTGGCCAAGATCGCCTCGGACTGGAACAAGCCCGATGGACTGTTCGTGGTGTCGCCGGCGCGGGTGCAGGCGTTCCTGACCCCGCTGCCGGTCTCCAGGGTGCCGGGCGTGGGCAAGGTCATGCAGGGGCGGCTGGAGGGCCTGGGGGTGCGCACCGTTGGCGATCTGCGGGCGCTGGAGCTGGCCGAGCTGCGCGCCCACTTCGGGACCTTTGGCGAGCGTCTTTACGAGCGCGCGCGCGGCATCGACGAACGCCCGGTGCAGCCGCACCAGCCGGTGCAGTCGATCTCGTCGGAGGACACGTTCGAGACCGACTTGCTGCTGGACGAACTGGACGAGGCGATCCGGCGCCTGGCCGGCAAGACCTGGGCGGCCACCCGCAAGACCGACCGCGTCGGGCGCACGGTGGTGCTCAAGCTCAAGACCGACCGGTTCCGCATCCTCACCCGCAGCCATACGCCGGAGGTGCTGCCGGCCTCGGCGGCGGAGCTGGCGGAGATTGCGCTGGCCCTGCGCGCGCGCGTGGACCTGCCGGATGACACCCGATACCGGCTGGCGGGGGTGGGCCTGTCCGGGTTCCGCGACCGGGCGGAGGTGCCCGACCAGCCGCTGCTGTTCGAACAGGCCTGAGCTTCCGCGCTGGCACTCGGGCGCCTTCGCTGCCAACCGTTTCACGCGCACCTGGGCTAATTTCAGAACGCAGTCTGGAACGGAGGTGAACGATGCATTCGATCAGGCAGGGTGCGGCTTCGGAGCTGTGGCAGGCGCTGGTGCGGGAAGGCAGCGAGCGCAGCGGGCAGGCGCTGGACGAGATGCAGGAGAGCTACCTGGTGTTCATGCTGCTGCGCCACCAGGGCGATGCCCACCTGCTGGCCCGCACCCAGGCGCTGGATTTCCTCACGGCGCAGCAGGCCGGCTTCACGCTGCGCGCCGACGCGCTGCGCGACGTCGGCGACCGCTACCTGCTGATCGCCGGGCTGTATCCGGAATACGCGCGGCGCCGGGTGGGCGTGGAGTACTTCATCGACCTGGGGCGCGGCGCCTATCGCGACGTGGCCGACGCCAGCCGTGCCGGCTACGCGGAGCTGTTCGCGCTGCTCTCGCGCACCTACCACGGCCCGGTGCGCACGCTGCAGGCGGTGCGCGCGCTGCCGGACGCAGCATCCCGGCTGCCGTCATAGGGCGTGCAGGGCGCGCTCCCTACAATGGGGTTCCTGCTGCTCGATGTGAGGTGACCGTGTCGTTTCCGTTTTCCGCCGTCCTGTTCGACCTGGACGGCACGCTGGTGGACAGCGCTTCCGACATCACCACCGCGGTCAACCGCATGCTGGCCGAGGAAGGCCTGGAACCGGTGGACGAGGCGCTGGTGCGCAGCTGGATCGGCGATGGCACGGCGGTGCTGCTCGACACGGCCCTGCAGCACGCCGGCAGCACCCGCAGCGCGGCCGAACTGCTGCCGCGCTTCATGGAACACTACGGCGACAGCCTGCTGCTGGGCCCGCGGGTGTACCCGGGCGTCGCCGAGACGCTGGCGGAGCTGGAAAGGCGCGGCGTGCCGATGGCGGTGTGCACCAACAAGCCCGAGCCCTTCGTGGCGCCGCTGCTGGAGCACCTGGGCCTGGACGACTATTTCGACGCGGTGGTTGCCGCCGGGACACTGCCCGAGCGCAAGCCGCATCCGCGCCCCTTGCTGCACCTGGCCGAACAACTCCAGGCGCCGCCGCACGCGTGCCTGATGGTGGGCGATTCGGAAACCGACTACCTCGCCGCCCGCGCCGCCGGCATGCCGGTGGTGCTGGTCAGCTGGGGCTATGCCCGCAGCTTCAACCTGCGCGAGGCCGATGCGCTGGCCGTCATCGACCGGGCCGAAGACCTGCTCGATCTCCCGGTCCCGGCCGCCCCGTAGGGCGGGTCCAATCCCGCCCCACGGGTGCCGGGGGCGTCAGCGCACCGGGTGCCAGCGCAGGGTGAGGCCGTACTCGCGGCCGGGCTGGTTGTACCAGGCGATGGTTTCGTAGTCGCGGTCGAACACGTTGGTGGCACGTGCCTGCAACGTCCAGTCCGGGTTGATGGCGTATTCCAGGCGCAGGTCCGTGGTGGCGTAGCCGCCCAGGCGCACCCGGTTGGCGGCGTCGTCATAGCGGTGGCCTGCGCCGTTGAGGGTCACGCCCAGCCGCAGGTCGCCGAATGCCCGGTCCAGGTCGATGCGGCCGGTGTTGCGGGCGCGGCGCGCGAGCAGGTTGTCGTAGTTGGCGCCATCGCTGCGGTTGCGCGGATCCACGTGGCTCAGCTGCAGGGAGAAATCCCAGTCCGCGAGCCGCGTGTCCAGCGTGAACTCAGCGCCGCGGATGCGCGCCTCATCGGCCTGGACCAGGGCGAACGAACTGTCGTAGCCGATCAGGTCGTCGATCCGGGTCTCGTACGCGTCCAGCGCCCAGCGCAGGCTGCGCAGGTCCTGGCTGATCCCCAGGTTCACGCCTTTCGATTCTTCCGGCCCCAGGTCCGGATTGCCGGAGTTGGGGAAGTACAGCTCGTTGAAGCTCGGGGCGCGAAAGCCGGTGGCGTAACCGGCGTTGAGGCGCAGGCCGTGCTGCAGGTCCACGCCCCAGCCGATGCTGCCGGTGGTGTGGCCGCCGAACTGCTCATTGTCGTCGTGGCGCGCGCTGGCCTGCAGGCGGTGCCTGCCGAACCGGCCCTGGTAGCCGGCGAACACCGCGGTCCCGTCGCGGCTGCCGACATCGTACTCGGTGGTGCTCTCGAGCCGGTCCTCATGCCAGTCCACGCCCACGCTCAGCGCCTGGCCCGCGGCCGGCGCGAAGTCGGCCTGCAGCGACGCGCTGTCGCGGCGGGTGTCGAAGGCGCTGACGAACGCGCGCTCCGCGGCATCACCATCGCGGAAGAAGTTGTCCGATTCGTCGCGCGAGCGGCCGGCCTGCAGGGTCAGCTGCACGGCCTGCGAAGGCGTCCACGTCATCGTCGCGCCGATCGCCTCCTGCAGGTTGTCCGATTCATTGCCGCCAAATATGGTGCCGTCGTACTCGTTCTCGGCCTCGGCGCGCAGCAGGTTGCCTTCCAGCGACACCGTCTCGCCCAGGGCAATGCCGCCGCGCGCGCTCACCGAGCGGTTGCGGTAGCCGTCGCGGTCCGGTTCGTCGGCAAAGCAGCCGGCGAACAGCACCGCCGAGCCGCGGCAGGAATTGATGCCGTCGGTCTTCTGGTACGCGGCGTCGATGCCGAACCAGCCGCGCTCGTTGCCGCCGCCCACGCCGGCGCTGGCCTCGCGCAGGGAATTGCTGCCAATCCCCGCGGAAAAGCGCGGGGTGACGGCGCCACGGTCGCGCCGGGTGAAGATCTGGATCACCCCTCCCAGGGCCTCGGAGCCGTACAGGCTCGAACGCGGCCCGCGGACGATCTCGATGCGGTCGATCTGGTCCACCGGCAGGTCGTGGAACATCACCAGCCCGGCGCTGGCCGAGCCCATGCGCACGCCGTCCACCAGGACCAGCACGTGGTCGGTCTCGGTGCCGCGGATGGACATGGTGGTGAGCTTGCCGGGACCGCCCTGGTTGTGCAGGTCGATGCCGGCGCGCCCGCGCAGCAGCTCGGGCAGGCTGCGCGCCTGGCTGCGTTCGATCTCTTCGCGGTCCAGCACCTGGATCGGGGCGATGCTGTCGACCAGCGCGATCGGGGTGCGGGTGGCGGTGACCACCACTTCGTCGAGGTCGGTGGGAGCGGTCTGCGCAAATGCCGCCGGCGAGGCGAGCAGGGCGGCAAGGGCGAGGGTGAGGCTGTGGTGCTGCATGTTGTTCTCCGCAAGGCGCTGGGCGCCGGTGATGTCGGCGGCAGCGGTGCGGAGGAATGCAGGCAGGGAGGGCGCGGAGGCGGGTGCATCCGGCATCGCTGCCGCGACGCCCTCCGCATCGCAACCAGTGGCGGGTCCATGGACCCGGGCTCCAGGCCGGTCTCCGGGCTTGCGGGTGGGCCGGGGAGAAGCCTCCGGGCCCGGCGGTCGCGCCTTCCCATGCGTCGCCTGCGACATCGGCAGGGTGGCACAGTGGCGGATGCGACGGCCTTGACTCGCTTACCGTTGCGGGGGCAGCGCCGGAATGGCCCGAAGGGCGTCACCGGCTTCCCGTTTCAACCCGCCGGCGGATGCCGGCAGGTCACCTGGAACCGGGCAATTGTACGACACGGGGAAAGGTGCGTCTGGGCGGAGCCCCGGCCTACGGGGTGTCGTCGGGGTCGGGCTGCATGATGGTGGTCCGCACCGGGCCGGCTGCCTGCTGTCCGCGCGGAAGCGGCAGCCCGGCGATGGCGGCTTCAGCGGCTTCCACCAGTTCCTGCCGGCGTTCGTCCGGGACTTCCTGCCAGTGGCAGTCCGTGAGCGCGCCTTCCAGCGCGTACAGCAGGTTCAGGCTGGGCCGGAATCCGGCGCGGCGCACCCGCATGTATGCGTCCACCGGCCCGGCGGCTTCCAGGTCCGCGCGCGTGTGCAGGCCCACCTGGCGCAGCCAGGCGGCCGACTTGGGGCCGATGTTGCGCATCTTCTCTTCGCTCATCGCAGCGAGTCCATGTACGTGACGGCGATCCGCTCCAGGCCCGCCTGATCCTGCGCGTCGAAGCGGCCCTTGCGCGGGCTGTCGATGTCGAACACCCCCACCAGGTTGCCGTCGCCATCCACCAGCGGCACCACCAGCTCCGAGCGCGAAGCCGCATCACAGGCGATATGGCCGGGGAACGCATCCACGTCATCGACCCGCTGGGTGGTGCGGGTGCTCGCCGCCGCGCCGCACACCCCACGGTCCAGCGGGATCCGCACGCACGCCGGCTGGCCCTGGAACGGGCCCACCACCAGCTCGGTGCCGTCGAAGAAGTAGAAGCCCACCCAGTTGAGGTCGGGCAGGGCGTGGTACACCAGCGACGACAGGTTGGCGGCGTTGGCGATGCGGTCGGACTCGCCCGCCAGCAGCGCCCGCGCCTGCGCGTCAAGCTGCTGATACTGGCTGGCCTTGTCCCCTTCAAGGGCTTGCGATGCGAACATGTGGCCAGTGTAGCAAGCGCGAACGAAGACACATGGGCGATGCAAACAAGGTGGCGCGCGGCCCATCGCAGGCAGCCGGCTCCCTGATGGTGACCGGCACCGACACCGGCGTGGGCAAGACCCTGGCCTCGGCCGCGCTGCTGCACGCCCTGCGCGGCCGGGGGCTGCGCGCGGTGGGCATGAAGCCTGTAGCCAGCGGCTGCGAGGACACGCCGGAGGGGTGGCGCAACGAGGACGCCCTGGCGCTGCAGGCCGCCAGCGATCCCCGTCCCGCGTACGCCGACGTCAATCCCTACGCGCTGCCGATCCCCACCGCGCCCCAGCTCGCCGCCCGGGAAGCCGGGATCCAGGTCGATATCAGCGCCATCCTCGCTGCCCACGCGCGCCTGGCTGCCGGCGCGCAGCGGGTGGTGGTGGAAGGCGCCGGCGGCTGGATGGCCCCGCTCGCCGATGGCCTGGAGCACGCTGCGCTGGCGCGCGCGCTCGGGGCCAAGGTGGTGCTCGTGGTAGGCCTGCGCCTGGGCTGCCTCAACCACGCCCGCCTCACCGCGCGCGCCGTCGAAGCCGACGGGCTCCGTCTCGCCGGTTGGATCGGCAGCACCCTCGATCCTTCCTTCAGCCAGGACTACCTGGCGCTGCTGCACGACTCGCTGCCGGGGCCATGCCTGGGCGTGATCCCGCACATGGACGCGCCCGATCCGCGCGCTGCGAGCCGGGCGCTTGACGTCGCATCCCTCTAAGCGGGTTTACGGGCCTGCCAGCGCCGCGGCGCCTTCGGGCTCGGGGCCGCGGTCTTGGCTGTGGTCGCGGGCCAGGAACAGATAGTACGCCGGCAGCACGAACAGGGTGAAGGCGGTCCCGATGGTCATGCCGGCGGCGATCGTCATGCCGATCGCGAAACGCGCCGCCGCACCGGGACCGTTGGCCAGCAGCAGCGGGATCATCGCGAACACCAGCGCCGCGGTGGTCATCAGCACCGGGCGCAGGCGGATGCTTGCCGCGCGCTCGATCGCCTCGCGCTTGGACAGCCCTTCCTCCAGCTGCAGCTTGTTGGCGAACTCCACGATCAGGATCCCGTGCTTGGCGATCACGCCCACCAGGGTCACCAGCCCCACCTGGGTGTAGATGTTGATGCTCATGCCGGGGAACATCTCCAGCCCGGCGAACTGCAGCACCCCGCTGACCAGCGCCAGCGCATTGAGCACCAGCAGCGCCCCGCTGATCGCCATCGGTACCGTCACCATCATGATCAGCGCGTCGCGGAAACTTTCGAACTGCGCCGCCAGCACCAGGAAGATGAAGACCAGGGCCAGCATCAGCGTCATCAGCATGCCCGCGCCCTCGTTCTTGAACTGCCGTGACTCGCCCGCGTAGTCCACGCTGTAACCCTGCGGCAACACCTCGCTGGCGGCTTCCTCCAGCACCCGCAGCGCCTCGCCGCGCGACACGCCCGGCCGCGGCATGAAGGTGATCGCCACCGCATTGAGCTGCTGGAACCGGTTGAGGTTCTGCGGCTGCACGCTCTCGCGCAGTGTCACCAGGGTGGACAGCGGCACCAGCTCGCCGGTGCGGGTGCGGGTGTAGTAGTTGCCGATCTGCTCCGCGTTGAGGCGGTCGCTGCGCTGCACCTGCGGGATCACCCGGTAGGAGCGGTTCTCCATCGCGAACCGGTTGACGTATCCGCCGGCCAGCATCGCCGACAGGTCCGCCGCCAGCGTGCGCATGTCGATGCCCATCATCGCCGCCTTGTCGCGGTCCACGTCGACCTCGATGCGCGGGCTGTCGATCTTCAGGTCGGTATCCAGGAAGATGAAGCGGCGGCTTTCACGCGCACGCTCGAGGATGCCCTCGGCCAGCTCGCTCAGTTGCTCCGATGAACCAATGCCGCCGATGATGAAGTCGCCGCCTCCGCCGCCGCCCGCGGTGGGCAGCGATGGCGGCACCTGGGCGAAGAAGTTCAGCCCCGCCAGTTCGGCCAGCTTGGGTTGAAGGTCCTGCTGCAGCACCTGGTTGGTGGAGCGGTTGCGCTCGCTCCAGGGCTCGAAGATGAAGCCGGCGATCGCCGCCATGCCGCTGCCCGGGCCCATGCCACCGTTGACCAGGAACACGTCGCTGATCTCGTCGATCTCCTCCACGTAGCCGTTGATCTGGCCGGTGTAGCGCTCGATGTAGTCCAGCGTGGCCGGCGCGTCGGCGAAGGCGATGCCGAAGATGAAGCCCTCGTCCTCCATCGGCGCCGGCTCCTTGGGCGCGATCGCGTAGAGGAAGATGCAGGAGACGAACACCAGCGCGCCGAACACGCCGATCACCCCCTTGGTGTCCAGTGCGCCGTGGAGTTTTCGCTGGTAGCCGGCGTGCAGGCGATCGAACTTTTCGTCCAGCCAGGCTTCCAGCCGCCCCTTGCCCTTGCCATCCTCGGGGGCCTTGAGCAGGCGCGCGCACATCATTGGCGAGAGCGTGAGCGCGACCACGCCCGACAGCAGCACCGAGCCGGCCAGGGTGAAGGCGAACTCGGTGAACAGCACGCCGGTCATGCCGCCCTGGAAGCCGATCGGCAGGTACACCGCCACCAGCGTGGTGGTCATCGCCACCACCGGCCAGGCCAGTTCGCGCGCGCCCTTGAGCGCGGCCTCGGTGGGCGTGAGCCCCTCCTCGATGTGGCGGTGGATGTTCTCCAGCACGATGATCGCATCGTCCACCACGATGCCGATCGCCAGCACCATGGCCAGCAGGGTCAGCAGGTTGATGGTGAAGCCCATCAGCAGCATCAGGAACATCGCGCCCACCAGCGACAGCGGCACCGCGACGGTCGGGATCAGCACGCTGCGCACCGAGCCCAGGAACAGGAAGATCACCACGATCACGATGATCAGCGCCTCGATGATCGTGCGCACCACCTCGTTGATCGCGTCCTGGATGGCCTCGGTGCTGTCATAGGCCACGCGCGCATCGATGCCCTCGGGCAGCTGCGGGGCCACTTCCTCTTCCAGCACCCGGCGCACCTCGGCGATGACGTCGAGCGAGTTGGCGTCCGGCGAGACGAAGATGCCCATGAAGGTGGCCGATTCGCCGTTGATGCTCACCGAGGCGTCGTAGTTCTCCGATCCCAGCTCGACGTCGGCGATGTCGCCCAGGCGCACGATCGCACCTTCGGACTCGTACACGACCAACTGCTGGAATTCCTCGACGGTGCGCAGGTCGGTGCGCGCGGTCAGGTCCACCGACACCATCTGCCCGCGGGTGGAGCCCAGCGCGGCCAGCACGTTGTTGGTCTGCAGGGCGCCATGGACGTCGCTGGCGGTCACGCCCAGGGCGTTCATGCGGTCGGGCTTGAGCCACACCCGCATCGCGAAGGTGCCGGCGCCCATGATCTCGGCGCGCTGCACGCCGGGCACCGTGGCCAGGCGCGGCTCGACCACACGCACCAGGTAGTCGGTGATCTGGTTGTCCTCCAGGTGCTCGCTGGAGAAGGACAGGTACATGGCCGCGATCTGGTCGCCCTGCTGCAGCTCGATCACCGGGTCCTCGGACTCGGCTGGGAGCTGGCTGCGCAGCTTGTTCACCTTAGCCGCGATCTGGGTCAGCGCCTCGTTGGCGTCGTAGTCCAGGCGGATATAGGCCTGGATGATGCTGATGCCGGCCGAGCTGCTGGAGGTGATGTAGTCGATGCCCTCGGCGCTGGCGACCTCGCGCTCCAGCGGCGTGGTGATGAAGCCCTGGATCAGGCTGGCGTCGGCGCCGAAGTAGGTCGTGCTGACCGTGATCACCGCGTTCTGCAGTTCCGGGTACTGGCGCACGTTGAGCTCGGTGTACGAGCGCATCCCCAGCAGCAGGATGAAGAGGCTGACGACGATCGCCAGCACGGGCTTCTTGATGAAGATGTCGGTGAATTTCATCGTGTCCTCCGGCTTCCGCCGCGCAGGCGGAAGTGGGGGTGATTGGGGCGCGGCGTCAGCGGTTGGCCGGGCGCGGGTCCTCGTCGGCGCTGGGCTGCACTTCGTTGTTGACCACCACCGCGGCGTCGTTGCGCAGGCGCAGCAGGCCGCCATTGACCACGGTGTCGCCCGGCTCCAGGCCGCGGGTCACCTCGATCATGTCGCCGCGGGTGCGGCCGGTGGTTACGAAGCGCTGGCGCGCGATCAGGGCCGGGCCCTCCGCGTCGTCGCCGTCCGCGCCGGCTTCGCCCTGCTCGGCCGGCACCACCAGGTAGGCCACGTTGCCGAAGGGGTTGAAGGCCACCGCGGTTTGCGGGATCACCACCACGTCGCGCTCCCCGCCCACTTCAAGCTCCACCCGGGCGAACGAGCCGGGCCGCAGCAGCCGGTCCGGGTTCGACAGCGTGGCCTGCACCCGGAAATTGCGGGTGTCCGGATCCACCGCCGGCTCGATCGCGGTCACCGTGCCCTCGAACTCGCGGCCTTCCAGCGAGTCCACCATCGCCCGCACCGCCATTCCCTCGCGCACGCTGCCCAGTTCCTGCTCCGGCAGAGTGAAGTTGAGGAAGATCGGGTCCAGCGACTGCAGGCTCACGATCGGCTCGCCCGGTGCCACGTACTGGCCCAGGTTGACCCGGCGGATGCCCAGCTCGCCATCGAAGGGCGCGCGGATGCGCTTTTGCGCGATGAGCGCGCGCTGGGATTCGGCCTGGGCGCGCGCGGTGGCGGCCTGGGTGGCGCGCTCATCCACCTCCGCCTGCGACACCAGGCGTTCGGCGCCCAGCGAGCGCCAGCGCTCGGCCTGCACCGAGGCCAGCTCGGCCGAGGCTTCCAGCGCCTCCAGGTTGGCCAGCTCGGCGGCCGAGTTGAGCTCCACCAGCAGGGTGCCGGCGGTGACCGGCTGGCCGGCCTCGAAGGCGATCTTCTGCACCACGCCGCCGGCTTCGGTGGTGACGTCGGTGCCGTTGACGGCGGCCAGGGTGCCCACCGCTTCCAGGCGCCCGCTCCAGCGCTCGGCGCGCGCATCGAAAGTGGCGACCGACACCGGCGGCTGCGGCATGTCGTCGAAGAACGCGTTCATCATCGACTGCATCGCCGCCCAGGCGGCGAACACGCCGCCGAACACGATGACCGTGACCAGCACGGTCCAGAACATGCGCTTGCGCGTTGACGGGGCTCGGGGAGCGGACGGCTTTGCCATGGGATCCTCGGGAGATCGGCAGGGGGTGTCGAACCGGTCCGGCCGAGCTGCGGTGACCTGTTCTTCTTCTGCGGGTCGTTCCAGCGCGGCCGGGGAATGCGGCGATCCTGCAGGGGATGCTGGCAGCTGCACTGGCCGCGGGCACCTGCCGGTCGTCAGCCTGCCGATGGGATGGAGCATCCACCCGCACGGCAGCGGACCGGACCGCGGTGCAAGAATACAGTTCTTGAACTTTCAGGTACAGCAACTGGAAGACGACCGGTGCAGACCCCCGGGGTTCGCGCTGCACGCGCGCTGGGCTATCGTGGGATCCGTTCACCGCGGGGGTCCTGCCGTCCAACGTCTGCATTTTCCGAGCCCGGGATGGGCGGACAGGCTGGCCCTGGGACTGCTTGTGGCGGCGTCCGCCTGGTTGCTGCTTGCTTTCGCCCGCGGCCCCGGCGAGCTGGCCGCCATCTGGATCGGCAACGGCATCGTCGCCGGCTGGCTGCTCAACCGGCGGATGGCCGCGTGGCCCGGATACCTCGCCACCGCGTTCCTGGCCGAGCTTCCCGTGCGCCTGCTCGCGGGCGATGACCTGCCCTACGCCCTCGTGATCGCCGGTTGCAATGTGCTTGAAGCCGGCATGGTGGCGCTGGCCATCCGCTGGTGGGTGCCGGACATCCGCAAGCCCTCACGCTGGATGCTGCTGGGGGGCGTGGCCACCGCCGCCGCCCTGGTGGCCTGCGCGGTGGCGGGCCTTGTGGCTGCAGTCACCGCCTGGGGGCTGCATGGCCAGGACCTGCTGGTGTCGCTGGGCCGCTGGTATGCCGCGCACGTGGTGGGGATGGTGGCCGTGGGGACCATGACCCTGGTGATCCAGCGCGAGGGACTGGGCCTGTTCCACCGGCCGGACCGGGGCGCCGGGCTGGCCGCGACCATCCTGCTGGTGGCGGGCATCACCGTCCTGGTGTTCCTCACCTCCTGGCCGCTGCTGTTCGTGGCTTTCCCGGTCCTGCTGCTGGCCGCGGTCCGGCACCGCTTCGCCGGGGCGTCGCTGGGCGTGCTCGCCCTGGGCACGGTGGCGGGCGCTGCGACGGCCCTGGACCTGGGGCCCCTGGCGCCGCTGGAGCAGTGGGCGCGCATCGCCGTGCTCCAGCTCTACATCGCCGCCGCGTGCCTGCTGACGATCCCGGCCTGCCTGGCCATGGCCGAACGCGACCGGCTGCGCCAGCGGCTGGAGGAAAGCCATGCGCTGATGGAGCGTCTGTCGCGGGTGGATGCGCTCACCGGGCTGCCCAACCGGCGCCAGCTCGACGAGCGCGTGGAGCTGTCGCTTGCCCGGCTGCAGCGTGCACGCACCCCGGTGGCGCTGCTGTGCCTGGACGTGGACCGCTTCAAGCAGGTGAACGACACCCACGGCCACGCCGGCGGCGACATCGTGCTGCAGGCCTTTGCCTCACGCCTGCTCGGCTGCGTGCGCGCCACCGACCTGGTGGCGCGGCCGGGCGGCGACGAGTTCGCGGTGCTGCTGGACGACGCGGTGCCGGGCGCGGCCGAGCGGGTGGCCGAATGCATCATCCATGCGATGCAGTCGCCGGTGGACGTGCGCGGCGTCCCGGTGCCGGTGGCCACCAGCATCGGCATCGCCCATGCGGTCCCGGAGGACACGCCCGAAGGCCTGATGGCAGCCGCCGACGCCGCGCTGTACGCGGCCAAGGAGAGCGGGCGCAACCGCTATCGCGCGGCCGAACGCGGCGCCCGCCGCGATGGGCCGGAAGGGCGGCTGGCCAGCCGCACCTAGTACAGCACGCCGCCCTGCGGCACCCCGGTCATGTCCGGCAACTGGTGGGCGATGCCCTTGTGGCAGTCAATGCAGGTGCGCTCGCCCGTGCCCAGGTACTGCTGGTGGATCCAGGCCGCGCGGCTGGCCTGGCGGGTGAGGTCCATGGAGTCGTAGTCGTGGCAGTTGCGGCACTCCAGCGAGTCGTTGGCCTTCAGCCGCGCCCACTCGTGCTCGGCCAGCCGGCGCCGGCCCTCGCGGAACTTCAGTTCGGTGTCGATGGTGCCGAAGATCTTGCCCCACACCTCCTTGGAGGCCTGCATCTTGCGCGCGATCTTGTCGGTCCAATCGTGCGGCACGTGGCAGTCCGGGCAGGTGGCGCGCACGCCCGAGCGGTTGCTGTAGTGGATGGTGGTCTTCAGCTCCTCGTAGACGTTGTCACGCATCTCGTGGCAGCTGACGCAGAACTGCTCGGTGTTGGTGACCTCCAGGGCGGTGTTGAAGCCGCCCCAGAACACGATGCCGGCGATGAACCCGCCCAGGGTCAGGAAGCCCAGGCTGAAGTGGACGCTGGGCGAGCGCAGGGTGCGCCACCAGGGTTCCAGCCGCCGTCCCGCGCGCCGCCACCAGCTCATTGGCGCTGCTCCAGTTCGTGCCGCAGCAGGGTGTCGATATCGACGAACTCGTTGGCCACCAGCGGCGTCGCATCGGTCTGCACCACGTGGCACTGCATGCAGAAGTAGCGCCTGGGCGAGACCGTGGCCAGGAACTGGTCATCGCGGTCCATGTAGTGGGTCACGCTGACCTCGGGCGCCTGGAACTGCGCGGCGTTGGCCCGCGAGTGGCAGACCATGCAGCGGTTGGAGTTGAGGTCCACCTGGTAGCCGTCGACCGAGTGCGGGATGGTGGGCGGCTGCATCGGGTAGGCGCGGCCGCGGCGGATGTCGAAGTTCTCCACCCGGGCCATCGGCAGCGGCGAGACCTCCACGTCTATGGGCACGTTGCGGCGCAGCGGATCGATGTCGCGGGCGGCATCGCCGCGCGCGCTGATCGGCGGCGAGGGCGGGCTGATCTCCGGCTCGGACTTCGAGGGCGTGCGGTCGCAGGCGGCAAGCGCAACGGCCGCGAGCAGAAGCAGCAGGGGCAGGAATGCTCGCATGCGGATCACCTCGTCCCGGGCGCTCATGCGGCCACCACGCGCACGGCGCACTTCTTGAAATCGGTCTGGCCGGAGATCGGATCGGTGGCGTCCAGGGTGACCTTGTTGATCAGCTGGGCCGCGTCGAACCACGGCACGAAGATCACCCCGCGCGGCATCCGGTTGCGCCCGCGCGTCTCCACCCGGGTGCGCATGTCGCCGCGGCGCGAAACCACCCGGATTTCGTCGCCGCGCTTGAGCCCACGCTCGCGCGCGTCATCGGGATGCATGAAGGCCACCGCCGAGGGGAAGGCGCGGTACAGCTCCGGGATGCGCATGGTCATCGAGCCCGAGTGCCAGTGCTCCAGGACCCGGCCGGTGACCAGCCACAGGTCGTACTCCCCGTCGGGCGACTCGGCCGGCGGTTCATAGGGCAGGGCCCAGATCACCGCCCGGCCGTCGGGGTTGCCGTAGAACTCGAAGCCCGCGCCGGGGGTCACGTAAGGGTCCTCGCCCTCCACGTAACGCCAGCGCGTCTCCTGGCCATCCACCACCGGCCAGCGCAGGCCGCGCTCCTGGTGGTAGACATCGAACGGCGCCAGGTCGTGGGCCTTGCCGCGGCCGAACTCGGCGTACTCCTCGAACAGCCCCTTCTGCACGTAGAAGCCGAAGTCCGCGGACTCGTGGTTGGCGTAGCCCTCCTCGATCTCGTCCACGCCGAATGCATCGACCTTGCCGTTGGCGTACAGCACCTCGAACAGGGTCTTGCCGCGGAACTGCGGATTGGCGGCCAGGAGCTCCTCCGGCCAGCACTCGTCCGTGGTGAAGCGCTTGGAGAACTCCATCAGCTGCCACAGGTCGGACTTCGCCTCGCCCGGCGCGTCCACCAGCTGGTGCCAGAAGTGGGTGCGCCGCTCGGCGTTGCCGTAGGCGCCTTCCTTCTCCACCCACATCGCCGCCGGCAGGATCAGGTCCGCCGCCTGGCAGGTGACGGTGGGATAGGCGTCGGAGACCACGATGAAGTTGTCGGGGTTGCGGTAGCCCGGGTACCCCTCCTCCATGATGTTGGCCGCCGCCTGCATGTTGTTGTTGACCTGCACCCAGTAGGCGTTGAGCACGCCGTCCTTGAGTGCGCGGTTGTGCTGCACCGCGTGGAAGCCCGCCTCGCCCTTGATGGTGCCCCGCGGCACCTGCCAGATGTCCTCGGTGATCGCCCGGTGCTCGGGGTTGTTGACCACCATGTCCGCCGGCAGGCGGTGGCTGAAGGTGCCCACCTCGCGCGCCGTGCCGCAGGCCGATGGCTGGCCCGTGAGCGAGAACGGGCTGTTGCCCGGGGTGGAGATCTTCCCGGTCAGCAGGTGGATGTTGTAGACCATGTTGTTGGCCCACACCCCGCGGGTGTGCTGGTTGAAGCCCATGGTCCAGAACGACATCACCTTCGTGTCCGGGTCGGCATAGAGCTCGGCCAGCTGCTCCAGCCAGTCGCGCTGCACCCCGGTCATCTCGACCGCGCGCTCCAGGGTGTAGGGAGCGACGAAATCGGCGAACTGCTGGAAATCGATCGGCTCGCCGCCGCCCGGGTCATGCGCGTTGCGGGCGCGGACCTGGAGCTCGTGTTCGGGACGCAGGCCGTAGCCGATGTCGTCGTGGCCGCGCTTGAAGGTGGTATGGCGGTCGACGAAGTCGTGGTTGACCCGGCCGGTGCGGATGATGTGGTTGGCGATGTAGTTGAGGATCACCAGGTCCGTCTGCGGCGTGAACACCATCGGGATGTCCGCCAGCTCGAAGCTGCGGTGCTCGAACGTGGACAGCACCGCGACCTTCACGTGCGGGCTGGACAGGCGCCGGTCGGTCACCCGGGTCCACAGGATCGGGTGCATCTCGGCCATGTTCGAGCCCCACAGCACGAACGCGTCGGCGTGCTCGATGTCGTCGTAGCAGCCCATCGGCTCGTCCATGCCGAAGGTGCGCATGAAGCCGGTGGCGGCCGAGGCCATGCAGTGGCGCGCGTTGGGATCGATGTGGTTGCTGCGGAAGCCCGCCTTCATCAGCTTGTTGGCGGCGTAGCCCTCCCAGATGGTCCACTGCCCCGAGCCGAACATGCCGATGCCATCGCCGCCCTTGTTGCGCAGCACCTCCTTGAACTTCTCCGCCATCACGTCGAAGGCTTCGTCCCAGCTCACCGGGGTGAACTCGCCTTCCTTGTGGTAGGCGCCGTTGCGCTTGCGCAACATGGGGGTGGTGAGGCGGTCGGCGCCGTACATCACCTTGGACAGGAAATAGCCCTTGACGCAGTTCAGGCCGCGGTTGACCTCCGCGTGCACGTCGCCGTGGGTGGCCACCACCCGGTTGTTGCGCACGGCCACGTTGATGCCGCAGCCGGTGCCGCAGTAGCGGCAGGGCGCCTTGCTCCACTTGAGCTCGGCGCTGCCTGCGCCCGGCGCGTCCTGCTCGATCACGGGATTGTTGCCGCTGCCCGGCAGGGGCAGGCCCGCGGCGGCTGCGGCCGCGGCCACGGCCGAGTTGCGGACGAATTCACGGCGCGTGGTCATGTGCCGGCTCCGGTCTCTGGTTGAAGGGGTTGTTCGAGGTCCTGGCGCGGCTCCGCGTGGTGGTACACCAGGTTGACGTTGAGCACGCCCGGCAGCTCGCGCAGGCGGTCGACGCTGTCCATCAGTTCGCGCGTGCCGGGGCTTTCCTGCAGCAGCACGCTGCGGGTGGCGTCGCCCATGGCGATCTCCAACCCGGGCAGCTCGGCCGCCAGCGCCTCAAGCGCCGGGCCCGCGTCCGCGCGGTGCTGGACCACCAGGCTGGCGATGTGCAATTCATCGCGGGGCGGATGCGCGGTCATGCGGCCTCCGCCCGCGGCCGGGCCTGCAGGCTGATCGCCGAGGCCGGGCAGGTGCCCACGCAGGCGCCACAGCCGGTGCAGCGATCGGTGTCGATGGCCGGGGCCTGGAGCGCACCGGGCGCGAAGGCGATGGCGTCCTCGCCACAGGCGTCGCGGCAACTGCGGCACACCACGCCCTGCAGCGGCAGGCAGGCGCCGGAGGCGTGCGCGACCAGGGTCCAGGGCGCCTGGCCGGCGTCACGCTGCAGGGCGCGCGGCTCGCAGGCCGCTTCGCACGCGCCGCAAAAGGTGCACTCGCCGCGGCCCGGGTCGAACACCGGATAGCCGCCGCTGCCGCGCACCAGCACCTTTTCCGGGCAGGCGGACAGGCAGGCATGGCAGGCGGTGCACATGTTGGTGAAGTCGCCTTCCGCCAGCGCCCACGGCGGCCGCAGCGGTGTCTCGGCGCGCGCCCGCCCACGCAGGAAGGCGCGGCGCGACGGCGAAGGCAGGGCGGAGTCCGTCCGGGCCATCGTCATGGATGCGTCAGGCCCCCGGCGGGCCCGGGGGGCCGGTGAGGATCTGCCAGAACCAGATCGAGAACCCGAATGCACCCACCAGCATCACCGAGAGCAGCGGGAACAGCACCACGGTGATCAACAGGAACATCAGCAGTTCCCGGCGCTTTGACGGCGGCTCGTCCCTGGTGTGCATGGCAGCGTGGCGTGTCCCCGGATGCAACGATGTCGGCGCGAACGCCGGACAACGAGGTTAACCCGCACGGCTGTGAACGTCACGCCAAAGCATCCGCGCACGAAAAAGCCCGGCCGCTTGCGCGACCGGGCTCCAGGAGACGAAGGCTGCCGGAGAGAGGGGCAGCCGTCGTTTTGCTTCAGGCCTTGCGGGCGGTCCTGGTGGCCTTGTCGGCGGCACCCTGCGCCTGCGCGGTGGCGGCCTCGATCTGGCCCTTGGCGATCTGGCCGATGGCCTCGCCGGTCTTGAGCGAGGTGGCGAAAGCTTCCTGGCCGGCGTTGATGCTGCGCTCGACGTTCTCGCGCGCAACCTGCACGCCCTTCGGCCACAGGCTCTTGTAGCCGTCGGCGTCGCGGACCTGGGCCAGCTCGCCCAGGAAGGCGAAGGCGGCGTTGGTGTTCTCTTCCAGGATGCCCATCTGCAGCGCGAACACCTTCTCGGCGTTCTGCAGCGCAAGCTGGTTGACCTGGGCCGCGGTGTCCGCCAGCTGGCGGGTGGCGGCGGCGATCTGCTCGTTGTACTGGGTGTACTGGGTCATGGCGAATCTCCTGCGGTGCGGGTGGTGCCGGCAGGCTTTTGCCGGTTTGTGCGGTGCAGCATAACCCAGCCATTTGTGCAATGCAACATTTCCTGCGCGGCACATCCCAGCTGCCGTTCATTTCTGAAAGGCAGCCTGGAAATCAATCGCTTGCGTGGCAGGTGCCGCGCGTGGAAGGACCGGCGTTGCCGGCCCTCGTCAGGAGCCGCGGTAGCTGCAGCCCGCGGTGCAGGTTTCGTGGATCACCACCTCGTCCAGCGCCGGCAGCACGGGCTTGAGCCGATCCCAGATCCAGATCGCCAGCTGTTCGCTGGTCGGGTTCTCAAGCCCTTCGATGTCGTTGAGATAGTGGTGGTCGAGCTGGCGGTAGAGCGGCTCGAAGGCCGCCTTGACGTCGGCGAAGTCCATCACCCAGCCCGTGTGCTCTCCGGGTTCGCCGGCCACGTGCAGCTCGATGCGGAACGAATGCCCATGCAGGCGCGCGCACTTGTGGCCCTCGGGCACGTTGGGGAGCCGGTGGGCGGCCTCGATGGTGAAGACCTTGAAGATGCGCATGGGTATCGGGCGGAGCGGGGCGCCACAGGATAGCGCGGCGCAGGCCACCAAGCCCCGTCTTGGCGCTGGCGGCGGGTCCGGTAAGGTGCAGGTTTTCCTGCGCTGCCTGGCCTGCCGTGAGTACCTACGCCATCGATGCGGTTTTCTCCCCGAAGTCGGTCGTGCTGGTTGGCGCCAGCCCGCGCGAGCGCTCGCTGGGGCGGCTGGTGCTGCGGCAGCTGCTCGACGGCGGCTTCGCCGGCCCGGTCGGGGTGGTCAACGCGCGCTACCGGGAGATCGAGGGCGTGCGCACGGTGCGCCGGATGCAGGAACTGGATTTCAGGCCGGACCTGGTGCTGATCGCGGTGCCGCCCAGGGCAGTGGCCAAGGTGGCCGCGACCGCCGCCGACTGCGGGGCGCGCGCGGCCGTGGTGCTGACCCGCGGCATGGGCAGCGGGCCGGGCTCGTTCAACGCCGCGCTCAGGGACGTGGCGCGCCCGCGCGGGCTGCGCATCGTGGGCCCCAACTGCCTGGGCGTCGTGGCCCCGCACTCGAAGCTGTACGCAAGCTTCGCCGCCAGCCGCGCGCCGGCCGGCGACCTGGCGCTGGTATCGCAGTCCGGCGCGGTGGGCGCGGCGGTCACCGAGTGGGCGGCCAGCCGGGGCATCGGGTTCTCGGCGGCGGTGTCGCTGGGTGATGCGATCGACGTCGACTTCGCCGACATGCTCGACTGGTTTGCGGTCGATCGCCATACCCGCGCGATCCTGCTCTACCTGGAACACGTGGCCGATGCGCGCAAGTTCCTGTCCGCTGCGCGCGCCGCCGCCCGGGCCAAGCCGGTGGTGGTGGTCAAGCCCGGGCGCCACGCGCCGCACACCCGTGCGCCGCGCACGCACGCGGCGGCGCTGGCGCTTCCCGACCGGGTGTACGACAGCGCGTTCCGGCGCGCCGGCCTGCTGCGGGTGCACGCGCTGGATGAACTGTTCGCCGCCGCCGAGACGCTCTCGCACCTGGTGACCCTGCCGGGCAACCGGCTGGCGGTGCTCACCAACGGCCTGGGCACCGGGATGCTGGCGCTCGACCGGCTGGTGGATGCGGGCGGACGTCCGGCGCGGCTGTCGGCGCAGACCATGGAGACGCTGGACGCGCGCTTCCAGCGCGGCTGGTCGCGGCGCAATCCGGTCGACGTGCTGGGCGATGCCGACGGTGAGCGCTACGCGCAGGGACTGGAGGCGCTGCTGGCCGATGGCGATACCGATGCGGTCCTGGCGATCCACGTGCCCACGGTACTGTCCGTGCCGGAGGAAACAGCCAGGGCCGTCGCCGCGACCGTACAGGCAAGCAAGGGCAAATCCCGTCGCAAACCCACGCTTGCGGTGTGGATGGGCGGCGACGGCAGCGCGGCGCGCATCCTTGGCGAGGCCGGGGTGCCCACCTACGCCACCGAGGCCGAGGCGGTGCAGGGCTTCATGTACCTGGCGCGCCACCGCCAGGCACAGATCGCGCTGCGCGAGACACCACCCAGCCTGCCCGACGATTTCAGCGTCGACGTGGACGGCGCCCGCTCGCTGGTGCGCGCGGCGCTGCAGGCCGGGCGCGAGTGGCTGGATCCGGTGGAGGTGGCGGCGCTGTTCGCGGCCTATGGCATCCCGATCGCCCCCAGCGTGATCGCAGCCGATCCGGAGGGCGCCGTGGAGGCGGCGGCGCCGCTGCTGGGTTCGGGAACGCCGGTGGCGGTGAAGATCCTCTCGCCCGACATCCCGCACAAGTCGGACGTGGACGGGGTGCGCTTGAACCTGGTCAGCGCGGAGGCGGTGCGCGAGGCGGCGCGGGACATCCTGCGGCGGGCGCGGGAATTGCGCCCCGGCGCGCGCCTGGACGGCGTGACCGTGCAGCCGATGATCCTGCGGCCAAAGGCGCGCGAGCTGATCTGCGGCATCGCCGACGATCCGGTGTTCGGGCCGGTGGTGGTGTTCGGGCGCGGCGGCACGGCGGTGGAGATCGTCGATGACAAGGCGCTGGCGCTGCCGCCGCTGGACCTGCGTCTGGCCCACGAGCTGATCGGCCGAACCCGGGTGTCGCGCATCCTCAAGGCCTACCGCGACGTGCCCGCGGCCGACGAGCGCGAGGTGGCGCTGCTGCTGGTGAAGCTGGCGCAGCTGGCGGCGGACCTGCCGGAGGTGAGCGAGGTGGACATCAACCCGCTGCTGGCCGACCGGGACGGGGTGGTGGCGGTGGATGCGCGGGTGTCGATCGCGCCGTCACGGCGATTGCACCGCGGCCGCGGGCATCCGCGCTTCGCGGTGCTGCCGTATCCACGCGAGTGGGAGCGCACGATTACCCGCGCCGATGGCAAGCCGGCGTTCGTGCGGCCGGTGCGGCCGGAGGACGAGGCGATGTTCCGCGCGTTCTTCGAGAAGGTGTCCCAGGACGACCTGCGGCTGCGGTTCTTCCAGGCGGTCAAGGATTTCAGCCACGAGTTCATCGCCCGGCTGACCCAGCTCGACTATGCGCGGCAGATGGCGCTGGCGGCGATTGATCCGGAGACGGGGGAGATGCTGGGCGCTGTGCGGCTGGTGTCGGACGCGAACTACGACCGGGGCGAGTACGGGATCATGGTGCGTTCGGACCTGAAGGGGGCCGGGCTGGGCTGGCAGCTGATGCAGATCATGATCGAGGTGGCCGGCTGGCTGGGGCTGAACGTGATCGAGGGGCAGGTGCTGCGTGAGAACACGACCATGCTGTCGATGTGCCGGCGCCTGGGCTTCAACGTCGCGCCGGACCCCGACGACATGTCGGTCATGCTCGTCACCCTGCCCGTCGAGAAGCCGGATTCCCCCCTGTAAGGCTTGTCCGCGACGTCCATGTCGCGGACAGTCCCGCAAAGGGCTGCCACGCCGGGCCCTCATGTTTTGCGGGCAGTTAAGGTTCCTCGCGGCCGCCGGCGACCGGCAGGCGCCAGCCCTTGCGGATGGCGAGCCAGCGCAAGGTGAAGCAGAGGGTGGCGCCGGCGACCGAGACGGGGACGTGGGGCAGGCCGAGTTCGTGGCCGGTGACCATGACCACGGAGGCGGCGAGGGCGGCCAGGGCGTAGAGCTCGTAGCGCAGGACGGTGGGGACCTGGGCGACGAGCACGTCGCGGACGATGCCGCCGCCGATGCCGGAGAGGATGCCCATCATGATGGCGCCCACGGGGCCGACGCCGGCGTGCAGGGCCTTGTCGGAGCCGATGACGGCGAAGAGGGCCAGGCCGATGGCGTCGGAGATCTGGACGGGGTTGCGGAGGCTTTCGACCTGTTCGTGGCGGAAGAAGGTGAGCAGGCCGGCGGCGATCGAGAGGGCGAGGTAGCGCCAGTCGGCGACGGCGACGGGGGTGACGCCGAGGACGACGTCGCGGGTCATGCCGCCGGCGGTGGCGGCGGCAAACGAGAGGACCAGGACGCCGAAGAGGTCGAGGCGGTGGCGGACGGCGACGAGGCGGCCGCTGATGGCGAAGGCGAAGGTGCCGATGAAGTCCAGGAGGGTGACGAAGGCGAAGCTCATCGTTCCAGTAGACCCCTTGGGCATCAGGTTTGGAAGCGCGGGGGTGGTTTTCGCTGAGGCAGTCGATGCTTGGCCAGACTTCCTTTCCGGACCGTGGAGATTTGAAAGATCACAGGTCAGGAGCGTGGGCTTCGGCGGGACGCCGTGCCCTGCCGCCAGGGGGTATCGCTTTTCGCGCGGCAGGGCGTCCTGCCCTGACGCGCGCGCAATACATCCATGTATTGCTTGTCGCGATACCCCCTGGCGGCAGGACACGGCTCGCCGGGCGGGCCGGTTTCGTCCTCTTCGGTGGGTAGGTCGGCCCTACGTGGCCGACGGAGGGAGGTCCGATGCCTGGCGAAAGGGGGTATTGCATGGTTCGCGGAGCGTCCGGGGCATGGCCCCGACCTACGGCACCGCCGCAATGCAGGATTCAACATTGCACCCGGAGCCGAGCCCCGCCGTGGCCGGGAGGCCTTTTGCGTAAGTAAAGGAGGAGGCCGCAGCGCAGCGGAGGCCGGGGGACATGGAGCAAAAGGCCTCCCGGCCGCGGCGGGGCCCGTCAGGTCACCGCGAAATACAGGAAGGAGGGTGGGAAACGCCGGTTCAGGACAAATGCTCCCGCATGGAGTACAAATGTACTCCATGAGTCCTTCCCTCACTCCCCGCCGCGCCGCCGTCCTTTCCTTCATCCGTGACCGGGTGGCCGGCCATGGCCAGCCGCCGACCCTGGCGGAGATTGCGGCTGCCTGCGGGCTGGCTTCGCGCGGGGCGGCGCGCAAGCACGTGCTGGCGCTGGCCGAGGCGGGGCTGGTGGAGGTTGCACCGGGGCAGGCGCGTGGGGTGAGACCGGCGGGGATGCGGGCGCGGGCGGACCTGCTGCGGGTGCCGGTGCTGGGCCGGGTGGCGGCGGGCGCGCCGATCGGGGCGGATGCCGGGCTTGCGGACACGCTGACCCTGGATTCGCGGCTGTTCTCGGCGGTGCCCGATTACCTGCTGCGGGTCGAGGGCGATTCGATGATCGACGACGGGATCCTCGACGGCGACCTGGTGGGGGTGAAGCGCACGCCCGACGCGCGGGACGGGCAGACGGTGGTGGCGCGGCTGGACGGAGAGCTGACGATCAAGCGGCTGGCGCGTTCGGCCGATGCGCTGCGGCTGCTGCCGCGCAATCCGGCGTATGCGCCGATCACCGTGGAGCCGGGACAGGACTTCGCGGTGGAAGGGGTGTTCTGCGGGCTGGTGCGGCGGGGCTGAGATGGGCGCGGTGGTGGCGATCGATGCGCTGTTGGACCAGCGCCGGGTCTGGAAGGGACGGCCGGCGACGCGGCCGGCGTCCGGGCAGCCGACCGGGCACGCGGGGCTGGATGCGGCGCTGCCGATCGGCGGCTGGCCGGAGGGGGCGCTGAGCGAGATCCTGATCCCGGCCGACGGGGTGGGCGAGCTGCGGCTGCTGTGGCCGGTGCTGGCGCGGCTGACCCGGGCGGGCGAGCGGGTGGTGTTGGTGGCGCCGCCGTACGTGCCGTTCGCGCCGGCCTGGCAGGCGGCGGGGGTGGACCTGCGGCAACTGGAGATGGTGGAGGCGGCTTCGCCGCGCGATGCGCTGTGGGCCGCCGAGCAGTGCCTGCGTTCGGGCAGCTGCGGGGCGGTGCTGTGCTGGCCGGCGAAGGCCGATGACCGCGCGCTGCGGCGGCTGCAGGTGGCGGCGGAGGCGGGGCGCACGCTGGGGTTCGCCACCCGGCCGCTGGAGGCGGCGCGCAATCCTTCGCCGGCGGCGCTGCGGATTGCGATCGATGCGCGGCCGGCGCAGCTGCGGGTGCTCAAGTGCCGGGGCGGTCTGGCGCCGCCGCAGGCGATCCCGCTGGAGGCGGAGGCAGCGGCCGCGATGGCGCACGGTCCATCGGCCACCGTGCATGCCCTGGGCCGGCCGGGAGGCTGAGCCATGCGCTGGGCCTGCATCCTGCTGCCGCGGCTTGCGCTGGACGGCGCGCAGCGGCGCTGTGCCGATCCCGATGCGCCGCTGGCGCTGGTCTCGGGCGCACGCCAGCGGCGGGTGCTGCATGCGGTCAATCCGGCGGCGCGGGCGCTGGGCCTGCGGCGGGGGATGGCGCTGACCGCGGCGCAGGCGCTGGCGAACGGTTTCGCCACGATGGACCACGACCCGGCGGAGGAGGCGCGCTGGCACCGGTTCCTGGCGGCCTGGGCCTACCGCTTCAGCTCGCAGGTCAGCACCCGCTGGCCGCATGCGCTGGTGCTGGAGATCGGCGGCAGCCTGGGGCTGTTCGGGCCGTGGCCGCGGTTCGAGGCGCGCTTGCGCGGGGAGCTGGAGCAGCTGGGCTTCGGCCACCGGATCGTGGCCGCGCCCAACCCGGTGGCGGCGCGGGCGCTGGCCAATGCCCATGACGGATTGGCGGTTGGCGACGGGGCACCGCTGCGGCGGGCGCTGGGGCAGCTGCCGGTGGAGCGCGCGGGCTTTGCGCCGGAGGCGGCGGAAGCGCTGGCGCGCATGGGCATGCGCACGTTGCGACAGGTGTGGGCGCTGCCGCGCGAGGGTCTTGCGCGGCGGTTTCCCGCCGAGGTGCTGCGGCATCTGGACGAGCTGGCGGACGAGCGCGAGGTGGCGCTGGACTGGTACCGGCCGCCGGACCGGTTCGACCAGCGCATCGAGCTGGGCCACGAGGTGGAGTCCTCGCAGGCGCTGCTGTTCCCGCTGCGGCGGCTGACCGCGGACCTGGCGGCGTACCTGGCCGGGCGCGATGGCGGCGTGCAGCGGTTCGTGCTGAAGCTTGAGCACGAGGACCGCGCGGCCACGCGGGTGCCGGTGGGGCTGCTGGCGCCCGAGCGCGATCCGGCACTGCTGTTCGAACTGGCACGCGGGCGGCTGGAGCAGGCGCCGGTGCAGGCGCCGGTGCAGGCGATCGCGCTGGTGGCCGGGGAACTGCCGCCGTTCGTGCCCGCGCACCGCGAGCTGTTCGACGAGCGCCCGCAGCAGGTGATGGCCTGGGAGCAGCTGCGCGAGCGGCTGCGCGCCCGGCTGGGCGAGGCGTCCGTGCACGGGCTGCGGGTGCGTGCGGACCACCGGCCGGAAAAGGCGTGGGGCCCGGAAACCGGCGCCGGCGCGGAGCCGGCCGCCATGCCGCCGCGGCCGGGCTGGCTGCTGCCGCGGCCGATCCCGCTGCGCGGCCCGTCGCCGCAGCTGCTGGAAGGCGGTGAGCGCATCGAGACCGGCTGGTGGGACGGCGGCGACGTGCGCCGTGACTACCGCCGCGCACGCCTGTCCACCGGCCAGCAGGCCTGGGTGTTCCAGCCGGTGCCGGGCGGGGACGGGTGGTGGCTGCACGGGTGGTTCGCATGAGCGCGGGCTACGCCGAGCTGCACTGCCTGTCGAACTTCAGCTTCCAGCGCGGGGCCTCGAGCGCGCGCGAACTGTTCGAGCGCGCAAAACACCATGGCTACCAGGCCCTGGCGATCACCGACGAGTGCACCCTGGCCGGGATCGTGCGCGCCTGGCAGGCGGCGAAGGATGTCGGCCTGCCCCTGGTCACCGGCAGCGAGATGCGGGTGGAAGGCGGACCGAAGCTGGTGCTGCTGGCCGAGGAACTGGCTGGCTACCAGGCGCTGTGCCGGATCATCACCGCCGCCCGCCGGCGCGCGCCCAAGGGCGAATACCGGCTGCTGCGCGAGGATTTCGAGGAGGGCGTTGATGGCCTGCTGGCGCTTTGGGTGCCGGACGGGCACGTCGAACCCCGCGACGCGGACTGGCTGCGGGCGCTGTTCCCGCAGCGGCTGTGGATTGCGGTGGAGCTGCACCGCGAAGCGGGCGATGCGCAGAAGCTGGCCCGCCTGCAGGCGCTGGGCGAACGCCTGGGCCTGCCGCTGGTGGCCGCCGGCGACGTGCACATGCACGCGCGCGGGCGGCGCGCGCTGCAGGACGTGATGACCGCCATCCGCCACCGCACCACCGTCGCCGAAGCCGGCTGGCGCCTGTTCCCCAACGGCGAGCGCCACCTGCGGCCGCTGCGCGCGCTGGCCGGGCTGTACCCGCCGGGGCTGCTGGAAGAAAGCGTGCGCATCGCGCGCCGCTGCCGCTTCGACCTGGGTGAGCTGCGCTACCAGTATCCGCACGAGCTGGTCCCCGCAGGCCATACCGCCACGTCCTGGCTGCGCCAGCTCACCGAAGAGGGCCTGCCCTGGCGCTGGCCCGGCGGGGTGCCGGAAAAGGCCCGGGCGCTGGCGGAAAAGGAGCTCGCGCTGATCGCCGAGCTGGGCTACGAAAGCTACTTCCTCACCGTGCACGACATTGTGCGCTTCGCCCGCGGCCGCGGGATCCTCTGCCAGGGCCGCGGCTCGGCCGCCAACTCGGTGGTCTGCTACGCGCTGGGCATCACCGCGATCGACCCGGACCGCATCGGCATGCTGTTCGAGCGCTTCATCTCGCGCGAGCGCAACGAGCCGCCGGACATCGACGTGGACTTCGAGCACGAGCGGCGCGAGGAGGTGATCCAGTACGTGTTCGAGCGCTACGGCCGCCACCGCGCCGCGCTGACCGCGATCGCCAGCAGCTACCGCGGCGCCGGCGCGGTGCGCGACGTGGCCCGCGCCCTGGGGTTGCCGCCGGACCAGATCGACGCGCTGTCGGCCTGCGTGGGCAAGTGGAGCGACACGCTGCCCGCCCCCGAGCGCCTGCGCGAACACGGGTTTGATCCCGACAGCCCGCTGATGCGCCGGGTGCTGGTGCTGGCCGGGGAGCTGATCGGCTTCCCGCGCCACCTCTCGCAGCACCCGGGCGGCTTCGTGATTTCAGAGCAGCCCCTGCACGCGCTGGTGCCGGTGGAGAACGCGACCATGGAAGGGCGCACCGTGGTGCAGTGGGACAAGGACGACCTCGACGCGCTGGGCCTGCTGAAGGTGGACGTGCTGGCGCTGGGCATGCTGACCGCGCTGCGCAAGACCTTCGACCTGGTGCGCCGGCACCACGGCCACGACTGGGACCTGGCCACCATCCCGGCTTCCGATGACGCCACCTGGGAGATGATCGGCCGCGCCGACACCATCGGCACCTTCCAGATCGAATCGCGCGCGCAGATGGCGATGCTGCCGCGCCTGCGGCCCCGGGAGTTCTATGACCTGGTCATCCAGGTGGCGATCGTGCGGCCCGGGCCGATCCAGGGCGACATGGTCCATCCCTACCTGCGCCGGCGCAGCGGCGAGGAACCGGTGACCTATCCCTCGCCGGAGCTGAAGAAGGTGTTCGAGCGCACCCTGGGCGTGCCGCTGTTCCAGGAGCAGGTGATGGAGCTGGCGATCGTCGCCGCCGACTACACCCCCGGCGAGGCCGACGGCCTGCGCCGCTCGATGGCGGCCTGGAAGCGCCACGGCGGGCTCGAACACCACCGCGAACTGCTCATCAGCCGCATGCTCGCCAACGGCTACAGCGGCGAGTTCGCCGAGCGCATCTTCGAGCAGATCAAGGGCTTCGGCAGCTACGGCTTCCCGGAATCGCACGCGGCCAGCTTCGCCCTGCTCACCTGGGCCAGCTGCTGGCTCCGGCAGAACTACCCGGTCGCGTTCGCCTGTGCGTTGATCAACAGCCAGCCGATGGGCTTCTACAGCCCCGACCAGATCCTGCAGGACCTGCGCCGCCACGGCCACCAGGTGCGGCCGGTGGACGTGCGGTGGAGCGGCTGGGACTGCAGCCTGGAAGCCGATGGAAACGACCGCTTCGCGCTGCGCATGGGACTGCGGATGGTGCGCGGGTTCCGCGAGGAGGATGCGCTGCGCATCGGGCGCGAGCGCGCGGTGCGCGGTTTCGCCAGCGTGGAAGACCTGTGCGAACGCGCCGGCCTGGACGCCCGCGCGCGCGCGCTGCTGGCTGATTCGGGCGCCCTGCGCGGCCTGGCGGGACACCGCCACCGCGCGCGCTGGGCGGTGGCCGGGGTGGAAGAGCGCCGGCCGCTGCTGGGCGCGTCCGCGCAGCCGCGCGAGCGCCAGGTGGCGTTGCCGCTGCCCAGCGTGGGCCAGGACCTGGAGGCCGACTACGCCACCGTGGGCACCACCCTGGGCCGGCACCCGGTGTCGCTGCTGCGCGCGCGGCTGCGGGCCCGGCGCTGCCTGGGGTCCCGGGACCTGCCCGGCGTGGCGCATGGGCGCAGCATCCGCGCCGCGGGGCTGGTGGTGGGCCGGCAGCGGCCGCAGACCGCCAGCGGCGTCACCTTCATCACCCTGGAAGACGAGCACGGGATGATCAACGTGGTGGTCTGGCGCCAGCTGGCCGAACGCCAGCGGCGCCCGTTCCTGGAAGCGCGGCTGCTGATGGTGGAAGGCACGCTGGAAGTGGAGGGCGAGGTGCGGCACCTGGTGGCCCGGCGCCTGCATGACCTGACCCCGCTGCTGGGCAACCTGGACACCCGCAGCCGCGATTTCCACTGACCGCGCGGATGCGGGATCACTGCGGTTTCACCGCGGATGGCGGAGGTTTTGCGTTCCCACCGACTCCCCCGGTGATGCCCTATGGCAAGCGAGAAAGGACCGTCCGCGAAACTCCCCCATTCCAAATCCGCCGCGCGCAGCAACTCCGCGCCCGCCGATGTGCACTCCGCCGAGCCGGTGCGCGACGCCTGGATGCACGGCAAGCCGCTGCTGTTCCTGGGCGAGGGGCGCCAGCTGTGGGAGGCCGCCGGGGTGCCGTTCGAAGCGTCGGAGGATCCGGCCTGGGTCGGCGCCGGCGAAGCCGACGAGGCCGCCCTGGACGCGTTCGCGGCCGCGATCGCCGCGCACCGGAACTTCGATCGCGAGGTACTGGCCCAGCCGATCTGATCGCCCCCGGGCCCTGCCTTGCACGCGCGTCGGCAGCCGCCGGCGCGCAGTGCCGGAGAGATGACATGGATCTGATCGACAGCCTGTTCGGGATGGAAAACCCCTGGTGGGAATTCATCCTCAGGGCAGCCGCGGTTTACCTGGTGGTGTTGCTGATGGTGCGCGTATCAGGCAAGCGCACGGTGGGCCAGTTCACGCCCTTCGACCTGATCGTGGTGGTGCTCCTGGGCGAGTCGGTCGGCGAGTCGATGGTCGGCGGCGACCATTCTCTCCTGGGCGGATTGATCCTGGCGGGAACCCTGCTGCTGTTGAATTGGCTGGTGGGGTATTTCAGCGCGCATTGGCCGAGGTTCGACCGCATGATCGAGGGACGCCCCGTGCTCATCGCCCGCGACGGAGAGCTGTTCGAGGACGTGATCCTGAAGCAGTCCCTGAACGTCGCGGATTTCGAAGCGGCCATGCGCGAAGCCGGCTGCAACGAGCTGTCGAAGGTGGAGCTCGCGATGCTCGAAACCTCCGGCAAGATCACCGTGGTGCCGAAGTCCTGAAGACCCGCCCCTGGGCCAGGCCTCCCTCTCAGGCGGCCTTGGCGGCGCGCCGGTTGCCGCCGCCCTCGGCCAGCATGCTGAGCTTCTCGTCGGTGGCCTTTTCCTCGTCCAGCGAAATCCTGAGCAGGCGCAGTGCGTCCTTGTAGCCGAGCTGCTTGGCCATCGCGCACAGCGTGCCGTAGGCGGCGATTTCGTAGTGCTCAACCTTCTGCGCGGCGCCGATCAGGGCCGCGTCGCGGACCGGGCCTTCCTCGACCTTCTCCATGACCTCCTTGCCTTCGTCCACCAGGCCCGACATGCTCTTCCATCGTCTTGAGGGGCATGGTGCACTCCGTCGGGTTGGTATTGCGGGGGAGGGAACTCGAATGCCGGGCTAGGGAGCGGCTACGCCGGCGCCGGGAGCTGCGTTGGCCACGATCCGGCTCATCACCGACCACGGCGCCAGGCCCATCTGCGCAAGCCGCGAATCAACCCGCACCGCGAACGCAAACCGGCGCTGCGGGTCGACCCGCGCTTCCATCCGGGCGTAGGCGCGCGCGAACGCGTCCCAGAAGTCCTTTTCCGGGCCGAACGACGAGTTGCGCAGGCACTGGGCCATCAGGCGGTCGACTGCGTCGTCGGGGTCCAGGCCCGGGGTGGGCGGCGCCTGCAGGGGAAAGGATGTTGCGGGGGGCAACGTACTCATGGACTGCATCACGAAGGGGGAGACACATCATTCGCGCCGGGTCGTGTAGCGGGCGCGAAAAACCGCTGAACACGTGCTGCTCAGGCGGTCGCGGCGACGGCGGCGTGGGCGGGCCTGGCCGGGCGCGCGCGGCCCAGGATGAGCCGGCTGCGGGGGCCGGTCGGGAACCGGTTCATGGGAATGCGCAGGTCCTGCCGCGGCACCGAGTAATCCAGCTCCAGCAGGTGGCCCAGTGCCGCCATCATCAGCGCGATGGTCGGGTTCTCGCCCGGGCAACGGTGGTCTTCCAGGTAGTCACCCGCGCCCTGGGGGATGAAGCCGTGCGGGTCGCCATTCCAGCCGATGAAGCGGTCGGGGTTGAAGCGGCCCGGCTCTTCCCACAGCGCCGGATGTCGGTTGGTGCCGTACAGGTCCAGCAGGACCAGGTCCCCGGCCTCGAAGCGGCGGCCGGCCCAGTCGAACGGCTCGCGCACGCGGCCGGCCAGGGCCGGCACGAACGGGTAGAAGCGCCGCACCTCGTGCACGAAGCGCTGCAGGTAGCCGGGCTCTGCAAACCGCCCCCGCAACTCCGGGTGCCGGTGCAGGGCCAGCGCCGCGAAGGTGATCCAGCGCCCCACGGCCACCGTGGGCAGCAGCAGGTTGGTCAGGGCGTTGGCGGCCTGCTGCACGGGCAGCAAGGTGCCGTACTCGTCGCGCAGCCGCGCGACCAGCGCTGCGGGCGAGTCCAGCTGCGGTCCGGGGGCATCGCGCAGCGACTGCACCAGCGCCCGGATCCGCTTCTCATGGCGCCGGCGCAGCCGGAGCCCGCGCACCAGGCGCGGCCCCAGCGAACCCGCGCCTTCGATCATTGCGGCCAGCTCACGCGTTCGTCCGGCGATTCCCGCCTCCGTGGCAGGTGCCGGCACCCCGGCCCAGCGGAAGGCCGCGGCAGCGAGCGCGCGCTCGGCTTCGGTCTGCAATTCGACTTCCGGCCGGCGCGGCCAGGCCGCGGTACGCGCGCGCCATTGCCGTGAGAACAGCTCCACCAGGCGAGCCGTCGCGCCGGCATCCAGCAGCTGCATATAGAGCGCCTTGCGCTGGTGGTGGGCGGTGCCGTCGAGCTGGTGCACGCTGTGCCGCCCCTGCAGCAGCCGGGTGACGGTGGGCGGCGTGGCCCCGCGCCGGGTGAAGCGGCCCGGATGCGAGAACATCCGCGCCGCTTCACGTCCACGCGCACACACCACCGGCCGGCCGAGGATGGTGGTGCTGAAGGCATCGCTGCCCAGCCGTTCGCACCGGCGCGAAACGAAGTTGTAGCCTTCGCGCAGGAACGCCAGGGCGCTGTCACCTTCCGGCAGGTGCGGGATCGAAGTCGGCGGGGGGGCCTGGACGGGTCCCATGCCGGCTACTTCTTGGCTTCCATGCCGTCGGTGGCGTCGCGCACCAGGAAGGCCTGGGTCACCTCCGGCAGGTTGTCGAGCACCCACTGCGCCATCGCTTCCTCCTGCGCCAGGATCTGCTCGCACACGCGCTGGGTCTCGGCGTCGCCAACTTCCCGGGCGGCGGCGATGAGGGTCACGTACGAGGCGATCTCCATGTTCTCGAACACGTAGCTCGCCATGGCGCCCTTGACGATTTCGTCGGAGGCGAACATGCCGCTGATGCCCTGGCCCAACGCCGTCATCATGCCCATGGTGTCCTTGACCGCGGACGGCGAACTGCCCAGCCGCTCGAGGCAGCCCTCCAGCAGCCGCTGCTGGCCGCGGGTCTCTTCCAGGTGCTGCTCGATGCGCGCCTTGACCTTGGGATAGTGCTCGATGCGTGAAGCCTGGCTCTTGAGCATCTGCTCGGCCTGCTGCTCCATCGCGTGCGCATCGCGCAGCCAGCCCAGGAGGTGTTCGCGTGCTTCACTCATCAGCAAGCTCCATTGTCGGAGGGGGAAGCCCTGAAGCTATCGGGCGTGTCGTGATTCCCGCGCGATGGGTGGTCAGGGCGCGGTCGGGCGACGTCGCCCCGTCGCGTCGGGGGTTGCAGGGTTGGGCGGGACCTGGGGCGGCTGCGCGGCGCCCGCTGCCATTGATTGCGTGGTCACCCCGCGGTCGGCAGCGGCATCGCGGGCCAGGTAGGCCTGGGCCAGCGGCGGCAGGTGCTCGCGCAGCCATGCGGCCATGGCCTGCTCTTCGCGAAGCAGCTGGTCGAACATGCGCTGGCACTGGATGTCGCCAGCCTGATGGGCGGCGGCAAACAGCACGGTGTACGCCGCCACTTCCATGTGCTCAAAGGCCAGGCAGGCCGTCGCCGCCTTGACCGGTTCATCGTCTGCGGCCATTGCCGCCAGCGACTGCACGCCCGCGCCGAGGCGGCCGGCGAAATCCTTGAGGCCGGAGGGCGAGGCATCCAGCCGTTCCAGGCACTGCTCCAGTGTTTGCTGCTGGGCCAGGGTCTGGTCCAGGTGCTGCTCCAGGCCCGCAGCCAGCTTCGGGTAGCGGGCCAGGCGCCGGGCCTGCCCGCGCAGCATCTGCTCCGAATGGCGCTCCATCGCGTGCGCATCGCGCAGCCAGTCGACCAGGTGGGCGCGTGGGTGGGACATGACAGGCCTCCTCGCACGGGTTGACTCATCCTTAGCCCTTCCACCGTGAGCCCCGCGCGACGGCTTGGCGGGCGGTTCGCTTGCGGCGACACTGCCGGATCCTCCATTCACGGGACCGCGGATGCGCCTGCCGAAAAAATGGACGCTGGTGGTGGCTGCCGTGCTGGCGCTGGTGCTGCTGGCCTGGCTGGTGGGCCGGCTGCGCGGGCCGGTGCTGCCGGGCTACGAGGTCACGGCCGGCCCGCTGGTGCAGAACGTGGTGGGAACCGGCCGGGTGCTGTCGCCCTCGCGGGTGCAGGTGCGCGCCGAGATTTCCGGCCTGGTGCTGGAGCGGCGGGTGATGGACGGCGATCGCGTGGAGGCGGGCGACCTGCTGGTGGTGCTGCGCGCCGAAGACCTGGAAGCGCGCCGTGATGAAGCCCGCGCCGCCTTGGCGGCGCTTCGCCAGGCCGAGCTTCCGGATGCGCAGGCGCGCCTGCGCCAGGCCCGGGCCGACCTGGCCCAGGCCCAGCGCAGCCATGCGCGCCGGCGGGAACTGGCGGCCCGGCAACTGGTTGCGCGCGAAAGCGTGGAGGAGGCCGCGCAGGCCGAAATCGCGGCGCGCGCTGCGGCCGAACAGGCCAAGCTCGCGGTTGATGCGCTGTCCGGCGGCGCGCGCAAGGAACAGCTGGAAGAGCGCCTCCAGGCCGCGGAGGCCGAGCTCGAGCGCGCCCAGGTGCGGGCCTCCGTCCCGGGCGTGGTGCTTTCCCGGCACGTGGAGCCGGGCGATACCGTGGTGCCCGGCGACCTGATGCTGGAGATCGCAGCCGACGCCCCGGGCGAAATCCTGGTGCCGCTGGACGAAAAGAACCTGGCGCGGCTGGACACCGGCCAGCAGGCGGTGTGCATCGCCGACGCCTTCCCCGACCGGGCGTTCGGCGCCACCGTCCACCATATTGCCCCGGGCATCGACCCGGGCCGCGGCACCATCGACGTGCGCCTGCGGGTGGATCCGGAGGTGGACTTCCTGCGCCAGGACCTGACCGTGACCGCCACCATCCAGACCGGCCGGCGCGACCGGGCGCTGGTGGTGCCCAACGATGCGCTGCTGGATTCAAGGCGCGGCAGCCACGAGGCCCAGGTGCTGGTGCTGCGCGGCGGGCGGCTGCAGCGGGTGCCGGTCACGCTGGGGCTGCGCGGGCTGGCGATGAGCGAGGTGGTCGAAGGTTTGGAGGAGGGCGAGCACGTGGTGGCGGCCGGTGCACTGGATGCGGCTGCGATGCCCGAACCGGGCAGCCGCGCGCGCATCCGCGGCGAGCCGCTGCCTGAAGCCGGCGACGCGCGCGCCACACATGGCGAAATGCCGGTGCAGCTGGACTGAGCGGTGTGGATCGAATCCACCATCGCCATGCGCTTCCTGCGCCAAGGCCGGGCGCAGACCACGCTGATCCTGCTCGGGATCGCGGTGGGCGTGGCGGTGGTGGTGTTCGTCACCGCGATCATCGGCGGCCTGCAGGACAACCTCATCGATCGCACGCTCGGTACCCAGTCGCACATCCGGGTGGAGGCGCCGCGCGAGGTCAACCTGGTGGCGCCAGCTCCCGCGGGGACGTTGCAGCTGGTGCTCGAGGACCCGCGCCCGCAGACCCTGCGTCCGATCGACAACTGGCTGGAAGTGCAGGGCGTGCTGGACGGCCTGCCGGGCATCACCGCGGTGTCGCCGGTGGTGTCGGGCCCGGCGTTCGGGCGCCGCGGCCAGGCGCTGGAGTCGGTGGCCCTGGTGGGCATCGACCTTGAACGCTACCTGCGGGTGATCCCGCTGGACGAGAGCATGGTGGAGGGGCGGCTGGAGGTCGGCTCCGGCAACGCGGTCATCGGCCGCCAGCTCGCCATCGACCTGGGCCTGCGCCTGGGCGGCAAGCTGCGGCTGGACGCGGGCGACGGACGCGACGCGGTGGTGAACGTGGCCGGCATCTTCGAGCTGGGCGTTCGCGAGCTGGATTCGCGCTACGTGTACGTGGACCTCAAGCAGGCGCAGTCGCTGCTCGGGCTGCCGGGCGGGGTGACCGTGATCGACGTGACCGTGGAGGACCTGTTCAACGCCGATGCCATGGCGGCGCGGGTGGCCGGCCTGACCGGCCTGCAGGCCGAGAGCTGGATGCAGACCAATGCCCAGCTGATGAATGCCCTGACCTCCCAGCGCATGTCCACCAACATGATCAGCTTCTTCGTGGCGGTGTCGGTGGCGCTGGCGATCGCCAGCGTGCTCGCGGTCAGTGTGACCCAGCGCACGCGCGAGATCGGCATCCTGCGGGCCATGGGCACCCGCCGCAGGCAGATGCTGCAGGTGTTCCTGGTGCAGGGCGCGGTGCTGGGCCTGGCCGGCTCGGCGATCGGTGCCCTGGCCGGGCTGGGGCTGGTGTGGATGTTCAACAACCTGGGCCCCGGCCTGTTCGACGTGCCGCTGCCACCGTCGCTGGTGCCGGCGGCGATGGCCCTGGCCACCGTGGCGGGCGTGGTGTCGGCGATGGTCCCGGCGTCGCGCGCTTCGCGCATGGACCCGGTGGAGGCGATCCGTGGCTGAGCAGCAAGAGGTGCTGCGCGCCGAAGGGCTGCGCAATTCATACAACGTCGGGCAACCGAATGAGGCACAGGTGCTGCACGGGATCGACATGCGCCTGGACAGCGCCGACTTCACCGCGCTGGTGGGTCCGTCCGGCTCAGGCAAGAGCACGCTGCTGAACCTGATCGGCCTGCTCGACAGCCCGACCGGCGGCGAGCTGTACCTGCGCGGCGAGCCCACCCGCGACATGGACGATGAGGGGCGCACCGCGCTGCGCGGGCAGCACATCGGCTTCGTGTTCCAGTTCCACCACCTGATCGGTGCTTTCACGGCGCTGGAGAACGTATTGATGCCGTGGATGGTGGCCAACGGCCGGCCCGGTCGGGAAATCACCGATACGGCGCGCGGGCTGCTGGCGGACGTTGGGCTGGAGAAGTACGCGGACCGCAGGCCGGACCAGCTCTCCGGTGGCCAGCAGCAGCGTGTGGCGATTGCGCGCGCACTGGTCACGCGGCCATCGCTGCTGCTGGCAGACGAGCCGACGGGAAACCTGGACACGAAGACGGCGGCGGAGATCTTCGAGCTGCTGCGCCGCTTCAACGAGCAGTTCGGCTGCGCGGTGCTGGTGGTCACGCACGACCCGCGGCTGTCGGAGACCTGCGACCGCACCATCACCCTGGTCGATGGGGAGATCGTCTCGGACGAGTCACATCCCCGGTCCCGCCAGTCCCGGTGACCGGGTTGCCCGGGTGGCGGCAACCCTGCGCTGACGCAGGCGTGCGCCTCCCATTGCGTTGCACGGCAAGCCGACCGGTGCCACAGTAGGGCCGAAGGAACCCGGGGAGCAGTCGAATGAACGCGACAAGCCTGGTGTCGATCCTCAGCTGGACGGGCAGGATCGTGTTGGTGCTGATGGCGGTGGCCGCGATCTATGCCGGCTACATCGCAATTTCCTACTGGCCATCGATCCGGGTCTGAGGAGGGCGGCATGAACAAGCGGCAGTCCCGGATCTTCGCCATCGTCGCAACCGCCCTGGCCGCGATTGCCTTCCTCGGCATGACCATCCACAGCCACATGCGCTTCGGCGAGCTGACCAACGCCGAGAACATCACGGCCGAGGTCATCCATGGCAAGGACGTGTGGCACAAGTACAACTGCATCAACTGCCACACGCTGTTCGGGGAAGGCGCCTACTACGCGCCGGACCTCACCAAGATCACCCAGCATCGCGGCGAGGCCTACCTCAAGGCCTACATGCGCGACCCCTCGCAGTTCTATGACGAGCAGCGGCACCGCCGGCTGATGCCCACCCAGGACCTGAGCGAGAAGGAGATCCACGACCTCATCCAGTTCCTGGACTGGGTGGCCAACGTGGACAACCAGGGCTGGCCGCCGCGGCCCATCCTGGTGGCTGGCGGCAGCATCAATGTTGCCTCCGAGGGCGCCGGGGTGGGCTCCGCCATTGCCGAGGATGTCCGCCCGGTGACCGCCGACAGCGACCCGCGCGCCATCGGCGAACACCTGTTCCGCACCGTCACCCCGGTGTGCACCGCCTGCCATTCGCTGCAGCCGGGCGTGCAGCTGGCGGGCCCGTCGATGGCGAACATCGCCAGCAAGGCCGAGCGCACCCTGGCATCGCCCGACTACACCGGCAGCGCCACCGACGTTGAAGGTTACCTGCGCGAGTCGATCGTCGATCCCAGCGCCCACCTGGTGCCCGGGGCGATGTTCTCGGCGCAGGGCACGTCCTTCATGCCCAACACCTATCCGGAAACGCTGACGGACGAAGAGATCGACCAGCTCGTGGCCTACCTTGCATCGTTGAACTGACGGCGGGCGCGACGCGCCGGCACGGGGAGATTTCCTATGCGCTACAAGTCCCAATCAGTCGCCTACTGGTACTTCGCCTTCGCCATGGTGCTGTTCGGACTGCAGATCGTGTTCGGCCTGCTGTCGGCCACCAAGTACCTGGGCCCGGACCCGCTGCTGTACATCCTGCCGTTCGACGTCACCAAGACCATCCACACCAACCTGCTGATCGTGTGGGTGCTTACCGGCTTCATGGGCGCCACCTACTGGATGGTGCCGGACGAATCGCGCACCGAGCTCTACAGCGTCAAGCTCGCGTACTGGCAGCTGGGGCTGTGGGCGCTGATGGGCGTGAGCGCGGTCATCGGCTACCTGTTCCGCTACGGCACCGGCAACAAGCTGCTCGAGCAGCCGCTGCCGCACAAGCTCGTGATCGTCATCTGCATGCTGATGTTCCTCTACAACATCGGCATGACGATCAAGAAGGCGGGCCGGCTGACCACCACCGAGGGCGTGCTGCTGCTGGGCCTGGGGCTGTCGGCGGTGCTCTACATCCCGGCCCTGCTGCACTACGAGAACTACACCATCTCCATCTTCTACCGCTGGTGGACCATCCATCTGTGGGTGGAAGGGGTGTGGATGATGATCATGGGCGGGTTCCTGGCCTACCTGCTGATCCGCCTCTCGGGCATCGACCGCGAGGTGATGGAGAAATGGCTGTACGTGATCGTGGGCCTGGTGTTCCTGGCCGGGATCCTGGGCACGGCGCACCACTATTACTGGGTGGGCGTGCCGTACTACTGGCTGCCGATCGGCGGCTTCTTCAGCGCGCTCGAGCCGCTGGCCCTGGCCGCCATGGCCATCTACGCGTACGCCGCCATGCGCCGCGGCGGCGTCCGGCACCCGAACACGCTGGCCCTGCACTGGACCCTGGGCAGCGCGATCTTCGCCCTGTTCGGGGCCGGGCTGCTGGGGCTCGCCCACACCTGGCCCCAGGTCAACCGCTGGACCCACGGAACCCTGGTCACCGCCATGCACGCGCACTCCGCCTTCTACGGCGCCTACGCGATGATCACCATGGCCATGATCACCTACGCGCTGCCGGGCCTGACCGGCCGGCCGCAGGACCGGTATTCGCCACTGGGCTACTGGGCGTTCTGGCTGCAGGTCTCGGGCATGTTCGGCATGACCCTCTCGTTCGGCACCGCGGGCATCGCCCAGGTCTACCTGGAGCGGATCATGGGCATGGGCTACCTGGACGCGCAGCTCAAGATCCAGGTGCACTTCCTGATGCTGATCCTCACCGCCACCATCTTCGCGGTGGGCGTGGCCCTCTTCATCTTTGATTTCTTCCGCTACCGGCCGCGCTTCGAGGTGGTCGACGACCCGCGTGCGGACGAACGGGCGGTGCCCGGGGGAACCTGATTGGTGGATGCACGCACGGGGCCGGGCCCGGCCGGCCCGTACTACCTGCCCACGGGCAACGAGGTGGAGGTGGTGGAGCAGTGCCACGCCGGGGGCCTGGCGGTGATGCTCAAGGGCCCCACCGGCTGTGGCAAGACCCGGTTCGTGGAGCACATGGCCTGGCGGCTGGGCCGTCCGCTGATCACCGTCTCCTGCCACGACGACCTTACCGCCAGCGACCTGATCGGCCGCTTCCTGATCCGCCACGATGAGACGGTGTGGCAGGACGGCCCGTTGACCCGGGCGGTGCGCGAGGGCGCCATCTGCTACCTGGACGAAGTGGTGGAAGCGCGCCAGGACACCATCGTGGTGCTGCATCCGCTCACCGATTACCGGCGCATCCTGCCGATCGACCGCACCGGGGAGACCATCGAGGCGGCGCCGGGATTCCAGCTGATCATTTCCTACAACCCCGGCTACCAGCGGATGCTCAAGGACCTCAAGCCGAGCACCCGCCAGCGTTTCGTCGCCATCGACCTGGACTTCCCCAAGCCGGAGGCCGAGGCCGCGATCGTCGCCGCCGAGAGCGGCGTGGACAGTGGCACCGCGGTGGCGCTGGTGGAGCTGGCCGCACGCATCCGCTCGCTGCGTGACCGCGGCCTGGCCGAGGTGCCGAGCACGCGCCTGCTGATCGCTGCCGGCCGGCTGGTGGCCAGCGGCATCAGCGTGCGCGAGGCCTGCCGGGTGGCGGTGGTCTCGCCGCTGAGCGACGACCCGACCCTGCTTGGCGCCATGCGCGAACTGGTCGACGCAATGTTCCCGTAAGGGCAGGCCGGCATGGCGGAGCCAGAAGACCTCGTTGTCGATGTCGCGCGCCACGCGACCATCTTCATCCGGGATACCTGGCGCAGGCACTACGCGCGCGATCCCGACGAGCCGGTCGCGCTGGCCTCGCTGGCTCGGCGGCTGGACCTGCTGCTGTCGGCGGCCTGCGGCACCAGCCTGCCCATGCGGATTGCGCTGCCCCCCGCGCGTCCCACCATGCTGCACCGCTTCTTCAACCCGGCTGCCTATCCGCGTCATCACCAGGCGCTGCCGGCCACCAACGACGGCACCCTGTGGCTGCCCGGCAACCTCGGCACCTGCGACCCGTTGGAAGCCTCGGAACTGTACCGGGCCATGGCGCTGCAGCAGGCGTTCCGGGCAATGCGCGGCAGCGCCCGCGCCATCCTGGCACTGCCGCGCCCGCTGCTGCGCGATACCGCCCTGGTGCTGGAGGCCCAGGCCGCCGAAGCAGAAGTTGCGCGGCGGCTGCCCGGGTTGGTGCCGGCGCTGGAGCGGCTGCGCCGGCTGGCGCTGCGCGGCCGCCCCGCGGTGGAAGAACTGGCCCCGGCGCGGCAGCCGCTGGAGCATCTGGTCCGTTCCATCCTCGGGAGCGACCTGCGTGCCGCGCCCGATGGGCCCGCCACCGTGGAGGACGCGGTGGCCCGCGCCCGGACCTTGCTGGACGACTGGGGCATCGATCGCGCCGCCTGCCGGCGCCTGGGGCCGATGCCGCTCTACCGCGATTGGTGGACCGGCGAGCTGCGCCAGCCGGGCGATGGTGCCAAAGCCGGCCCCGGTGGTGATGCCCGTCCAGCGGGACCGGACGAAGCGGCGGAAGATGTGCGCAGTGCCCGCATGGAGCGGCGTCCCGAGCAGCGCGAGGCGACCGGGGACGAAGACCGGCCCGGTGAGCAGGGCGCCTGGATGATCCAGCAGGACGCCCCGCACGAGGTGGCCGAGGATCCGTTCGGCATGCAGCGCCCGATCGACCGCGACGATGAAACCGGCGCCGAGGAGTACGGCGACATGCTGTCCGAGCTGGCCTCCACCCGCATGGTGGCCGCCCCGGGCCCGCCGCGCGAGGTGCTGCTGTCGGATGATCCACCCGACAGCCGGGCGGTGATGGAGTTCAAGACAGGGGGCGAAGCGGAGACAAGGTTCCACTATCCGGAGTGGAACCACGCCGACGCGTCCTACATTGAGAAGGGCACGACCGTGCGGATGCGACCGCCGGCGGCCGGCGACCAGCGCTGGGTCGACGCCACCCTGGCCCGCCACCGCTCCCACCTGGACGGCATCCGCCGCCAGTTCGAAGCCCTGCGCCCCGAGCGGGTGCGCCTGCGCCGGCAGGCGGAGGGTGAGGACATCGACATCGACGCCTGCGTGCAGGGCCGTGCCGACCTGCGCGCCGGCGGCTTCCTGCGCGACGGCCTGTATGAGGCCCGGCGGCCCGGACGGCGCAGCATCGCCATCACGCTGCTCGTGGATGCCAGCGGCTCCACCGACGGCTTCATCGGCGACGGCCGCCGCGTGATCGACGTGGAGCGCGAAGCGCTGCTGCTGGTGTGCGTGGCGCTGCAGGGCCTGGGCGAACCGTTCTCGGTGCTGGCGTTTTCAGGCGAGGGCCCGCACGGGGTCTCCATGCGCATGCTGAAGGACTTTGACGAGCCCTGGGGTGAGGATGTCTCCCTGCGCATCGCCGGCCTTGAACCCGAGAATTACACCCGCGCCGGTGCCGCCATCCGCCACGCCACCTCGCTGCTCATGCGCCAGCCCGCCGAGCACCGCCTGCTGCTCATGCTCTCCGACGGCAAGCCCAACGACGCCGACCGCTACGATGGCCGCTACGGCGTGGAGGACATGCGCCAATCCGTTGCCGAGGCCAGGCTGCAAGGCATTTTCCCGTTCTGCCTCACCGTGGACCTGCAGGCGCCCGGTTACCTGCCCAAGGTGTTCGGGCCGGACAACTATGCGGTGCTCCCGGCACCGGAGCGGCTGCCGATGGTGTTGCTGGATTGGACGCGGCGGCTGCTGGCACGGTGACCGGCGTGGCATGATCTTCCCCGTGGATCAGGGGATGAAATGACCAACGAAGAGTTCAAGCGCACCCTCTGGGAGGCGGCTGACAAGCTGCGCGGCTCGGTGGCGGCGGCGACGTACAAGTACCCGGTGCTGGGGCTGGTGTTCCTCAAGTACGTGTCGGACATGTTCGACGCCCAGGGCAAGCGCATCCGCAAGCGCCTCGCGGACCCGCGCGCGGAGTACTACATCGAAGACGAGGAAAGCCGCGCCGAGCTCGCCGAGCAGTTCGCCGCCGACAAGACCTTCTACGACGCCGACAACGTGTTCTGGGTGCCGCCGAACGCGCACTTCAACGCCCTGCTGGCCCAGGCCGCTGCGCCGGACCTGGCCCAGCGCCTGGACAAGGCCCTGGGCGAGATCGAAGCCGAGAACCCGAGCCTGAAGGGCGTGCTGTACCGCGAGTTCTCCCGCCTGGAGCTGGAGCCCGGCAAGCTCGGCGAGCTGATGCAGCTGCTGGCCAGGCTCAGCTTCGACCCCGACCGGCACGGCAGCCGCGACGTGTTCGGCGAGGTGTACGAGTACTTCCTCGGCCAGTTCGCGCTCAAGGAAGGCGCGCGCGCCGGCGAGTTCTACACGCCCAAGAGCGTGGTCAACCTGCTGGTGGAGATCCTGGCCCCGTTCAAGGGCACCATCTACGACCCGGCCTGCGGCTCGGGCGGCATGTTCGTGCAGTCGGCGAAGTTCAAGGACGCCCACGCCGCCAAGCTCAAGAAGAAGGGCGACCTGGCCATCTACGGCCAGGAGATGATGGCCGCCACCCGGCGCCTGGCGCTGATGAACCTGGCCGTGCACGGCCTGCACGGCGACCTGGGTGCCACCTACGGCGACACCTTCAGCAACGACCAGCACAAGACCCTGCGCGCCGACTACGTGCTGGCGAACCCGCCCTTCAACATCTCAGATTGGGGCGGCGACAAGCTGGCCGACGACCCGCGCTGGGTGTACGGCATCCCGCCGAAGGGCAACGCCAACTTCGCCTGGCTGCAGCACATGCTGGCGCGGCTGTCATCGCGCGGCCGCGCCGGCATCGTGCTGGCCAACGGCTCCATGAGTTCGCAGCAGAGCGGCGAGGGCGAGATCCGCCGCGGCATGGTCCAGGACGACGTGGTCGAGTGCATGGTGGCCCTGCCGGGCCAGCTGTTCTCCAACACCCAGATCCCAGCCTGCCTGTGGTTCCTCAGCCGCGACAAGAAGCCCGGGCAGAACGGCAGCGTGGACCGCAGTGGCCAGATCCTCTTCATTGACGCCCGCAGGGCCGCCAGCGGCCGCATCAGCCGAACGCAGATCGAATTTACCGACGAGGATTTGCAGCGCGTTGCGCAGGCGTATCACCGGTGGCGCGGCACCGAATTCAGCGACGGCGAGGAATACGAAGGCGAGCCGGGGTTCTGCTTCAGCGCCACGCTGGAAGACGTGGAGAAGCACGGATATGTGCTTACGCCCGGACGCTACGTAGGCGCGGTGGCGGAAGAGGAGGATGACGAGGCGTTCGCGGAGAAGATGGAGCGGCTCACCGCAGAACTGGCGGAACAGATGGCGAAGGGGGCAGAGCTGGATGCGGTGATCCGGGAGAGGTTGGGGGCATTGGGTTATGGCGTCTGAGTGGCCGAACTGTCGGCTTGATCAGCTTGCCGCCCCCGTTGCTGGTTCTATTGCGATTGGCCCGTTTGGCTCCCGAATGAAAGCCGATTGTTATGTGGCTGAGGGTGTCGCGGTAATTCGGGGGAGCAACCTCGGAAAAGGCCGCCTCCTGTCGGGAGATTTCGTATTCATCACCGACGAAAAGGCCGCCGAGCTGGGTAACGCCAACCTGAAGCCCGGGGACCTTGTATTTCCACACCGCGGTGCGATCGGGGAAGTCGGCATTGTTCCCGCGGATGGTCATCGATACGCGCTATCTACCAGTCTGATGAAGATCTCGCTCGATGAGAGTCGAGTTGTTCCAGACTTCCTGTACTACTTCTTCACGAGTGCGTCGGGTCGTGCCGAATTGCTAAGGAACGCTTCGCAAGTCGGGACTCCCGGGATTGCTACCCCTCTTAAGTCACTTCGCGAGTGTGTCGTTCCCGCTCCTCCTCTGCGGCACCAGCGATCGGTGGTTCAAACTCTGCGCTGCCTGGACGACCGCATCGACAACCTGCGCCAAACCAACGCCACCCTCGAAGCCATCGCCCAAGCCCTGTTCAAGTCCTGGTTCGTGGACTTCGACCCCGTCCGCGCCAAGGCCGATGGCCGGGAGCCGGAAGGCATGGATGCCGCCACCGCCGCGCTGTTTCCCAGCGAGTTCGAAGATTCCGAACTCGGCTCGATCCCGAAAGGCTGGCCCGTGGGCGGAAGTGATGGGCTGCTGGAGATTGTTGGAGGTGGCACTCCGAAGACATCTGTGGGCGAATACTGGGGCGGTGATATCCCTTGGTTTTCGGTGGTAGATGCTCCTGCCAACGGGCAGGTCTTTACTCTCGACACCGCAAAGAAGATCACCGAGCTCGGGCTGGCAAACTGCTCCGCAAGGTTGTTGCCGCCGATGACCACAATCATTTCCGCGCGTGGGACCGTTGGAAAAGTCGCGATGGCGGGCGTGCCGATGGCGATGAACCAGTCCTGCTATGCCTTACGCCCAAGAGTTGAAGGCGGCGAAGCCTTCATCTACTTCTCGACCCTGCGCTTCGTCGAGCAGTTGCAGCAGATCGCGCATGGCGCAGTGTTCGACACCATCACCCGGGAGAGCTTCAAACGGATCATTACGTTCCTACCCCCGGAGCAGACCATTGCTGTGTTTGGGCTGATGGCTACCCCGTTGTTCGAACGTATCCGAGCCAATGGGCTTCAGACAGCAAGCCTCGCCGCATTGCGCGACACCCTGCTTCCTCGACTGATCTCCGGCAGGATCCGTATTCATGAGGCCGAAAAAGCGATCGAGAAGTTGCCGACGTGAGCAGACACGCTGAGGCTTGTGCTTTCGCGGTCTGACCTCCGCAAAAGTCGCCGGACCATTGCATGCCTTTGGGGTGCAGCCAACCGCAGCTCTTGCCATGGTTCAAAAGCCCTAAGTCGCGTTCTTGAACTTCCAAGCCTGGCAGCCCTCAACCCTACTTCTTGGTAGAGTTTTCGGGCTTATCGATCAGGGGGAGATGGCCGTGCCTGCAGACTATGGAAGGGTAAAATCGGCACTGAGGAAGCTGTCGTTAGAAGAGTCTCTGGCCCATGTCTGGCAGTACTCGCGGCTGGTGTCTGGCGGCGTTCCGCTGCCGTACGGATACGACCATAGGGATAGGCAGGGATTTCCCAGAGACCTCAAGCGCTACCTTTTTCCTCATGAGGTGGATTTGCTCGCCCGGGAGCTGCTACTGCATGCCGACAGGTCAGGGCGACCTTGCGAGAAGTCGCTTGCCAGATGGGACGATTTGTCCCACGCATTGAATACAATCAAGGAGTTTGCTAATGACTCATTCGACCCGAATGTCGAGGGTGGGATCATGCTCACCCTCCATCGGATCGCACACCAGCAGTTCCCGAGGTTTTCTCGGACTAACGGTGTCAAGCTTGGTCGCTATCTGGCTCTGTACAGCTCGGTTGATCTGAAGGCGCTGTTCGAAAGCAAGCTTGGGATCTCTGTGGATGCTTATTTCATCCTCGCTTTCGCCACTATCGCCTCATCGTGGCAACGCCCTAGGATCAACACAGAGACCGACTTCGCCGTTCTTGGCATTGGAGGCGAAGAATCGTCCCGCTTCTTCGATCGCATAGTGGGCGCCCTGGCTGACGTTAGGGTCAAGCTCATTGAGACCCAGCGACTCAACGAATGCTGGGAATACACGTTTAATGCCATCCATTACAAGCCGTTGGTCGGACTGGATCCTAAACATCCTGAGAGGGTGTATTGCCCCTCCCCACCTGCCCTCGAGCGGCGTCTGACTGAGGGCGTTTATTACGACCTGCTCAGTACCAAGGGGTTCTCTACGGCGTTCGGCCAGGCGGTGGAGGACGTCTCCGGACAGATGCTGGCAAGCTTACGGCCCAAGTACGCTGTTCAGCGACCGGAGAAAGAGTATATCGGGGGACAGCGATTCGACGGAACGGACTGGATCGTCAGCGCCGAGGATGGAATCGCTTATGTTGAGTGCAAGGGCAAACGACTGTCCCTGGCGGGTGCTGTTGCGGAAGACCTAGACGAGCTGAAGGGGCAACTCGCCATTTTGGCCGAGGCGGTCGTCCAGAACTATAAAAACATCAATCGGGCGATGCGGCGCAGAGAGACTGATGGACAGGTAGTAGGCCAGTTCTACTGCATCGTGATCACACTGGAAGACTGGTTCTTGTTCAGCGATATCACATCCAAGATGCTGCATGAGCATGTGATATCGAAGTTGGCTGACGCACAGTTGTCGTCCCAGCTATTGGACACGGTCCCGTACCGCGTCCTTGGCTTCGAGGAAGCCATGTACTGCTGCGCCGCTCTGTTGGAAAGCACGATGGAAGACGTCTTCGGACTGACCAATAGTCTGCAGTTCGTTGGCGTCGGCTATATCAACGATCTCAAGAATCGCTTCCCAGGCGTCCTTCCCCATACCATAGGCAGCTTCGACGCACAGTTCGATGCCCTGCTTGATCCCGTGTTGGCAGCAGCCAGTCGTTCGACAGGATAGCCATATCTACCCTGTGAACCTGTTCGATAGATCAGATGAGTTCAGGTCACGTCGAGGCCAGCAAGCGCGCAAGAACGGACAACGGCTTAGCTGCAAGGCTAGGCCCTTGCATTCGGGTGCTATCGACTTTGCAAGGCTGGTATAAGGAATGGCGCATGGTCGGCGCGGTGTTGTCGTGCACACGCATGCGGCGCTTCCCTGCTAGGCGCGCTGCCCAAAACCGATGGTGTCCACAATGGGCGTTGATTTTGCCGACATGAGAACGCCGCCGGGTGACAAAACACCGGCGGCGTTGTGACTTAATATCTCACAGCTTATGGGTCTATCGTCGGCCAAAGCGTGACGATGATCTGCGCATTGTCTGCAAGGTCGCGCAGGCTCGTCTTGCGTGGCTTCCTGCCAGAGAACAGCTTCCCAGAAAATAGGTCTATGAGTTCGACCTGACGCGGCAACACATCTACTCCGCTCTCTCGCAGAAGCCAGTACGCAAACTCCAGTTGCAGCCGCGCGGTTTTTGGATCCTGCTCGTGAGCATTCGCGTTGAAGTAGATGTATCGCAGTTCGTCGCCATCGAGCGCAACGAGATCCGGTGCCAAGCGCAACTCAAGTCCGTTCAAGTCGATGTAGTAGCGCGGAGTAGGTTGCGGCCTCAAGTCACGCTTGGCGTGCTCCGACTGTACGAAAGACTCCAGCACACGAGTGCAGTGCATTCGCCTCGAAGCAATCTTGATGGATTGCAATTGCGCCCGAGCATCAGGCAACGCAGCCACGCCACGCTCAAGGAAACTCCTGATGCCGTTGATCGGCGGAGCGTAGTAGGGCTGCATGAACACCTGCGGCCTTTGTTTCGGGAACTTCTGGTTGTGGAGAAGCCGCATCTGTTCCGTAGCAGGCAACTGCACGAACTTCGCAGCATTGCGTACAGAGAGACGCGGATTGACAACAACCGGCTTAGACGGGTCGAACTTCGGTAGTGCGGTCATGATCTGTGTTTCCGTAGTTGAGGGGTCATTGCAACTACCCAACAGGAAACCGCCGCTCCCAAAGAAGGGGTCGTAGATTGCCGATATGGCCGGAGTCGTTCGAGGACTTCGTAGACGTTTACGGAAACGGCGAAAACGCCTATAATTCCGTACCGGTCAAGGCTGCCTGCGTTGTCTTGCCCCAATCCGCCCTGTTGGACAGTTCGTTCAGGTTTGGGTTGGGCACCTCCTTACGCAGTCAGTAGTTGTGGAACGAACCCTCGCCTGCCAGCGAGGGTTTTTTCTTGGATGCTCGTCACATTCAGTGTTCTATTTGCGGCTAGATGGTAGCACGGCGACGGACCCCCGCAAATGGTGTCTATAAAAATTTCTTTCCCCTACATATTGTGTCATCCGTGTCTCAGCTTATGAGACGCATCCAAGTGTCAAGGGCTTAGGCGGAGTTCGGCGGAACGTTGTGGAAAGCGGGCCGAGACGATTGTTCCGTTTGCGTTGATATTCTGTGGATAACTTCCATGCCGATGAAGCGATGTGTTGCTTTCGTATAAAAGACGGGCCGACACCCCCGCCGATAGGTGCCGACTCCGCTCCCACCCGGGGACAATCCCGGACTAAAGCGTCAGGGGACAGAGTGCTTTTGCGCGGCAGGCGATCGGCGGCCTCGGATCGCAAGCTGCCACCCAAGAGCACTACTCACTCAGCCCACGAATCCGCCAGCAGCTCCGCCTGCTCGATAACCTTCTTCGTTGCCTCCGGCTGCTTGTCCGGCGGATAGCGATAGCGCGCCAGCAGCACCTTGACCATCGCCACCATCCGCGCGCGTGAGTCCCTGCGGTTCTGCCAGTTGATCGTCGCGGACTTCCGCAGCTTGTCCGTCAGCTCCTGGGCCAGCACGCGCAGGGTGGGGTGCCCGAGTTCGCGCACGGCGGACTCGTTCTCCGCCAGCGCTTGGTAGAAGGCGAACTCCTCCTCGCTCATGCCATCCGGCGGGCGGGCCTCGTTGATCTCCTTGGCCAGCCGGATCAGCTCCTCGATCACCTCGGCCGTGGTCAAGCCGCGGTTCTGGTAGCGGTTGATCGCTTCCTCCAGCCGGGCGGCGAATTCCTTGCCCTGCAGCGCGTTCTTCTGGCCGCGCGAGCGGATCTGGTCGGCCAGCAGGCGCTCCAGCAGCTCGGCGGCCAGGTTCTTCGTGGGCATCTCGCGGATCTGGGCGAGGAACCGCTCGTCCAGCAGGCTGATGTCCGGCTTCTCCAGTCCCAGCGTGTTGTAGAGGTCGTTGACGCCTTCGACCAGCACGCCCTTGGCCACCAGCTGGCGCAGCGCGGCCTCTTTCTCCAGCCGCGACATGCCGCCGGCCGAGCGGGTCAGCTTGATCAGGCTCACCCGTACCGCCTGGAAGAAGGCGATCTCCTCGCGCACTGCCATGGCCTCGGCCCGGGTGCCGGCCAGGGCCTGCGCCCGGGTGAGCTTGGCGACCTGGTCCATGTAGGCGCGCACGCCGCGGTTGCGGCACTTCTCGTCCGACTGCGGATCCAGCTGAATGATGTGATCCACCGCCGGGGCCAGCAGCGCCAAGGCGCATTTCGGCTCCTCGAATCCTTCGTAATCGAAGCCCGCAAAGAACTCCTTGCGGATCACGTCGAGCGTATCGAGCAGGATCTTCAGCGCCGTGCCGGAGGTATCCACCGGCTCGCGCTCCTTGCCGCTGTCGCGCGTGTACTGCCGGATCGCCTTCTTCAGCTCCTCGCCGATGCCGATGTAGTCCACCACCAGGCCGCCGGGCTTGTCCTTCCAGATGCGGTTGGTGCGGGCGATGGCCTGCATCAGGCCGTGGCCCTGCATGGGCTTGTCCACGTAAAGGGTGTGCACGGGCGGGGCGTCGAAGCCGGTCAGCCACATGTCGCGCACGATCACCAGCTCCAGCGGCACCTCGTTCGGTTTCAGGTCGTCGGGGGATTGCTTGAAACGCTTCTCCAGCAGCTTGCGGTCGGTCTCGTCGGTGCGGTGCGGCTGGAAGTGCGGCGGGTCGGCCGAGCTGCCGGTCATCACCACCTTGATGCGGCCGGCGTTGATGTCGTCCGAATGCCAGTCCGGGCGCAGCTTCACGATCTCGTTGTACAGGCGCACCGCGGCCTCGCGCGAGACGGCCACGATCATCGCCTTGCCGGCCACTGACTGCTTACGCGCTTCCCAGTGTTGGACCAGGTCTTCGGCCAGGGTCGCCATGCGGCCATCGGCCATGGCCAGCGCTTCCAGCCGGGTATGGCGGCTGGCGGTGCGGTCCTGTTCGGCCTCGTCCTCGTCGCCGGTGGCGTCGAGGAACTCGTCCATCAGCGCCTGCTTCTCGGCCTCGTTGAAGCGCAGCTCGATGATCCGCGACTCGTAGCTGACCGGCACCACCGCCTCGTCTTCCTGGGCGGCGATCATGTCGTAGACGTCGACGTAGCTGCCGAACACGGCCTCGGTGTCGCGGTCGTCCAGGCTCACCGGGGTGCCGGTCATGCCCAGGTAGATGGCGTTGGGCAGGGAGTCGCGCATGTACTTGGCCAGGCCGTACTTCGTCTTCCCCGTCTTCGTGTCCATGTCGGCGCGGAAGCCGTACTGGGTGCGGTGCGCCTCGTCGGCGATCACCACCACGTTGTCGCGCTCGCACAGCACCGGTACCGAAGTTTGCCCCGGCTCGGGCGCGAACTTGTTGATGGTGGTGAAGAACACGCCGCCGGCCTGCACTTCGGACAGCATCCGCCGCAGGTCCTCCCGGCTGTCGGCCTGCACCGGCGTGGCGCGCAGCGACCAGGCGCTGTCGGCGAAGGTCTCGTAGAGCTGGCCGTCCAGGTCGTTGCGATCGGTCACCATCACCACGGTCGGGTTGCGGAACTCCGGCCGGTCGCGCAACGCCATCACGTAGAACAGCGCCAGCAGGGATTTGCCCGAGCCCTGGGTGAACCAGATCACGCCGCCCTTGCCGTCCTTGCGCCGGGTGAGCGCCTCGACCGCGCGCTCCACGGCCTTCTTCACCCCGTGGTACTGGTGCCACTGCGCGATGATCTTGAAGCTGGCGCCGCCGTCAGCCCCGCCGTAGGCGACGAAGCCGCGGAAGAAGTCGAGCAGCGTCCCGGGCTCCAGCAGGCCGCGCATGAGCACTTCCAGCTCCAGCTGCTCCTTGCCGACCTTCTTTCCATCCAGCAGCCGCCAGCGCGAGTAGCGGGAGAGCTCCGCGCTCAGCGAGCCGTAGCGCGCCACCGTGCCGTCGGACACCACGTTGAGCAGGTTGAACCAGAACAGCTGCGGGATCTCGGCCTTGTAGTTCTGGATCTGGTTCCAGGCGGACACATGGTCGGCGTTGAGGTCGGCCGGGTTCTTCAGCTCGATCACCACCAGCGGCAGGCCGTTGACGAACAGCACGATGTCGGGCCGCCGGAGCTTCGAGCCCTGGACCGTGAACTGGCGCACAGCCAGTAGGTCGTTGCTGTCCCCGAATTCGATCACCGGCACCCGCAGCACCTCGCGCCTGCCGTCGGGGGTGGTGCGCTCCAGTGGCACCCCGTTGCGAAGCCAGTCGTAGATTTCCCGGTTGCCGTCGACCAGGGACTGGTGGCCGTAGCCGGACACCCGCGCCACCACCTCGTCTACTTTTGCGGGAGCGAGCGTCGGATTGAGGCGAGCGACGGCCGCGCGCAGGCGCCCGGTCAGCACCACATCCGACCACCGCCGGCGCTCCTCGTCGGGCGCCAGGACCTCGCCCTCCGCAGTCGTCCAGCCTGCGCTGGCCAGCCAATCCAGGCAGGCGTCTTCGAGGTGGTTTTCCTTCATTCCGTGAGCGGCCCCGGTCTCCCCTTGGGCCAGTATGCCGCCGAACGCCTTCTAGTGTCGGCAGGGCCGGGCACCATTTCCCGGGCGGCCCGTTCTGATTGAGTGCTGGGGTCGTTTTCGAGCGCTCGCCGAACCCTGTGACACATGAAACTGTCACAGAAAGTGTCACAGAGGCCTGGAAGCGTCGGAATTCGGGATCGCGGAGGGGGGCGCGGGAAGGGCTGCAGGCACAAAAAAACCCGCAAATCGCGGGCATACGACTGTTCCGAGAATGGTGGCTATGGGTGGACATTATGAGAACTTGGGCGATGAAAATCGCTGTAATCCGCTAATTGTCTCTATGTCCAGATAATTTCACACACGACATACCAATGTACGCCTCTAAGCTATTGATATTTAAAGTGTAAAGTGCCTGACAAGAAGTTTTTGAGAGGGGGCGAGAATCCACGTTCATGCGAGCGGTCCGGATCTGACGGCGATTTAGGCGCAAAAGTCTTGTCACGGACATTGCGTTTGGGGTGACCCTGACACTAAGCTCGACTTATGGCTGCCCTTGCCCAAGAGAAGGTAGCACCGGACTGGGATGCCGCGCGCCTTCTGGATGACGTGGCATTGGAGGGGGCGTGGGCGCTTGCCGCAAAGGAAGCCCTGCACGAGCTGGCGCTGGCGTTGGCGCCCGATGACGCCGCCATCTTGGCTCATCTGCGTGACCACGCACACGTGGATGCTGGGGAGAAGAGGGGTGGACGCGCCGGAGGCTTTCTCCAGATTCCTGAGGGTGTTGCGAAGATTTCTCCCGTCTTGGTCGCACTCCTTGCGTGGAGCCGGGAGGACCCAGGCCCTGCGCTGACCAGTTTGACCGCGGTCTTGGTAAACGCCGCGCTTGGTCCAGAAGGGCGCGACCCAACACAGAGAAGGCGGATTAGAGAGCTGGCGCGATACGTCAGGGTAGCCACTGAAGATACGGGTGCGCCGCTTCGGGTCGTGCTGGCTGGGGCTGAGGGTGTCACTTCGCTGCTCCGGCATCTGGACAGGATGCTGGCCCAAGGCGACCAGTCACACCTGACTTTCAACCGCTTATGGCGCAACTGGTTGCGCCACAGGGTGGCCCGCTGGGTCCACGCCGAACCCGGGCGCCTTTTGCAGTCGCTAGGCTCCAGGCCCGATTTGGTCGTGGTGACCGAGGCACCCAGTGTGCCGGTAGCCGGAGCACTAGAGGATGATCTCGATGATCAGATCGAGTTATCCAGCTCCGAGGTAGGAGGCTTGGCCTTCGAAGGCCTGGGTAAACGGTCTACTCATGCCCTTGCCAGCGCGCAACAGCTGCTGCGAAAGTCCGGCGATTCTGGTTTGTCCTTGAGCCCTTGCCAGATCGTGCCCGAGGGCCTTGTACAGAGAGCGGCCCGAGCCACACTTGCTGCCGGGCAAGCCGCCATCGCGGCGGGTGACCGACCTGGTAGTGAGCAATTCCTCGCCTTTGGCTTTGCAATTGCCACTGGCATGCGGGAGCTTGATCTGTCGCAGATCAGATGGGGTCATGAGGGGAGCGGGGACGCCGTTCTTGACCTTCATGTACCCGTGCTCTGGTTGAGATTGAAACGCCCCCCTCAGTCGGCTGTCCCTCCTGAAGACCTGATCCAGTTCCTGAAGCCAAGCGCCGAGGTCATTCACTGGCCGCTGCCGCCCCGATTGTACGAAGCACTTAAAGCCTTGAGCGGTTCAGCCTCTGCAGATGGATCGGCGGTGTTTCCGTATGGCCAGACCTTGGGCGGAGCATACCGCCTACGTGATGTAGTAGCCCGCCTGTTGCCAGGAATGCAGATAGGAGCCAGTCCGTTCCGCAAGGTGTTGGGTAGTCACTTGGCTGCGAGCTTCGGACCCGAGGTCGCGCAACTCGTCATGCGCGACACGTTCTCAACGTCGCTGGGACCCGCTTATTACGGTTGGATCCCAGAAAGCACAGTGATGTCGCGGGTCTCAGGACTCCTCACTCGCTGGTTCGATGAGCATGTTCCTTACTTGGCCAGCCGAACCGCAGGAGTCGGATCAAGAATTGCAGTTCAGGATGAGTTGGCGCGGCAATGGCCCGCGAATTTGACGAGGGAGGTCTACTCCGCGGCCCGTCGAAAAGACGGCCGGCTCAGTCACCTGTTGGCGCAGCGTAACCATCTCGCGGCAGCGTTGTGTTTCATCACAGGGATTCGCCCTGGGAAGGGTATTGCCAACTTGATGCTCGACTCGGTGGTCCCCGAATACCGCGTGGTGGTCTTGGAAGACAAGCTGGTCGACGTGCTACGCAGGACACGGGTCGCTGCGACCGGACGGCGCTGGGTAGCGGCACTGGGTGAATACCTTCGCAGATTGGCCGAAATCAGCCGTGGTGAAGACGCCGCTCTGGCCGCGTGGGCCAATGGTGTGCTCTGCAGTGAGCACCCACTCTTCAGTGGGCCTGGGGAATCAGGGGTTGTCCAGCGTCTCGAGATGGACGTGCTGAGCGCAACAATGCCTGCCGTTCTCGCGCAGGTCCGCAACCATTATCGGCACCGGCTGAACCAGCTTCTGCAGGAAAGAAACGTCGACTGGGAGTTGCGACACGCCCAGCTGGGCTGGGTGGTTTCCCCATCCTTTGCATTGGCCGACCTGTCCCCGCTTTCGGCGCAGTCATTCGCCGAGCAGCTCGACGAGGTGATTGACGAACTGGTCGTCGAAGAAGGCTGGTACAGCCGACGACAAAGGACCCCAGCGTGGTCGTGGGGCGGATTGCCAAGTCGTCCACTCAAGGATTGGGAGGCAGAGGTCAAATGCTATGAGCAAGAGCACGCGAGCTACGTGCGTGCGGTACGGGAGGATTTCGTTGCCCGGCGGAACGAAACCGAAGAGCGTGTACTGCCTCGCCTTGCGGAGGCCATTGCCGAACTGATCCCCGCCCTTGATGTGGACATGGAACAGCGGACGTTGCTCCTCTCGCCAGGGTTTACGGCGGATGGCCCGGTACCGTTGTCCCTTGAGCACTACGCCCTGATGAGGGATCGGGTCAAGAAAGCAGACGACGATCCGTCGTCGGCATTGGAAGGGTTGGCAGCCGAATACCTCATCCACCGGCTGGTCATGAAGGCGATCGACAAAAGGATTGTTTCGGGGCCAGAACCACCACGGAGGCACCTTGGGGTCACGGCGCAACTATCACCGTTCCTCCCTGGAGTCGGCTTGGCGGTACGGCATGCAGAGGCGATCCGGGCCAAGCTGGTAGAGGTCGCTGCCGAAGACCGTCCCCATGACAAACCAGGACTGACCCAACTGTCCATGCTTGCAACGACACCACACCGGGATCTTAGGGCTACCTCAGCGATGGTGGGTGCTGCGGCCAAGGTAGTACGGGGCTCTTCCCAGCCGGAGTGGCTTCGGGTCCCAGCCATGCAGGATCGACGGGAAGTGCCGAGGGTCGTTGCGGGCTGCGATGCGCTGGTCCTTGCGCGCCGCGGCGCGGAGGCGCCGACGGGAAAGCCCCTCCCGGCAGCTCAATTCGCAGCTTGGGTACAGAAGCGTTTCAGTGATGTCGTTGAAGCTGACGAAGAATCGGCCACGTTGCTCAGCAGGGTTGTGGGAACGCTGCGCGTAGCCGGTCGCATGGAGCTCTCGGGGCCTGAACGGCTGGTCATGGACGGCTACCCGGTGGCGGCGGTGGATACGCAACGGGTGCTCGCGGTCGCAGATGAGTGGCCCCTGCGAACGGGCGTCGGCGACGAAGACGACGCGAACCACGCGGAACAGATCAAAGAGTCTGGGTCCAGAAATCACAAGCAAGCGACCAAGGGAAGGTCTGTTGCCTACCACCAACTTACCTCAGCGCTCAATCAGGAGGTGTCTCGGCGCAAGGGCCGGAAATCAGACAGCAAGTACGCGTGGCGGAGAAGACTGCGTAAGGAACTGGATGCTCTTCTCGACGAGGCGGGATTGGATTCGAACCTTGGGCTGATCATCCAGTACTTCATCCACAGGCTCGTCTATATCGGCGGAAAAAGGCGCGGTCGAGCCCAGCGGACCCTCCACAAGGAGCTGACCAGGTTCGGTAGTGCTCTTCTGGATATCCTTGGCAGGAGGATGCTGGCCGAACAAGGCTCGCAGGAACTTCAGGAGATCTACCTCGCGGTTCTCTGTTCCAAGAAGGAGAGCACGAGGCCGGAGGTGCTCGAGGAGCTGGTGAAGTTCCACCACTACCTTGCAACTGTTCACCACTTAGAAGGTGTCGATTTCTCTCCGCTCCGGGCATTTGCTGGCCCGCGCGTCCGAACGTCTGATGTTGGCGCGCTTTCGAGTGCGGAGGTCGGTCGAGTACTCATTGAGCTGCAGAACGATCTCGAACGTGAACGCGCGCGAATAGACTCTGGACCAGAGAATGTGCGTGCCTGCGCGCTACGAGTGCTGCTGTACTTGATCCTCGAGGCCGGCGCCCTGAGACCGAGCTCCGCGCACGGCTTGGTGCTCGGTGACCTCCATTTCCTTGGACCAGGCGCAGACTTCATCCATGTGCATAGCACAGGTGAGTACGGCGAGGCCAAGACCACGACCTCCGTCGGGTTCGTTCCGTTGGAGGGCGAGCTGTGGACTGCCCATAGAAAATGGGTGATCAAATGGCTTGATCAGGAGCAGGCGTTGGCGGGTGAGACTTGGTGGAAGCAGCCAGTGTTCGCCGAGTCCCCAGGTTCCCGGCGACGATTCTTCACGCGCTACCTCACCAGGCGGCTTGACTCCCTGCTCAAGTGGGCTTCAGGGCAATCCAAGGCCAGGACATATTGGCTGCGGAAGCGTCGCGTCACTCTGAAGATGGGAGCGGCGATGAACCAGCAGGTGCCGACCGCTCGAGGTGTTTACGCCATGCTTCGAGAGTCAGGGCATGCGGACATAGTCGTATCGCTCGAGCACTACATCTATGACATGGCGGTGCCATTAGCGCAGTACCTGAAACGTGCAGGAGTGCTCGACAGGGCGCGTGCCTTGGCCGTGTCGAACATCTCTGCTGCAGCCCTTGATGCAGCTTGGCACCGGCAGCGGCTTAGAGGGTCATCCGAGTTCCATAGTGCAATTTTTGATCGAATCGGCGTCGAGGTAATTACAAGACCCGCTGCATCGCTAACCTACCCACCTGCGTTGTACAGGCAGAAAGCATTGACGCCACGGCATATCGACCTCTTCGCGCGTGAATACCATAGGCACGGCGATAGGCTGGAGGCGATGGCGCGCTCGGGACTGTCGAACGCGCAGGTGGAGCGGCTTGAGCGCGGGATCGAGACTTTGGTCGTCAAGAACGGCTTCGCGCCTTGGAGTGTTGGAGGAATTCGGCAGCGTCGAGGCATCATGGTGCCCGCGCGGAGGATCGACGGGAGTCAGAAGCTGTTTCAGCTCATGGACGATCCACCCACCCAATGGCTTGGGCTTCTGGCCGAGGCGCGGCAAGAGCAAGGCTATGTGCATCGTCTCCATGACAGTGACGTAGTTCTGATCCTGGACTCAGAAGCTGTCCGGAGTGCCGCGGAGGAGATGCTGATAAAGACTGATCTGGATCTAAAAATAGAGGTCCGTAGCCGCGACAAAGCGGTCCTTGTTACGAACAAGAAAGACCAAGCGCGTACGAGCTCGCACGCAGCCGCCGTGCGTTGGGTTCTGGCGATGATTTGGTTGTATCGGCGCTTGGTCGCTCACCCCGCGACGGCTTGAGTTGCAATGGGTTCCTGGTAGGAGATCCGTCCACCCTCCGAGGCCGCCCACCGATTGTTGTCGTCTTGAACGATGGTCCCGGAGAGCCACAATCCTTCTCGGATGGTGGACATTGGAAGTGCCGCTACGATCGTTTCCAAGTCCGGGGGGAGTGTCACTTCGAGCCGGTCGTTGGTGAGCAGAACTTTAAGTCCTCCGCGCGCTGAATATGTGACGCCGGTGATTGGCATTGTGGCGGTCCGGCTGCGAACAGGCGGCGCGGTCGGCTGCACGAATGTTGCCGGGTCCAAAGTCGGGACCACGTGAGCACCAGACGCGTCGTTGTAGGTAACGGCGATGCTCGCGTCCGGGTTCCGGCTGGACATGGCGCGCAAAATATCGACCGGGACCTGTGACGTCACCGCTTTGGCGAGCTGTCACCGCCGACGTAAAACTGACCCACCCGCGCCGATGTAAAACTGACCCACCCGGGCGAGGATGGCGGTCTTTTGGAGGCCGCCTGGATGTTGACCCAGGAGGAAGCAGTGGAAGTGAGAGTGATGGCCCGTCAGGGCAAGGGGATCCGGGAGATCGCCCGCGATCTGGGGGTGTCTCGCAACACGGTACGGCGCTACCTGCGTGGCGCCCAGGCGCAGTACACGCCGCGGCCCAGGCGGCCGACCAAGTTGGCGCCGTATGAGGACTATGTTCGGGCGCGATTGGCAGCGGCCCAGCCGGACGTGATCCCGGCGACGGTGATGCTGCGCGAGCTGGCCGAGCAGGGCTATACCGGCGGCATCAGCCAGCTCAAGGCGTTCATGGCGCCGCTGCGCCGTGCGCCCGCCGATCCGGTGGTGCGCTTCGAGACGGCGCCGGGCGAGCAGATGCAGGCGGACTTCACCATGGTGCGGCGCGGCCGCGACCGGCTGGTCGCCTTCGTCGCCACGCTCGGCTACAGCCGCACGACCTATGTGCGCTTTGGCGACGACGAGAGCTTCCCGGCCTGGGAGGCCGGGCTGGTTGGGGCGTTCGACTACTTCGGCGGCGTGCCGCAGCACGTGCTGTTCGACAACGCCAAGCCGGTGTTGCTGGACCGCGACGTGTACGGCCCCGGCCAGCATCGCTGGAACCCGCAGATGCTGGAGCTGGCCGAGCAGTGCGCCTTCACCCCACGGGTGTGCCGTCCCTACCGGGCCCGCACCAAGGGCAAGGTGGAACGGTTCAACGGCTACCTCAAGGGCAGCTTCGTGGTCCCGCTGGCGGCTACGCTGCGCAGCGGCGGACTGGTGCTGGACGCGCACACCGCCAACCGCGAGGTACACCGCTGGCTGGACCAGGTGGCCAACCGTCGCACCCACGGCACCACCTAGGCGCGGCCCTGCGACCTGCTGGTGCACGAGCGCCAGCACCTGCAGCCGTTGCCGGAGCCGGTGATGGTGCGGGTGCTGCCCCCACCGCCGACTGCCCGGGTGCTGCCGTTCCCGTCGATCCAGCACCCGCTGTCGGTCTACGGCGAGCTGATGGAGGTAATGGCATGAACCTGCAACACGACAGGGTGCAGGTGCTGTGCGAGCAGCTGCGCCTGCCGGCGATCGCCAGCCAGTGGCCAGCCCTGGCCCAGCATGCGGTCGCCAGCCAGACCAGCTACGGCGACTTCCTGGAGCGGGCGCTGCAGGCCGAGATAGCCGCCCGTACCGAGCGCACCCGCCAGACCCTGCAGAAGATGGCGACGCTGCCCTCGGTGAAGACGCTGGAAGCGTTCGACTTCGGCTTCGCCGCGGGCGTCTCCAAGCCCCAGGTGATGGAGTTGGCCAGCCTGGCCTTCATCGAGCGGGCCGAGAACGTGGTGCTGCTGGGCCCGTCGGGCGTGGGCAAGACGCACCTGGCCATCGCCTTGGCCATGCGCGCCGTGCACGCCGGCATCAAGACGCGATTCCTATCAGCGGCCGATCTGATGCTGCAACTGGCATCGGCCAACAGCCAGGGGCGGCTGCGCGAATACTTCAACCGCGCCGTGCTTGGCCCGCGCCTGCTGATCGTCGACGAGCTGGGCTACCTGCCGTTCGGACGGGAAGAGGCCGCCCTGTTCTTCAACGTCGTCGCCAAGCGCTACGAGCGCGGCAGCATGATCCTGACCAGCAACCTGCCGTTCCCGCAGTGGGCTGGTGCCCTGGCCGACGACGCAACGCTGACCGCGGCCCTGCTGGACCGGCTGCTGCACCATGCCCACATCGTGCAGATCACCGGCGACAGCTACCGGCTCAAGGACAAGAGAAAGGCCGGAACCATCCGGCCACAGAGCACCACTTGAACGGGCCTGGGTGGGTCAGATTTCAATCGGCGATAACGGGCCAAAGTGGGTCAGAATTCAATCGGCGTTGACAGCGAGCGGCGCAGGAACGGGTTTCAGAGAGTTTTTAACAATCTCCTTTGCAGTGCGTTGCATCATCGCCGGGAAACTCCAGTCGTCTGCAACATGGGGCAACTTTGGATCTGATTCGGGCAAGATATAAATCCTGAGTCGATCGCCAAGGTTATAAACCTCGGACGCGCGGCGTCCAAATGTCCTCATAACGCTACTGATCTGGTGGGGGATTTCTTTGAGTTTTCCTATGTCTGCGGCAGAAATTCGAGCAGGGAGAGTCTGCGGGGCGTTGTTGGTGAACAGCAGAAACTCAAAAAACGGACCTTCGGGTAACGTGGTCATTGCAGTACCTCACGACAGGAAAAAAGGGGGCGCACTCCGCTTGCTTGGCGGAATCTTGATGATTGGAGTAGGACGGGATTGGCCAGCAGCAGCCGGCCTCACGCTGTGACACCGGAGGGCGGGACTGGGATGCCGTACACGGCACGCCGCCCCAGCTGAGCAATCCGGTGCGAGAAAATGAAGGTTGTTGCAGGCGTGGCAGCTATCGGCCGCCCTGGGCCGAATGACGGCAGACGTTGCGGGCGGAGTTGCCCTGCGCGCCTTGCCCTGAGGCAAACGGACGTACCCGTCTTGGCGCGCGTGTGCAGTGCCGAACAGAACGTGCCAACGTGGCCTTATCTGCTTGAGGCAATCGAAGCCTGGTCATCTGGCTGGATTGAGGGCGCAAAGACCCTGCGCGTCTCGCTGAAGCGAGCGGACCCTAGTAGGCCCTGACGCGGTTGTGATGGCGGCATTGCCGCCGATTTGAGTAAGGCTTCCCGCCTTGGGGATCCGGTGGCGGCAACTGACCGCTATCGGATGCTTCTTGTGTACCGCAGGCTGTACTGGCCGTCAACTGGCCACCTCTCCGGGGGAGGGCGTCACCGAGGCCGAATTCCACTTTCGGCCGCTCCCAACTGGGAGAGGACGTCACGAAGCGCATCAGATTTGGCATCCTTGACGACTGGCCGTTGGCAATTGCGAAGCTGTCGAAGACAGCGGGAATCCCAAGGGGGCAGTCGGATGAGTAAGGTTGCAGTCTCACCGGACCAGGGCACGCCGGTTACCACTGCGGCGCCGGTCATCGCCTCGCGCGACATAGTGGCGGGGCTTGGCGGCGCGCCTCGAGAACTTCTTGCCACTTGTCTTGCATTGTTCGACGACAGCACGCTCCAGCGCCGTATTGGCTTTTTGGTGAGCCGCTTGTCGCCCAACAAGGTCAATGTCGTTGCGGACGCCTCTGATGCCGAAGCTGCTGCCTCCATCAGAAGCACCATGCAGGAATGGTACGCATCCCCTTTGTCCGACGACGCGCTGCGAGTGCGGCTGTGGATCTATCTGCGCGAGGCATTTGCACTCCCGCCGGTCACGTTCGCCTCCTCACGTTCGGCCTCAACTGCGGCGGATGACATCGTGGTGCGCGCACTTCGCTCTCTGCAGCCCGGCCAGATGAAAAGGTACGCGCAAAAGTTGGGTTCTTCTCCCAACTGAGGGAGAGGCGCACGGCCGACCCGGCAGAATTGCTGATGTCTAAGGCAACAAACTGGGGGCGGCCGTGGCCGAATTGGATTGTATGTCTCTGCTGGGTGGCTGGGCGGGATATCGGGTAGAAGACTGGCGACACGAGTGGCGAGCAGATCGCCGCTGGCTGGTATTGGAACTGACCCCGTCGCCGGACGGCGTGCGCCGCTGTAGCGGCTGTGGCGAGGCGGTGGCGGCGATCCATGACCGCACGGTTCGGCGCATCGGCGACCTGCCGGTATTCGAAGACCTGGTGGAGCTGGAAGTTGAGCGGTTGCGGCTGGCGTGCTCGCGCTGCGGTCCGCGGCTGGAGCAGCTGGACTGGCTGGATCCGCATGCTCGGGTGACCCGACGGCTGGCCGACAGCGTGGCCCGGCTATGTGCGGTGACCTCGGTGCTGCATGCTGCCCGCTGGCACGGCATCGACTGGAAGACCGCCAAGACCATCGACTTCCGGACCCTGGAACGCACCGTGGGGCCCGTGGACCTGGACGGCGTACGCCGGTTGGCGATGGACGAGTTTGCGATCCAGAAGGGGCATCGCTACGCCACGGTCGTGGTCGATGTGCAGCGCAAGCGGGTGCTGTGGGTGGGGCGCGGCCGCAGCCGCGCCGAGGTACGACCGTTCTTCGATTTGCTCGGGCCAGAGCGCTGTGCGCAGATCGAAGCCGTGGCAATGGACATGAACACGGCCTACGACCTGGAAGTGCGCCGGCACTGCCCGAACGCGCGCGTGGTCTACGACCTGTTCCACGTGATCGCCAAGTACGGCCGCGAGGTGGTCAGCCGGGTACGGGTGGATGCCGCCAACCAGTTGCGCCACGACAAGCCGACGCGCCGGGTGGTCAAGCGCGCGCACTGGCTGCTGCTGCGCAACCCGGCCAACCTCAAGGACAGCGAGCAGGTGCGGCTGGCCGAGGTGCTGGAGGCCAACCAGACGCTGATGGTGGCCTATGTGATGAAGGAGCAGCTCAAGGCGCTGTGGAACGCACCCACGGCCTGGGCTTGGCGGCGTGCCTGGAACCAGTGGCTACGCCATGCCAAAGAAAGCGGCATCCCGGCGCTGGTCCACTTCGCCAGATGCCTGCGCCCGTACTGGCGCGGCATCCTCAGTCGGGTGCGCTGGCCCATGCACACCGGCCTGGTCGAAGGCATCAACAATCGCATCAAGGTCATCAAGCGCATGGCCTACGGCTACCGCGATGACGCCTACTTCTTCCTCAAGATACGGGCGGCGTTCCCCGGACTTGGGAGATGAACCAAAAGTTGGGGCTTCAGGATCCAAAAGAGGTGCCCACCACCATGGACGCTCTCGCGCGCAAGACGATGAAAGAGCTGATGGCATCGTTCTTCAGCGCCGATGATGCCCAGACAGTGCAGGCCCGGGAGCGCCTTCTCTCCGAAGCGCGCGCTCGCCTTGATCAGTTGCCGCCCGAAGATCAGGAGCGACTCATGCAGGCGGCGGGGGTGGATGGGCTGAATGACGCCGCGCTGCGTAACATCTTGATCACCGGCGTGGGATTGAGTGGGATCAGCGTGAGCGTCAGTCTGGCGGGGTTCTCCGCCTATATCCTGGCTGCCCAAGCGTCGGCCTTCATTCCGTTGGTCAGCGGACCGGCGTTGGTGTCGATGGTGGCGGTGCTATCCAATCCGATCACAGTTATCGCCGCGACCGGCGGGATGATGTGGTGGGCCACCCGCTCAGCAAATCAGAAGGTTCGTGGTGCTGTGGCCGTTCGGGTACTCTCCCTGCTCGCGCTGAACGGGCTGGAGGCAGGCGCCGGGGGGATTCGCGCGATGCTTGCCGCAATGCCGAGCATTCAAGGGTTGGTGCAGTCGCGAGGCTTGGCGCCGGCCGCGCTTGCCGCCTATCAGGCGGACTGGCAGAGAATTGAATCAGTTCGACGGACGGCAACGTCGATCGATACAGCAGTTACCGATGTCATGGAGCGCCCCGCGGGTGCGGGAGGCGGACATGATCGGCTGCGGGATCTGGTGAACGAGCAACGCGCCACCGTCATATTGGCTGGCTTGACGCTGGGCGACGTTGCCTACAACGCGTTCAGTCTTGACCCCTTGGTGCTCCAGGCGGCGGATTTTGCCCGAGTTGACGAACTGGATGATCCGGTGACTTTCGCAGCGTTCGCGCACCGTATCGAATCCATGGATGCTGCTGCTCATTTGGGCGCCATAAGCAATCTCAAAGGTTACGTGGCAGAGCGCGTGGTTGCTGCGCAACTCATAGAACAAGGGCACGCGGTGGAATTTCCGGATGCGGCCAACGAGGCAGGCTGGGACATCTCCGTGGATGGCGTAAGGTTCCAAGTCAAGGATGTGGGTAGTCTCTCTGGCCTGCGGCGGCACTTCGATCATGGTTACGACTATCCGGTGATTGCCAACGCCGAGCTTGCCGACGAGCTCGCCGCGCGTTCCGGCGGCGATCTTCCGGAATGGGCTGACCAGATCCATTTCGTGGAGGGGTACAGCAACGAAGTCGTTGAGCACATCACTCGCTCTTCGTTCGAGGCCGGCGACAACATGTTGCATCCGAGTGTGCCCCTGTTCACGCTGGTCCTGAGTGGCATCCGCAATGTCAAACGTGTGAATCGCGATGAAATTACTGGGACGCAAGCTTTCCAGGAGGTGCTACTCGACGGCGGAACTCGCGCTGGGTTAGCGGTTGCCGGCAACTATGTAGGAGTCGGCGTCGGGTTGCTGGTTTTTGGGCCTGCCGGTGCTTTGGTGCTAGGCGCGGTGATGCCAGTTCTGAGTCAGCGGCAGTCCGCCCGCTTTAAGGGAAAGCTTGACGGATGGATTCAGAATGAAACGTACCGCAACTGGGCGGTTGAAGCCGAGGCTGCGCTCTCCCGGCTGGCTGAACGGGTCGATGAAGCGATCTTCAAAAAGGCTTCCCTGATACGGAGCCGCCAGCCGGCCGAATCTCGTGCCGTAATAGCTAGCTATCTGCAATGGCGAATCGACGATGAACTCGGCTTTCTGGACGAGATCCGATGCCGACTTGAGCAAATTCGGCGTGACGCGGTCGTTTCTGTTGAGGTTTCCGCATCCCGCCTCATGAGCTGGCTGAGTACCAGCACGCTCCACCCTTCCGTGTATCAGGTTGAACTTGCTGCGATGTCAGAAGTCTTTGGGCGTCGCCCATCAACAACTGTCAGGGTGGCGGATGGTATGGAGAAGGCGACGGGAGAGGTTACAAAGGCGGCAAAGGAGCTTAGAGCCCGGCTGGACAGGCTACGGAACGGAAAGAAGCCACAACGCTGAGTATCGAGCACATCAGTCTCAATAGCCGCGTTGGGCGTGTCTCTTTGATCGCCCGATCCTGAACTTCGAGCGGAAGCTTCTCAAATTCGGCTTCCATGAATTCTTGACGCTTTGTTGTTCCGCTCCTTCAGGGGCTGCGTTGCAGGCGGTTCCTGACGCTAGGCGGATCCAGTTCTACAGCTTCCGGCGCCCGCACCAGGTGCTGGGCATGAAGACCCCCGCCGAGGAATATGCTTTAGGGAAGGTCTGAACAACTCGACCCTCGCTGGGCGACAATGGGTCAACGCAACGAGGGTGACGATCGATGCAGCTGACGTTCGGTGATGCTGAGGCCATGGGCAAGCGCAAGCGGACCCGCAAGGAGATCTTTCTGGCGGAGATGGACAAGGTGGTGCCGTGGGCGAAGCTGCTGGCGCTGATCTCACCGCACTATCCGAAGATGGGCCGACCCGGCCGGCAGCCGTATCCGCTGGCAACGATGCTGCGGATTCACTTCCTTCAACAGTGGTACGCGCTCAGCGACCCGGCGATGGAGGAGGCGCTTTACGACACGGCGGTGATGCGCCGGTTTGCTCGCCTCAGCGGCTTGGACACCATCCCCGACGAGACCACGATCCTCAACTTCCGGCGGCTACTGGAGACGCACGACCTGGCGCCAAAGATCCTGGAGCGGGTGAACGCCCACCTGGCACGCAAGGGCCACAGCCTGAAGGCAGGCACGATTGTGGACGCCACGATCATCGCGGCGCCGAGCTCGACCAAGAACAAGGACGGCCAGCGCGATCCGGAGATGCACCAGACGAAGAAGGGCAATCAGTGGCACTTCGGGATGAAGGCACACATTGGCGTGGATGACGAATCGGGGCTGGTGCACCACGTGGAATGCACGGCGGCGAACGTGGCCGACGTGACCCAGGTACACAAGCTGCTGCATGGCAAGGAAGACACGATCTACGGAGACAGCGGCTATACCGGTGCCGACAAACGGGAAGAGCTTCAGCACGTTGCCGTTGGCTTCCTGATCGCGGAGAAGCCGTCGAAGCTTCGGGCGATGAAGAACAAGCGCGAGCGCAGGTACGCCGAGCGTTGGGAGCACTACAAAGCCAGCGTGCGCGCCAAGGTGGAACACCCGTTCCGGGTGGTGAAGCGCCAGTTCGGCTACGCCAAGGTGCGTTACCGCGGCTTGGCAAAGAACACCGCGCAGGTGCTGACACTGTTCGCGCTGTCGAACCTGTGGATGGTTCGACGGCAGTTGTTGCCTGCTGCAGGATAGGTGCGCCTGGATGGCGGGCAAACCCATCAAAACAGGCCGAAAACGGCCAAAATCCGGCTTTAAATCGATGAAACTCGCCATCTGAAGCAAGGTCAGTGCTCGAATGGCAGGGCGAATTCAACTCTGATTCGCAACACAGTTGTTGAATTCCTCGGCGAAGACGTCGAGGGGCGTTTTGAATCTGAGCCGCTTGCGCGGTCGCGTGTTGAGTCGGTGCTCCACGTGGCGTAGCTGCTCGTCGGTGATCGTAGCGAAATCCAGGCGGCGTGGCAGGTACTGGCGGGTCAGGCCATTGGCGTTCTCGTTGCTGCCACGCTGCCAGGCCGAGTACGGGTCGGCAAAGTAGACATCGGCCCGGAGCGCGGCGCCCAGCAGCTGGTGTTCGGCAAACTCCTTGCCGTTGTCGGCTGTGAGAGTGTGGACGGCATGCCGCAGGCGCCCGAGGCGCTTGACGATGGCCCGCATGACATTGTCCGCGGTGCGATCGGCCGAGCACGCCAGCAGGTGTAATCCGGACCGACGCTCGGTCATCGTCACTACCACCGCTTTGCCGCGTGAGGCGTGCATCGTGTCGATCTCTCAGTCGCCCAGACGCGAGCGCGTCTCCACGACCGCAGGCCGGTCGCGCCAGCTGCGCCGGTGTCGCAGTTGCCCCCGCCCGTCGCGCAGACCCCGTCTGCGGCGCTGCCGGCGCCGGCGACGCAGGCTGCCGAACAAGGTGCCCCCCCCCCGTCGCTGGTCGGCGTAGACGTGTTGGTAGATCCACTCGTGGCTGGCCAGGCCGGTTGTGCCGGCGATCTGTTCCGGGCTCCAGTCCTGCCGCAGGTGGGCCTCGATGCGTTCGATCGTCTCCGGGGCTATCCGTGGCCGGCGGCTGGCCTGTGAGCGGCGGCGCTCGCTGAGCCGTTGCGCCCGGCACGGCTCGTAACGCCCGCCGACCGCATTGCGCCGCAGTTCGCGGCTGAGGGTGCTGGGAGAACGGTCCAGTGCGATGGCCATCTCCCGAAGGCTATAGCCGGCTTCATGCAGGCTGTGGATGCGATATCGTTCGTGCTGGTCCAGGCGGCCGACGGCCATGGGCAACTCCACTTGGTCGTGAAGCTGCTCAGGTCAGGTCGCCTGGGCCTCTTCACAACCTCGGGTGTTGCGATCGAGAGTTGAACTCACCCAGCAAAACCAGCCTCAGGGCGCGTTATTCAGATGATCCTTAGAGGTAGGCGTGGCGATCAGGAAGCTTCGTCGAGGCTAATTAATTCCCAGAATCACTTGATACCAAGTTCCCGCCCGGCGGGAAGCGTCGGGTGGTTAAAGCCGGCGAGAGCTTTCGTGTAGTTCGCTGAGTGCGTCCAGCAGCCATATGTCGTGGTAGCCGCCGGCGGCATGGGTCCATCATGCGAAGTCTGACCGGCTTGTAATTGCTCTACATGAGCAATCTGTGACCGCCGTCTTGGCAGCAGATTTCGTTCCAAGTACATTGCACTGCGTCGCTGGGGAGCGACTTAGGGGAAGACTAGGGGGAAATGGATGTTCGATCGATTCGGCCGTCTGCGGTCGTGGGGGTTTGGGCTTGCCATTCTGTGGGCTGCTGGAACTGCTGGCGCCCAGGATCTCATGCAGCCCTATCAGGAGTACGACAAGCGGCTGCGCGCAGCGGAGCAGGTTGCCCCGCTCACCTCTGACGTGTTCGGTGAGCAGGTCAATCTGTATGACCGGTCAGCTTCCTTTGAGCATGTTGATATCAGCCTGCCGGGAAATTCGGCGCTTCCGGTAGAGCTGCGGCGCAAGCTCGACGTGCGTCCGCTGCCCCAACTGCTCAATGCCAGGCCGGAACTGTTCGGAGGCGTAGGCAACTGGGAAATCGGGGTGCCGTACATCACCGGCACGTTCGATTCCGCCTACGGCTGGAATTCCACCGCAGCCGGGGCTACGCCGCGCTGTTCAACCAACTTCTACCCCCACACAAATCCGCCGCACCGGATCGAGGATATCTGGTCAGGCTACTCGGTCGTGATTCCGGGGGCCGGTGGCCGTGACCTCATGGGGCATCCCGATGCGTCCCACCGCCCGTCGGATGGCGCCACCCGGCTCTGGACCACCCGGGAGTTCGATACCTTCAGCTGCGTCCCGATGGCGTACGGCTACCCGGGTGAGGGTTTCCTGATGACGACGGCGCAGGGAGTCACCTACCGGTTCGACGTAGGAACAATCCGGTCCGGCGGGATGATGGGGTCGGACCATCCGGAAATCGGTACCGGACGCCCCCGGCAACAGGTTTTCCTGCTGGCGAGCCGGGTCGAGGACCGGTTCGGCAACTGGGTCAAGTACACCTATAACGACAAGGGTCACCCCACCCGGATCCAGGCCAACGACGGACGGCAGATCGACCTGACCTATTCCAGCGGTCGGCTGGCAACGGCGACCGCCCACGGGCGGCAGTGGACCTACGGGTACCAGAACGGTCAGCTGTCGCAGGTCACCCAGCCGGATAGCAGGCAGTGGAGCTTCAGCTACAGCGACGATATGACCTTGGCCTACCCTATCTGGGGCGAGTCTCCGGGCCCTTCCTGTGCTGTGCGGGCACCTTTGGTCGAGGCGGATTTCACCGTCACCATCACCCATCCAGCGGGAGCGAGTGGCAGCTTCCTGTTCAAACATCAGCGTCACGGGCGAAGCGGTGTGCCGCTCAACCAGTGTGTCAGGGAATCCAATCCGTGGGATCCAACGTCTCCCTACATCTACACCCTCGCCACGCCCAATTATTTCGACAAGTACAGCCTGGTCTCCAAGGTCATCAGCGGTCCGGCTATCCCGTCACCGATGACCTGGAGCTATGCCGGTAGCACGGGAAATATTCCGCTCTGGAACGGTACGGCTCCGCCCTGCGGCTCCTGCCCCCAGACGCGTACGACCGTTGTGACCCAGCCGGACGGCACCGAGCTGCGTGAAAGCTATGGGATCGTCTTCGGCTTGAACGAGGGCAAGCTGTTGGGGCGCCAGATCAGGTCGTCAGGTGGACAGGTGCTGCGTGACGAATCGCATGTGTATATGACTGCAGCTGAGGCAGCAGCGCAGCCATTTCCGGATCGCTATGGCTCGCTGTATGGCGGAAATGACAGCTCGCGAACGCACATCCGGCCGCTGCGCCAGCGCACGATTGTGCAGCAGGGCACAGAATTCTCCTGGCAAGGCAACACCTTTGACGTGTTTGCCCGGCCTTTGAGCGTTGCCAAGTCAAGCACGCTGCCCGGAAGTCCGAGCAGGACCGAAGTCACCGCCTATCACGACAACCTGTCCAGCTGGGTGCTTGGCCAGCAATCCAGACTCACGGTCAACGGCACCATCGCATCAGAGACCAGCTATAACGCCAGTGCACTGCCTACGGTGTTCAAGCAGTTCGGCAGGACGGTGCAGACCCTGGCGTACAACAGCAATGGCACCGTGGCCTCGGTCAAGGACGGCAATAACAACCTCACCACGTTGTCGAGCTGGAAGCGCGGCATCCCGCAGACGATCAAGTATCCGGCCACGCCGGAGGCACCCTCGGGTGCCACCCAATCAGCGGTCGTCAACGATTCCGGCTGGATCACCCGCGTCACCGACGAGAACGGTTTCCAGCACAACTACCAGTACGACCCGATGGGGCGTTTGAGCCAGACCAGCTATCCGACCGGTGACAGCGTGGCCTGGAACGCGACCACCTTCACCCTTACGAAGGCTGGCAGCAGTGCCTACGGCATCCCGGCCGGACACTGGCAGCACACCGTGGCCACCGGCAACGGTCGCAAGGTGACCTACCTGGATGCACTTTGGCGCCCGGTACTGGTTCGCGAGTACGACACCGCAAACGCCAGTGCCACACAGCGCTTCACAAAGCAGGCCTTCGACCACGCGGGCCGGGTTATCTTCGCGTCCTACCCGAGCAGCAGCGGCACGCCGGCCACAGGAACCTGGACCGACTACGACGCCCTGGGCCGGCCGATCTCGGTGGGGCAGGACAGCGAACTGGGCGTGCTGGTGACGCTCTCGCAGTACCTGTCTGGCTTCCAGACCCGGGTAACCAGCCCCAAGGGCCACCAGACCACCACCGGCTACCTGGCCTGGGACGAGCCGACAACCGATTACCCGGTCACCATTGCCCATCCGGCAGGGGTGTTCACGGATATCGCACGTGATGCCTTCGGCAAGCCGACTGCCCTGACCCGACGGAACAGCAGCGGCAGCGTCTCGCTGACCCGCCGCTACGTCTACGATGCCCATCAGCAGCTGTGCAAGAGCGTGGAACCGGAAACCGGGGCGACGATCATGGCCTACGATGGGGCCGGCAACCTGGCCTGGAGCAAGGCGGGTGCCACCCAGACCGGAACGACAAGCTGCAACACCAGCAATATTCCCGTTGCCCAGCGCACTGTTCGCAGCTATGACGCCCGCAACCGCATCCAGTCGCTGGTGTTCCCGGACAACCTGGGCAACACCACCTATGACTATTACCCGGATGGGCAGCTGGCCCAGATCACGACCGACAACGGCGGCGTGGATATCGTGGGTACCGCCTATACCTACAACAAGCGGCGCCTGCTGATCGGAGAGGCGGTCGCTGTCGGCCCTCATCAGTGGGGTATCGGGTATGGCTACAATGCCAACGGCCACTTGAGCACGCATGCATTGCCTGGCGGACTGACGGTGGACTATGCGCCCAACGCACTGGGCCAGGCGACCAGGGCCGGTAGCTATGCGACCGGGGTGAGCTATTTCCCGAACGGGGCGATCAAGCAGTTCACCTACGGCAGCGGGAAAGTCCATACCCTGACCCAGAACGCGCGTGGCTTGCCGGATCGTAGTCGTACCGTGCGTAGTGGAGCCACGATCCACGACGATGGGCTGGACTATGACCAGCACGGGAACGTGGCGGCGATCAGCGATGGCGTAACGGGCAACCGGGGCGACAGAACCATGACCTATGACGCCATGGACCGCTTGACCGGGACTGTCTCGCCGATGTTTGGAACGGCCAGTTACGCCTACGACGTCCTGGATAACCTGAGAACCGTGCAGGTGACAGCCGGCACCAAGGTGCGTAACCACACCTATGTCTACGATGCCAGCAACCGGCTTGGCCTGGTGACCAATACATCAGGCGGGGCGACTGTAGTTACGCTTGCCTACGACGCGCAGGGAAATCTGGCCAGCCGGAACGGCCAAGGCTACGACTTTGACCATGGCAACCGGCTTCGGGAGGTAAACGGAGTCGAGAGTTACCTGTATGACGGTCACGGGCGCAGGGTGCAGGCAATCCGCAGTGGCGCCAGCATCTATTCGGTCTACGGGCAGGATGGTGCGCTGCGCTTTCAGCGCGATGAGCGTACCGGCAAGACTACCCAATACGTGCACCTGGGCGGGAGTCTGGTGGCGGGCGTGGACGATCCGATCGCCTTGGCCCGGCCCTCGTTGACCGTGCCGGCCACCAGTTACACAGGCGGTTACACCGTCAGCTGGAGCTCGGTGTCCCTGGCCAGCAAGTATCAACTGCAGGAACGGCTGGGAACGGGCAGCTGGAGCACGATCCACGATGCGGCAGGGACCAGCCGCGCCGTCACTGGTAAGGCGGCAGGCAGTTGGCAGTACCGAGTGCGGGCGTGCAATGTCATGGGCTGCGGTAGTTGGAGCACAAGCGCCAGCATTACGGTGGAGCTGCCGCCGACATCGGCCCCAACGCTGACGGCGCCAGCCACCAACAGCAACGGAAGCTACACAGTCAGCTGGAGTGCGGTGACGGCTGCGGCCACTTATCAGCTGCAGGAGCGCGTCAACGGTGGCAGCTGGACGAGCATCCACAATGCTTCCGGGACCAGCAAGGCGCTGACCGCCAAGACCAATGGCGCGTGGGGTTACAGGGTGCGCGCCTGTAACGCTGCCGGGTGTGGGGGCTATTCCGCTGTGCGCACCACTCAAGTCACTTTGCCGCCATCTGCCTTGCCAGTGCTGACGGTGCCTGAGAGCAACAGCACCGGCAGCTTCACTGTGAGTTGGACGAGCGTAGCAACGGCCACCCGCTACGAGCTGCAAGAGCGATTGGGCACGGGCAGCTGGAGTCTGGTTCACGATGCTGCCCAGACCAGCAAAGCGATTACCGGCAAGGGGACGGGGGCGTGGGGCTACCGCGTGCGCGCCTGCAACGGCGATGTATGCGGAACCTGGAGCGCACAGGCGGCCACGCAGGTGACGTTGCCCCCTTCGGCTCCGTCGGTAACGGTGCCGGCGACCAGCAGCACCGGCGCGTACACCGTGAGCTGGGCCAGCTCAGCCACGGCGACCCGCTATGAGCTTCAGGAGCGACTGGGCAGCGGGAGCTGGAGCGGGATCCACAACGCCGCACAGACAAGCAAGGCGGTCACCGGCAAGACGGCTGGAAGCTGGCACTACCGCGTGCGGGCCTGCAACGCCGGTGGATGCTCGGCCTATTCCTCGACCGGGACGATAGTGGTGACCCTGCCTCCAGCGTCGGCGCCAACGTTGACGGTGCCGGCCACCAGCTACACGGGGGGTTACACCGTCAGTTGGACCAGCGTAAGTGCCGCGACCCGTTATGAACTGCAGGAGCGGCTGGGGAGTGGCAGCTGGAGCGGGGTCCACAACGGTTCACAGACGAACAAGGCGGTGAGTGGCAAGGCTGCGGGCAGCTGGCAATACCGGGTGAGGGCGTGTAACGCGGGAGGTTGCTCGGGCTACTCGGCCGCTGGTACAACGGTGGTGACTTTGCCCCCGACTGCAGCCCCGGCGTTGACGGCCGCCAACAGCAATTACACGGGGGCCTATACCGTCAGCTGGACCAGTGTGGCCACCGCCACGCGCTACGTACTCCAGGAGCGGCTCGGCAGCGGCAGCTGGACCACGATCCACGATGCATCCGGCACCAGCAAGGCCGTCAGCGGCAAGACCACGGGAGCCTGGGGGTACCGGGTACGCGCATGCAACGTTGCCGGCTGTGCCGGCTACTCCGCGGTCAAGACCACCCAGGTCACGCGTCCGCCGACTTCAGCGCCCGCGCTGACGGTGCCCACCAGCAACAACAGCGGCAGTTACACCGTGAGCTGGAGCGCGGTGTCGCCGGTCACGCGCTACGAGTTGCAGGAGCGGCTGGGAAGCGGCAGCTGGGCCAAGATCCATGACGCCTCCGCGACCAGCAAGGCGGTCAGCGGCCAGGCCACGGGCAGCTGGGGTTACCGGGTGCGGGGCTGCAATGCGGCCGGCTGCGGAAGCTGGTCTGCAGTGAAAACGGTATCAGTGGTGCGTCCGCCTTCCACGCCGTCGATCACCTATGCGCACCAGCACATCTACTACGCGGCGGGTGGGACCTTCACGTCCTGTCAGGTGACCTGGACGTCCTCCACAGGTGCAACCAGCTATCAGCTGCAGGCGGACGGGGGCGCGTTGTTGTACACCGGGACGGAGACCTCGGTGTCATCGGCACCGTACACGATCCAGTACTGCGCCCCGAGGTACATCGTGCGTGCGTGCAACGGCGGGGGATGTTCGGCCTGGTCATCACCGCCCAAGGTTCCCACGTACTCCGAAGACCCGCCGCCGGGGCCGGGTGGTCCTCCCGTCGTCCCAATGACTGAAGGAGACGGGGAGTGAGCGGCTGGGTACGGGCGTTGATCTGGTTGCTGGCGTGCTTCATCGGCGCGGTGTGGCAACCGGTGCAGGCGCAGAGCGTGGTGCGGTACTACGTCACCGATGCGCTGGGCAGTGTGGTCGTCGTGACCGACGAATCCGGGAACGTCATGGAGCGGCGCGAGTATGAGCCATATGGGGCGCAGCTGACGCCAGCTGTGCAGGACGGACCGGGGTACACCGGGCATGTGCAGGATGCTGCAACTGGGCTGGTGTATATGCAGCAGCGCTATTACGATCCGATGCTTGGAGTGTTCCTGAGCGTTGATCCGGTGACGGCTTACGGCGGCGATTACAGGCACTTTAATCGCTACGCTTACGCCTACAACAACCCGTATGCATTCACCGACCCGGACGGGCGTGTTCCGATAGCGGTCCCAATCGCACTTGGTGTTCGATGTGGGATGAATGCTGCATGTCGTGCAGCAGTTGCTACGGCAGCTCGGAAGGTGGTGCAGTGGGGAAGCGCAGCTGTAGCTGGCTATGCGGGCAGTGAAGCGCTTAACGCTTACAACGAATCGGCAAGTTCAGCAGAATCTTCTGGGGGAAACACAAATCCCTACGACGGCCCGGTAAGTGAGCCAGTAATCGTTGTGGATGGCGATGGAAATGCCATTCCGGTTGGCGAGGGTGAGCAAGTTTCATCCTCGCCAGACGGCCGGTATCAACAGGTAAAAGATAGTTCTGGTCAACCGACCGGCGTTAGGCTAGACAAGGGCGGACATAGAACACATTCTGATCCGAAAGCCCAAGCTCCTCATGGCCATAGGCCTGGAGTCACAGATGAAACAGGCAATCCACACCTACCAATCGAGCCACCGAAGCCGCCGCCTGAAGATCCCACAAGGGGGCGATAATGAGCAAGTTTGATTTTGACGATATTGTGTGCGCCATTGCTGGGCTGCCCGAGTCGAGGCTAGGGTTGAAAGCGTGGATAGTAGGGATCACATCCCCAGAGAGCAGGCGTGGTTCGTATTACGAGCAGTTCCCGCCGGGCGAGATTTACACTGTTGAATTCGAGGATGGAAGCTCTGTCGACGTGCATGAATCTGGCTTGAAATACTATGCTGAAGACTAAGCCCGTGTAGGACGGGATCGACCGTCGAATGCACCAAGGCCCGCATCGCTGCGGGCCTTGCTGTTAGAACAGTCCGCCCTGGCGATCAAGGTCGGCTGGGTCGATGCCAGAACGCAGGATGCCGATGATGATGAAGGTCTGCGGGTGCGCCTTCATGGTGCCCATGATGAAGTGCGGGTTGCGGGTCGGGATGTTCTGGCCGTACTCCTGTTGCAGCATCTCCAGCGCCTTGTCGCCGTAGCGCTTGCAGTACGCAAAATAAGCTGCCTGCACTTCCCAGTCGTGGACCAGCGCTATTACGATCCGATGATCCCGATATTCCTGTCGGTGGATCCGGTGACAGCGTACGACCGGCCAATTGCTGGATTCAATCGCTATCGATACGCGGCGAACAATCCGTACAAGTTCACTGATCCTGATGGAAGGTGTGAGAAGACTACAGGCTCGCGGATCTGTGGCGGTGGTGCGGGGAACAACGTTTCGGTTATTCAGGTCAACCCTCCTGGCGGCAGCGGTGGCTGGCCCAACGGAAATTTCAACTCTTCAAATGCGCAAGAGCGCTTTAATGCAGCTGAATCGCCCCGGCTTCTGTAGACACCCCGAAGCCTCAAATTGATTGTCGCTTTTCGAACTCTACCGGAGGCAGCCCATCGTTGTGGCTGTGCTGCCGGCGGGTGTTGTAGAACATCTCGATGTAGTTGAAGACATCGGACCTGGCGTCGTCGCGAGTCGTGTAGATCCGGCGCCTGATGCGCTCGCGCTTGAGGAGCTGGAAGAAGCTCTCGGCGACGGCGTTGTCGTGACAGTTGCCGCGCCGGCTCATGCTGCTGACCAGGCCGTGCGCCTTCAGGAAGTCCTGCCAGTCGTGCCCGGTGTACTGCGTTCCCTGGTCCGAATGCACCAGCAACCCAGCCGGCGGCTTGCGCCGCCACACGGCCATCATCAACGCCTGCAATACGAGGTCGGTGTGCATGGTTGGCCCCATGGCCCAACCGACGATCTTGCGCGAGAACAGGTCCATCACCGCTGCCAAGTACAGCCAGCCTTCGTGCGTGCGGATGTAGGTGATGTCGGTGACCCAGGCGCGGTTCGCCGCATCCGGATCGAACTGCCGCGCCAGATGGTTGTCGGCGACGACGGCTGGCTTGCCCCCGCGCATGCCAGGACGACGGCGATAGCCGACCTGTGCTCGCAAGCCTTCGCCACGCATCAGCCGCGCAACCCGGTGCTTGCCGCAGCGCTCGCCGAGATCGCGCAGGTCCCGCGTGACCTTGCGGTAGCCGTACACGCTGCCACTCTCCAGCCACGACTGCTTGATCAGGCCCAGCACGCGACGATCGTCCCTGGCCCGTGCCGACAATGGCTCACGACGCCATGCGTAGTAGCCGCTGGGGTGCGCGCCCAGCACGCGGCACATGCTGCGCACCCGGAACTCCTGCTCATGGTTGCGCATGAAGGCGTACTTCACCCGGACTGCTTTGCAAAGTACGCCGCGGCTTTTTTTAGAATGTCGCGCTCCTCCGTCACCCGACGAAGCTCCGACTTGAGCCGACGCATCTCTTCCGCCTGGTCAGCCGCTGCTGCCCGCGCCGGCGGCGACATACCGTACTGCTTCCGCCACGTGTACAGGCTGTGGATCGATACGCCCAGCCGGGCGGCGACGTCCGCTACCGAGTGGCCACGATCCGTGACCTGCTTGACCGCCTCAACTTTGAACTCTTCCGTGTATCGCTTGCTCATGGACACTCCTGCTGCTGCCGTGGATTATGGCTGCAAGGTGTCTACGAAACACGGGGCGATTCACTCCTTGTTCCGGCATTGCCGGGCTTCCGCCGCGCCTATCCGGATGTCGACCTAGTGCTGGGTGTGAGCGACCAGCCCATTGACTGTCAACGCCGATTGAATTCTGACCCACTTTGGCCCGTTATCGCCGATTGAAATCTGACCCACCCAGGCCCGTTCAAGTGGTGCTCTGTGGCCGGATGGTTCCGGCCTTTCTCTTGTCCTTGAGCCGGTAGCTGTCGCCGGTGATCTGCACGATGTGGGCATGGTGCAGCAGCCGGTCCAGCAGGGCCGCGGTCAGCGTTGCGTCGTCGGCCAGGGCACCAGCCCACTGCGGGAACGGCAGGTTGCTGGTCAGGATCATGCTGCCGCGCTCGTAGCGCTTGGCGACGACGTTGAAGAACAGGGCGGCCTCTTCCCGTCCGAACGGCAGGTAGCCCAGCTCGTCGACGATCAGCAGGCGCGGGCCAAGCACGGCGCGGTTGAAGTATTCGCGCAGCCGCCCCTGGCTGTTGGCCGATGCCAGTTGCAGCATCAGATCGGCCGCTGATAGGAATCGCGTCTTGATGCCGGCGTGCACGGCGCGCATGGCCAAGGCGATGGCCAGGTGCGTCTTGCCCACGCCCGACGGGCCCAGCAGCACCACGTTCTCGGCCCGCTCGATGAAGGCCAGGCTGGCCAACTCCATCACCTGGGGCTTGGAGACGCCCGCGGCGAAGCCGAAGTCGAACGCTTCCAGCGTCTTCACCGAGGGCAGCGTCGCCATCTTCTGCAGGGTCTGGCGGGTGCGCTCGGTACGGGCGGCTATCTCGGCCTGCAGCGCCCGCTCCAGGAAGTCGCCGTAGCTGGTCTGGCTGGCGACCGCATGCTGGGCCAGGGCTGGCCACTGGCTGGCGATCGCCGGCAGGCGCAGCTGCTCGCACAGCACCTGCACCCTGTCGTGTTGCAGGTTCATGCCATTACCTCCATCAGCTCGCCGTAGACCGACAGCGGGTGCTGGATCGACGGGAACGGCAGCACCCGGGCAGTCGGCGGTGGGGGCAGCACCCGCACCATCACCGGCTCCGGCAACGGCTGCAGGTGCTGGCGCTCGTGCACCAGCAGGTCGCAGGGCCGCGCCTAGGTGGTGCCGTGGGTGCGACGGTTGGCCACCTGGTCCAGCCAGCGGTGTACCTCGCGGTTGGCGGTGTGCGCGTCCAGCACCAGTCCGCCGCTGCGCAGCGTAGCCGCCAGCGGGACCACGAAGCTGCCCTTGAGGTAGCCGTTGAACCGTTCCACCTTGCCCTTGGTGCGGGCCCGGTAGGGACGGCACACCCGTGGGGTGAAGGCGCACTGCTCGGCCAGCTCCAGCATCTGCGGGTTCCAGCGATGCTGGCCGGGGCCGTACACGTCGCGGTCCAGCAACACCGGCTTGGCGTTGTCGAACAGCACGTGCTGCGGCACGCCGCCGAAGTAGTCGAACGCCCCAACCAGCCCGGCCTCCCAGGCCGGGAAGCTCTCGTCGTCGCCAAAGCGCACATAGGTCGTGCGGCTGTAGCCGAGCGTGGCGACGAAGGCGACCAGCCGGTCGCGGCCGCGCCGCACCATGGTGAAGTCCGCCTGCATCTGCTCGCCCGGCGCCGTCTCGAAGCGCACCACCGGATCGGCGGGCGCACGGCGCAGCGGCGCCATGAACGCCTTGAGCTGGCTGATGCCGCCGGTATAGCCCTGCTCGGCCAGCTCGCGCAGCATCACCGTCGCCGGGATCACGTCCGGCTGGGCCGCTGCCAATCGCGCCCGAACATAGTCCTCATACGGCGCCAACTTGGTCGGCCGCCTGGGCCGCGGCGTGTACTGCGCCTGGGCGCCACGCAGGTAGCGCCGTACCGTGTTGCGAGACACCCCCAGATCGCGGGCGATCTCCCGGATCCCCTTGCCCTGACGGGCCATCACTCTCACTTCCACTGCTTCCTCCTGGGTCAACATCCAGGCGGCCTCCAAAAGACCGCCATCCTCGCCCGGGTGGGTCAGTTTTACATCGGCGCGGGTGGGTCAGTTTTACGTCGGCGGTGACAATTGACCTAGTAGCGGACGCGCTGGATTGCGTTCTGCGCATCGGCAAGCTTGCGGAAAACAGCATGATCGCCAGGACGCTCGTTCGGCTCACAATGGTCATCTGCGCGTCACCGGGTTATCTGGCAGCCGGGGGGACGCCCACCAGTCTCGCGGACCTCGCGGACCACGAGGCAATCAACTATTTCTTCGGCAGGGGGCACCGCCCCATGGACTGGTCGATCGCCGACGATGACGGCGATCGTGCAGTCCGTCTCGCCGGTGCCATTCGCGTCAACGACGCCGGCACTCTGGTCGACTGCGCTCTCGCCGGCATGGGACTCGCGCAGGTACCCGGCATCCTGGTCGAAGAGCACCTAGCGGAAGGGCGACTGGTGCAGGTCCTGCCGGGGCTATCCGGGACAAGCCTGCCGGCGTCGATCATGTATCCAAGCCGCCGATTCCTCGCAGAGATGCGGAGCCCGTGGCTGCAACCACCTTCCGGTGGTGCTGACTAGGGGTGGATCCACCATCCCGCCGGGTTCGGCAAACCATTGGCGTTACCTACAAGCATGTCCTCTACCCCTGATAACGCTCCCTGATCGCTAAACCTACCCCAGTGCCAGCGCTCGCTATCAGCCAGAAGCGGCTCTGAGTTCGCCCGGGAGCGCTAAATGATTCTGCAATTGGCTAGGAGCCGGAACACCTAAAGAAGCGTCGCGGGCCGGCGCTATGCTCCGTTTACAAGTGGCGCTTGGCTCGGGATTTCCATCACTTTCTGCACCAAGTCGTAGCCTGACACCTCTTCGTAACGCGACGGGATCCTCGCCTTGAGGCCGTGCAGACGGCGATTGGCCGTCAGCGCAAGCTGGTTGTACGTTGTCACCTTAACGCGGCCCCGCTCGACACCGTTATAAATCTTCGTGTCTTCGGTTGAAGTGTTGCCAGCGATCGAGTGCCCCACGACGAATGCGTGAAAGTACGGCGTGCCTTCAATGCCGCCGCCAAGTACGAGCTCGTCGATGTACCCGGCCGCCTGGAACATCTCCTGCCGACCGATGGTCGATCGGCCTTTCTTCAGTTCGATTAAAAGGACGTTGCGCATCGTAGTCAAATAGGTGCTGTCGTATCCTTCCGTCCCCACCACCGAGAGCGTCGCGTCTGACAGCACTACGATGTCCGGTCGCTTCGCTGCATTGGCAAACGTCTGGTCGCCCTTTCGTGCTTTAAAAAGCGAAGTGGCAACCGTTTTCAGCGTGTTGTTGGATGCGTACTCGGAGCTATCGAATTCCGGGCCGAACAACCACCGCGCCTGCGTCACCAGCGGATGCAGCGTATGTAATTCGTCTGCGTCTGGATCACCGCTCAGCTTTTCCATTGCCGCCACGATCGATAGGCGGCCGTCGATTTCGTCGAGCACAGTGAGAGCGTCCTCGACCGTCCACTGTTCGAGTAGTCGGTCCAGCCCTTCAATGTCCTGCTCATCAAGGGCCATGAGCTTATCGAGAAAGCTTACGCCGCTCTTCGCATTCTGGATCTGGATGATCGCTTTTACGACCCTTTGCAGGGTTTCGGGTGGCATGCCGGGCTGGTCATGCACGACCGTCTTTGTAAACTGGGCAACCTCAAGCATCGAACGTGGCGACAGGTTGCGAAATTCTTCACGGTTCTTGTAAAGCGCGTCCTCGGAACTCTCCTCTATCAGGGTGGCGGACAGCTTCTCCACCATTTCCTGCGCGTACGCGTTTACGGAGGCGAAGAGGCGCTCCGTACGCTCGGTCGTCTTGAACTTCGACCAGTCCGGTTCGACTTCCGACACCCACTCACCGCCGCACTGAAAGACAATCGCATAGCGCTTGGCAAACCGGATGCGACCGTCCAAGATCGCAGTCGATCCGATCGTCCAGCTCGGCAGGCCAACAAGCCGATTGCTGACCCACAGCGCCACGCCCTGATAGCGAGTGGACTTGGCCGTGCGAGTGGTGTCGACGACGTAGGCCGTGACGATCGATCCTGGATCCACCTCGATTGTGCGTTCCTCCAGAAGCCCTTCGTGCTCCGACAACGGGACGGAGGCGCCATTGACCGACACCACGAACTGCGGGTCGTGGAGGAAGCGACCGGCCAGGACGGTGCGGACACGGTCCGCGTCAGGACGGTGCCGGTCGGCCCGGACAACCAATCGCGTGCCATGCCCGTTCCGCTTGCCTGGTTCATGACTCTTGATATAGAAAGGCGACGCATCATTGCGTGTGCCAATGACGAACTTTGACAGGCCACCGCCGACCCAGGTATCGACCGTGTACTGATCCGAAAAACACAGTAAGCCGTGCCGTCCGACGCCATTCCGTCCGAAAGCCTTTCGGACCCAGTCGGCACGCTCGGGAGGAAACTGGACGTTCTCACCCTGGGTTTTCTGTCGGTTGTAGCCCAGCGTCATCCAGCGACGGCGAAACTGTTCTTCGGTCATGCCGTGGCCGTCGTCCTCGACCGACAGAAGCCCCCCCGATTCCGGTGGAATGATCACATCGACCCGGCTGGCGCCTGCATCCCACGCATTCGCGATCAGTTCTGTCAGAGCCACGTCGGGGTCGTAACCGATTCGTCCGAGCGTCCGTATGACGTAATCCTCTTCGAAAAGGGCTTGGTTGATGGGTGGTCCTCCGACCATGGCGGTACCTGTCCAATCTATTGGCGTGATCGCATGCATGACTATGCCGACTGAGAGCGAGTCCGCCAAGCTAGGTGCTGCTCATCTCAACTACCGCGACGCCAGGCTGAAGCCGCCGCCGCCGCCGCCGCGTCGCAGAGCTCAGCCATGACTACCACCCTAGCCCAAGCCGTAAGCAGCGCCAATTTTTGTGTCTACGCCGACAACCCTTGGTACGCAGCCAGCTAAGTCTTAGTAAGCAATGGCCGCTTCTGGCCGGAACCAGCATTTGGAAACGGTAATCGAGTCCTCGCACTCAACTGTGGCATCTCTTTGAACCTTCGCAGCGCGGCGTCGGATGGCTGGTTTGCTGCCTCGGGCTGACGATAGAGTGAGCACCCAAGTCGCTCAAGAGCAGGCAGATGTTCTTCTACGTGGACGAAAGTGGCCACACCGGCCTCAACCTGTTCGATCGAACGCAGCCGGATCTCTTCTACGGAATGCTATCGAGCAAAGTGAATCTGGATGTCCTTGCCGAACCGTACATGCGAGTGCTTCGTCAGCGCTTGGGCGTGGAGCGTCTCCACGCCAATGACCTCGGGATCGGCCCAATCTCGTCGACCGCGCCCACCTTACTGGGGCTGGTGGACAGGTACGACATAAGATTCAGCCTCTACAGGCTGGTCAAGGCTGACTACGCTGTCATCCAGTTCTTCGATCAAGTGTTCGACCAGGGGCTGAACCCCGCAGTAGGTTGGACGACCTACTGGACCCCACTTCGATACGTGATGCTCCTCAAGGTTGCCCATCTGTTCGATGACGATCTCACACAACTGGCTTGGGCTGCACGCACAGAGAAGCAGGGAGCGAAATCTGAGAGTCAGCTTCGTGAGGTCTGCACCGCTCTGCTCGGTCGAGTGGGGAGACTGCCCGATCAACGATCACGAGAGCTCATCATTGACACGTTGAACTGGGCGATCGCCAACACATCAGAGATCGAGTACAACGCCAACCGAAAAGACATGCAGCTGGCGATATCGCCCAATCTCATCGGGTTCCAGTTCGTGCTCTTCGGGGTTGTGAGCAGATTGAAATCTGCGAGGACAAATCTGCAATGTCTTTGTGTGGATCAGCAGCAGCAGTTCAACGGCGCTCAGTCCGAGCTTGCTGACTTCTACGCAAAGGCCACTGGGCAGGTTTTTCCGCTCGGGCCAGGCTTGCCGGAACTTGACCTGAGGGGCATGCCAACGCAAGGACCGACCTTTAAATCGAGCGGAAGCTCGGCAGGCTTGGAACTCGTTGATCTCATTCTGTGGATGTTCAAGCGCATCAAGGATTGCGCGCATGACCCCGCGATCAGCGCTCTCATGCGCAGGCTGATGCGGCGTGGCCAGTACGACGAGCTCTCCTTGAGGAAGATTGAGGAGCGCTGGGAACCCTTCTTCAAGTCACTGCAGGAACGGACTTTTACCGCTGAAGAGGTGGAACGGGGTCAGGCGATGATGGCGATGCAAGAGGAGCGTCGGATCAGCGGCATGGCGAAGGGTGTGGAGACGATCCCCTAAGTCAGGAGCTTCGCTCGTTGATTTGACATCTGATCGCAAAGCACCAGAGGCTCGTCAGCCAACGGGCCCGGTCAGCCACAGAGGAACCGTATCGTTCAAGCGTTCGGTTGGGCGGTCGAGCGCAAGCGCATGCCGGCGCCACCAAGCCAGATAAGCCGAACGCCATCCGGCACGGTTAAGACGACGACCACGTGGATCGCTCGGGATTAGCTTGGTCAAGAGATGAGCGGTGAAAAGATAGGGGGAAAGCATGCTCGCCATGGCCAATGGATCGAAAGGGACCGGCTTGCTGCCGCCTTTGAACTGCGAAACGACTAGCGTCCTGAAGTTGCGACCCGTCATCCGTAAGTTGCTGTTTCGAAGCTTCTTGATGAAAACCTCGCCCACGATGTCGACAGTAGCAGAGCTATCCACCCGCCGGCCCATCTCACCAAGTGAGGGTGGCCCTTCTGGCCAGCGTCCGCTCTCAAAGTAAGCTGCCTGTGCCCCGACGAGGTCGACCAGGCGTGCGATCGGATCGTCCGGCCGCTGGCGTTGCAGGGTGCGGCTGCTGGGATCAAGGAGCAGCGCCGCAAAACGTGGCACCCCTTTCCACTCGTCGTCGCCAACCTGCCGCTCGCGCCACAAGCTCATTTCGTGGTCGATTGCGGCAAGCAAAGAAAGCGCCATGTGCGCTCGTCGTACGCGCACCCAGTCAACCAGACCTTCACCGTCCGCTGGGAGAGGCCCAGAGAGTGGGCCGATCCCGGCTACATCCAACGGCTGGCAGTACTCAGGTCCCAATAGTGAGCCAGGGCCTAATTCGGCTAGGCATCCCGCAATGTCGCCAGTGCCGAACAACCTCAACACCCTTGCATCGGCTTGGTCGAGACGCGCAGCGGTCTCGACGAGCTGGTCCGATACGTCTGGCGTTCGAAATCCCATCCCGAAGACTGTGAAGGCGGCGGCGCCTGAGATGTGGAGGGTAGAGAGAGTCTCGGCGATTTTGGTCTCGGATGCGCCCCACGCGCGCATCTGCTCGGGGAGCCACTCCTTACGCTGGTAGGCCTGGATTGCATCTGCGTGCTTAACGAAAGCCATTGCGCCGTGCCGACGAAAGGTCATGTGGCTCAGTTTCGTCGAGTCCTGGAATGCAGATGCGGCGGTGCGCCCGCGGATCGCGAGCCCGGCTTCAGCCAGTAGTTCCAACAAAAGTGCTGAGGGCGGGGCGTATGAAGTGGGCTGGGTCATTGTGGCTTATTGACTGGGCGCGCAGCGTGTCAATGTCCGCTGTGAAAAATCTGGTCTTAAACACCGCTCACGGTCCACGATGCTGTGTCTGTCCGTACCGGACATCAATTCGAACGAGAGGAATAGATCATGGGAAAGAGCAACACCAGAAGCACCACTGGCAGCAACGGAGTAGGAAATTACGGCGACATGGGCAGAGCGAGTAAAAGCGGCAGAGGCGCCAAGGGGCCCGGGGGACTGCCTTCGAAGGTCCCGCATGCGAAGTCGGGCGGTAACCGGACAAGCCTTCCTCCCCGGCGTTAGGAGGTTTAGTAGTGGCGGCGCGCAGATCGCGCCGCCACTCTCCAGTCCATACGTAACGGCGGCGACCCCTATCGCACCCATAGAGCCCTTAGGACAGTCCCGACGAGTGTACTAGTCGATCATGGTGTCCGCTTTCGACCCGAAGCGGACATTCATAGCGTGAACTTGGCGTGCCGCTGAAAGTAGCGCATCGTCAAGCCGTGCCAACTTCGCGAAACCCCGCGTCAAGCAAGCGCTGGCGAAGAGCCGGAAATGCTGACATGGGGACGCCGAGCCAGAACAAATTTCTGGCGCGCGTAGCGGCGACATAGCCAATACGGCCGACTTCAGTCGCAACACCGTCCAGCATCGCTTCGATGTGTTCCCTCGTCGCCATGTAAAGCACGGCGTCAAGGCTTTCCCCTTTTGCCTTGTGTACGGTGTCAACCCGGATCCGGGTATTGCGCTGAGTGCCGAGGTCGTCAGCGGCCACTAGCGAAGCATGCGGCAGATCGCGTCGTGTCAGCTTGTTCCCCAAGCGATCGACGGGAGCCAGCCCAAAATCGGCTTGGAGGGCGGCCAGCAACTGACGCACGCGGTCAAGTAGAAGGGGAAGCCACTCAGTGTCGGCGAGCAACGTGGATGGAGGCAGCCCGGTGACCGGATCGCGGACAAACTGCCACAGGCGGCGTCGCAGGAGCCGCATCTCGGAATATCTAGCCGGACTCAGGAGCTCTGCGAGCAGGTTTTCCGCTGGATCGTCCAGCAGGCTGACGACGCATCGGGCGAGCACCTCGAAGGAGCGCTTGTAGTCACGACGCTTGTCCCGAAGGATCGAGGCCAGCGCGAACTCCTTGACGAGGCCACGCCCGACGGGCGTATCCGCGCCGGACAGCTCATTCGTCAACTTCGCCGCACGACAAAGGATGGCGCAGCGACCGGGGTCAAGCCCCGCTGCGGCTACGGTCGCCTCGAAGGTTTCGATCAGGTGATTCCGATCATTGGTGCGATAGGAGGCAAAGAAGGCGCCATGCACCGTATCGGGCGCGTCCCTGTCGTGCGTGTCGTTGCGATTCGAGAGCTGGTTGGCTAAGGAGAGAATCGCGGGAACCGAGCGATAGTTCTTGGTGAGCGAGAACGAACGGACGCCTGCGCGGTTTCCGTATTCGGTCAGGAACCTGCCGTCCGCCCCGGAAAACTCGTAGATGCCCTGGTTGGGGTCGCCAATCAAGGAAATCTCCATCCCCGCATCTGCAAGCAGATCGAGGATGGCCTGGTGGCAAGGACCGATGTCTTGCGATTCGTCGATCAGGACATGCGGATAGCGGCGAACCAGTGCCCGGAGAATGGCTGGCTGCTCGCGTAAGGCGCGGTGGCACCAGTATCGACCGAGGTCATGCGTGTATGCGCCGGTCCTACCGAGGCGGGCGATGAGATTCAGGGCTGCCGCACTACTCAGATCCACGCTCTGACTGTGGACGTTATGGAAGAAATGGAAGTCGCCATTACGGAATCCAACGCGCATCTTCGTGATGCTCAAGGGAAACCGCTGCGGTGTCATGAACGTGAAGCCAGCGAGAAATGGCTCGCTTCCAGCGACCAGGTAGGCGGTCTGCTGTGCACCCATCGTTCGATGCGCGTGCGGCCTGATGACGTGGGTCGTGATGAACGCATCCAGCGTGTCGATGTCGACCCTATCCCTTCCCGAAGTGGCTGGTAGGGTTTGGGCCAAGTGTCGATAGTTGTCGCGAAAAGTGTCAACGGCGACGTTGGAGAAAGAAAGCAGCGCGACACGCCCCCGTTGTTTCCCAAGGCGCCGCCGCATTTCGACCAGCCTGTGCACGGCCGTCCGAGTTTTGCCGCTGCCGGCGCATGCGATCACCGACAGCGGGCCGGTTGGCGCATCGACGACCGCGCGCTGCTCGTCGGACAGGGCCGTCATTCGGCGGGCACCTCGCACTGGCATGCATGTGCCATTGCGTCACCGATGTATGCGGGTACGACGCACTGCGTTTCCGGGTCGGCCAGGATCTGCGCGAGTGCTTGGCCGAATTTGCCTTTCTGAATGTTTCCTTGCGGGCGCTCGAACATGCCGGTGAACAGGGCCTTGGCCTTGGCTGCGTCTCCATCTGCTGCCTCCACTGCCGCTTGCACCGCTTCCCCGATCTTGGGATGCAGCTCCTTCAGTGCCGCGAGCATCGCCGTGCGATTGTCGGCGTGTAGGGCGAAGTCATACTCCAGCGTCTTCAACCCGTGGAAGACCTTGACGAAGGCGTCTTCCCTCTCCTTCATCTTCGCGGTATTGGCGGATACCGCTACGACATCTCCTAACGCCGGGTATAGCGCCTGCGGAATACCGTTGCCGTCCTGTTCCTGCGCCGGGTCGGCGTCGGTAATCAATGCGACGGGGATCTTCAGTGCGCCTTCGCCGAACAGCGGCAGGAAGGAGTCGAAGTTCAGCCCTTCCACGCTGATCAGGCTCACCGCGTGCTGACGCAGGTCGAAACCTGCCCGGGCCGCGAGTACGTTCATTAGCATAAGTTCGGCTGCGCCTTCCACGAAGATGACGCGGCGGGCGAAGAACAACTCCGCGCGAGTGACGTCCAGATAGCGCTCGAGTTTTTCGCGCTTGCCGGCGGCAAACTCGACGGTCCTGGGGAAGAACGTCTCTACGGCCGCACCGGTGTCCACCAGGCAGGTCAGACAATTCAAGTCCGCGATGCTGGCGAAGTTCGGGGAATGGCTGGTGACGAAAAGCTGGACCGGCTTTTCTCCCTCGTGGGCGTGGATGCTTTCCAGATAGCGCAACAGGATGGATTGGAGTTGAGGATGCAGATGGGCTTCTGGCTCTTCGATGACCAGACCCCGATAGCTCGCCTCGGCATTTTTGACGAGTTCGCTGAGCACGACTGCCATGAAGATCATGTTGTTGAAACCCAACCCGTTCTGCTCTATCTCGAAGTTGTCAACGAGGAGCGAGAGCCGGGAGGACAGCCGCTGGAAATCGCTCGCGCTCAGCCCTACTTCCAGCGCTTGCGCCAACTGCTCGCCCAGCATGGACGCATGGCGGGTGGTGATGGCGTTCTGCGTATTGACGATCGGTGCGTGTGCCCTCAGGTTCTGGTCGAGTTCGCTCAACGCCTGATTGATGCCCTCGCGACCGGCATCGTCGGCCAGCATCCGCAGAAGTCGCGACAGTTGGCTCGCGCGGCCCGGCCGAAGGCTCTGCGCGGCATCCCGGAGCGGCTGCAGATAGACACCCCGCAGGTTCTCCAGCATGTCGGAGGTCAGGCCGACGTCTTCGTGTTCGCCGCACCAGCGCTTGATGCGAAGGCGCCCACTGGCATCTGCATTGGAATAGCGAACATAGACGTGCGCTTCCAGGTTTCCGTTTTCGTCGGGCTTCAGCGCAGCCAGAAAGTCTGCTTCGTCGTCCGGGGCGAGGTCCCGGAACACGTAATGGAATGTGATGTCGCCGGCAGGATCCCCTTCCTTTGGGCGGTGCAAGTCGTCAGTGTCCAGTCGCGGCGGCGGCTCGTCGTGGCCGGCAAGCAACGCACGCAGCGCATCGACGACGGCGGTCTTGCCGACGTTGTTGGCACCCACAATGATGTTCAGTCCAGGCTGAAACTGGATCTGGACTTCCTTGAGCTTTCGGAAGTTTGCAATACTCAGTGTTGCCAAGTACATCCGTATCCCCCATAGCGGCGTGTTCCCGGGCGATTACTCCTCCCTCTGCGGATGATAGCTCGCGCCCGAGACAGGATTTCCAGATGCTGTGATCTCAGTATCCGGTTTTGGCAGCTTGTAGTCCTTGGCTGGCAGATTAAGGAGCAGGTGTGGGGCGAGAGGGTGTCCATGAACCGAATCTGGAAGCGCTGTCGGACGCCGACGCACTTGACGTAATTGCGCGCCTGATCGATACCGCGATCGATGCACATGATTTGACTCTTGTTGACCAAGCGCTGGCCATTGCGGATCAGTTGGAAGCGCGCGGCTTGTGCCCAGAAGAGCAGGCATTGCTCGACTATTTCCGTTCCAATGGATGGGCATGCCGCTATCAGTCCCGATATCGTGCACGCGATGCCCTCTGGGATTTTGAGCAACCCGAGATTCAGCAGCAGGTACTCCTGTTGCGTCGCGCAGCGCATGGCGCTGGATTCGAGACAATGAATGCGATCCGACGTTGCCAGATCCTGACCAACCTTGGTAACCAGCTTGATGCGTTGGGTCGCTTTGTCGAGGCGCGAGCCTGTTGGAATGCCGCCCTCTTCATCGAGCCCAGATTCTGGATGGCGCGCGCTAATCGAGGCCGCGGTCTGATGTTCTACGCTGCAGCACTGTACGACCCTGGCCATCAGGGTGTCTTCGCTTATCGGGCCCACGGCGATCTGGTTGAAGCATTGGAGTTGATCGATAAGTATCCGCAGTTGGGTGATTCCAGGCTGCGAGAAGTTTTTGAGCCCGCCGCGGAACAGATTTTGCGCCATTACGATCTGAAGGCCATTCATCAGACTTACCGGCCGGATGACTGGCCGATTGGGGAAGAACCAGCCGAACAGGAGTACCGCCGGTGGTGTCTGACGAAGACGCTATTCCTGAATCCGTTGAACGACGTTGATGCGGTGCCGATCGCCGCCCGAGACGCATTGTGCTTGCCGGACTTCGTCCTGCCGGCGGGCGAGCCTCCTGTCGTCACGGGGATGTTTAACGAATTGAAGCAGTTGTTCGCATCGGCACGTTGGATACTTTGGGAGGGGCTACATGGGGAGAGAGACCACTTCTCGGATCGCGACGTTGCACTGTTCAACACCTTGGACTATCCGTCTTACGGGCTTTCTGTCGAAAAGGTGAAAGCGGCTTTCCGACTGAGCTATTCGATCTTCGACAAGATCGCCTATTTCCTGAACCATTACCTCGGGCTGGGTGTCGCCGAACACCGGGTCAGCTTCAAGACAATCTGGCGTGAAAAAGATAATGGCCCATTGCGCGACCCGATTGCGATGTCCGAGAACTGGCCACTGCGCGGTTTGTATTGGTTGAGCAAGGATCTGTTCGAAGAAGGTATGAAGAACTCGATGGAACCGCAGGCGCGCGCGTTGGCTGAGTTGCGCAATCATCTGGAGCACAAATACGTAAAAGTCCACGAATTCTCGGTTTCTTCGTCCGGCAATGGCGATCCGTTCCGCGACACGCTGGCTTACAGCCTCACACGCTTCGATTTGGAGCAGAAGACGTTGCGGCTACTGCAATTGGTCAGATCGGCGCTGGTTTACCTGTCGCTGGCCATGCATCAGGAGGAGCGCAGGCGCGCAAAGGAACGCAGCGGATTGAGTGCACCGATGCTGCTTGACGTCTGGCGGGACGAGTGGAAACGATGACCAGCGAAGTGTTGAGACTCATTGTCATACGCGGGTTTGCTACCAATTCTTCGAACTGCTGGGCTCTAAGAGTGGTGAATTAACACGCGAAGTGCAATGAACCGCCCCGGCTTTTCCGGAATCTCCAACTCTTGAGCGGATGGAGCCAGGCTGACGCGTGACCGTGAACCAGACAAGCCGCTTCCACGCGGGCCCCGATTGAGCCCTCGGGCGGCGTACTAGCGCCGGCCGCAGCGGTATGGGTTGTGAGCTCCCCGCGGTTGCAGGGGAGTCCTGTAACCTCATGCCATGGATCATCTTCTTGTTGCAGATACCAATCTCTTCTTCGAGTGCAGGCGCCTCGAAGATCTGCCATGGTCCGACCTGGGCGCGCACCCTCTGGCCATCGCGCTGACGAAGCCGGTCATGGGTGAGATAGACAAGCACAAGAAGGGCGGAGGGAGAACGCGCAAGCGGGCGCTGGACATTAGTGGACGTATCCGCAGGATGCTGGTGGAGGGGCAGTCGGAGAGCGTGATCCGGGAGGCTGGCCCCCGCGTGATCCTGAGATTGATGCCAGTCGTCCCGCCGACGCCTAAGTTGGAGGAGGTGCTTGATTACACGCAAAATGATGACCGCATCGTTGGAATTGCCGCTGCACTGTCACAACAGACTGGGTACGCGTCGGTAGTGGTACTCACGCACGATGCCGTCGCAGCGTCCACCGCCAAGGCGGCGGGGGTTTCCTTCCAGCTAATACCGCAGTCGTGGCTTCGCCCGCCGGAGGAAACCACAGAGGCCAAAAAGATCCGCGAGCTTGAGCAGGACCTGGCCACCTATCGGTCGCAGGAGCCGGTGATCGAGCTGAGCGAGACTGAAGCCGCTGCCGCGGGCGGGCACGTTGTGCGCAGGGTCGCCGAAGCACTTCCTCAGGCCTTGGTCGACCGTCTGGTTGATGAGCTCCAATCCCGCCACCCGATGCGCACAGACTTCACGCCACCCGAGCCTGGCCGGCTGCCGGATGGCACGGAAATTTCTTATGCCGCGCCGGATGCGGAGAAGATCGAAGCGTACACGTCGAATGATTATCCGGATTGGATGGCGCGATGCCGGGCGATCCTTGAGTCCCTGCACGAAGAGCGCGATGAGCGTGAGCCGCGGGTGCAGCTGCGGTTTTCGCTCATCAACAGCGGCACGCGGCCTGCGTCTCGGATGCGGGTGTCGTTCGAGGCGTGTGGGAGCATTTTTCTTTATCGGCGCTCGGAAGATTCCAGTGTGATGTCCGACGGTCAGCATGGGGATGAGCCGGTGCCTCCCAGGTTACCCTCACCTCCGGCGTCGCCCTCGTTTCCGCAAATCGTGAAGCGCATTCCGGCTGTGGGCAGTGACGTGCGCGGGCTGGCCGACCTGCGGCGGCATCGGTCTACGCTTGAAGACCTTGTGCAGCAGGCAGCCGGGTATGGCGCTTACGACTTGGCGAACATGATGGGCATATCCGGCGTGGCGCAGCGATACGCCTCGGATCTGGGTGTCATGGGGCGCGCAAATTTCGCAGAAGATGTCTCGCGCGTGCCGATCATGCCGCCCGTGCGCCCTCTGCACCGCGACCCCGAGGGCTTTTACTACGATGGGTGGCCGCCCGATGTACCGGTTGAGCGGGGCTCGCTGACGTGCGAGCTGTTCCGGCATCGGGGCGATGAAGAGCTGTTCGAGGTGGAGGTTCAGTTCCCGAAAGATGGCGACGCGAGCGGAGCCGTCCTGTGCACGGTGCACGCCGAAAACATGACCGAGCCCCTGACCCTTCGTGTTCCCGTGCGTCGCACCATCGAAACGTACTCGATCCAAACGATGGCGGAAGACATGGTGGGGCGCTGTGGGTAGTTCGCCCGTCCGCAGAGGAGCGGCAAGAGTTGTTGAGGGCGGCGCACTAGCGCCCGCCTGCAGCAATTCGTTTGGTGGTCATCCCCCGCGAACGCGGCACGTCTGAATTTAGAGAAGGCGGAGGAGGAAGGCTTGAGGGCGCCGCTGTACGGGGATCGTGGGGGAGTGGACGTCGCATAATAGTGGCGGCGGTGACGCAACTGGGTGGGTGGATGAACAACGCAAATTTGCATGACCTCGAAGAGACGGAATTCGGTAAGCGAATCCATGCCGTTCTGTTTCCGTCGTCACCGATTCAATCACACGAGTTTCTGTTCGGGCGGGACGACCAGTTGGAACGGATACGACGGGCGTTGATGGCCCCCGGGCGTCAGGTCTTCATTTATGGCGAGCGTGGTGTCGGCAAGTCCTCTTTGGCCGGTGCGGCTGCGGTGGAGTGTCAGTCCAGTGATGCGGTGCCGCTGCATGCTTCCTGCGGTTCCAATTCATCGTTCGCAGGGGTCGTCTCGTGCCTGATCCGTGCTACCGGGAACGAATCGAGCAGTTCCGTCACTGTGCACAAAAAGCGTGGCGTAGAAGGCAAAGGTCTCAGCTTGGCCCGACATGTCGAGACCAATACGCAGCCGGCGACCGCGCCGCTCGACATCGAGGACGCTGCGCAGCGTCTGGATGCCGCCTTCAGCGCCTACTCCAAACGTACGGTCGCGGTCATTGACGAATTCGACCTGATCCCGGAAGAGACGGAACGGAACAAGTTCGCCGAGCTGATCAAGGCATTAGGGGACCGAAAATCTGAAGTCAAGCTGATCTTCACGGGCGTGGCGTCCGCATTGGACGAACTGCTTGCTTCGCACGCCTCGGCGCACAGACAGTTGGATACGATCCAGTTGGAGCGTCTTGCCTATCAGCCGCGGCTGGATATCACCAACAAAGCGTTGGGCGAATTCGACCTGGATGCCGATCCGAGTGTGGTGTATCGGATCGGAAATGTCAGCAATGGTTTTCCGTACTACGTGCACCTGTTGACCGAGCACCTGCTCTGGGCATGGTATGGCGACGCTGGGGCTCAGCAGGTCACCATGGGTCATTTGCACGAAGCCTTTATCAAGGCTACCGATGCGGTGCATGCTGATCTGCGCAAACCGTACGACGAGGCAACACGAGGCAGGGATCAGGCTGCCTACGTGCTGTGGGCGACGGCCGATGCCTTCGATCTTGAACGAACCACGGACGCGATCTGGAAATCCTACATGCAGATCTGCGACACGCTAGATGTCGATGCGCTGGAGAAGAAGAAGTTTCTGAGCCAGCTGCGCAACCTCAAGACGGATGCTAAGGGCGAAATCCTAGAGGGCATCCCGAGCAGGCGGCTATATCGATTCCGTGAAGCGATGGTCCGGGGGTACGTGCGGATGGCTGCCGCTCGTAAGAACATCCAGTTGGACGATCAAGAGTTCGATCCGCCGCCGCAGGCCACTATTCATACGCCGCGGATGTCGGGTAGGAAGCGGTGGATGGACACCAGCCGCTTCGTCCCGAACATCAAGATGGGTGCACAGTACAGGCGTTGAGTGCTGATCGTGTTCAACAGTCATCGATCAGCGCACTTCGAGGCAGGAGCCACGCAGTCTCCAGTCAGCCGGCTGGTTGAACCAAGGTGGTTAGCCAATGACAACTGGCTATCCGCACTCGGCTTGCGCATCGCCGTTCTGGATGATGTCAGCCCGCTGCGGAATCGGGGACGACGGAGTGAGTCGGAGATTCAGAACCCGCCCTCATTGCTTTCCTCGATGTATTCCACCCGGGCGGCCTCGAGCACCGCACCGGGGTCTTGGTGGATGGCTTCAAAAGGCGGCCGGTCGTCCAGCAGCACGTGTGCCGAGCGGAACCATTCCACTTCGCCCCAGCCCGTCGTCAACCCTCGCTCGTCGAGATAGGGACCATGCTCATGCAGGATCGCCAGGATCTCTGCGAAGAGCTTGATCGGACAATGGCCGGCGCCGAATTGCCAGCTTGGGTATCGCCAATGGTGCTTGGGTTCCAACATGTAGACGCCAAGGAGTTTTCCCTCGCGGCGATATTGGGTCACTGTTCGAACAGCGTCCTTCGCATCGAGTCCCATTGCCAGGCCGACCTGTTCGGCCGTGGGCCACTCGGCCGCAAGCTCTGCCCGTCTGGCAGCAGCCTGTTCCAGGATGCATGGTAGAGGTTCGATGTCGGGGGTCATGGGTACACTGCGTTCGGCGCTTCAGGCTGCCGCCACGGCTATGGTTGAGGAGGCACCACGACGGGGCCGGGCAGGGGAGGCGCGGAGTTTTCCGGCTCCACGTTGATCGGCGCGTAAATGCACGTCACCGCTCCTTTCGTCAGTGCCACTGAGTACCGCAGGTCGCAGTTGACCGCGGCAAACAGGATCGGCAGCTGCTCATTGCCGAAGGATTCCGGGAGGTAGACGACCTTCTGGCCCGGCTCACAGTACTCCTTCGCCACATCGTGCTGCCACCTGCTGACTTCGCAGAGATTTTCCTGATCGATCATCTCCTCCGCGGCCGGAGAGGCTGCTTCCGGCGGTGGGTCGAGCGCTGGCTCGGGCGCAGGGGAGGTGGAAGGGGCGCACGCACCTATCAGGAAGGCGCTGACGACAATGCTGGCGATGCCTGACTTGCTCATGGAGACGTCCTTGTAAGTTGATGGGTAGGGGGAGGCGTCTCACACCTCCCAGGCGAGATCCGATCAATTCCCCCTGACAGTCCAAAGCCGCTGCTGCTTCAGCAGCCCGACACTCTGCGCGTATCCCACTGCCGCCCTGCGCGCCAGGAATCGCATCGGCCGGGGTGCGGTCGGATCAACGGTGCGGAGCAGGGAGGGGGAGAGCAGCGGCTGGTCCCGCAGGATTCGCGTGAAGCCCCGTCCCCGAACCAGCAGGGCCCACTGGGGGCGGGACTGTCCCTCCAACTGGACAGGCTCGACGTAGCGCACGAGTCCAAGCAGCCGCGCGATCTGTGCAGTGAACAGGGAAATCAATCGGTACTTCATCGACCTGGCTCCCGAGTCTGTGGATCAGAGTATGTCCGCTCCGGTTCTCACTGGCCGCGACAGCGGAACGGCGTGCCGGGGCAGCCGTTCCGCCGTTGGCGGCTCAGGGGTACTGCTCGACCAGCGTGACCTGCGAGCCCGTGGCCTCAAGCCCGGCGACCAGGTCGTTGATAGTGCGGGGAATGAACTGGCTGCTGTCGCCCACCACCTTGCGTGCCAGCATTGCACCCAGCATGTTGGGGCTGCCGCCGCCGGAGCTTCGGGTGAAGCTGGTGTGGATATCAAGGTGGTACCCGTCCTGGTACTGCCACAGGCAGGTGGTGAACCGGGTGGCCTCACCGTAGTCGGACATGCTGGTGTCCTGCGCCATGGCGGTGACCAGGGCGCCCTCGCAGGTTGCGACCTGGAGATTGGCGCCACCCTGCGCAGCGAGCGCCGCGAACCCCGTACTGCCGAAGGGATTGATGAGCTGGAAGCGCGGTGGGGTCTCGGGAAGGGGCGACGGCGGAATGCCGCGGCTGATCTGCACGCTACTGTTGTTCTTCTGCAGGGCTGTCAGGATCGCCTGTGACATCTGCGCCGGAGTAACTTCAGCGCCGGGCGCGATCCGGTAGATCGCATACGCCGACTCCTGTTCCCTTGTGGGCGTGGTGGATGCACATCCTGCCAGGGATGCAGCGAGTGCCGCAGCCAGTACGAACTTGTGCTTCATCTGCGTGTCTCCTTTTTACACGGGGGGTTCCGGCGTCCGCCGGGATGGAATCTATAAGTAGTCTGCTCTCAGGACTGTAGAGCTTTAAGTTCCGGCTTTCTAGGGTGTCCAGCCATGACCGACACCCTCTCCCAGCGCCTGGGCAAGGCCTTCCGCAAGCGCCGGGAGGCACTGGGCTTCAGCCAGGAAAGCTATGCCGATGAAATCGGCATGCACCGCACGTACTACAGTGCGATCGAGCGTGGAGAGAAGAACCTGCAGCTGGATACCCTCCAGCGGGTCTGCGAAGGGCTGCAGACGTCGATCTGGGAAGTGTTCAAGGAAGCCGAGGCCGGCTAGCGTTTACGCGATCTGCGGTAGCCGATACTGCTAGGGCTCCGAAGGCCACGCCAGCCGGGTGGAGTACCGAAGCGGGCCCGAAGGCCACTCTCCCTCCCAATCGACTTCGTCCGGAGGTGCCAGTCCAATTCCAAACCCGGAAGGGGCTTGGAACGAAGCCATCTGGCCCACTTGCTCGATGGTGGGGAAGTGGCGCGCAATAGCCACCGCGCTTCTCCTGACGCGCAGAGGAAGTGTTTCGTCCTGTGCAAGCTCGATCAGGAAGCTGCCTGCCCAAAGGAGTGATCGCGTTCTTTCGTCTGGTGTTGTCATGGCCAGGTTCCTTGAGTGGGGAGATGATCTTGGAGAACTCGGTTCTCTCCAGGCGCGACAGGTCAGGCGTATTGGCGCGCCAAGTCCGTCCTGTTGCGACGCCGATACGTCAGTGGGCGGAATGCTCAGAGCACGGGTGGTGGGGTGGTCGACTTCCACTGGCCTGGCGTCCAAACCTGCTTGGGCCGCTGGCGGCTACGCTCCTGCTCGCAGCTCCGCTGGTCCGCCGCCCGCAGCCGGGCAACGAGGGCAGAGGGCATCGACCCGTCCTGACGCATGCGCCCGCAGCCGCTGATCAGCACGCGAAGGGCGTAGGCTCCGTCAGACCACTCGCTCTCCAGCTCACTCAGTTCGCGCTCGAGCCGCGCCAGGCCCACCAGTTCGTGGCCCATCGCCCTTGCCGCGGTATTGAGGAACATGTCCGGCGTGTAGGACCAGACCTTGCCAATGTCATGCAGGAGCCCGGCGGCAACGCAAAGCTCCCGCTCGTGATCCTCCAGGCAGCTCTGGCCGGCCAGGTCGCGTGCAACCTCAAGGGTGTGCGCGGCGAGCCCGCCCGCAAAGGCATGGTGGTGCCTTGCGGAGGCCGGCATGATCCAGAAGCGATCAACGACATCCCGTTCGCAGAAGATGCTCGCCATCATGTGATAGAGCGCCGGAACGTTGAACGTCTCAATCAGCTCGAGGATTCCCATGTAGACCCCGTCGATGGGGCAGATGTCCATGGGGAGCTGTTAGAGGGCGTCATCCAGGCTGTCATCGGTCCAGGCGCTGGTAAGAATCGGCAGCGGCCTGGTGCTCGTGTCAGCGGCGGCAGGCCAGTCCACGGTTTGCAGCCAGTGCGTCGAAATCGGCATGGAGAGCAGCTCCCGGGAGAGGTCTTCCGAAGGGATCAGGCAATCAATCCGTTCGGCTCCGTTGCACAGCTTCCAGATCTTGTCGGGCTGATGGGGCATGTCCTGGTCCAGCGTGCCCAGCAGAATGCCGCGGAAAACGGAGATCTCGGGGGTAGTCGAATCGGTCATGGGATGGCTCCTTGGCAAGTCAGGGCGAGTGGTTTCGGGTCGGCGATTGATCGGCCAGTTGGCGCTTGAGGAGTTCACGCAGGGCGGCCGGGTCAAGCGCGTCGATCTCGGCGTCGCTCAGCCGGGTAGGCGTGGGGCTGGCTGTTTTGCGGTTGACCAGGCCGGTGAAGGCCAGGCCGTCCTGCCGGGTCAGGTTCGGCACGAACCGCGAGTACACCGTGAACAGCATTTGGGTGTTGGTGTGGCCCATGAGCCGTGCGATCCACTCGGGGTTCTCCCCGGCGGCCAGCATCAGCGTCGCGGCGGTGTGACGGGTCTGGTAAGGCCTGCGCTTTTCCAGTTCGAGGTAGCGCAGCAGCGGGTACCAGATGCGGTTGGCGAAGTTGTGGGCATCGACCGGATAGCCGCCCCGGCTGCAGAACACGTACTCCACATCCCGATCCCGCTCCTCCCACTGAAGCTCCAGGGCCTGTTTGACCATGGGCAGCATCGGGATGTCGCGGATGGAGCTCTCCGTCTTGGCGTTCTCTTCCGACCTGCCGGCGGAGAACACCTCCCGGACCTGGATGACTTCGTTCTCGAAGTCGACGTACTTCCACTTCAGTCCGTTGATCTCGCCGGTGCGCATGCCGGTGAAGAACCGGCAGGTCACGTAGTTCCGGTAGTCCGGTCGGATCGTGTTCCGGATCTTCTCCACCTCCTCCAGCGAGAACGGCTTGACGTCGGGGCGCCGCCCTTTGAGCCGCTTCACGCCCCTGAAGGCGTCCGGGGTGCCGAAGCGCTCGCTGGCCTCGGTCAGGCACTGGCGCAGCAGGCCCATCGTCCGGTTGATGGTGGCAGGGGACAGCTTCGGGCTGGAGCGGCCAGGCAGCTTCGCGAGCTTGGCGCGGAAAGTCAGCACATCGGCCTTGGTGATGGAGCCAACCGGGCGCTCGCCGAACTCGGCCAGCAGGTGGGCGTCGAACGTGGCGTCGACGCTGTCCTGGTGCTGGCGGCGCCACTGGGGCGCCATTTCCTTACGCCAGGTCACGGAGAAGTCCGAGAAGGAGGGCGTGTCGGGAGTTGCCGGAGCCGCGGGTAGGGGATTGCCTCCGGCCATGGTCGGAAAAGTACCTACGGCACCCGTCGGCGACGCTGCGAACTTGGCTGCCCTTGGGCTTTCGGGGAACGTGGCCGCGTAGTCGAACAGACCCTGCTTGATCTCCCGTGAGATCCGGCTCATCAGGGACTGGACCCGGCGGCGGTTCTCGGCGGTGTCGGGCAGGGCCGTCTGCTCCCGGCAGCGCACACCTCGATAGAAGAAATCGAGGTAGAGCATGCCCGTTTCCGGGCGGACGCGAACCTTAGCCATGGATCACACCGCCGCTGGCCATCGGGATGCCGCCGCCCGTGCCTGCAGCTGCTGGGGCTCGTTCAGCGGAGAACTTGCCAATGTCCCGTTGGATCGCTTCCCAGATGAAGAGGAGCTTCCGGCCACCAAAGGGGCGGATGTAGTGGACGCCTTCCAGCAGAACGGCATCCTTCAGGCGGGTGCGGATGGTCCGTGCGTCGTAGTGGATGCGGGTGGCGAGTTCGTCGGTGGTGATGTAAGTTTCCATCTGGCGGCTCCTGTCGATTGTCGTCAACAACTGTCGCGTATAGGCGACGCTTGTTGTCGATATTAGTCAACGTCCGTCGCCTGTCAACGACAAGTGTCGCCTGTGCGCGACGACATTTAAGAGCTGTTCATGATTCGATTCCGCTTAAGCGAGTTGATCGCGGAGAAAGCCTTCAAGGAGCGGCGTGCCTTATCGCTGACAGAGGTGGCCGGTCAATCGGGAGTCCACCGCGCCACCTTGTCCAAGATGGCCAATCAACCAGGCGCGAACATCGGCACGGACATCATCGACAAGCTCTGCAAGTACTTCGGATGCCAGCCCGGCGAGCTGTTGATGTACGTCGACGACGACGCGGGAGCGGTCTGACCGATCCGGGGTCAGCATCTGAGAACGCGATCTGCGAGGATCGCTGTGATCAGCAGGGGATGAAATGACCAACGACGAATTCAAACGCACCCTCTGGGAGGCGGCCGACAAACTGCGTGGCTCCGTCGCGGCGGCGACCTACAAGTACCCGGTGCTTGGCCTGGTGTTCCTCAAGTACGTGTCGGACATGTTCGACGCCCAGGGTCTGCGCATCCGCAAGCGCCTGGCCGACCCCAAGGCCGAGTACTACATCGAAGACGAGGACAGCCGCGCCGAGCTCGCCGAGCAGTTCGCCGCGGACAAGACCTTCTACGATGCCGACAACGTGTTCTGGGTGCCGCCGCAGGCGCACTTCAGCGCGCTGCTGGCCCAGGCCGCAGCCCCAGACCTGGCTCAGCGCCTGGACAAGGCGCTGGGAGAGATCGAGGCCGAGAACCCCAGCCTGAAGGGCGTGCTGTACCGCGAGTTCTCGCGGCTGGAGCTGGAGCCGGGCAAGCTCGGCGAACTGATGCAGCTGCTGGCCAAGCTCAGCTTCGACCCGGACCGCCACGGCAGCCGCGACGTGTTCGGTGAGGTGTACGAATACTTCCTCGGCCAGTTCGCGCTCAAGGAAGGCGCCCGCGCCGGTGAGTTCTACACGCCCAAGAGCGTGGTCAGCCTGCTGGTCGAGATCCTGGCCCCGTTCCGCGGCAAGATCTACGACCCGGCCTGCGGCTCGGGCGGCATGTTCGTGCAGTCGGCCAAGTTCAAGGATGCCCACGCCGCCAAACTCAAGAAGAAAGGTGATCTCGCCATCCACGGCCAGGAAATGATGGCCGCCACCCGCCGCCTGGCGCTGATGAACTTGGCCGTGCACGGCCTGCATGGGGATCTCGGCGCCACCTACGGCGACACCTTCCACAACGACCAGCACAAGACCCTGCGCGCGGACTACGTGCTGGCCAACCCGCCGTTCAACATCTCCGACTGGGGCGGCGACCGGCTGGCGGATGACCCGCGCTGGGTGTACGGCATTCCGCCGAAGGGCAACGCCAACTTCGCCTGGCTGCAACACATGCTTGCGCGCCTGTCATCGCGCGGCCGCGCCGGCATCGTGCTGGCCAACGGCAGCATGTCCTCCACCCAGAGCGGCGAAGGCGACATCCGCCGCGGCATGGTCCAGGACGACGTGGTGGAGTGCATGGTGGCCCTGCCGGGCCAGCTGTTCTCCAACACCCAGATCCCCGCGTGCCTGTGGTTCCTCAGCCGCGACAAGAAGGCCGGGCAGAACGGCAGCGTGGACCGCAGCGGCCAGATCCTCTTCATCGACGCCCGCAAGGCCGCCAGCGGCCGCATCAGCCGCACCCAGATCGAGTTCACCGAAGACGACACCCGACGCATCGCTCAGGCCTACCACCGCTGGCGCGGCACCGAGTTCAGCGACGGCGAAGCGTACGAGGACGAGGCCGGCTTCTGCTACAGCGCCACGCTGGAGGAAGTGGAAAAGCACGGCTTCGTGCTCACCCCGGGCCGCTACGTGGGTGCGATGGTGGAGGAAGACGATGATGAGGCCTTCGCCGAGAAGATGGAGCGGCTGACCGCGGAGCTGGCCGAGCAGATGGCCAAGGGCGCGGAACTGGATGCGGTGATCAGGGAGAGGCTGGGGGCGTTGGGATATGGGGTCTGAGTGGCGAGTGGTAACTTTGGGTGAAATTGCCAAATTCAGGGCGGGGTCGGCGTTCAAAAAGGAATATCAAGGGGAGCGCACTGGAGAGTTGCCCTTCCTTAAGGTCAGCGATCTCAACCTTCCTGGAAACGAATACTTCATCCGTTTCGCGAATAACTGGGTTAGCCGTGATCTTGCTAGGGATATCAAGGCGACGCACCACCCGAAAGGCGCGACGGTGTTCGCAAAAATTGGAGTGGCGCTGACGACCAACAGGAGACGACTGCTCATTCAAGAATCTTTGATCGACAACAATTTAATGTCGGCCACTCCTGATGAGGCATTAGTGAGGCCGCGTTATCTGTACTTTTTACTTTGCACCGTGGATTTCAATGTTGTTGCAAAAGGTAGCGCCTTGCCTTACCTGAACGCAGGAGACTTGAAGTCCTTAAGAGTCGTGCTGCCTGGCCTCTCCACCCAAGATGAGGTGCTCGAAGTACTTGAAGCGATTGAGGACCGCATCGATAACATCTTCTTGGTGAATGAGGCCCTCGAAGCCATCGCCCAAGCCCTGTTCAAGTCCTGGTTCGTGGACTTCGACCCCGTCCGCGCCAAGGCCGAAGGCCGCGAACCCGAGGGCATGGACGCCACGACCGCTGCTCTGTTTCCTGCTGAATTTGATTCCGACAACGCGCTTCCGTGTGGTTGGGCCTGGGTCAAGCTTGGAGACGTCTTTGATGTGGGAATCGGGAAAACGCCGCCCCGGAAAGAAGCGCAATGGTTCTCTCAAAGTGTTGAGGATGTCCCGTGGGTTTCCATACGTGACATGGGCGAGGCGGGCGTGTTCTTGATGAATACTGCCGAAAAGCTCACTACCGAAGCAGTTACTCGCTTCAATGTCCGCTGTGTTCCGGCGGGCACGGTGATGATGAGCTTCAAGCTGACTGTGGGGAGGCTCGCGATATCTGACGGAGTTCTTACCACTAATGAAGCGATCGCGCACTTCAAATCGATGCCGGAATCCTTGCCGCAGTCATATCTCTATTGTTATCTGAAGTCGTACGACATGGACTCGATCGCGAGTACGTCCTCCATTGCCACGGCGACAAACTCCAAGGCGATCCGTGGCCTTGCGATCACACATCCAGGTGATCCGCTCGCCCTTGCGTTCAACGACGCTGTTGCCCCGTTGTTCGAACGAATAAGGATGCAGCAGAAGCAAGCAAACACCCTCTCAGAAATTCGAGACACCATCCTTCCCCGCCTGATTTCCGGCGAGCTTCGCCTGCCGGACGTCGAGCGCGAGGTCGAGGCCGTCACCGCATGAGCCATGCCTGCTCCGTCTGGGGGAGCCAGCTGGGGTCGCGGTCTACTACCCGCACCATGCTGCGCGGCCTGCCGCCCGCCGCGTCGACGAGGTCCGCTTCGGGATCGTCGTAGAGGTCAGTGCTTAGCCGCCAGAAACGGGGGAAGTTGGAGAATGGCATTTTCAGAGGATTTGTCCGCTTGGGACGCATTTCTTGCGCAGTGGCCGCTCGAACGCCTGCGCACGATGTCTCTGGCGGAATACACCCAGGCAGGTGACAAGAGCTGTTTCACCTACTGGATGGAAGGTGGGCTCGATCAGCACGGCAGCATCTGGGGCGGCTCCGCGTTCAAGTTCGGGATCTATTCGCGCAATGACACCGCGCCCAAGGCGGGTGACGGCTCACGGGCCTATGACGGGCAGTACGGCTGGTACCGGCAGTTTGGCGAGACAGCCCAGGAGGCCTTCGAGGCGGTGCGGGAAGAGGTGGTGCGCATTGCGGAGGCCGCGCGCCGCGGCGAGTTCGAGCGCGTGGATGACAGCCGCCTGGGCCCGGCCTACCGGTGGAAGATCGCTTTCCATTACCAGGACCGCGATGCCGAGCACCTGATCCCCTGCGTGTTCCAGCGCAAGCCGCTGCTGCACCTGTGTGGCCACCCGCAGAACGACAATTCCATCCCGCTGAGCATGCTGTATCGCGACGCTGCCCGTCACCGCCAGGCCGGTGAATCGTTGATGGCTTTCAGCCGTCGGGTCTGGCGGGATTGGGCGCTTTCCACTCCGCTGCGCATCACCCTCACGGAGGGCGCGGTGCGCAACGGTTACCTGCCGCTGGATCTGTTGAACGCGCCGTTCCCGGACTCGATTGCCGGCGGTGCCACCGATGCCGAATCCGGTGATCCGGTCCGCTTCCGCACCGACAGCGGAATGGAATTCGAAAGTGATGTCCGGGTCGGGAGCGGCACGGCAGGACGGCTGCGAAAGCGGCTTGACAGCTACTACCAGAGCAGGAACGTGCAGCCCGGCGATGTGATCCAGGTTGAACCCGACGACGAGGACGGGTTTCTGATCACCCACATTCCCAAGGGCGCGGCGCCGCCGGCGCCGCGGGTGCAGGAAGCGGCTCCGGCCGCTGCAATCCAGGAAACGAGCGAACACATGGCCAGGCCAATCAACCGCATCCTGTTCGGCCCGCCGGGCACCGGCAAGACTTACCACACCGTCAACGAGGCGCTGGACCTGCTGGATCCGGAGTTCAAGCGGGCGCACGAGGATGATCGCGCCGCGTTGAAGGCGCGGTTCGATGAGCTGGCCGCCGCACAGCGGATCCGCTTTGTCACCTTCCACCAGAGCTTCAGCTACGAGGACTTCGTGGAGGGCATTCGTGCCGACAGCGAAGACGGGGAGCTGCAATACCGTGTGGAGCCCGGCGTGTTCCGGGAGATCTGCGAAGCCGCCCGCAGTCGGGCCGTTGTGGACGCCGATGGTGGGATCGACATCACCGGTCGCCGTATCTGGAAGATCTCGCTCGGTGATGCGAATACGGAGAGCCACGTATTCGATGAGTGCATGAAGGAAGGAATCGCGCTGCTTGGCTTCGGCTTTGGCGCGGACTTCTCGGGGGTGGATTCGCGAGAGGCGATCCTGCACCGCATCCAGCAGGCCAACGATGAGGTCGGAGCCGGGGATTACGCGGTCACCGCGCTCGACACGTTCATCCGCAAGGTGCGGACCGGCGATCTGCTGGTGGTGACGCATGGCAACCTGGCCTTCCGTGCCATCGGCGAGGTCACAGGCGAGTACTTCCATCGGGAGCATGAAGAAGGCGAGCACTATGTGCAGGCGCGGCCTGTGCGTTGGCTGCGCCAGTACCGACCGCCGCGGCCGTACGGCGACCTTATGGAGAATCGCTTCAGCCAGAGGACGATCTATGAGCTTCGGCCTGGATCAGTCAACCTGGAGCGCCTGGCTGATCTGGTGGCGCCAACGCGCAGGGATTCCGGTGAGCCGGAGGCGCGGGTGCTGATCATCGATGAGATCAACCGCGGCAACGTGTCGCGCATTTTCGGCGAGCTGATCACGCTGATCGAGCCGTCCAAGCGTGAAGGGGCCGAGGAAGCGCTGAAGGTCACACTGCCTTATTCCAAGGAGCCCTTCAGCGTGCCGCGCAATGTGCACATCATCGGCACGATGAACACCGCCGACCGGTCGCTGGCCGGGCTGGATGTTGCGCTGCGCCGCCGCTTCGAGTTCCGCGAGATGATGCCGGACACTGGCGCCCTGGCGGGTGTGGCCGTCGCGGGGATCCCGGTGGACCGGATGCTGGAGACCATGAACCAGCGGATCGAGGTGCTGCTGGGCCGTGACTTCATGATCGGCCATGCGTACTTCATGGGTCTGAGGGATTCCGGCGAACTGGCTGACCTGGCCCGGGTCTTCCGCAGGCAGGTACTGCCGCTGCTGCAGGAATACTTTTTCGAGGACTGGGAGAAGATTGCCCTGGTCCTCAACGATCACCGCAAGGCATCGGAGGACCGGTTCGTGCGTGAGCGCGCGGCGGGGCTGGAGGCCTTGTTCGGGGCCGAGGTGGATGTGCCGCGCGGCGGCAGCCGTTGGGAAGTGAACAACGCCGCGTTCGCGCGGGCCGACGCCTATCGCGGCATCATCGAAGTGGCGTCCGCACCCGCGTGAACCTGGTCACCGTCCGCGAGCACGCGCGCCTGGCGGTCGGCCCCGTGGCCGCCGGCAGCCTGGACGAGGCCAGCATCCCGGAGTCTGCATTCGACTGGCTGTGCGCCGAGGCGCAGCGGCATCGTTCGGGCGGAGCGCCACTGGTCGAAGTCGGCGGGCGGCGCTGGCTGCGCGTGGACAATTACGTGGGCGTCCTGGAGTCGCCCTGCGGCACCCGGATCGAGATCCTGCCCAAGCATGTGGACGGCGAAACCGACGTTGCCACGGCGCGCCGGGTGCTGGTGAACATGCTGCGCCACGGGCTTCGCCTTCCAGTCCGGGACGTTGGCCCAACGGCGTTGCAGACGTTCGATGCGCCGGTGAGCGAGTGGATCATCCAGCAGTTCCTGCTGGAGCTTGACCGTCTGGTGCGGCGCGGGCTGCGGTTCGATTACGTCGCGGTGGAGGAGGATCTGCGCTACCTGCGCGGGCGCCTGCGGGTGGGTGCGCAGCTGCGCCAGCCGCCGGGCCGCCAGCACCTGTTCCAGGTGGAGCACCAGGTGTTCAGCCCGGACCGGCCGGAGAACCGGCTGATTGCGTCGGCCCTGCTGAAAGTGGCGAAGGCCACGCGCGACCCGGGCAACTGGCGGCTGGCGCACGAGCTTGAGCACCAACTGGTCGAGATCGAGTGCAGTCGCGACATTGCGGCGGACCTGCGGCGCTGGAGCAGCGACCGGCTGATGGCCCATTACCGCGACATCAGGCCGTGGTGTGAGCTGATCCTGGGTGACCGCAATCCGTTGTCAGCGCTGGGGGAGTGGCGCGGGCGCAGCCTGCTGTTCCCGATGGAGCGGGTGTTTGAGCGGTATGTCGAGGCGCGCCTGCGAGCCTTGCTCCCACGCGGCGCGGTGCTCCGTTCCCAGGTGGCAAGCCAGTGGCTGTGCAGGACCAAAGAGCGGGAGATGTTCAACCTGCGCCCGGACTTTGTGATCGAGTGCGATGGGCGAAGGTATGTACTGGATGCCAAGTGGAAGCTGCTCGATGCCGCGGATCCTGCGAACAACTACGGACTGTCACAGGGCGACTTCTACCAGCTGTTCGCCTATGGGCATCGCTACCTGACCGGTGAGGGGCGAATGGCGCTGGTGCATCCCCGTACGCCCAGGTTCGACTCGGCGCTGCCCCGGTTCCACTTGGATGACCAGCTGAGCCTGGATGTGTTGCCGCTGGACTTGGAAAGCGGAGCATGGGAGCTGGAGTGGCTCATTGCGCCGGTGAATTGAGTGGGGAAACTCGCGCAGAATCTCCGGATCTGGAAATGAAAACCGACGCGTGCATGGAAGTGCAGAGGCGTCGGTCATATTGACGTGAACCATAGCAGCTTCGCGTCGAGTTTAAGCAGCCCGGCTGCCGTTTGCGTGAAAACTGTTCTCAGCCTGTGAGACCCCTTCGTCGGAAAGTGATCGGCGCGCGATGTCGCGCTGCTCTTTACTGATCTCTACAGGGGGAAATCATGAGGAAGCTGATTGCAGCCGCATTTGCGGCTCTGTTGCTGGCTGGCTGTGCGTCCAATCCGCCGCTGAATTTTTCGGTGCCCGGGGTCGGGGTCGCGCAGCAGAAGGTGGATGCCGATATGCGCTCGCTGACGGTCACGTTCGCACGGCCCGACGAGGCGAAGGGAAAGATTCCCGCAGCGGCCCAGCACGAAGTGCCGCAGATGTGGCAGTCGGCGTTGACCGAGGCGCTGAACCGGATGGCGATCTTCAGCGACAGCTCCAGCCGCAGGTGAGCCTGTCGGTGAAAATTCTGGAGCTGGACGTGCCTGCCTTCGGAGCGTCCATGACCACGCGCACCACGGCCCGCTACGAGATCATCGACCGCGAGGACGGGTCGATCATCTTCACGCAGGACGTTCAGGCGGCGGGCGAAGTGCCCATGGGCTACGCCTTTGCCGGCGTGATCCGTGCGCGGGAATCCATCAACCGCTCGGTGCAGAACAACATCGCCCAGTTCCTGCAGTCGCTCGAAACGGTGGACGCTTCGCGCCCGATGTTCCCGAGCAGCCGTGAGGCGGCCACGCCATGAGGATGCTCGTGCTTCTCCTGCTGGCCCTGGGCATCGTTGGATGCACGCCCAACGTGCGCCCGGACAGCTATTCGATCGGCAGCGTCGGCCAGGTCAACCGTTCCGTGGGCGGCGTGGTGGTCAGCGCCAGGCAGGTCCACATCGATGGCTCGCGCGGCGGCGGGGCGGCAGCCGGCGGGGCGGTAGGCGGGGTGGCGGGCTCGCAGGTTGGTGGCAGCGATGCCGCCAACGCCGTTGGCGCGATCGGCGGGCTGGTGGTGGGTGCAATCGCCGGCGCCGCCGCCGAGCGCAACGTGTCATCTCAGATGGGCATGGAGTATGTGGTCGAGACCGTCAACGGCAACCTGATGACCGTGGTCCAGGGCGCCGAGCCTGCGTTCGCCCCGGGCATGCGGGTGCTGGTGCTCTATGGAAGCCCGGCCCGGATCATTGCCGATCCGCGGTCTGCTCCAAGCCAGTAAGCGTGTCCTGAACTGGGTGTTTCCGGATGCGTAGTCCACAGTTGACGCGCCCGCTTTTGTGATCCACAGTTGACAGATGATCGAGATCGCAAGGAGCGCGACCTTCGACCGCTGGATGGCAGGTCTGCGGGATGTGCGTGCAAGGGCGCGGATCGCGGCGCGGATTGACCGGCTGGCTCATGGCAACCCGGGTGATGTGAAGCCAGTGGGTGGGGGCATCAGGGAGATGCGAATCGATCACGGACCCGGCTACCGGGTGTATTTCATCCAGCGCGGCGCGAGGCTCGTAATCCTGTTGGTCGGTGGCGACAAGTCTACCCAGGCGGCGGATATCGCCAGAGCTCAGCAGGTTGCACTCGCCTGGAGTCGATCATGATCAAGGAATTTTTTGGCCGCTACGACTCGGCGGACTACCTCAATACCAGCGAAGACATCGCGCTGTACCTGGAAGCCTGCATCGAGGAAGCCGGCAACGATCCGGCCTTCATCGCCCACGCGCTCGGCGTGGCGGCCCGCGCCCGTAACATGAGTCAGCTTTCGCGCGATACGGGGATCAGCCGCGAAGGCCTGTACAAGGCTCTATCCAGCGACGGGAATCCGAGCTTCGCCACTGTACTGAAAGTGGCCGACGCGCTCGGACTGAAGATTGGCTTCAGTCCGAGCACATGCAAACCAAATGCTTAAGCTGGTGCGGTGGCCGCACTAGCCCGGGATGCCGCGACTGAGCGCATGTGAAAATATGGATTTATAGTTATCTATAGCCGGAACCGGCTATAAGTCGCAGCGGACCGCAGGGGTTGCGTAACGCTTGGTCGCAAGGCGAACAGTCTCGCGTCCATGCGGATCCGAAGGGGAGGGAATGAAGGAAAACCACCTCGAAGACGCCTGCCTGGACTGGCTGGCCGGGCTCGGCTGGTCCGTGCTGAGCGGCGATGCCGTCGCGCCCGGGGAGGGTGAGCGCGAGCGCTGGGCGGACGTGGTGCTGTCCGGACGCCTCCGGGCCGCCATCGTTCGCCTCAATCCCGATCTTCCATCCGCCCAGGTGGACGAAGTGGTGGCCAGGGTCGCCGGCTACGGCCACCAGTCGCTGGTGGACGGCAACCGCGAGATCTACGACTGGCTGCGCAACGGCGTACCGCTGGAGCGCAACGCGGCCGACGGCCGGCGCGAGGTGCTGCGGGTGCCGGTGCTCGGCTTCGACAACGGCGATGATCTGCTGGCCGTGCGCCAGTTCACTGTGCAGGGCACGAAGCCGCGCCGGCCCGACATCGTACTGTTCGTCAACGGCCTGCCGCTGGTGGTGCTGGAGCTGAAAAATCCGGCCCAGCTCAATGCCGATATCGAGTCCGCCTTCAACCAGATCCAGAACTACAAGGCGGAGATCCCGCAGCTGTTCTGGTTCAACCTGCTGAACGTGATCTCCGACGGCACGGTGGCGCGCTACGGCTCGCTGAGCGCGGACCTGGGTCGCTACTCGCGATGGCGGCTGCTGGACGGCAGGAAGGTCCGGGACAACGCCGTGATGTCGCTGGAAGTGCTGGTGCGCGGGCTGCTGGCGCCGGCGACCCTGCGGGATTTCTTCCGCGGCTTCGTGGCCTATGGCGGCGCGGGCGGCGGGGCCAGCTTCAAGATCATCGCCCAGTGGCACCAGTACCACGGCGTGCAGCGGGCGGTGGAGCGGGCGGTGGAGGCGCTCACCAAGCGCAAGGATGGCAAGGGCGGGGTGATCTGGTTCACCCAGGGCTCGGGCAAGTCGCTGCTGGCGCTGTTCTACGTGATGGCGCTGCGCGACCGGCCGGAATTCCGCAATCCCACCGTGGTGATGGTCACCGACCGCAACGACCTGGACGGACAGCTCTACGAGACCTTCTCCGACAGCGCCTGGTCGCTGCGGGCAACGCCGGTGCAGGCGGACAGCCGCGAGGACCTGCGCCGGCTACTCGGCGAGGTGCAGGCCGGCGGGGTGTTCTTCACCACCATCAACAAGTTCGCCCCGGAGCCGGGGCAGGCCACGGTGCCGGTGCTGTGCGAGCGCGACAACGTGGTGGTGATCGCCGACGAGGCGCACCGCACCCAGTACGGCTTCCGCGCCGAGCTGGACACGAAGACCGGCAAGACGAAGTACGGCCTGGCCAAGTACATGCGCGATGCGCTGCCGAACGCGATCTACCTGGGCATGACCGGCACCCCGGTGAGCCTGGATGACCGCGACACCGAGGCGGTGTTCGGCAGTTACGTGGACGTGTACGACATGATCGCCGCCCAGGAAGACGGGGCGGTGGTGCCGGTGCACTACGAGTCGCGGATCATCGAGCTGCGCTTCAACGAGGCCGAGAAGCAGGCGCTGATGGACGAGTTCCTGCTGGCAACGGAAGACGAGGACGAGGCCGAACAGGGCCGCACTGCCAGCCGCCATACCCGGCTGGAGGCGCTGGCGATGGCCGACGGGCGGCTGGAGACGCTGGCCGCCGACCTGGTGGCGCACTGGGAAGCGCGCAAGGAGCAGTGCGCAGGCAAGGGCATGATCGTGGCGGTCTCGCGCGAGGCCGCGGTGCGCCTGTACGACGCGCTGGTGAAGCTGCGGCCGGACTGGCGTTCGGATGACATCAACGCGGGTGCGCTGAAGGTGGTGATGACCGGCAGTTCCGCAGACCCTGTCCATTTCCAGCCGCACCGCACCGACAAGGCCGACCGCAAGCTGTTGGAGAAGCGCTTCAAGGACCCGGACGATCCGCTGGAGCTGGTGATCGTCCGCGACATGTGGCTGACGGGATTCGACGCGCCGCCGGTGCATACCCTGTACGTGGACAAGCCCATGCAGGGCCACGGCCTGATGCAGGCGATCGCCCGCACCAACCGCATCTGGCGCGACAAGCCGGGTGGGCTGGTGGTGGATTACATCGGGATCGGCGAGGAGCTGAAGAAGGCGATCCGCCAGTACACGCGCGACTCTGGGAGCGAGCGCGAGCCGGTGGACACCTCGGGCGCGGCGCTGGGGATCCTGCTGGATACGCTGGACGTGATCCGCAGGAAGTTCTTCGCCGGCTTCGACTACTCGGGCTTCGAAGAGCCGAAGCACGCGCTGGCGCTGCTGGGCCCGGCGGTGGACCACGTGCTGGCGCTGGACCCGGAGACCGACGACAAGGGCCGCAACCGCGGCGTGCGCGCCTACATGGACCAGGTGGCCAAACTCACCAAGGCGCAGGCGCTTGCCGGCACCCGGCCGGAAGGCATGCCGCTGCGCGAGGAGATCGCCTTTTTCCAGGCAGTGCGGGTCACCCTGATCAAGCTCACCCGCTCGGGTTCGCGGATGTCGAAGCTCGAGAAAGAAGCCGCGTTGCGCCAACTGGTAGCCAAGGGCGTGCTGGTGGAGGGCGTGAACGACATCTACACCACCCTGGGCTTGGACAAGCCCGACATCAGCCTGCTGGACGAGGAGTTCCTCGCCCAGATCCGCGAAATGCCGACCAAGAACCTGGCGGCCGAACTGCTCGAGCGCCTGCTGGCCGACCAGATCCGCTCGCGCGGGCAGAAGAACGCGCTGCAAGGGAAGGAGTTCGCCGAACGCCTGGAAGAAGCGGTGAACCGCTACCGCAACCGCGGCCTGACCACGGTGGAGGTGATCGAGGAGCTGATCCGGCTGGCGAAGGAGATCAACGAGGCGCGGCCGCCGGACGGCATGAGCGAGGAAGAATTCGCCTTCTACCAGGCGCTGGCGGAGAACGAGTCCGCGGTGCGTGATCTCGGGCACCCGACGCTCCGCGCACTGGCCCAGGAGCTGACCGACAAGCTGCGCAAGTCGGCCACCATCGACTGGCAGAACCGCAAGGATTCCCGGGCCCGGATGGTGGCGATGGTCAAGATCCTGCTGGCTCGCTACCGCTATCCTCCGGATCGGCAGCCGCAGGCCACGGAGAAGGTAATTGAACAGGCTGAACTGCTCGCGGATCTGTGGGCTGGGGAGCAGGTGTGATAGCGCAATGATCTGCCGCCCCTTCGGCGTGCTGGGGTCGTTTTCGCGATCCTCGCCGCATCTGTGACACATGAGACTGTCACAGAATGTGTCACAGAGGGTCCGAAACATCGGTCCCCGTGGGCGCAGGGGATCGGGGGGGGCGGGGCGGAGGCACAAAAAACCCCGCAAATCCGCGGGGTTAAGCCGTTCTTGAAGATGGTGGCTATGGGTGGACTCGAACCACCGACCCCAGCATTATGAGTGCTGTGCTCTAACCGGCTGAGCTACATAGCCACGGCTCGCCCGCTGTCGCGGCGAACCCGCAATTTTCCACGCGCGGGCCCCCGGCGTCAATGCGGCCGGTCTTGCTTGTCGCCCCGGGCGGGGCGTGGCACAGTCAAACCAGTCAATTTTTCGGAGTCCGTGCCGTGATCGATCCGGACGGATACCGGCCCAACGTCGGGATCGTGCTGATGCACGACGATGGCCGGGTGTTCTGGGCCCGACGCGTGCGCCGCGACGGTTGGCAGTTCCCGCAGGGCGGGATGAACACCGACGAGACGCCGCTGGAGGCGATGTACCGCGAGCTGCACGAGGAGACCGGGCTGCTGCCCGAGCATGTGTCGGTGCTGGGCGCGACGCCCGGCTGGCTGCGCTACCGGCTGCCGCCGCGGGCGATCCGCCGCAACGACCGGCTGGTGTGCATCGGCCAGAAGCAGGTGTGGTTCCTGCTGCAGTTCAACGGCCAGGAGTCGGACCTCAAGCTGGACCTGACCCCCAAGCCCGAGTTCGACCATTGGCGCTGGGTGGATTTCTGGTACCCGATGGACAACGTGGTGACCTTCAAGCGCGGGGTGTATGCCAGCGCGCTGCGGCACCTGGCGCCGTTCGCACGGCAGGTGGCGGGGCCGCAGGCGATCCCGTTCCGCAAGTTCGACCCGCCGCGCCGCGGGTCGCGCCGGCACCGGGCGCGGCGAGAGCGCAGCGGCGGTGGCGGGCAGGCGCCCGGGCGCGGTCGCGAGGTCGATCCGGCCTGAGAATCAGTCGTGAATTGACAATCATTCTCGATTGGGGCCAGAATGCACCCCGGTCCGCACCGGTTCTGCGCCTTGTACGTCTGCCTCTGCCACGGGATCACCGACTCTGAAATCCGCGACGCGGCCGACTCCGGCTGCGCTGGCATGTCCGAACTGATGATGCGCACCGGCTGCGGCTCCAGCTGCGGGAGCTGCATCGAGACGGCCACCGGCATCCTGTCGGAAGCGGTGGCCCCGCTGTCGGTGGTGAACGAGGCCGCCTGACCCGCGCCAACCGCGCGCCCTTGCGGATGATGATGATTCGCGTTCCGCCGTCCTTGCCGCGGGAGCGGTAGAGTGTGGGCGGTGCATTGAAGGAGGCCCCCCATGCAAGGCGACAAGAAGGTCATCGAGTTCCTCAACAAGGCGCTCTACAACGAGCTGACCGCGATCAACCAGTATTTCCTGCACGCCAAGATGCTCAAGAACTGGGGGCTGGGGCGCTGGGCGAAGCATGAGTACGAGGAATCGATCGACGAGATGAAGCACGCCGACAAGCTCGCCGAGCGCATCCTCTTCCTCGAGGGGCTGCCCAACTTCCAGGCGCTGGGCAAGCTGAAGATCGGCGAAGGCCCGCGCGAGATCCTCGAGTGCGACCTGGCGCTGGAGCTGGAAGGCATCCCGCTGCTGCGCGAGGCGATCGCCCACTGCGAGCAGGTGGACGACTACGTGAGCCGCGCGCTGTTCGTGGACATCCTCGATGACGAGGAGGAGCACGTGGACTGGCTGGAGACCCAGCTCGACCTCATCGAGCGCATCGGCCTGGAGAACTGGCTGCAGGACCAGGTCGAGGACTGAGCCGGGTCAGGCCTGCGCCTGGATGCTGGCCCTGAGCTGGCGCCGGGCGCGGGCGAACTCGTTCACCACCAGGGCCACGGCCACGGCCGGCCGCTCCAGGGTTCCTTCGCGCGCGCCCTGTTCCACCCGCCGCGCGGCCGCCGAGAGCAGCATGGCGCCCAGGTTGGCGCTGGAGGATTTGAGCGAGTGCGCGGCGTCGCGAAGTCCGTCCATGTCTCCTTCCGAGGCGGCGACTTCCAGCCGCGCCAGCAGCTTCGGCGTGTCTTCCAGGAACACCTCGACCAGGTGCTGGACTTCGTCGCCCAGCATGCTGCGCAATTCCTCCAGCACTTCCTCGTCGATCACCGGGGGCGGCTGGCGTGTGGCGGGCGCGGCGGGCGCGGGTTCGGATGGGATGGCGGCTTCCATTTCGACGGGGTCGGGCTTGGGGTCTGGGATCTGCAATTGGCTTTCCGGCTCTGCGGGGACGTGGGTCTCGCGACGCTCCGGCGCTTCCGGCGCTTCGACTACAGGTGAAGCTGCCGGCGCCCCGGCGGTGGTTTCCATGGCTGCCGGCGCAGGTGCCTCGGACGGACTCGAAAGAGCAACCGCTTCGGCTTCGGCTGTTTGGGCGGCATCCTCCGCTTCCACCATGGCTGCATCTGCGGCCTCGCCTTCGCCCTCCGCCGCCGCAGGGGCGGGCTCTTCCCGCTGCGGCTGGTCGGGGTTCCACCAATGGTAGATGCAGCGCTCAAGCTCGCTGCGGGTCACAGGCTTGGGCAGGTAGTCGTCCATGCCCGCATCCAGGCACTTCTGGCGGTCGCCGGCCATGGCGTTGGCGGTCATCGCGATGATCGGCAGGTGCCGGGTGCCACCGGCCTCGGCCTCGCTCTTGCGCCATTGGCGGGTGGCGGTATAGCCGTCCATTACCGGCATCTGGCAGTCCATCAGCACCAGGTCGTAGCGCGAGGCCGACATCCGCATCAGGGCCGCCTCGCCGTTGCCGGCGGTGTCGCAGGTGATGCCAAGCATCGCCAGCAGGCGCTGGCCCACCATCAGGTTGACCGGGTTGTCCTCCACCAGCAGCACCCGCGGCGTGCGCGGGCTGGGGGTCGACGGCTCCTTGATCTCGCGCAGCCCGGGCGTTGCGGGCGTGGGGGCCGGTTCGACCGGCTCGAATGAGCCGGGCGCGCCCGAAGGCACGATGACGGCCGGGCCGGTGTCCACGTCTTCGGCCATCTCGGCCGGGGCGGGGGGCGCCCCAAGCAGGGCCGCGCGCAGGTCCTCGTCGGGCGCCTGGCGGCTGATCACCGTGGTGTTGCGGCTCAGCTCCTCCGGCACATCGTCGTCGCCGTACAGGCACACCAGCTTGAGCTCGCCATAGATGGCCTGGCGGCCGAGGTTGCGGTGCAGGGCCAGCGCGGTGTGGCGCATGCCGGCCAGATCGGCCAGCACCATGGAGTACGCCCATGGCGCGCCCTGGCTTGCGGCCGAGCGCAGCCGGTTGAGCGCCTCCTGGGTGGTCTCCACCGTGCTGACCCGCAGGCCCCAGTTGGGCAGCAGCATGGACAGCCGCAGCCGCAGGCGCGGGTCTGTGCTGAGCAGCAGCAGCCGGCCGCCGTCGGCCAGCTGTTCCTGCGCCGGGATGTCGCCCTGCACCTTGAGCATGGGCACTTCGAACCAGAACGTGGCCCCCTGGCCGGCCTCCGAATCCACGCCGATGCGCCCGCCCATCAGCTCGACGATACGCTTGGAGATGGCCAGGCCCAGGCCGGTGCCGCCGTACAGCCGGGTCGTGGACGCGTCGGCCTGGCTGAAGGCCTGGAACAGGCGCGCCTGCGCCGCCTTGTCGATGCCCACGCCGGTGTCGCGGACCTCGAAGCGCAGCTGGTGCTGGGCGGTCGTCTCGCCCAGTTTGCGCACGCTGGCGCTGATCGATCCGCGCTCGGTGAACTTCACCGCGTTGCTGAGCAGGTTGCCCAGCACCTGGCGCAGCCGCACCGGATCGCCGCGCACCGGCAGGCGTACGCCCGGATCGATGTCCAGGTGCATGCGCAGCCCCTTGCTCTGGGCCGGCCGTTCCATCAGCTCGATGACGTCCTCGAGCAGCTCGCGCAGGTTGAACGCGGTGGTCTCCAGTTCCAGCTTGTCGGCCTCGAGCTTGGAGTAGTCGAGGATGTCGTCGACGATGCGCAGCAGCTGCTGGGAGGAGGTGTGGGCCGTGCGCACGAGCTCGGCGTGGTCGGGCGCCAGGCGCGCGTGCATCAGCAGGTCGAGCATCGGCACGATGCCGTTGAGCGGAGTGCGGATCTCGTGGCTCATCGTGGCCAGGAACTCGCCCTTGGCCATCACCGCCGCTTCCGCGGTGCGCTTGGCATGGCGCAGCTGCTGCTCGAGCTGGGCGCGGCGCTCAAGCTGTTCGCGGAGTTCCTCGCGTTCGGCTTCGCTTTGCCTGGCCAGCTCCTGCGCCTCCTCGATCTCGCGGTCGTGGCGCCGCATGAAGAACGTGGTGGCGCTCATGGCAAAGACCGCCAGCAGGGCCAGCACCAGGGCGATCCCCTGCCAGGGCCCGGACAGGCCGAAGAAGTCCAGCAGCAGCATCAGCGCCGCGCCGCAGGCCGCCCCCAGGGCAAGCCAGCGGAACATGAGGGCGGGCGGGCGGGTCCTTGCCAGCGATCGCGTCATCACAGCACCGAATGTTGGAAGTCGAACTCCAGGTCACCTGCGGCCTCCTGCACCAGGTTGCCCTGGATGAAGTCGATGCCGCTCATCCACAGCGTGGCCGCCGCCTGTGGGTCCTCCACCTGCTGGCCGATCACCAGCAGGCCGCTCCGGTGGGCGCGGTCGATCGCCTCGCGCATCCGGTCGCGCACGCTGTTGTCGGTCAGCCCGCTGGAAAAGTCCGGCGCCAGGCGCACGAAGCCCAGGGGCAGCTGCGACAGCAGCGCGTCCACCTCGGTGCCCGGGCGATAGTGGCCAAGGCACAGCTGCACCCCGGCCGGCACCATCTTCGCGCTGAATTCCTGCAGCGAGATGGCGTGGATCAGGGCGTCGTCCTGGCGCACGTCGATGACCAGGCAGTGGCCGCTGACCCCCGCCGCCTGCATCGCTTCAAGCAGCCACTCGGCGTAGCCGTCACGGCCCAGGCTGCGCGGCGACTGGGAAACGAACAGCCGCACCGGGGCGCCGGCGGATTGGCGGCGCGCAAGCGTGCTGATCGCCAGTTCCAGCACCTGGCGGTCGACTTCGTGCATCAGGCCCGCGGCCTCGGCCGCCGGCAGCAGGGTGCCGGCGGGCAGCAGCGCGCCGCCGTCGTCGCGCATCCGCAGCAGGGTCTGGTATTGGGCGTCCTCGCCACCGGCCACGGCCACGATCGGCTGGAAGGCGAGTTCCAGGCGGCGCTCGGCGAGGGCCGTGGAAATCTGGTCGGCCAGGCCGCCGGTGGCGTTGCCCGTGCTCTGCGGGGGCGTCCAGGTCGCGATGCCATGCGGCGCCGCGCGGGCATCGCGCAGCGCCTGCTCGGCGGCGGCCAGTGCGCTGCCTGCATCGGGGAACTCCGGCGTGATGCGGGTGCTGCCCACGCAGGCCCGCAGGCGCAGGCCGTCGGCGCCGCTGCCGAACCGCTCCCGGCCCAGGCCGTCGCGCAGTTCACGCGCGAACGCTTCCAGATCGCCGTCGCCCGAGACGTGCACGAGGAAGGTGTTGTCGTTGAGCCGGGCGGCGGGGTTGTCGCCGGCCAGTTCCGCCACGCGCCGGGCGGCGGCGGTGAGCACGTCCTCGAGCGACGAGTAGCCCAGTTGTTCGCGCAGGGCCGAGATGCCGGCCACCTCCACCACGTGCAGGGCGCCGGTGTCGTTGGGGATGGCGGTGGCCAGGCGCTGGAACATGCGGCTGCGGGTATGCAGGCCGGTGCCCGTGTCCGCGCCCTGGGCGGCACGCTGGGCCTTGAGCTGGCGCGCCCGCATGATCCGGTTCTCCACCGCTGCCACCAGGTGCCGCGGGCGGACCGGCTTGGTGAGGAAGTCGTCCGCGCCGATCTCCAGCACCTCGAACTGGCGCTCGGGATCCGGGTCGCCGGTCAGGAACACGATCGGGGTGTGCGACAGCACGGGATGCGAGCGGATCATGTTGGTGAGCTCGGCGCCGTCGATGGCCGGCATGTGCAGGTCCATCAGCACCAGGTCCGGGCGCTGGGATTCAAGCGTTGCCATGACCTGTTCGGGATCGGCGACCGCTTCGGCCTGGATTCCTGCGCCGGCCAGTACGCTGGTGGCGAACAGGGCCTGGCTGCGGTCATCCTCCACGATCAGCACCCGGTACGGCGCCTCGCCGCTGCGGGCGGCCTCGGCGGCCGGGCCGGGCGGGGCCACGGGGATGGCGTGGGATTCAAGCTCAGCCGATTCCAGCGGCGGCTTCGGCGGGTCCGCATCCGCGCACCAGCGTCGCCAATACCGCGCCGGCGGGAACTCGGCGCGGGGAATGTCAACTGGAATCCCCATCTGTCGGACTGTGCCGCTATTGGACCGTGCAGGCAAGCGCCGCAAGGCGCGCCGCGCGGCCGTTCCGTGCGCGCCAGCACACTCCCGGGCTCAGGCCCGTCGCGGACGGCGCCCGAACACGCGCCGCCATACCCACCACACCGCCAGCGCGCCACCAATCCCCACCGCCAGCACCAGCGCCAGGGCCAGCCACGGCGAGGCCAGCGCCAGCGCCAGCGCGCCCACCACCACCGCATCCTCCGAACCGGATGCGGCGAGGTTGCTGATCGGCTCGGGCGAGGTGTTGAGCATCGCCCGCGAGCCGGCCTTGAGCACGTGGCTGGCGAGCGCCACGCCGGCGCCGGTGGCCAGCATACCGGCGCCCAGTTCGCCATCGGGCGATAGCGCGGCCGCGGCCAGGAATGCCCCGGCAGGCACCCGCGCCAGGGTCTGCAACAGGTCCCAGGCCGAGTCCACGCCGGGGATCTTGTCGGTGAAGAACTCCACCAGCGCCAACACGCCCGAGATGCCGAGCACCCACGGCGAAGTGGTCACTTCCAGCGCCTGGGGCAGGTCCAGCCAGCCCAGGGCGCCCGCCAGGCCAACGCCGAACACCGTCAGGTAGGCGCGGATGCCGGCCAGCCAGGCCAGCAGCACGCCGATCGCGAAGAGATGGGCTTCGGACATGGGGCCTCCGGGGGCGCGTTGCCGCGCTCCTGGCGAGTATAGGCAACCCTCTACGCCCATGCGGCCGGTTTACGCAAGGCTGAACCGATGGACGCGGGCGCGCGTGGCGGCCGCGCATGCGGGCTACCATGGGCCGATGAGCGACAGCCAGCACCCCGACAGCGTGGCGGGCGAGGAGGCCACGGAGGCCCCGGGCGGCGGCGCTGCGGCCCCGGAGGCAGGCGCCGCGCCCCGGGACGGCCAGGAACTCCACGTCAATTGGCTGTACGGGCTGCTGGCGCTGGTGTTGCTGTCGCTGGCATTCGGCGCCTGGGGATTGTGGACGGTGCTTGGCGGTGGCGGCGGCGAGGATCCCGCCTCGCTGCGCCAGCAGGTGGAGGCGCTGGAACAGCAGGTGACCACCCTTGCGCGCTCGGACCAGATCAGCCGCGAGGCCAACCGCGAACTCCAGGGCGCCCTGGCCGAGCGCGAGGAGCAGGTGGCGGCGCTGCGCGAGGAAGTGGCGTTCTACGAGCGCTTCGTGGGCTCCACCGCCCAGCGCCAGGGCCTGACCGTGCATGAGCTGCAGATGCGGCCGGGCGAGGGCGGGGTGTGGCACTTCTCGGCCACGCTCACCCAGAACCTGGAGCGCGGCCAGCCCAGCGAAGGTGGCCTCACGCTGGCCATCGGCGGCAGCCGCAACGGCCGCTACGAGGAGCTGGCGTGGTCGGATCTGCGCCAGCGCGAGGACGCGGCGCCGCTGGATTATTCGTTCAAGTATTTCCAGCAGGTGCAGGGCGACATCATGCTGCCGGCCGGGTTCACCCCGGTGCGGGTGACGGTACGCGCGGCGCCCGCCCGCGGCAGCGCCGTGGAGCAGTCGTTCCCGTGGGCCGACGCGACGGGCCGTTCCAGCCCGGGCGCTTGAACCGCGCGCGCGCGGGCCCCATCCTGAGCGGCATGGATATCGTTGGTCTTCCCGAAAGCAACGCTGGCTACCAGTCCCTGCAGCGTCCGATCGATTTCACCCCCGCCGCGGCGGCCAAGGTCAAGCAGCTGATCGAGGGCGAGGGCAACCCGGCGCTCAAGCTGCGCGTGTACATCCAGGGCGGCGGCTGTTCCGGTTTCCAGTACGGCTTCGAGTTCGACGAGGAACAGGGCGAAGACGACGTGGCGGTGGATACCGATGGCGTGCGCCTGCTGGTTGACCCGCTCAGCCTGCAGTATCTGATGGGCTCGGCCGTGGACTACGTGGAGAGCCTCCACGGGGCCCAGTTCACCATCCGCAACCCCAACGCCAAGACCACCTGCGGCTGCGGTTCCAGCTTCACCATGTAAGCCCTTGCCGGCGCCGGCCGCCGTGCGATGATTGGCGCATGTCATTCGCCTTCGTCGACGCGCCGCTGGACCGCGCCGAACACCTGCGTACCGATGCCGCCGCGCTCGCGGATCTCTGGCCGCGGGCGCGCCTGTTGCTGCTTGATGCCGATGGACTGGTGCTGGTGGACGCCGATGATGCGTTGCTGGCGGTCCAGCCCGGGGACGTCGCGAAGGCGCTGCCCGCCGACGCGGTGTTCCTCGGCCTGGACGAGGGCCGGGGCTGGTTCGCGATGCCGGCTGAAACAGCCGGGGTCCAGTCCCCCGGTCGCCTGGCCCTGCGCGCGGCCGCCTCGCTGTGGCCGGTGCGGGAAGCCACGGCGTTCGCCCAGGCCCGCGCCGTGCTGCACTGGCGCTCGCGGCACCGCTTCTGCGGCGCCTGTGGCGGCAGGCTGGCGTTCGAACGCGCGGGGTGGCTGGGCCGCTGCTCGGCCTGCGGCATCGAGCATTACCCCCGCACCGACCCGGCGGTGATCGTGGCCGTGAGCGACGGCGAGCGCCTGCTGCTGGGGCGCGAAGCGTCCTGGCCGCCCGGGCGCTGGTCCGTGCTGGCCGGATTCGTGGAGCCCGGCGAGACCCTTGAGCAGACGGTGATGCGCGAGGTGTACGAGGAGTCGGCGGTGCGGGTGCGTGCCTGCCGCTATCTGGCTTCGCAGCCGTGGCCGTTCCCCTCCTCGCTCATGCTGGGCTTCGAGGCCGATGCCGAGGCCGACGAACCCGTGCCCGACAGCCACGAGCTGGAGGCCGCGCGCTGGTTCACCCGCGATGAGATCGGCGCTGCGCTGCGCGACGAGGGGCCGGTGCAACTGTCGCCGCCGGTGTCGATCGCCCGCCGGCTGATCGAGCGCTGGTACCAGGCGTTGGCGTAGGTCCGGCTTACGGGTTGTTGCCGCGCAGGTTCCTGACCGCGGCCTCCAGGCTGGCTGCGGTGGCATCGGCACCGGCGACCGGCGGGCCTGCGACAACGCCGATGCGTGCGCGCAGGCGGCGCGGCAGGCGCATCCGTCCCAGCCATCCCTCGCCGGCCCGCGCGCCGCGCCGGCTCCACATGCTCGCCCACATGTTCTGCAGTGCCATCGGCACCACGGGCACCGCCTGGCCGCGCCCGGCCGCACGCTCCACGATGCGCTCGACGCCGCGTCGGAACGCCGCAATCTCCCCGTCGGCGGTCAGCCGGCCCTCGGGGAAGATCGCCACCAGCCCGCCCTCGGCCAGGGTCCGGTCGATCTCGTCGAACGCGTGCTGCATCAGCGCCGGATCCTCCTTCTCCGGAGCGATCGGGATCGCCCGCGCGGTGCGGAAGATCCAGCGCAGCACGGGGATGTCGAAGATCCGGTGGTACATGACGAAGCGCACCGGCCGCGGCGTGCTCGCAGCCAGCACCAGCGCGTCCATGTAGCTGACGTGGTTGCACACCAGCAGCGCGGGCCCTTCGTCGGGTACGTGCTCCTCGATGCCCTGGATGCGCAGCCGGTACAGCGTGCGTACCAGCAGCCAGCTCAGGAAGCGCATCAGGAACTCGGGGACGATGGTGACGATATACGTGGCCACCAGCAGGTTGGCGATCGCCAGGGCCAGGAACAGCTGCGGGATGCTCCAGCCCAGCAGGCGCTGCACCGCGATGCCCGCCAGCGCCGCCGAAACGATGAAAACGGCGTTCTGGATGTTCATGCCGGCGATCACCCGCGACAGCTCGCCGCGCGGGGTGCGGCTCTGGATCAGCGCGTACAGAGGCACCACGTAGAAGCCGACGAACAGGCCGATGCCGGCCAGATCCATGGCGATGCGCCAGCTGCCCGGCTGGCGCAGGAACTCGGCCGCCCCCAGCCCGGCGGCCAGGGCTTCGCCCGGGCGGGCGAAATACAGGTCCAGCATGAAGGCGCTCACGCCCAGGGCGCCCAGCGGCACCAGGCCGATCTCCACGGTGCGCGCGGACAGCTTCTCGCACAGCAGCGAGCCCACGCCCACGCCCACCGAGAACAGCGCCAGGGCAAAGATGTAAAGCTCCTGCGCGCCGCCCAGGTTGATCTCGGCATAGGTCGGAAGCTGCGCCGTGATCATGGTGCCGATGAACCAGAACCACGACACGCCCAGCACCGCGTTGCGCACCGCCGGGGTGCGCCGGGTGAGCTTCCAGACCCTGAGGTTCTCGGGGAACGGGTTCCAGTTGACCTTGAGCGACGGGTCGCCGGCATCGACCACCGGGATCCGGCGCGCGGCCATGTTGCCCAGGACCGCCAGCGCCACGATCGAGGCGGCCGCCGTCTCCGGTCCCCAGGCGCCGGCCACCTGGTAGATGAGCCCGCCGTAGATCATCCCGCACAGGATCGAGATCGAGGTGCCCATCTCGACCAGGCCGTTGCCGCCGGTCAGTTCCTCGGGCCTGAGCACCGAGGGCAGGATCGAGTACTTCACCGGCCCGAACAGCGCCGCCTGCACCCCGGTGAAGAACAGCGCCACCAGCAGCAGGATCATGTTCGAGGCCAGGAAGCCGACCGCGGCCACCGACATGATGGCGATCTCCATCAGCGTGGTGATGCGGATCAGACGCTGCTTCTCCATGCGCTCGGCGATCTGGCCGGCGATCCCCGAGAACAGGAAATAGGGAAGGATGAAGATCGCCGGCGCCAAGTTGGTGTAGAGCGTGCGCTCGGCGCTGCTCACGCCCAGGAAGAACAGCAGGCCGATGATCGCCTGGCGGTAGACGTTGTCGTTGAACGCGCCCAGCGCCTGCACCGTGAAGTAGGGCAGGAAGCGGCGCTGGGTGAGCAGCGAGAACTGGCTGTGGCCGGCCATGCGGGCCTCCGCGGTGGGACCGGCGGAGCCTAGCAGAGGCCGGTGTCGGCCAGGCTGCGTGGTGCAGCGCACGATTGCGGCGCCGGCTGCTGCCGTGCTATTCGGCAGGATTGCGCCGGCTGGTGAGCCGGGGCCGCCACCTTCAAAGGGGGAGGGAGTCTGGGAATGTCGGAAGCATCGATGACGCGGGAGCCGGCGGTTGCAGCAGGCGGTCCAGGCACGGCGGGCCAGCCGCGCCGGATGGTCATGAAAATCGCCTGCCTCGTGGCGGGGGTCCTGGCGTTCGCGCTGCCGCTGCTGTGGCTGGCCGGCCCGGAGCGCAGCTTCGCCGATACCCTCGCGGTGGCAGCCTGGGCGTGGCTGCTGCTGGGTGCGCCGCTGGTGGTGCTGCTGGTGGTTGGCGGCATCGGTGCCGCCCGGCGCGGCCAGGAGCCCAGGCTGGTCGGGGTGGCACAGTGGTTCGCCATCGGCATGGCGACAGGAGTGGTGCTGCTGGAACTGCAGCGGCTGTTCCTGTAGCCGGCCGCGCGCTCAGCGCGCGGCGCGTTCGCGCTCGATGGCGCGCCAGCCGATGTCGTGGCGGTGGAAGGCGCCGTGCCAGGAGATGCCGGCCACCGCCGAGTAGGCACGGGCCTGGGCATCGGCCACGGTGTCGCCCAGCGCGCACACGCACAGCACGCGTCCACCGGAGGTCACCACGTGCGCGCCCTCGATCCGGGTGCCTGCGTGGAAGATCCTGGTGTCTTCCGGCTCGGGGACGTCCCAGGTGTTGATGGTGTCGCCGGTGCGCGGCTTGCCCGGATAGCCTTCGGCCGCCATCACCACGCCGACCGCGGGCCGCGGATCCCACTGGGCCTGCACCGCGTCCAGCGTTCCATCGATGCCCGCCTCCACCAGGTCGGCCAGGTCGGACTGCAGGCGCATCAGGACCGGCTGGGTCTCCGGATCCCCGAAGCGCACGTTGAACTCGATCACCCGGGGCGTGCCGTCTTCGCCGATCATCAGGCCGGCATAGAGGAAACCGGTGAACGGGGCGCCGTCGGCGGCCATGCCGCGCACGGTTGGCTCGATGACCTCGCGCATGATGCGCGCATGCACCTCGGGCGTGACCACGGGCGCCGGTGAATAGGCGCCCATGCCGCCGGTGTTGGGGCCGGTGTCGCCGTCGCCCACGCGCTTGTGGTCCTGGCTGGTTGCCAGGGCCAGCGCGTGGGTGCCGTCGACCATGGCGATGAAGCTGGCTTCCTCACCCTGCAGGAATTCCTCGATCACCACCCGCGCCCCGGCCTCGCCGTAGGCGTAGTCGGAGAGCATGTCGGTGACGGCCGCCTCGGCCTCGGCCAGGCCGCTGGCCACGATCACGCCCTTGCCGGCGGCCAGGCCGTCGGCCTTGACCACCACCGGGGCATTCTCGCCGTGGCGGGCGGCGTGTTCCTGCAGGAACTCCAGCGCGGCCTCGGTCTCGGTGAACACCGCGTGGCGTGCGGTGGGGATGCCGTGGCGGTCCATGAATTCCTTGGCGAAGGCCTTGCTGCCTTCCAGCCGCGCGGCCGCGGCGGTGGGGCCGAAGATGCGCAGGCCCGCTTCCCGGAAGCGGTCGACCACGCCGGCGACCAGCGGCGCCTCGGGCCCGACCACGGTGAACGCGATGGATTCGCGCCGGGCGAGCGCAACCAGGCCGTCGATGTCGTCCGCGGCCACGTCCACGTTGCGGCAGCCCGGCTCGTTGGCCGTGCCCGCGTTGCCCGGCGCAACCAGCACCTCGCTGACCCGGGGCGACTGGGCAAGCTTCCACGCAAGCGCATGTTCGCGGCCGCCGCCGCCGATGACGAGAACTTTCATGGCGCTGGTCCGTCTGGGGTGACGGACATTCTATCGCCGGCTCAGTGCCGGAAGTGGCGCACGCCGGTGAACACCATGGCGATGCCGTGCTCGTCGGCCGCGGCGATCACCTCGGCGTCGCGCATGGAGCCGCCGGGCTGGATCACGGCCTTGATCCCGGCTTCCGCCGCCGCGTCGATGCCGTCGCGGAACGGGAAGAACGCATCGCTGGCCATCACCGAGCCTCCCACTTCGAGCCCGGCGTCAACCGCCTTGATGCCGGCGATGCGGGCCGAGTACACCCGGCTCATCTGCCCGGCGCCCACGCCGATGGTGCGCTGGTCCCGCGCATAGACGATGGCGTTGGACTTGACGAACTTGGCCACCTTCCACGCAAACAGCAGGTCGTCCACCTGGGCTTCGGTCGGAGCCAGCCTGGTCACCACCTGCAGCTCGTCGCGGGTCACCACGCGGTCGTCGGCGGTCTGCATCAGCAGGCCCGAGCCAACCCGCTTCACGTCGATGAAGCCGGGCGCGGGCGGTGCGGCGGGAATGCGCAGCAGGCGCACGTTGGCCTTCTTCGCCGCATAGGCCAGCGCGCCGTCCTCGTAGTCGGGCGCCAGCAGCACCTCGACGAACTGGCGGTCGAGGATGGCCTTCGCCGTGGCCGCATCCAGGGTGCGGTTGAAGGCGATGATGCCGCCAAACGCGCTGGTGGGATCGGTATCGAACGCGCGCGCATACGCCTCGCCGCAGCCGCTGCCCACCGCCACCCCGCAGGGGTTGGCGTGCTTGACGATCACGCAGGCGGGGGCGTCGAACTGGCGCACGCATTCCCACGCGGCGTCGGCGTCGGCGATGTTGTTGTAGCTCAGCGCCTTGCCCTGCAGCTGTTCGAAGGTCGCCAGCGAGCCCGGGGCCGGCTGCAGGTCGCGGTAGAAGGCGGCCTGCTGGTGCGGGTTCTCGCCGTAGCGCAGGTCCATGACCTTGATGAAGTTGCCGTTGGCCTGGCCGGCGAATGCGCTGCGCGCGGCCGCGCCGTCGTCGGAGGGCGCCTGGATCGACGAGAGCACGTCGCTGATGCGCGCGTCGTACTGCGCCACGCGGTTGAACGCTTCCACCGCCAGCGCGTAGCGCGTCTGCGCAGACAGCGTGCCGTCGTTTGCGTCCAGTTCGGCCAGCAGGCCCTGGTACTGGGATGGATCGGTGGCCACGGCCACGAAGGCGAAGTTCTTGGCCGCCGCGCGCAGCATCGCGGGGCCGCCGATGTCGATGTTCTCGATGATGTCGGCGAACTTCGCCGCCGGATCGGCCGAGACCTTCTCGAACGGGTACAGGTTGAGCACCAGCAGGTCGATCGCCTCGATGCCCTGTTCGGCCATCACCGCGTCGTCCACCCCGCGCCGGCCGAGCAGCCCGCCGTGCACCTTCGGGTGCAGGGTCTTGACCCTGCCGTCCATGAAATCGGGGAAGCCGGTCACTTCGGACACGTCGCGCACAGCCAGGCCGGCGTCGCGGATCGCCTTGGCGGTGCCGCCGGTGGAGAGCAGCTCGATGTTGCGGGCCGCCAGGGCGCGGGCCAGTTCAACCAGCCCGGTCTTGTCGGAAACGGACAGCAGCGCCCGGCGCACGGGCAGTCGATCGGCGGTCATGGGATTCAGCTCAGGCCGTAGTCGCGCAGCTTCCTGCGCAGGGTGGCGCGGTGGATGCCGAGCATGGCGGCGGCGCGGCTCTGGTTGCCATCGCAGTGGTTGAGGACTTCCACGAACAGCGGGATCTCCAGCTCGCGCAGGGCGATCTGGTAAAGCTCGTCGGTACCGCTGCCGTTGAGGTCGCCGAGGTAGCGCCGGACCGACCTGGCCACGTGTTCGCGAAGAGGCGTCCGCGAACCGGGGCGGGGGGCGGCTTCGGTGCGTTCGGTGGCGTTCAAGGATTCTTCCCCGTGGTGCGTTGCTGCGCCCGACCGCCAGCGTGTGCGGTCGCGGGAACGCGGCCGGGAGTGCGGCGGAAGGGGGAAGCGAGTCTATCGCGCCGGGCCCGCGGGTGCCAATGTGCGACGCGCCAGGGCGCGCGCAAAATCAGCGGAAATCGAAGTTGAAAGCCACCGCGCGCGGCGAGGGTTCAACGATCTCCATGCGGATCGCGGCCTCCTGGCCGCTGGCGATGGTGATGTCCGTTGGCGGCGCCGCCAGGTACTCCGCGGGCTCGAACGCGCGCATGCCCAGGGCGCGGCCATCCAGGTCCGAGAGCGTGAGCACCAGGCGCGGCCAGGCCTGTGCCCAGCGGGCTTCGTTGCGGATGGTGGCGCTCACCTGCAGCACGCCGGGGCGCCCCGGCACCGGGCGCACGTCGCGCTGGGCGACGCCGATGGCGGAAGGCTCGCGCCACGGCGGCACGCTGCACGGCAGCGGCGTGCAGAGCGCGGCGACTACCGGGCGCCAGGCGGCGATGCCCGCCAGCCGCTCGCGGTCGGCAAGCAGCAGCTGGACCACCAGCAACACCGCCAGGCCGGCAGCCAGGGCGACTTCGCGACGGTCCAGTCCCCCGGCGGCCATGCCGCTGCGACGGGCCAGGAAGCGCGGGGCGGGGCGCGCGGATGCCGTGGGGGCATCGCCGGTGGCGTGCTGCGCCTGATCCGGCGCCGGCCGTTCGGCGGGCCCGGGCGGTGCGTGCGCGGCATCCGGGTCAACGTCATCGGCTTCGGGCGCCGGTTCGGCGACGTCATCGCGCCGCGGCCCGGACGGGGTGAGCGGGATGAAGACCGGGGCCGCCTGCGCCTGCAGCGGCGCGGGTTCCGGCGTCGGGGCCAGCGGTGACGGGGGGAAGGCCGGGACGGCGCTGGCGTCGGGCGCCAGCGGCCCGAACCCGCACTGCGCGCAGCGTTCGGGCGGCAGCCCGGTCGCCAGGTTGGTGGCCACCAATGCGCTGCAGCTCGGGCAATTGATGAACATGGCGCCTATTCAATCACGACGGCGCACGCCGTCGATGCGCACCCAGTCACCTTCCCGGGCAATTGCCAGCCCTTCGAACCAGCGGCCGTAGCGCTCGACAAGCGCCGCTTCCTGGCCGTGCAGGATGCCCGACAGCGCGATGCGCCCGCCGGGCGCGGTGCGCGCCGCCAGGCTGTCGGCCAGCTCGTCCAGCGCCGAAGCCAGGATGTTGGCCACCACCACCGGCCAGGTGTCTGCCGGTGCTTCATGCGGGGCGCAGACGCTCAGTGAACCGGCCAGGCCGTTGCGCTGGGCATTGTCGCGGCTGGCCGCCAGCGCCTGCGGATCGTTGTCCACCCCGGTGGCATGGGCGGCGCCCAGCCGCAGCGCGGCCAGGGCGAGGATGCCGCTGCCGCAGCCGTAGTCCAGCACCCGCCGTCCGTCCAGCGCACCGGCATCGGCGAGGCCGTCCAGCCACTGCAGGCACAGCGATGTGGTGGGGTGGGTGCCGGACCCGAACGCCAGCCCCGGATCAAGCCGGATCACCGCGGCGTCGTCCCCCTGGGCCGCCTCCGGCAGCTCCTGGTTCCAGGGCACGATCCAGGTGCGGCGGCCGAACTGCAGAGGCGCGTAGTCATCCATCCAGGCGCGCTCCCAGTCCTCGTCCTCCACGCTGCGAAATCTCACGCGCGACCAGTCCAGCCCGGGGTCGAACGCATCCAGCGCCGCCAGCAGCATCAGCCCGTCTGCGTCGTGCGGAAACAGCGCGCTCAGCACCACGCTGCGCCACAGCGGCGTCTCGCCCACGCCCGGCTCCAGGATCGCGTGTTCGTTGCCGGTATCGGCATCGGCGTCCAGCAGGGTCACCGCCAGGGCACCCACGTCATCCAGGGCCCGCTCGTAGCGCGGCTGGTCGGCCTCGCTGCAGCGCAGCGACAGTTCCAGATACGGCATGGATCTCATCCATCTCGGGGACAGGCATGTTGCGGCGCCGGGCTGGCGCGGTAAAGGGCGCGACGGCTTTGCTTTACCATCCGGTCTCTCAAGGTGGGCAACCGGCCGCGCGGCGGCGATCGGGATGGACAGGGCGCTTTCCAGACCAATGTGGATGCTGGCGCTGCTTGCGGCGCTGGTGCTCGCGCTGCTGGCAGGCATGCGCGGCGGTGGCGCCGTGGAGGAAGCGCGATCCCCGGAGCAGGAGGAACAGCGCGACGTTGCCGGGAGCCCGTTGGCGGTGAGTGCACGGCAGCCCGGTGCAACGCGCGCGGGCGCAGCCAGGCCCTGGCAGTCCACATCCCTCCGCCCTGCGGACGCGGGCGACCGGCTGCCCAGCCTCGCCGAAGGCTTTGAGCGGGCCGATGACCTCCACGCCTACCTGCAGCGCCTGCTGCCGGCCGCCCATGCCGGGGACGCCGAGGCCGCCTGGTTCGTCAGCCGGGTGTACGACTATTGCGCCGCGCACGCGGCTGATCCCGCGGGCTACGCGCGTGACACGGAGGCCCTGGCGCGGATGGGGCTGGCCGGGTCTGCATCCATGGTCGCCGCGCGCGAACGCGTGGCGGGCCGCTGCCGCCAGTTCGTCCCCGCGGACGGACTGGGCGCGGGCCTGGTGATCGTCAAGCGGCTGGAGGCGGCCGAAGCCGGCAGCCTGGCCGCCGAGGCCTCGCTGCTGGCCATGGGTGAACCGCTCGAGGACGACGCCGGCTATCGCAGCGCGCTGGTCGAACGCGTGCGCGCGTCAGCCGACGCGGAAGCGTTCTCCGCGCTGGCCCCGGCCATGGGTTTGGCCGCCAGCGGCGACCCGGCCCATGCCGGTCAGGTGGCCGGTACCCGCCAGGCCGAGCTGGCCTGGCAGCTGGCCGCTTGCCGCCTGGGCATGGATTGCAGCGCGCAGGGCGCGCTGATGACCGCCTGGTGCGCGCACGGCGGGGTGTGTCCGCCGGGGGCGAATCAGGATTTCGAAGCGGCCCTGCACGCCGCGGACCCGCCGCAGGGCGGGGCGGAAACGATCAAACAACTGTCTGACTCGCTGTTGGGCGAGGGAGTACTGCGATGACCGGGAAAAAATTCCTGCCCAGGCTCAGGTTCTGGTTCTGGGCCCTGCTGTTCGCGACCTATTCGGTCACCGCCGCGGGGGTGATGATCCACGCCCTGGTGGGCGCCGACCATGGCGAGCTGTCGCAGGTCACGGTGACCACGGTGGAGTCCCCGCCCGAGGCGCGCATCGGCGGCGCGGCGCAGCTGGCCGCCGTCTACCGCGCCCAGAGCGGGGCGCCGTTCTCCAGCCTGCCGCCGGGCAGCACCTTCCAGGTGATCTGGCCCGACGGCTCCAGCGAGTACGTCACCGTGGTCAGCCAGTCCTCCCCGGCCGGCGTGCGCCTGCTCCCGGGCACCCAGATGGGTGCGCCGGACGCCATGACGCCCTCGGGCGAGCTGGAGCTGGTGCCGGTGGCCGGCGAAGGCCGGGCCCGCCGCGACTGAGCCGGCCTCAGCTGATCGACAGCGACTTGTCGCGGCGCTCGGCCAGGCGCTTCTCCAGGTAATGGATGTTCTGCCCGCCCTGCTGGAAGCCGACGTCGCGCATGATGCGCTGCTGCAGTGGGATGTTGGTCTTGATGCCGTCGATCACCATCTCGCTCAGCGCCACCCGCATGCGGCAGATGGCCTGCTCGCGGTCCGCGCCATGCACGATCAGCTTGCCGATCATCGAGTCGTAGTTGGGTGGCACCTGGTAGCCCGCATACACGTGCGTGTCCACCCGCACGCCCGGCCCGCCCGGGGCGTGGAAGTGCTGCACCAGCCCGGGTGAGGGCATGAAGCTCTCCGGGTCCTCGGCGTTGATGCGGCACTCGATCGCATGCCCGCGCAGCACCACGTCCTCCTGGCGGATCGACAGCGGCCGGCCGGCGGCGATGGAGAGCTGCTCGCGGATCAGGTCGATGCCGGTGACCATCTCGGTGACCGGGTGCTCGACCTGGATGCGGGTGTTCATCTCGATGAAGTAGAACCGCCCGTCCTCGTACAGGAACTCGAAGGTGCCGGCGCCGCGGTAGCCGATGCGGATGCAGGCCTCGGTGCACACCCGGCCGATCTCCGCGCGCTGCTCGTCGCTGATGCCCGGGGCCGGGGCTTCCTCCACCACCTTCTGGTGGCGGCGCTGCATCGAGCAGTCGCGCTCGCCCAGGTGGATTGCATTGCCCTGGCCGTCGGCGAGCACCTGGATCTCGATGTGCCGCGGGTTCTCCAGGAACTTCTCCATGTACAGCATGTCGTTGCCGAAGGCCGCCTTGGCCTCCTGCCGGGTGGTGGCGATGGCGTTGGCCAGCGCCGCCTCGGTGTGGACCACGCGCATGCCGCGCCCGCCGCCGCCGCCGGCGGCCTTGACGATCACCGGGTAGCCGATCTCCCGCGCCAGCTTGGCGTTGGTCGCGGCGTCGTCGCCCAGTGGACCGTCGGAGCCGGGCACGCAGGGCACGCCGGCCTCCTTCATGGCGCGGATCGCCTCCACCTTGTCCCCCATCAGGCGGATGGTGTCGGCCTTGGGGCCGATGAAGATGAAGCCGGACTGCTCCACGCGCTCGGCGAAGTCGGCGCTTTCGGCCAGGAACCCGTAGCCCGGGTGGATGGCCTGGGCATCGGTGACCTCGGCCGCGGCGATGATCGCCGGCATGTCCAGGTAGCTGCGGTTGGAGGGTGCCGGGCCGATGCACACCGACTCGTCGGCCATGGCCACGTGCTTGAGGTTGCGGTCCACCGTGGAGTGCACGGCGACGGTGCGGATGCCCAGGGCGTGGCACGCGCGCAGGATGCGCAGCGCGATTTCGCCGCGGTTGGCGATGACGACTTTATCCAGCATCGCCTGGCCTCAGCCGATCACGAACAGCGGCTGGTCGAATTCAACCGGCTGCCCGTTCTCGCACAGGATCGCGACCACGGTGCCCGCCTGGTCGGCCTCGATGGGGTTGAACATCTTCATGGCCTCGACGATGCCCAGGGTGTCGCCCACGGCCACGGTCTGGCCGACGGTGACGAACGGCGGCTTGTCTGGCGCCGGCGAGGAGTAATAGGTGCCGACCATGGGCGAGGCCACCACGTGCCCGGGGGGCAGCTCGGACGCGCCGGCGTCACCGGCCTGCTCGGCCGCCGGCGGCTGCGCGCGCCCGCCGGTGGCTGCCTGCACCGGAGACTGCATCGGCATGACCTGCTCGCCGCGCTGCGGGGCCACCGCGGCGGGCGCCTGCATGTGCACGGTGGTGGGCGCTGGCGTACGCGAGAGCCGGACGGACTCCTCGCCTTCCCGGATCTCGATTTCGGAAAGGTTGGACTCCTCGAGCAGGTCGATGAGCTTCTTGATCTTGCGAAGGTCCATGGTGGCCTCGTGCTGTGTTCGTTGAAAGGGAAGGAAGGGTTTCAGGCGCCGGTGGCGCCCAGCCGGTCGAGCGCCGCGGTGAGCGCCAGCTCGTAGCTGGCCGGCCCGAAGCCGCACACCACGCCCACCGCCAGGTCGCTGAAGTAGCTGTTGCGGCGGAACGGCTCGCGCGCGTGCGGGTTGGACAGGTGCACCTCGATGAAGGGGATCGCCACCGCTGCCAGGGCATCGCGGATCGCCACCGAAGTATGGGTAAAAGCAGCCGGATTGATGAGGATGAAATCGGTGCCGTCCCGCGCCGCCGCCTGGACGCGCTTGACCAGCGCGTGCTCGGCGTTGGCCTGGAAGCTCTCCAGCGCGTGACCGGCCGCGGCCGCCCGCTGCTGCAGGCTGGCGTCGATCTGCGCCAGCGTCATGCGCCCGTAGACCTCCGGCTCGCGCTCGCCGAGCAGGTTGAGGTTGGGGCCGTGCAGGAGCAGGAGTCTTGCCATGGGGACCGCATCAAAAATCAGTCGCGCAGTCTGGGGCAAAGCGGATATTGCTGTCCAGTTCGCCGATATTCACGGATTTTAAGCGGTTGTTTGAGTTTCGCCGGCGGCGCGCTCAGTGGCGCGCCCAGCCGTCGATCTCGCCGTGCTCGAACGGACCGATGCGCTGCTTCAGCACCACCCCGTCCGCGGACACGAGCACGGAGTAGGGCAGGACCCCGCGCGGATTGCCCAGGCGCACGCCGGCGTCGGCGCGGCCCGGTGCATCGATCCCCTGCGGATACCCCACCGGCACTTTCTGCAGGAATTCGCGTACCGCCTCCGGTTCGTCCAGGGCGATGCCGAGGACCTGGATCCCATCCGCGCCCTGGGCCCGGGCAAAACGGTCGAGCTCCGGCATTTCCTCGATGCACGGCGGGCACCAGCTGGCCCAGATGTTGATCAGCACCGGCTGGCCGGCGAAGTCTTCGGGCAGGGTCCACTGGCCGCCGTCGAGCCTGGCGACTTCGAACTGCGGCACCGGCCCGCCGCGCTCGGCCACCTCCACGCCTTCCGGCGCGGGCGGCGCGTTGGCCTGCAGCATCTGCTGGGCAAGCCGCTGCCCGGGCTCGGTGCGGAGCAGCGGGCCGGGGCCGGTCATCAGCATGCTGGCCACCACGCCCAGCAGCCCGGCGGCGACTGCCACCACGATCACTTTGGTCGTCGTCAGTTTCATTGCGTTGCCCTGTGCAGCGCGCCAATGGCGATGTCGTCGGTCAACAGCGCCGGCAGCACCTCGCCTTCGCCGCCGCCGGCCGGATACACCACGTACAGCGGGACTCCCACCGCGCCGTGCTCTTCGAGGAAAGCACTGATCACCGGGTCCACGTTGGTCCAGTCGCCGACGAGGTAGGCGGCGCCGGTTTCCGCCAGGGCGGCCCTGAACGGCTCGCGCCCGAGCACGCGCTGCTCGTTGGCCTTGCAGGTCACGCACCAGTCGGCGGTCATGTTGACGAACACCGGCCGGCCCTCGGCGCGCAGGGCGGCCAGCCGCTCGGGCGACCATGTGGTGCCGATGGCGTCGGCCTGCGGGGCATCCACGGGCGCGGGCTCCAGCCGCGCCACCGCCACCACCGGCAGCATGGCCATCAGCAGCACCGCCACCGCCAGGGCGCGCCCGGCCCTGGAGCCGGTCCAGCGCTTGCGTTCGTACCACCACAGCCCCAGCGCCAGCAGCACCAGGCCGATGCCCACCAGGGCCATCGCGTCCACCCCATGCTGGCGCCCCAGCACCCAGGCCAGCCAGATCGCGGTCAGGTACATGGGGAAGGCCATGAACTGCTTGAGCGTCTCCATCCACCGGCCCGGCCTGGGCAGCCGCGAAGCCAGCGCCGGGACGAACCCGATCAGCAGGAAGGGCAGCGCCAGGCCGAGGCCCAGCGCCAGGAACACGCTCATCGCCAGCGGCGCCGAAGCGGTGAACGCGAACGCCAGCGCGCCGCCCATGAACGGCGCGATGCAGGGGCTGGCGACCACGCACGCCAGCACCCCGGTGAAGAAATCGCCCATGCGCCCGTCCCGGGACGCCAGCCGCTGGCCGGCCGCGCCCACGCTGCCGCCGACGCTGAAGACGCCCGACAGGCTCAGGCCGACGGCGAACATCAGGTAGACCAGCAGCGCCACGAACCAGGGCTGCTGCAGCTGGAAGCCCCAGCCCAGCGCGAGGCCCGCGGCGCGAAGCCCCAGCACCAGCGCCCCGATTGCAGCAAACGCGCACAGCACGCCCAGCGTGTACCAGATGGCGTGCAAGCGGGCGGCCGCACGGCTTTCGCCGCTTTGCGCCAGGCCGACCACCTTGAGCGAGAGGATCGGCAGCACGCACGGCATCAGGTTGAGCAGCAGGCCGCCCAGCAGGCCCAACGCCAGCGCCCCCACCAGCCCGCCGGCGGGCAGCGCCGGCGCGCGGCTGCGAACGGCGTTGTCCGCCGAAGCGTCTGCCACCGGAACTGATGCATCCGGCGCGTCGCCGGCTGGCGGCGGCGCGCCATTGGCCGGGGGGGTGGAGGCGGGTGCGGGAGCGCTTCCGTCTGCCGCTTCCCCGGGCGGGGGCAGCGCGGCCTCCGCGGGGTCCCCGGCCGGGAGAGGATCCTCCGCCGATGCGGTCACCACGCCCTTCGGCAGCGCGACCTGCACGCTGCGCGTCATCGGCGGATAGCAGATGCCCTCGTCCTGGCAGCCCTGGAAGCCGGCGGTGAGGGTGACCTCGGCGGGCCGGTCGTGCCGGCGGATGACCGGCAGCGCCACGTGCACCTGGTCGAAGTACACCACGGTGTTGCCGAAATACGGGTCCTCGTGCGCGGTGCCGTCGGGCCAGTCAGGAATGCCGGCGGCGATCCCGGCGTCGCCTTCGATGAGGAAGCTGCTGCGGTCGCGGTACAGGTAATAGCCGCGGGCGGGGGTCAAACGCACCAGGATGGTGTTGCCGTCCTGGGCGATGGCCTCGAAGCCGAAGGCCTGTTCTTCCGGCAGCGGCAGTGCCTGCGCCGAGCCATCGGCGCCAAAGCCCATGCCCGCGCCCGGGCCCGATTGCAGCGCGCGACCCAGGGCCGCCAGGCCGTCGAGGCCGCCCGCGGGAGCCGCGTCGGGCAGCGCCACCCGCACGGTGCGCGTATCGGGCGGATAGCAGACCCCGATGTCGGCGCAACCCTGGTAGCGCACCTTCAGCTCAAGCATGTCGACCCCTGGCCCGGCGCGGCCCTCGAGCACGCCGGTGACCTGGCCGCGGTAGGTTTCAACCTCGCCGAAGAACTCGTCGACGTGGGGAATGCCGGCGGGCCACTCCGGTTCCCCGGCGTCGAACCCCTCGGCGCTCGCGCCCATGCGATGGCGGTAGAGGTAATAGCCGTCGGCGACCTGGAAACTGATCTCGATGCGGTCGCGCGAAGGCGCGGTGGCCTGCAGCTGGAAGGCCTGCTCGATCGGCAGCAGGTCGTCGGGGCTGATGCCCTGCGCGTGGGCCGTACCCGCCAACAGCCCGGCGGCGAGGACCACGAGACTGCGAATGCGCGCGAACCGCATCAAGCCCGGGGACTCCCTGCGGTTTCAGCGGCGATCCAGTCCAGGTATGCGGGCAGGCCGCCTTCGACCCCAACGGCGATCACTTCAGGCACATCGTAGGGGTGCAGCTGCTTGATCCGGACGGTCAGTGCGTCGAGACGCGCGCGCATCGTCTTGGCCATGAGCAGCACTTCCTCGCCGGTCTCCACCGCGCCTTCCCAGCGGTAGACGGAGGTGATGCCCGGCAGGATGTTGACGCAGGCAGCCAGCCGCTCGTCCACCAGCGCCCGCGCGATGCGGTCGGCGGCTTCGCGGTCCGGGGCAGTGATGAGGCAGAGCAGGGGGTGTTCGGTGGACACGGATGGACCTCGGGTCCGCACAGGGCGATCGCATAGGGTATCCGACGGCCCGCGGCGAATCGCGGCTGGAACGGTTTGTCCCGGGCGTTCCGACCCTTGTTAACGCGGCGTTGCAGGTCGCACCGACTAAGCTTTCAGCGCGCTGAACAGGGCCCAGCCCGCCGGCCCCGCTTTTCCCCTCCTGCCAGGTGTGATTTTCCATGACCAGATCCGTGCTCCTCTCCTTCGCCGCCGCGTTCGTCCTGGCGGTGGTCCCGCTGTCCCAGGCCCGTGCCCAGGCCCAGGTGGAAGTGGCGGGCGGCGTCTCGGTGACGCGCGACTCGGAAACCACCGGCATTGCCTCGGTGGCCTGGATGCCGGAGTGGCGGCAGGCCTACGGCGGCACCCTGCGCTGGGAGGTGGGCGCGATCTACGTACACGGGCGCTCCGGCACCCGCCTGGACCTGGATGAAAACGTCGGCGTGTTCCACGGCGGTGTGCGCTACGACCGCCCCAACGGGTTCACTGCCGGCTTTGGCGCCGGCCTGCAGGTGGGCGAGACCGATGCGCTGTCGGGCAACCCCCAGTTCGTGAGCACCGTGGGCTGGCGCTGGGACCGGTTCTCGCTGCTGGCCCGGCACATCTCCAACGCCAGCATCAAGCAGCCCAACGATGGCGAGACGATGCTGGTGGCGGCCTGGCGCTTTTGACGCGATGTGGGCTACGGCCCGTACTCGCGCCGCACCCGCTTGAGGCCTGACAGCAGTCGGTAAGGGCTGCTGTCGCAGTGCGCGGCGACCTCGGCCACCGGCAGGCCCGGGCCCCACAGTTCCACTGGCGTGCCCACGCCTGCATCGGGGTGTCCGGAGAGGTCGACCGTGAGCATGTCCATCGACACCCGGCCGATCAGCCGGGTGCGCGCGCCGCCCACGAGTACCGGAGTGCCCGCGGGCGCGTACTGCGCGTAGCCATCGGCATAGCCCATGGCCACCACGCCCACGCGGGTGGGGCCGTCGGTGATGAAGCCGCCGCCGTAGCCGATCGGCTCGCCCGGTCCCAGCTCGCGCACTGCGATCACCTGCGACTGCAGCTGCATCACCGGCCGCAGCGCAGCGGCGGCCTCGCACGGTGCGTCCAGCATATGGGTGCCGTAAAGCATCAGACCCGGGCGCACCCATTCGCGGCGCGCGCGCGGCCAGGCCATCAGCCCGGCAGAGTTGGCGACGCTGGCGGCGGTGCCGGCGGGAAGCCCTGCGAGCGCCGCATCAAAGGCATCCAGCTGCTGTTCGGTGCGCGCCTCGCCCAGCTCATCGGCGCGGGCGAAGTGCGTCATCGCCACCATGTCCTGGACCCAGCCGAGCGCCTGCAGCCGCCGCCACGCATCCGCGTACGCTTCCGGCGGCAGTCCCAGGCGGTGCATGCCGGTGTCGAGCTTCAGCCACACCGTCCACGGCCGGGCCGGCCGATGCCGCTCCAGCGCCTCCACCTGCCAGGGCGAGGCGACCACGGTCCACAGGTCGTGGCGTTCGATGAGCGCCAGCTCCGCGGTTTCAAAAAATCCTTCCAGCAGCAGGATGGGCGAACGCACGCCGGCCTCGCGCAGCTCCAGGGCTTCCTCGATGCACGCCACGCCGAATCCGTCGGCCTCGCCGTCGAGCGCGCGCGCGCAGCGCACCGCGCCGTGCCCGTAGGCGTCGGCCTTGACCACCGCCAGCGCCCGTCCACCGCCCAGCCGCCGGGCATGGCGGTAGTTGTGGACAAGCGCGTCGAGGTCTATCAGTGCCTGGACGGGACGCATGTGGCGATGGCCGGTTCGGAGGCGGGCGCCTGGCGCGAGGTGGCCGGCGCCGACGGCCACGGGCGGTCGTAGCGGGAGATGTCCAGGCCCTCGGGGTTGATGGCCGGCGTGAGGCCATCCACCAGGTCGGCCAGGTAGCGCGCCGAGCCGCAGGCCATGGTCCAGCCCAGGGTGCCGTGGCCGGTGTTGAGCAGCAGGTTGCTGTAGGGCGTGGCGCCGATCACCGGCGGGCCGTCCGGGGTGGACGGGCGCAGGCCGGCCCAGAATTCGGCCGCCGCCAGGTCGCCGCCTTCCGGATACAGGCTGCGCACCACCATCTCCAGCGTCTCGCGCCGGCGCGCCGGCAGCGACAGGTCATAGCCGGCCACCTCGGCCATCCCGCCCACCCGGATGCGGTCGTCGAAGCGGGTGATGGCGACCTTGTAGCTCTCATCGAGCACGGTGGAGATGGGCGCCATTTCCGGATCGCGGATCGGGATGGTGAGCGAGTAGCCCTTGAGCGGATACACCGGCAGGCGGATGCCCAGCGGCGCCAGCAGCCGCGGGGTCCAGCTGCCCATTGCCAGCACGTAGCGGTCCGCGGTCTCCAGCCTGCCGTCGATGCGCGCGCCGGTGATGCGGCCGCGGTCGGCTTCCAGCGCCTCCACGGTGGCGCCCTGGCGGAACTCGACGCCCTGGCGCGCGGCGTGCGCGGCCAGTTGCAGGGTGAACATGTGGCAGTCGCCGGTCTCGTCGCCGGGCAGGCGCAGGGCGCCAACCAGGTCGTCCTGGACCTTCGCCAGCGCCGGCTCGGCGCGGATCAGGCCCTGGCGGTCGAGCAGCTCGTAGGGCACCCCGTACTGTTCGAGGATGGCAATGTCGCGCGCGGCGGCGTCGAGCTGGGCGCGGGTGCGGAACAGCTGGGTGGTGCCCAGGGTGCGCTGCTCGTACTGCAGCCCGAGCTCGCCGCGCAGTTCCTCCAGGCAGTCGCGGCTGTATTCGGCCAGGCGCACCATGCGTGCCTTGCTCACGGCGTAGCGGGCGCTGGTGCAGTTGCGCAGCATCTGCCACATCCAGCGGTACTGGGCCGGGTCGGCGGTGGGGCGGATGGCCAGCGGGGCGTGGCGCGAGAGCAGCCACTTCACGGCCTTGAGCGGGATGCCGGGCGCGGGCCAGGGCGAGGCGTAGCCGGGGGAGACCTGGCCGGCGTTGGCGAAGCTGGTCTCCATGGCGGGTTCGGGCTGACGGTCGACGACGACGACGTCGTGGCCGGCCTGGCGCAGGTACCAGGCGGTGGTGACGCCGACGACGCCGGATCCAAGGACAAGGATGCGCATGGGCTTCAACTCACGGTCTGGGGGCGGGAAGCAGTTGGATCATCCAGTATATTTTTGATCAGGCAGTTTTATTCTTTGTTTGAGGGCCGCTGCTCGGGAGATAATCCTGTTTTTCCGGATTTTGGAGTGAGCAGGTGGCCAAACGGGGCTTGGACCGGATCGACCGCAGGATCCTGCGCATCCTGCAGCGCGAGGGGCGCATCCCGTTCACGGAGCTTGGCGAGCGGGTGGGGCTGTCGACGACGCCCTGCGCGGAGCGGGTGCGCAGGCTGGAGCGGGACGGGGTGATCACGGGTTACCACGCGCGGGTGGACCCGGAGGCGGCGGGGGTGGGGTTGCTGGTGTTCGTGCACATCAGCCTGGCGTACAAGTCGGGGGACATCTTCGAGGAGTTCCGGCGGGCGGCGCTGAAGCTGCCGCATGTGCTGGAGTGCCATCTGGTGTCGGGGGATTTCGACTATCTGATCAAGGCGCGGATTTCCGAGATGGCGTCGTACCGGAAGCTGCTCGGGAATACGCTGCTGACGCTGCCGAATGTGCGGGAGTCGAAGAGCTATATCGTGATGGAGGAGGTGAAGGAGACGCTGGAGCTGCCGGTGGCGGAGTAGGCCGGCCCGGGAGCAGTGGGGCGGCTCCGTGTGGGTTCCCCGGGGTGGCCACGCGGGTTGCAGGAAGGGTGGATGGGCCTTGGGGTGGCCACTGGGGTTGCCGGCGCGGCGGATGGGCCTCGGGTGGGCACCGGGGTTGCCGGACGGGCGGATGGGTCTCGGGGTGGGCACTCGGGTTGCCGGTGGGGCGGATGGGCCCCGCCGCGGCCGGGAGGCCTTTTCGCTTCATGTCCCCCGGCCTCCGCCTGCGGCTGCGGCCTCCTCCTTTACTTACGCGAAAAGGCCTCCCGGCCACGGCGGGGCTCGGCTCCGGGTGGGGGGGCTGCGGGTGGGGGTGCGTGCGTTCCAGAGGAGGCGAGATCGGGTTCGCGGTGGGGGCTTGAAAGCTGGAAAAGGGGTCCCATGTTCTGGGGACGCCCGGGTTACCGGGTCTTTGCCCTCCGCGGCTTTGGCACTCTCCAGGCGGGAGTGCTAAGATCGCCGTCCCTTTTTCAACCCGATCAATCACTTGAGAGGATCGACATGAGCAACATCAAGCCGCTTTACGACCGCGTGGTCATCAAGCGTACCGAAGAAGAAAAGATGTCTGCCGGCGGGATCGTGATCCCGGATTCGGCGACGGAAAAGCCCATCAAGGGTGAAGTCGTGGCCGTGGGTGACGGCAAGGCGCTGGACAACGGCGAGGTGCGCGCGCCGAAGGTGAAGGTCGGTGACCAGGTGTTGTTCGGCAAGTACAGCGGCACCGAGGTGAAGCTGGACGGGACCGAGTACCTGGTGGTCCGCGAGGACGACATCCTGGCGGTGCTGGGCTGATCCCGATCCGTCCGATCCAGACAAACCCCATCCACTAGACATCACATTCCGGAGTTAGCAAATGGCTGCCAAGGAAATCCGTTTCGGTGAGGACGCGCGCTCGAAGATGGTGCGCGGCGTCAACGTGCTCGCCAATGCCGTGAAGGCAACGCTCGGCCCGAAGGGCCGCAACGTCGTGCTCGAGAAGAGCTTCGGCGCCCCGACCATCACCAAGGACGGCGTGTCCGTCGCCAAGGAAATCGAACTGTCCGACAAGTTCGAGAACATGGGCGCGCAGATGGTCAAGGAAGTCGCTTCCAAGACCTCCGACAACGCCGGTGACGGCACCACCACCGCCACCGTGCTGGCCCAGGCCCTGATCCGCGAAGGTTCCAAGGCGGTCGCCGCCGGCATGAACCCGATGGACCTCAAGCGCGGCATCGACCAGGCGGTGAAGGCCGCCGTGGAAGAGCTGAAGAAGATCAGCAAGCCCACCGCCGACGACAAGGCCATCGCCCAGGTCGGCACGATCTCGGCCAACTCCGACGAGTCGATCGGCACCATCATCGCCGACGCGATGAAGAAGGTCGGCAAGGAAGGCGTGATCACGGTCGAGGAGGGCTCGGGCCTGGAGAACGAGCTGGACGTGGTCGAGGGCATGCAGTTCGACCGCGGCTACCTGTCGCCGTACTTCATCAACAACCAGCAGAGCATGAGCGCCGAGCTGGATGATCCGTTCATCCTGCTGCACGACAAGAAGATCTCCAACGTGCGCGACCTGCTGCCCGTGCTGGAAGGCGTGGCCAAGGCCGGCAAGCCGCTGCTGATCGTGGCCGAGGAAGTCGAGGGCGAGGCCCTGGCGACGCTGGTGGTCAACACCATCCGCGGCATCGTCAAGGTCGTGGCCGTGAAGGCCCCGGGCTTCGGCGACCGTCGCAAGGCGATGCTGGAAGACATGGCCGTGCTGACCGGCGGCACCGTGATCTCCGAGGAAGTGGGTCTGCAGCTGGAGAAGGCCACCATCAACGACCTGGGCCGCGCCAAGAAGGTGCAGGTGACCAAGGAGAACACCACCATCATCGACGGTGCGGGCGATACCCCGGCCATCGAGTCGCGCATCAAGCAGATCAAGGCGCAGATCGAGGAGACCACCTCGGACTACGACCGCGAGAAGCTGCAGGAGCGCGTGGCCAAGCTGGCCGGTGGCGTGGCGGTGATCAAGGTCGGCGCCGCGACCGAGGTCGAGATGAAGGAGAAGAAGGCCCGCGTGGAAGACGCGCTGCACGCGACCCGCGCTGCGGTCGAGGAAGGCGTGGTCCCGGGCGGCGGCGTGGCGCTGCTGCGCGCGAAGGCCGCGATCGAGGGCCTGACCGGTGCCAACGAAGACCAGAACCACGGCATCACCATTGCGCTGCGCGCGATGGAGGCTCCGCTGCGCGAGATCGTCGCGAACGCGGGCGAGGAGCCGTCGGTGATCGTCAACCAGGTCAAGGATGGCAAGGGCAACTTCGGTTACAACGCGGCCAACGGCGAGTTCGGCGACATGGTCGAGTTCGGGATCCTGGATCCGACCAAGGTGACCCGCACTGCGCTGCAGAACGCGGCGTCGATCGCCGGTCTGATGATCACCACCGAAGCGATGGTGGCCGAGCTTCCGCAGAAGGAAGAGTCGGCGCCGGCCGGTGGTGACATGGGCGGCATGGGTGGCATGGGCGGGATGGGCTTCTGATCCTGCTTCCACCTGTTGTTGCTTCACGGAAAACCCCGCCATCTGGCGGGGTTTTCTTTTGGGCCTTCGTGATCTCACAGGGATGCTTGTCGCGTCGATCGATGGCGACCTGACCTGATGGGCCCCGCCGCGGCCGGGAGGCCTCTTCGCTCCATGTCCCCCGGCCTGCGCTGCGCTCCGGCCTCCTCCTTTACTTACGCGAAGAGGCCTCCCGGCCGCGGCGGGGCTCGGCTCCGTTGCGTGCGGCGATCGCTCGCGGGCTTTGTGGGTGGGTGGAGAGCGGCTACCTTGGGCGGATGCTGCCGGTCGTGGGGACCGGTAGCGCTGTCATGGAGTGCCTGATGAAACGAATCCTGCCTCTTGCCGCGGTGCTCGCCGCGGGAACATTCCCCGTTGCGGCGCTGGCAGCGCCCGTCTGTGCGGACGTGGTGGTGGTCGACGCGAATATCCGCACGCTGGCCGCGGACGTGCCGCGGGCAAGTGCGCTTGCGACGATGGGATCGCGCGTCGTGGCGGTGGGCGATGAGGCGGATGTGCGGGGGCTGGTGTGTGATTCGACCCGGGTGATCGAGGCGGGGGGTCGGCTGGTGCTGCCGGGGTTCAACGACAGCCACGTGCATTTCATGGATGGGGGCCAGGGGCTGTCTTCGGTGGACCTGCGCGATGCGCCGTCGCAGGAGGAGTTCGCGCGGCGGATCGGGGAGTTCGTGGCGGGGCTGGCGCCGGGGGAGTGGGTGCTCAACGGGAACTGGGACCATGAGAACTGGAGTCCCAACGCGCTGCCGACGCGGCAGCTGATCGACGCGCTGACGCCGGAGAACCCGGTGTTCGTGCAGCGGCTGGACGGGCACATGGCGCTGGCCAACAGCGTGGCGCTGGAGCTGGCGGGGATCACGCGGGAGACGCCGGATCCGCCAGGCGGGGAGATCGTGCGCGATGCGGACGGGGAGCCAACTGGCGTGCTCAAGGACGATGCGATGGGGGCGGTGTCGGCGGTGATCCCGGAGCGCAGCTTCGAGCAGGCGCTGGCGGTGGCGCGGGCGGCGACGGAGCATGCGGCGTCGCTCGGGGTGACGAGCGTACAGGACATGGGGCCGAACCGGCCGGGGGTGTATCAGGAGCTCGCGCGGCGCGGCGAACTGAAAACGCGGATCTATGCGGTGTCGCCGCTGGCGGATTACCAGCGCTGGGTACGGGCGGGGGTGCGTGCCGCTTTCGGCGGACCGATGCTGCGGGTGGGCGGGCTCAAGGGGTTCACCGACGGGAGCCTGGGCTCGACCACGGCGTGGTTCTTCGAGCCGTACCTGGACCAGCCGGATTCCACCGGGCTTGCGCTGGAGCAGGCGCAGCGGCATCCGGATGATGTCACCGGCGCCGACGCGGCGGGACTGCAGGTGATGATCCACGCGATCGGTGACCGGGCGAACCACGAGGTGCTGGAGGTGTTCGGCCAGGTCGCGGCCAGGCACGGGGAGCGTGACCGACGGTTCCGGGTGGAGCATGCGCAGCACCTCAACGACGGGCTGATCCGGCGCTTCGCGGAGCAGGATGTCATCGCCTCGGTGCAGCCGTACCACGCCATCGATGATGGCCGCTGGGCGCACCTGCGGCTGGATGCGGCGCGGCTGGCGGGCACCTATCCATTCCGCGACATGCTCGAAGCCGGCGTGCGGCTGGCGCTGGGCACCGACTGGTACGTGGCGCCGCTCGATCCGATGTTGACGGTGCACGCCGCGGTCACCCGGGCGACGCTGGACGGAAAACACCCGGACGGCTGGTTCCCCGGGCAGAAGCTCACGGTGGAAGAGGCGGTGCGGGCCTACACCGTTGGCTCGGCCTATGCGGAGTTCCAGGAGTACGAGAAGGGCACGCTTGCACCGGGCATGCTGGCCGATTTCGTGGTCTGGTCACAGGACATCTTTGAAGTCGAACCCGACGTCATCCGGAACACCCGCGCACTGCTGACCGTGGTGGACGGGCAGGTGGTGTACGAGGCGGAATAGTCGCGAAGGCGCAACAAAAAAGGCCCCCGCATTGCTGCGGGGGCCTCCTGGCGGGACTGGAACAGGGGGATTACAGATCCACGCCGAAGCCGATGCCGGCCGAACGCTCGCCGCTGCTGAAGGCGCCGCCGATGGAGAAGGACGCGGTGCGGCCGATGCGCTTGCCATAGCCGATCGACAGGCCCTGCTCGCCGCCCTGGAAGCCGGCGCCCACCGCGATGCGGCCGCGCGGGCTCTGGGTGCCGGCGGCGTTGATGGCCATGTTGAGCATGGCTGAGCTCATGGCGCCCATGCGGTCGATCCGGCGGTCCTGGCGATGCAGGCGGTGGTCGAAGTCTTCGAAGCGGTCTTCGAGCATGTTGAGCCGGTCGTTGAGGCCGCCAGCGTCAAAGCCCACCAGTGCCTGGATGGCCTGGTCGGTGTAGGCGTTGGCCGAGGACAGCGTGGTTGAACTGCGCGCATCCGTGTACTGGTTGGCCTCGGCCAGGGTGGCCTCGTCGCCGTCAGCCATGTCGGCACGGATGGCGGCTTCCCGGGTGTCGGTATAGCCGTTGGCCGAAGACAGGGTGGCAGCGTCACCGGCGTCAGCGATTTCCTGTACGCGGGCTTCGCTGACCAGATCGAGTTCGGCGATCTGGGCGTCGGTGTAGTCGTTGGCGGCGGTGAGGGTCGCGGCATCGCCGGCATCGGCGATTTCGCGCACCCGCGCTTCGGTCACGCCGCCGCCGCCAACCACTCCGTCCAGCGCGGCCTGCAGCTGGCGCAGGTTCACCGCGTCGGTATCGCCGGTGGCGTCACCTACGTTGGTGATCCGGCGCAGGCTGTCCGCGCTGCCGACGGACACCGTGTTGGCGGCATCGGCCACCGAACCGGCGCCCAGGGCCACCGCGTTGGCGGCCTCGGCGCTGACGCTGGCGCCCGCGCCCAGCGCCACGCTGGTATCGGCCAGGACCGCGGAGCCGGTACCGATGGCGATGTCGTCCAGCCCGGCCGCACTGGCCTCCATTCCCATTGCGATGCTGTTTTCGCCGCCCGCGGCGGCCGCGTACCCCAGGGCGGTGCTGCGCGCGCCAGCAGCCGTGTTGCCGTACCCGAACGCATTGGCGCGGGCACCGGTCGCGGAGTTTCCACGCCCGAATGCCGAGCTGTACTCGCCCTCCGCAGTGTTGCTGGTGCCGATCGCATTCGCCTGAGACCCGCTGGCGAGGTTGTCGTTGCCGATCGCCACGCTTTGCGTCCCGCCGCTCGTATTGGCGAGGCCGAACGCAACGCTGCTGTTGCCGCTGGCGATGTTGTTCTTGCCGAACGCGTTCGCATAGTCGCCTGCGACGGTGTTGTTGTCGCCGAACGCATTGCTGCTGGCGCCCTCGACTTCGTTTGAGTAGCCAAACGCCGTGCTTGCCGATCCTTCGGCAGCGTTGAGCCGCCCGAAGGCGTTGGCGTATTGTCCGCTCGCTTCGTTGCCGAATCCAAAGCTGCTGGACTGTGCGCCTGCCGCGGTGTTGCCGCCTCCAAAGGCATTGCTGGATCCGCCACCGGCGACATTGCCGCCACCGAAGGCATTGGCCGTGGTTGCCTCCGTGCGGTTGCCGTTGCCGACCGCGTTGGATGAGCTGCCGCTCGCGGCATTGGAGCGGCCCACCGTGACGGAGCCGTCTGCCGTTGCGACGTTGCGCTCGCCGACGGCGACGGTCGCGATGCCCGCCGCGGTATTGGAGCGACCGACCGCCGTGCTGTCGGTGCCGCTTGCGGTATTCGTGAAGCCGAATGCGCTGGCGTTCTGGGCGCCCGCGGTATTGCTTCGTCCGAACGCGCTCGCGTCAGTCGCCGTTGCGCTGTTGTCGTATCCGAACGCGCTGGTGCGCACCGAGCTGGCAGTGTTGCCCCGGCCCATCGCCGAGCTGTGGTCGCCGCGCGCGATGTTCCCGCTGCCAACCGCGCTGGACCAGTTGCTGCTGGCATTGTTGCCGCTGCCATAGGCGACTGCGTTGGCATGGCAGCTGCTGTTGGCGCTGCCGTGCTCATCGCCCAGGGTCTTGTCCAGGCTGCTGTCCTGTACCCACTCCCCGGTGGCGGGGTCGAGGACCCAGCAGTTGGGGCCGTTGGGGTCCGCCTTGGCCGGACCGGCGATCGCGAGGCCGAGCGCAAGCGCCAGGGGCACCAGCTTCAGGCCGTTGGGAATGATGTTGCTCATGGTGGTTCTCCGTGAGGTTGGACTGGTCCAGACGCGCCGCTTCCTGTCGTCGCAGGTTTCAACGCTGGACCCCCCAAACACGAGATCGGACGGCGGCGACTGACAGCCCGCCTGGCCTCCGCGTCAGCGCGCTTCGAAATGCACGCTGCCCTCCACCCCGACCGCTTCGCCTTCGGGGTGGAAACGGATGTGGATATCGTTGTTGTGGCGGCGCAGGGGCAGGGTGCCCTCGACCGTGCCAGGGTTGCCGGGGCTGATAACGGCTTCAGCCGCGGATCCCGCGCTGCTGCGCAACTCGACCCGCACCGTTCCCTCCCGTACGGTGAACTGCCCGGTCACCACCGCCTTGCGCTTGCGGGTGTCGGTCTGGATGGTTGCCGTGGTTGACTGCTTGAACCGCTCCACGGTCACCGTGCAATCCTTTTCCACGTGATAGTCCATGACGTTCGTGCCGGTGCACGCCACCACCGCCGCGTGCGGGGGCGGGGAGCACGCCGATGCCATGAGGGCGGCGAACGCCGCGCCCAGGCAGGCGCGAGGGATTTCGATGGACGGGCCGGGCCCGGTACGCATGGGACTTCCTCAATACCCGATGGAAATGGACGCCGTGCTGTCCGGGGTGCCGGATGCGTCGGGAATGAAGTCCAGCTGCATCCGGCCGGCAAGGTCGCCATCGGGGTAGTCCCGGACCCGCAGCGCCCGCGGGGCGCCGCCGTCCACGAGCACCGCGCTGGCCGTGTAGCGGCCGATCGGGATGTCTTCCAGGTAAGCAAGGTCGCGCCAGTAGTTGTCGCCCAACCGCAGGACCAGCATCCTGCCTTCGGATCCGTCGATCAGCGGGCCGGCCGGCTCCAGGGTGATCTCCACGTTTTCCATCTCGTAAAAACCGGATTCGTTGAACACCTTCACCAGGCCGCCGTAATAGCCCCAGTTGTTGTCCGGCTTGCGTCCTTCCAGCTTCCAGGTGAAGTTGCGCACGGCGCCGCTGTCGTCAAAGGAATCAGCGCTGTCGGGGTGCAGGTCGAGCGAGTAGGTCCGGCCGTTGTATTCCTTCTGGATCGTGGCGTAGGCGCGCCATGCGCCCGGCTGGACCTTGAGCCGGTAGGTGCCGTCCGCGCCGGTGGAGCCGTTGATGTAGGAGGCATAGAAGACGGTGTTGTCGAGCAGGATGCGGGCGCCGGCAACCGGCTTGCCGTTGGTGTCCATGACCAGGCCGGTGGCGTAGCCGGTTTCCTGCCGCGCCGCCGGCGCGTCCGTTCCACAGGCGGTGAGGGCAGGCAGCGCCAGGGCAGCGAGGAGGGGCAGGTACAACTTCATCGTGGTCATGTTGATCCAGGGTTGCGTGGGCGGGGGCGCCCGGACCCCACCCGGGTCCGGACGGAAGCCCGGTTGTGATCAGCGGTGGAACAGTCCGCGCAGGAGGTTTTTGCCGGTGGAGCGGGCTGCATCCTCGCCGGCCTCCCGCGCCGAGGGAGCGGCGAACCCGGAAGGCATCAGCATGGCCGTGGACTTGGTGCGCACGCGCACGCGCCATGCCGGGCTGGTTCCAGGCGCCTCCAGCGTGCGGACGTTGCCGTAGGCGATCATCTGCACCATGGGCGCGGCATCGCCGAAGACTTCAGCGGGGATCTGGCAACTGCGCTGGCCGCTGTCGAGCAGCGTGCCCTGGGAGGTCCACTGCGTGACCAGGTCCTCGGGCAGGAAATCGAGCAGCTCCGGGCCGGCGTAGCCATCGGTGGCGCTGCTCCACATCACCACCGTGTCCCCGTCCATCGCGGTGGCATGGATGAAGTAGGCGCGCGCGCCGTCCAAGCCGTTCCAGCTCAGCAAGGTGCCGTGGTCGTGGTCCTCGCTGCCCAGTTCCAGTGCGGGCAGGAAGTCATGCTCGGCACCCAGGTCGAACTGCATCGACTCCGGCACCCCGTTGCCGGCGACGCGGTGCGTGCCCGCAAGTGAAGCCTTGCGGGATACGGACCGCCGGCTGGAGGGGTTGGGCCAGAGCGAATATTCCGGACCGGCGCTGATGCCGTCCTGCGGGACGCTGCGCGGGGTCATGGCGCTGCCGCTGTACACCGGCCTGCCGTCGCGGATGCTGGTGGTGAACGTGGCCGGCTGGCCGGACCGGACCTGTTCGCCGCAGCCCCAGTAATAGCGGATCGTGTAGGGCCCGCCGTCGGTGACGGCAAGCGGGGTGGCCTGGCCGTCGGTGCCTGCATCGGGAGAGGGTTCCCAGGCGGCGGGAGTGAGGAGGTCGATTTCGTTGCCCAGGCGCAGGCCCTTCGGTACGGCCTGGGTGGCCGGTGCGCCGGGCTGGCTGCGGCTGTGCAGGGCGACGTCCATGTAGTTTCCGTGCATGCCGGGATGCCGGGCCATGCCGTACTGCGCGTTGCCGCCGGTCATGGCACCGGCAAATCGTCCCAGCGCGCCCATCCCGCCCATGCCGGGCATGGCATGGGTGGCGACGTCGATGTAGAGCTCGGCTTCGGGTTCGCGGGCGTGGGCGGGCGTGGACAGCGCCGTGGCCAGGGTCACGGCAAGTGCGGAGAGAGAGGTTCGGATGCGCATTGCAGGGTCCCGTGCAGTCGGGTCGGCGTGACCCGGGGCGAGCCGGGTTTCGCCCCGGCACCCCCCAATCAACGAGATCACCTGGTGGAAACTGCCAGGCGCCAGCACCGGCAGGACGCCGCAAGTGTTATGGCAGCGCCAGGCAGTGTTCCCTGGACGGGTGCTGCAGGCACATGGACAGGGGCGGCGAAGCGGCGAACCCGCCAAGTTCCTGTTCCAGATCCGCCACCAGCCCAGTGTCACCGGTTTCCCCAGCGAGCAGGATGGACAGCATCCAGGGCCGCATCCAGTATCGGTCATCCGCTTCTGGAGGACGGTCCCGACGCAAGCCGGCCGCGATGTTCGCGGCATGGTCGAGTTCGCCGCGCGAGAAGTGGAGTTCTGCCCTTGCCTGGGAATACATCAGCGGGGAATCGTGGCCCTCGGCAGGCTGGCAGCCATCGAGGAGCCGTTCGGCCGAATCGGCATCGCCAAGCCGGATGTATACCGCGGCTTTGGTACCGCAGTTGGAGTATCCGGTCGGCGTAGCGCGATAATCGTGGTCACCCAGGACCGCCCAGGCGTGTTCAAGGTCTTCCAGGGCGGAGTGATAGTCACCCAGGGCGGCACGTGCGTAGCCGGCGTACATGAAGCAAGCCTGCACGTGGAGGTCGCTCAGCCCGAGCTCCGAATACATGCCGTTGGCGATGCTGTAATGCTCCACCGCCTGCGCGTAGTCTCCTTGCCAGTGCAGGTTGGCAGCCAGTTGGCAATGGGCCCCCGCCTTGTTCCGGTGGGGGCCGGTGAACGCCTGCTCCGCGATGCGCACGGCTTCCCAGGCGACTTCCGCCGCCCGCTCAAGGTCGCCGATGCGACTGAAGACAGGCACCTGGTCGGAGAGCGTGCTCACGTACTGGCTGGACCCGGGTCCGTCGATCTCGCGGGAGAGGCGCATCTGTTCTTCCGCCAATTCGGCGAGCCTTCCGGTGTCCTCCGGTGATACCGCCATCAGCGCGGCGGAAAGCCCGTCGAGGACGCTGATATGGAGCTGCGTGTCCGTCAAACCGTGATCGGGAAGCGCGGCATACACTTCCTCGAACACTTCCAGGGCGGCTGCCGGATCATCGACGAAAAGACTCATCCCCCAGCTGACCTGTGCATCCAGCAGCGGCTGAGCGTCGCCATCTTCCGCGAGGGCAAGCTCCCCGAGCCCAACGGCTGCGCGGCCATGCTGCTGCGCTTTCGTGTTTTCACCGTGATAGCGCGCCAGTTGGCTCAGGTAGCCTTCAATCTGCACGCGTTCCGGATAGGCCCGCGGCTGGGAGTCGCGGAGAATGGAGGAGGCCTGCTCAAGGTCCGCCTGCGCCAGCGCATATTCTCCCAGGCCGGCCCTGGCGCTGCCCGTCAACATCAGGATGTCGGCTGCGGCCAGGGGATCGGACTGCAGGACCTCGGACCGGGCCCGCCGTGCGCCTTCTTCCAGCAGTTCGAGGGCGTCCGGAACACCGCCGACGGCCGGTTGCGTCGAGTAGAAGACACGCTGCAGGAACTCCCTCACCAGGATCGCCCGCTGGGCCTGCGCTCGCGCGTTCTCCGCTTCCCGGCGTGCTTCGCGCGCTTGCCACAGCGTCGCTGAGACTCCTCCGGCCAGTGCAAGAACCAGAAGCCCGGCGGCCGCAACCCCAACTTTGTTACGCGCGAGGAATTTCCGTGCCCGGTAACCCAGCTTCGGCTTTTCAGCCAACACCGGCCGCCCATCCAGCCAGCGGCGCAGGTCGCCGGCAAGCGCCTCCGCGGTGGCGTAGCGCTGATCCGGTTCCTCGGCCAGGGCCTTGAGGAGGACGCGGTCCAAATCCGTCTTCAGCGGGACATAGTGGCGGTGATAGGCGTCGCCGGCGTCGCGCACCAGCAGCGAGGGGCGGGTGCTGTGGGTGGTGCCATCGGCGCCCGGCGTGCGGCCGGTGAGCAGGCGGTGCAGCAGGGCGCCCAGCCCGTAGATGTCCATCGCGGTGGTCGGCGGGGCGCCTCGCAGCTGCTCGGGCGCGGCGTAGCCGGGGGTCAGCGCGCGCCACATGGTGTGGGTGCGCTCGTCCTCGTCGTCGGCGAACTGGCCGATGCCGAAATCAAGCAGGCGCACGTGGCCGTCCTGGTCCACAAGCACGTTCGACGGCTTGAGGTCGCGATGAATCACCAGGTTGCGATGCGCATAGGCCACTGCGTCGCAGACCTGCAGGTACAGGCGCACGATCTCGCGGGCATCAAGCGATTTCGCATCGCACCAGTCGTCGATGCGCCGGCCATCCACCAGCGGCATCGCCAGCCAGCAGGTGCCGTCCTCCGCCACGCCCGAATCCACCAGCGCGGTGACGTTGGGATGGTTGAGGCGGGCCAGGATCGCGGCCTCGCGGTGGAAGCGCTCGCGGCCGGTGGCGCCGAGCGCGCCCAGGGTCAGGATCTTCACCGCGGCGTGCTGGCGGGCCATGCCCTGCTCGCGCGACGCCCGGTACACCACTGCCATGCCGCCGCGGCCCAGCTCCGACTCCAGCGTCCAGGTGCCCAGCTGGCAGCCGGAAAGATCGCTTCCCGCAGGATCCATGCCGGCGCGCGGGCGCTGGTGGGCGGCGATCAGCTGCTGCAGACGCCGGAGCACGGGTGGCTCTGCGTCCTGTCCCGCGAGCCAGGCGGCGCGCTGCGCGGCGGGAAGATCCAGCCATTGGTCGAACAGCGCATCGGCGGCCTGCCAGTGCGCGAGCTGGTCAGGATCCATCGCCGTCCCCGTCGAGCATGGCCTGCATGAACGCGCGGGCGCGCTCCCAGTCGCGGTAGACGGTGCGTTCGGAGACATCCAGCAAGGATGCGATCTCGGAGAACTCCAGGCCGCCGAACCAGCGCAGCTCCACCACCTGGCGCCGCTGCGGGCTGATCGCTTCCAGCGCCTCCAGGGCCTTGTCCAGCGCCAGCACGTTGGTCAGGGCCGGATCCGCGCCCGCCACCTGGTCGTCCAACTCCACCATCACCTGGCCGCCGCCGCGCTTGGCGGTGGCCCGGGCGCGGGCATGCTCCACCAGGATCCAGCGCATGGCCTTGGCCGAGGCGGCGAAGAAGTGGTTGCGGTCGTTCAGCGGCAGGGCGTTGCCCTGGGTGATGCGCAGGAACAGCTCATGCACCAGCACCGTGGGCGAGAGGGTGCCCTCGCCGCCGCGCAGGCGCGAGTTGGCCAGCCGCACCAGCTCCGGATACAGCGCCTCGAATACCGCCGACAGCCGTTCCGGCCCGCCCTCCCGGGCCCTGGCCAGCAGCTGCGTGATGTCTTCTCCGCCCACCTTGGCGTCCCCTCCCTTCTCGCGCGGACGCTAGCAGGGCGGGCCGGGGCGCGCAATCGCGGCCCGGCGCCGCGGGCGGGATCAGGCGCCGGCCGAAGCGGCGGGCGCAGGCGCCTCACGCACGAACCGCGCCCGCAGCCGCGCCAGCGCGAGGTAGATCGCCGGGGTGGTGTAGAGGGTCAGCACCTGGCTCACCAGCAGGCCGCCGACGATGGCGATGCCCAGCGGCCGGCGCATCTCCCAGCCCTCGCCGGTGGCCAGCATCAGCGGCAGCATGCCCAGCAGCGCGGCCAGGCTGGTCATCACGATGGGCCGGAAGCGCAGGCGCGCCGACTCCAGGATGGCCGCCTCGGGGGTGAGCCCGCGCTCTCGCTGGGCGGCCAGCGCAAAGTCCACCATCAGGATGGTGTTCTTCATCACCACGCCCACCAGCAGGAACAGGCCCAGCAGCGAGATCAGGTCCAGGTCGGTGTCGAAAAGCATCAGCGCCAGCAGCGCGCCCACGCCGGCCGACGGCAGGATCGAGAGGATCGCCAGCGGCAGCAGGAAGCTTTCGTACAGCACGCCCAGCACCAGGTACACCGCCAGCACCGCGCCCAGGATCAGCCACAGCTGGCGCTGGCCCATGTCCTGCAGGCTGCCGGCGTCCTCGCTCAGCTTGGCCTGCACCTCGTTGGGCAGCATGATGCCGGCCATCGCGCGGTCAATCGCTTCGACCGCATCGCCCAGCGACACGCCCGGGGCGAGGGCGAAGTTGATGCGGGTGGCGATGAACTGCTCGCGGTGCTGGATGCGGTCGGGCGCCATGCCGTACGACCAGCTGGCGAAGGCCGAAAGCGGCACGCGCCGGCCGTCCGACGCGATGGCGTACACCTGGTCGAGCGTGTCCGGGCTCTGGGTGTAGCGGGGGTCCAGCTCCATCACCACCCGGTACTGGTTGAGGCTGTCATAGAGGGTGGCCACCTGGCGCTGGCTGAAGGAGTTGTTGAGCACGGTGGCGACCATACGCATGTCCACGCCCAGCTGGGCGGCGGCGGTGCGGTCGATGTCCAGCACCACCTGGCGACTGCCCTCGTCGCCGCGCGAATCCACGTCCACGAGTTCCGGCAGCGCCTGCAGGGCGTCGCGGATGCGCGGCGTCCACTGCCGCAGCGGCGCGATGTCGCCGGAGAGCAGGTCCAGCCGGTAGGTCTCCTCGTCGCCGCCGCCGCCACCGCCGATGCGGATGTCCTGGTCCACCCACAGGCCCATGCGGCCGCCCGGGATGGACGGCATCTGCATGCGCAGGCGGTCGATCACCTCGCGGCTGGAGACGCCGCGCTCCTCCAGCGGCTTCATCTGGATCATGATGAAGGCGTTGTTGACCCCGCTGGCGCCGCCGATGTAGCCGGAGATGTGTTCGATCGCCGGGTCGGACATCAGCAGCTCGCGGTAGGCGTCGATCTTGGGCTGCATGACCTGGAAGGAGAGGCCGTCGTCGCCGCGGGCGAAGCCGCGCAGCTGGCCGGTGTCCTGCTGCGGCACGGTGCCGCGCGGAACCTGGCCCGAGAGCCACACGCTCAGCGCGATGGCGGCGGCCAGTGCCAGCAGCGCCAGCGGCACGTGGCGGACCACCCCGCCCAGCGAGCGCAGGTACCCGCCGCGCGCGCCCTCGAACGCCATCGTGCCCAGCCGCTGCCAGGGACCGACCACCCGGCCCGGATCCTTGCGCCCGAGCAGGCGCGCGGAGAGCGTGGGGGTGAGGCTCAGCGAGACCAGCAGCGAGATGCCCATCGCCGCCACCAGGGTCAGCGAGAACTCGCGGAACAGGCGTTCGACGAAGTCGTCAAGGAACAGGATCGACACGAACACCACCGCCAGCGCGATGTTCATCGACAGTAGGGTGGCACCGACCTCGCCGGCGCCGCGCATCGCCGCCTTCCACGGCGACAGGCCGGCGTCGATGTGGCGGGCGATGTTCTCCAGCACCACGATCGCATCGTCCACCACCAGCACCGCCGCCACGATCAGCGCCATCAGCGACATGGTGTTGAGGGAGAAGCCCAGCAGCCAGATGATCGCCAGCGCGCCCAGCAGCGAGACCGGGATGGCGAGGGTGGGCACCAGCGCCGCGCGCCAGCTGCCCAGGAACGCCAGCACCACCAGCACCACCAGGCCGACCGCGATCATCAGCGTATTCTCGGCCTCGCCGAGGGTGGCGCGGATCACCGGCGACCGGTCCATCACCACTTCCATGTCCACGCCCGCCGGCAGCAGCGCGCGCAGCTGGTCCATCTGCGCGTGGATCGCGTCGACGGTCTCGATGATGTTGGCGTTGGGCTGGCGGCTGATCACCAGCAGCACCGCGTCACGGTCGTTGTGGAAACCGGCGGCGTAGCGGTTCTCGGTGCCCTCGGCCACCTGGGCCACGTCGCGCAGGTACACCGGGGTGTCGTTGCGCCAGGCCACGATCAGGTCACGGTATTCGTCGGCGGTGCGCAGCTGCAGGTTGGCCTCCACCTGCCACTGGCGCTCGTCGGTCGCCACGTGGCCGAGCGGGCGCAGGGCGTTGGCGTTGCGGATGGCCCCGGCCACTTCGTCCAGGGCGATGCCGTACTGGTTGAGCGCGTTGGGATTGAGCGAGACCCGCACCGCCGGCAGCGAGGCGCCGCCGGCCTCCACCTGGCCCACGCCCGGGATCTGGGCGATCTTCTGCGCCAGGATCGTCGAGCCCACGTCGTAAAGCTCGCCCGGCGACAGGGTCTCGGAGCTGAGCGCCAGCGACATGATCGGCGCCTGCGACGGGTTGATCTTGCGGTACTGCGGCATCCCCGGCATGCCCGAGGGCAGCTGTGAGCGGGCCGCGTTGATCGCCGCCTGCACCTCGCGCGCGGCCTCGTCGACGTTGCGGTCGAGCGCGAACTGCAGGTGGATCCGGGTCGAGCCCTGGCTGTTGGAGGAGGTGATCCGGTCCACGCCCGGAATGGTGCCCAGCGCCCGCTCCAGCGGCGTGGCGACGTTGGCGGCCATCGATTCCGGACTGGCCCCGGGCATGCTGGCCGAGACCTGGATGGCCGGGTAGTCCACCTGCGGCAGCGGTGCCACCGGCAGCATGCGGTAGGCGAGGATGCCCGAGAGCACCACCGCCACCGCCAGCAGGATGGTCGCCACCGGCCGTTCGATGAACGGCCGCGACAGGTTGAACCGGCCCGGCTCCATCAGCGCGCCGGCTCCGCCCCGGCGGGCGCCGTCCGGCGGCGATGGAACAGGCGGTCGAAGAACAGGTAGATCACCGGCGTGGTGAACAGGGTGAGCACCTGGCTCACCAGCAGGCCGCCCACCATCACCAGGCCCAGTGGCTGGCGCAGCTCCGCGCCCGAGCCGGAGGCAAGCATCATCGGGATCGCGGCGAACAGCGCCGCCAGCGTCGTCATCAGGATCGGCCGGAACCGCAGCAGCGCCGCCTGGTGGATCGCGTCACGCGGCTTCATGCCCTGCTCGCGCTCGGCCTCCAGCGCGAAGTCCACCATCATGATTCCGTTCTTCTTCACCAGGCCGATCAGCAGGATGATGCCGATCACCGCGATCATGTCGAGGCTGCGCCCGGTCAGCAGCAGCGCCGCCAGCGCGCCCACGGTGGCCGAGGGCAGGGTGGAGAGGATGGTGATGGGGTGGATGAAGCTCTCGTAGAGCACGCCCAACACGATGTACATCACCAGCACCGCGGCCAGGATCAGCCACAGGGTGCTGGAGAGCGAGTTGCGGAACGCCTGCGCGGCGCCCTGCAGGCGCAGCTCCACCGCCGCCGGCAGGCCGATTTCGGCGCGCGCGGCCTCGATCTGCTCCACCGCCTCGCCCAGCGACGCGCCCGGCGCGAGGTTGAACGACACCGAGGCCGCCGGGAACTGGCCGATGTGGCTGACCATCAGCGGCGCGGTCCGCGTCTCCACCGTGGCGATGCCCGACAGCGGGGTCTGGCGGCCGTCGGCGGTGGCCACGTGGATGCGGCCGATGGCGTCGGGGCCCAGCTGGAAGCGGCGGTCCACCTCCAGCACCACCCGGTACTGGTTGGCGTGGGTGAAGATGGTGGACACCTGGCGCTGGCCGAACGCGTCGTACAGCGCATCGGCCACGTCGGACACCCGGATGCCCAGCCGCGCCGCGGCGTCGCGGTCGATGTCCACCCATGCCTGCAGCCCGCGGTCCTGCAGGTCGCCGGCCACGTCGGCCAGCGCCGGCGCAGCGCGCAGGTGGTCGATCAGGCGTCCGGTCCACAGCGACAGCTCGGCGCGGTCGGGGCTGCTGAGCGAGAACTGGTACTGGCCGCGGCTCACCCGGTCCTCGATCGACAGCTCCTGCACGGGCTGCATGAACAGCGCGATGCCCGGCACCTGCGCCGCGCGCTCCTGCAGGCGGGCGATGATCGCGTGCGCGCCGGCATCGCGCTCGGCGTGCGGCTTGAGCTCGATCAGCAGGCGGCCGGTGTTGAGCGTGGGATTGGTGCCGTCCACGCCGATGAACGATGACAGCGAGGCCACGTCCGGGTCCTCCAGGATCGCCGAGGCCAGCGCCTGCTGGCGCTCGGACATGGCCTGGAACGACACCTGCGCCGGCGCCTCGCTGATGCCCTGGATCAGCCCGGCGTCCTGCGATGGGAAGAAGCCCTTGGGCACCAGCACGTACAGCGCCGCGGTCAGGGCCAGGGTGGCCACCACCAGCCCCAGCATCAGCGGCTGGCGGGCCAGGGTCCAGCCCAGCGCGCGGTCGTAAAGCGCGATCACCCGGTCGAACATGTCGCCTTCGGCGCCGGCGGCGCGCGCGCCGTCTTCCACCACGATCCCGTGGTCGCGGCCGGCCTTGAGGAAGCGCGCGCACATCATCGGCGTGAGCGTGAGCGAGACCACCAGCGAGATCGCGATGGCCACCGCCAGGGTCATGGCGAACTCATGGAACAGCCGGCCCACCACGTCGCCCATGAACAGCAGCGGGATCAGCACCGCGATCAGCGAGACGGTGAGCGAGATCAGGGTGAAGCCGATCTGCTTCGCACCATCCAGCGCCGCCTGCAGCCGCGGCTTGCCTTCCTCCAGGTGCCGGGCCACGTTCTCCAGCATCACGATCGCATCGTCCACCACGAAGCCGGTGGCGATGGTCAGCGCCATCAGGGTGAGGTTGTTGAGCGAATAGCCGGCCAGCAGCATGAAGCCGAAGGTGGCCACCAGCGAAAGCGGCACCGCCAGGCTGGGGATGATGGTGGCCGGGATGGTGCGCAGGAACACGAAGGTCACCAGCACAACCAGCCCGATCGCCATCAGCAGCTCGTGCTGCACGCCCTTGATCGAAGCCCGGATGGACTCGGTGCGGTCGCTGAGCACGGTCACGTCCACGGCGGTCGGCATCGCCGCCTGCAGGCGCGGCAGCAGCGCGTGCACCGCGTCCACCACCTCGATCACGTTGGCACCCGGCTGGCGCTGGATGTTGATCAGGATCGCCGGCGTCTCGCCCGACCAGGCCGCCAGCTGGCGGTTCTCCGGTCCCTGGCCGATCTCGGCCACGTCGCCCAGGCGCAGCGGCGCGCCGTCGCGCCAGGCGATCACCAGGTCGCGGTACTCCTGGGGCGAGCGCATCTGGTCGTTGGCGTCGAGCATGATCGCCCGGGTCGGGCCGTCGAAGCTGCCCTTGGGCATGTTGACGTTGGCCGCCGAGATTGCGGCGCGGATGTCGCCCATGCCCAAGCCGGCCGCGGCCAGCGCGTTGGGGTTCACCTCCACCCGCACCGCCGGGCGCTGGCCGCCGGCCAGGCTCACCAGGCCCACGCCGGGCAGCTGCGACAGGCGCTGGGCCATGCGCGTGTCCACCAGGTCGTAGACCTCGGGCAGGGGCATGGTGGCGGAGGTCACCGCCAGCGTCAGGATCGGGGCATCAGCCGGGTTGACCTTGCGGTACACCGGCGGCATCGGCAGGTCGTTGGGCAGCAGGTTGCTGGCGCTGTTGAGCGCGGCCTGCACCTCCTGCTCGGCCACCCCAAGGTCCACCTCCAGCGAGAACTGCAGGGTGATCACCGAGGCGCCGCCCGAGCTGGTGGACGACATCTGGTTGAGGCCCGGGATCTGCCCCAGGTGGCGTTCCAGCGGCGCGGTCACGGCGCTGGTGGTCACCGACGGGCTGGCACCGGGGTAGAAGGTCAGCACCTGGATGGTGGGGTAGTCCACCTGGGGCAGCGCCGCCACCGGCAGCAGCCGGTAGGCGAACAGGCCCGACAGCAGCAGCGCCAGCATCAGCAGCGTGGTCGCCACCGGGCGCAGGATGAAGGGGCGTGAGAGGTTCATGCGCCCGGGCCGGCCCCGTCAGCCGCCGCCGGGGCGTCGGCGGCAGGCGCAGCCTCGCCGTCAACGCTCACCACTTCCACGCTGGCGCCGTCGCGCAGGCGGTCGATGCCCTCGAGCACCACCCGCTCGCCTTCCTCCAGGCCTTCCAGCACCTCCACCCGGCCATCGCTCGATGCGCCCAGCACGACATCGCGCACGTGGGCGGTGTCCTCCTCGTCGATCACGTACACGTAGGTGCCCTGGCTGCCGAACTGGACCGCGGCGTCGGGGATGGACAGGGTTTCCTCGTTGCCCAGCTGCAGGCGGATGTTGACCGACTGGTTGGGGAACAGGCGGTCGTCCTCGAAGATCGCGCGCAGGCGCAGGGTCCCGGTCTGGGTGTCGATGCGGTTGTCGATGCTCGACAGGGTGCCCGTGGCGAGCAGGCGGCGTTCCTCGCGGTCCCAGGCTTCCACCGGCAGCTCGCGGTTGCGGCGCACGGCTTCGATCAGCGAGGGCACCGCGGTCTCGGGAATCGAGAACAGGGCGCTAATGGGCCGGGTCTGGGTGATGGTGACGATGCCCTCCGGATCACCGCTGCGCACCAGGTTGCCGGCGTCCACCTGGCGCAGGCCGACGCGGCCGGACACCGGCGCGGTGATGCGGGTGTAGCCCAGCTGCAGGCGCGCCTCGTCGACGGCGGCCTGGTCGATCTCGCGCCGCGCTTCCAGCTGGCGGACGCGGGCTTCCAGGTCGGACACGTCCTGGGCGGCGACGAAATCGCTTTCGGCCAGGTCGCGGAAGCGCCGCAGCTGGATGCGGGTGTTCTCAAGTTCGGCCAGGTTCTGTCGCTGCTGGCCTTCGGCCTCGGCCAGGCGGATGCGGTAGGGCGCGGGGTCGATCTGCGCCAGCAGGTCGCCGGCCTCCACCCGCTCGCCTTCCTCGAACTCCACGCTCAGCAGCTCGCCGTCCACCCGCGAGCGCACCGTGACCTCGTGCAGCGGGGTCACCGTGCCCAGCGCGCGCAGCTCCACCGACAGCGGCGCCCGGGCCGCGGGTGCCACGCGCACCGGCGTCGGCGGCCCGCCCGGGCCGAAACCGCCCCAGCCGCCGCCCGGGGCCGGCATGGCGGCTTCCTCGCCGCCCGCGCAGCCGCGCCACAGCAGCAGCACCGCCGCCAGCGCGGCAATGACGACGAGGATGGTCTTGGAGCGGCGGGATACTGGCTTCATCAGGTTGTCCGTGGGGTTGCGTCGAGCCCCCGCGCGGCGGGGCGCGCCGGCGGCGCAGGCCGGCCCGGTCCGGAAGGGGTGGGGGCGGGGCGGCGGATTGCCGCAACCTGCCATTTTACCGGTCCAACGTGACGGTACGTTGGCCGGAAGTCATGGGCGGCAGGCGGCCACGCATGCCCGCGGGGGAGGGGGTTGGATAGCGGCGGCGGCGGAGTGTTCCCGCCCGGCCCGCGGTTCCGGTGCCCGGCGGGCGTGGCTATAGTCGCGGTCCCTCCTGCACGCGAGCGGCGATGACCGGCTCAGACGACAGCCGCCGCGGCGGCACCATTGCATTGGCGGCCGGCGGCACCGGCGGCCACCTGTTCCCGGCCGAGGCCCTGGCGCGCGAACTGATGGCGCGCGGGCATCCGGTGGTGATCCACACCGAGCGCCGCGGCGCCGCCTACGCGTCGGCGCTCCAGGGCATCGAGCACGTGGTGCTGCCGGCCCGCTCGCTGGCCGGCGGCGTGGCCGGCAAGGCGAAGGCGGCCCTGGCGATCGGCCTGGCGGCATCGCGGGCGCGGACGGACCTGCGCCGGCGCGGCGCGGCGTTGATGGTGGGCTTTGGCGGCTACCCGAGCTTCGCCCCGGCCCTGGCGGCCAAATCGCTGGGCCTGCCGCTGCTGCTGCACGAACAGGCCACGCGATTGAGCATGGCCAACCGGCAGCTGCTGCGCATGGCCGATGGCGTCGCCACCTCGTTTGCGGAGGTTGCCGGGTTGGAGGGCTTTGATCCGGCCAAGGTCTGGCAGACGGGCAACCCGGTGCGCCAATCGATCCTCGATGCCCGCGGGGACTATCCGCCGTTTGGCGAGGGCGAACCGCTGCGGCTGCTGGTGGTGGGAGGCAGCCAGAGCGCCCAGGTGTTCGGGGAGGTGGTGCCGCCGGCGCTGCTGGCGCTGGACCCGGGCGTGCGCCGGCGGCTGCAGGTCTCGCTGCAGTACCGGGGCGAGGACGCCGGCGAAATCGGCGCGCGCCTGGCGCTGGCCGGCATCGATGCCGACGTGCGCCCGTTCTTCGAGGACATGGGCGCGCGGCTGCGCGCTGCGCACCTGCTGATCGCGCGCGCGGGGGCAACGACCGCGGCCGACCTGCTGGTGGTGGGGCGGCCCGCGATCTTCGTGCCGATCCCGCACGGAGGTTCGCGTGAGGAGCAGCGGCGCAACGCGGAAACCCTCGCTGCCGCAGGGGTTGGCTGGTGCGTGCCCGAGCCGGAGCTGACGCCCGAAGCGTTGACGGGGCTGCTGGCGGAGCTGTTTGCCTCACCCACGCGGCTCCCACAGGCCGCTCGCGCGGCGGCTGCCCTGGGCAGGCCGGACGCGGCCGCGCTGCTGGCTGATGCGGTGGAGCGCCTGCTGCCCGGATGAGCGCGCCCCGCGACGATGTGCTGGTGATTGGCGGCGGCCACAACGGCCTGGTCTGCGCCGCTTACCTGGCCGGCGCGGGGCTGCGGGTGCGGGTGCTCGAGCGGCGCGGGATCGTCGGCGGCGCGGCGGTGACGGAGGAGTTCCATCCGGGCTTTCGCAACTCGATCGCCAGCTACACCGTCAGCCTGCTCAATCCGCAGGTGATCGCCGACCTGCGCCTGGCCGAACACGGCCTGCAGGTGGTCGAACGGCCGTTCGCCAACTTCCTGCCGTTGCCGGGCGGGCAGGCGTTCCGCCTGGGCGGCGATGGCACGCAGGCCGAGATGGCCAAATGGTCCACTCGCGACGCCGGGCGGCTGCCGGATTATTTCGCCATGCTCGAGCGGGTGGTGGCGGTGCTGCGCGTGCTGATGACCCGTGCGCCGCCCAACGTGTCCGACCGCTTCGTGCTCGCCGACTGGCTGGCCTCGTACGCGGTGGCCCGGCAGCTGAAGGGGCTGGACATGCGGGGTCGGCGCGACCTCCTCGACATGTTCACCAAATCCGCGGGCGAGATACTCGATGCCTGGTTCGAATCCGATCCGCTGAAGGCGGCGCTGGGCTGGGATTCGATCGTCGGCAACTTCTCCAGTCCTTACACGCCGGGTTCGGCGTACGTGCTGCTGCACCACGTGTTCGGCGAGGTCAACGGCAAGTCCGGCACCTGGGGCCATGCGATCGGCGGCATGGGCGCGATCACCCGGGCAATGGAAAAGGAGTGCCTCGCCCGCGGGGTGGTGATTGAGACCGATGCCGCGGTTGCGCGGGTGCTGGTCGAGCAGGGCCGCGCGGTGGGCGTCGTGCTGGAGGACGGGCGCGAGCTGCAGGCGCGGACCGTCGTTTCCAATCTCAACCCGAAGCTCCTGTACACCCGGCTGGTGGATCGCGCCCACCTGGACGACGACGTCGCCCGGCGGATCGAGCGCTACCGCTGCGGCTCGGGCACCTTCCGCATGAACGTGGCGCTGTCGGAGCTGCCGGATTTCACCGCCGCGCCGGGCACTGCGCTGCAGCCGCATCACCAGAGCGGGATCCTGGTGGGCCATTCGCTGCGCTACTTCGAGCAGGCGTATTTCGACGCGAAGTCGAAGGAGCACAACCCCGGCTGGGCCCGCGAGCCGGTGGTGGAACTGGTGATCTCCTCGACCCTGGATGACACCCTGGCGCCTGCGGGACAGCACGTGGCCAGCCTGTTCTGCCAGCACGTGCACCCGGACGTCGATGGCGGCTGGGATGCCCACCGCGACACCGTCGCCAGGCTGATGATCGACACCGTTGACCAGGTGGCGCCCAACTTCGCCGCCAGCGTGTTGGGCTGGGAGGCGCTTTCGCCGCTCGACCTGGAGCGCCGCTTCGGCCTGCTGGGCGGCGACATCTTCCACGGCGCGCTCGCGCTCGACCAGCTGTTCTCCGCCCGCCCGGTGCTGGGGCAGGGCAGCTATCGCGGCGCGCTGCAGGGTCTTTACCTGTGCGGCTCGGGCACCCATCCCGGGGGTGGGGTCACCGGCCTGCCGGGCCGGAACGCCGCTGGGGCGATCCTGCGCGACCTCGGCCGTCGACCGCGGCCATCGTCATGAATCGCATAGCAAACTGTTTGTAAACCCGCCAGTATCGTTTTGCACTGCAGCGTGCACAGTCCTAACACTTCGTTCACGATCTCCCTGCACCCGACGTGGGGGAGGGAGCAAAAGCCCGCTACCGGATTCCGGCAGCGGGCTTTTTTTATGTCCGCGCCACTTGCCCGGCCGGTGCCACAATGGCCCGCATGGAGCAGGACCGCCCGGAAGCCACGCTTGAAACCCTGGCCGCGCGCGCGCTGGAGCGCCTGCGCGCGGCGCTTGGCGACCAGGCCGGCGCGCTGGACGCCCCCGATGCCGCCGACCGGGTCCGCCGGGTGGCGATTGCCAGCGATTTCGCCGTTGACACCCTGGTCCGCCAGCCCGCCCTGCTGCTTGATCTGCTGGCGGACGACGGAGCCAGGCGCCGGCCCGCCCCGGACCTGGAGCCCGGCGCGGCCCAGGAGTGGCCGCGCCTGCTGCGCCTGTACCGCACCGCTGAATCCACCCGCCTGGTGTGGCGCGACGTGCTGGGCCTGGACGGGATCGACGCGACCCTGGAGGGGAGCACGCGGCTGGCCGACACCTGCCTGCGCCTGGGGCACGACGCGCTTGAAGCGCAGTTCGCCGGGCGCCACGGCGTGGTGCGGGACGCGGAGGGTCACGGCGTGCGGATGGTGGTGTTCGCGCTGGGCAAGCTCGGCGGCCAGGAGCTGAACTTCAGTTCCGACGTCGACCTCGTCTATGCGTATCCGCGGGCCGGCGAGAGCGATGGCCCGCGCCCGCTGGCCGCCGAGCAATACTTCACGCGGCTCGGGCAGGCGCTGGCCAAGCTGCTGGACGAAGCCACCGCCGACGGTTTCTGCCACCGGGTGGACCTGCGCCTGCGTCCCTTTGGCGGCGCCGGGAGGATCGTACTCAGCTTCGCCGCCATGGAGCACTACTTCCACACCGAAGGGCGCGACTGGGAGCGTTACGCCTGGCAGAAAGCGCGGCCGGTGGCCGGTGACATCGCCGCCGGGGAGTCGTTTCTCAGGCAGCTCGAACCCTTCGTCTACCGTCGCTACCTCGATTACGGCGCGCTCGACGGCCTGCGCGGCATGAAGGCCTCGATCGCGGCGGAGGTGGCGCGCAAGGACCTGGACGACGACATCAAGCGCGGACGCGGCGGCATCCGCGAGGTGGAGTTCCTGGCCCAGGTGCTGCAGCTGATCCGCGGCGGCCGCGAACCCGCCCTGCGCGAGCCGCGCCTGCAGCCGGCGCTGGAGGCGCTGGCGGCGGCGCGGCACATTCCCCGGGACAGCGCGCATGCGCTGTGCCAGGCCTATCGCTTCATGCGCCGGCTGGAAAACCGCCTGCAGATGCTGCGCGACGCGCAGGTGCATGAGCTTCCGCGCGATCCGCTGGAGCGGCTGCGGATCGCGTCCGGGCTGGGCCATGCGGGCTGGGAGCCGCTGGTGGCCGAACTGGACGGGCACCGGGCCGCGGTAGCGCACGAGTTCGATGCCCTGCTTGCCCAGCGCAGCGAGAAGCCGCGGGTGGACAGCGACATCAGCGCCTATTGGCGGGCGCTGCCTGAAGCCGGTGACGCCCAGGTGCTTGCGGCAGCCGGGTTCGGAGACGCCGCGGCGGTGGATTCGGCGCTGCGTGATTTCGTGCGCTCGCCCAGCGTGCGCGATCTTTCCGACCAGGCCCGTGCACGCCTGGACCGGGTGATGCCGGTGCTGCTGCAGGCCAGCGCGCCCGCCGACCGCCCGCTGCAGGCGGTGCGGCGACTGCTTGCCGTGGTGCAGAACATCCTGCGCCGCACAGCCTACCTGGCGCTCCTGGACGAGCAGCCCAGCGCCCTGGAGCGACTGATCGACCTGGTGACCCGCAGCGCGTTCCTGGCCGAGCGGGTGGCTTCCCACCCGCTGCTGCTCGACGAGCTGCTCGATGCCAGGGCCGAAGGCCCGCTGCCTGACCGGGCGCTGTTCTCACGCGCCTGCGCGCCGGCCCTGCGCCACCAGGACCTGGAGCAGGCGCTGTTCGTGCTCAACGAGACCCGGCAGGCCCTGAGCTTCCGGATCGGACTGGCGGTGCTGGATGCGCGGCTGCCGGCGCGCGAGGCCGCGCGACAGCTGGCGTGGCTGGCCGATGCGGTGGTGGAGGTCGTGGTGGAGCTGGCCCGCCGCGAACTGCGGGCGACCCGCGGCGACCTCGCGGGCGCGCGCTTTGCCGTGATCGGCTACGGCAGCCTGGGGGGCGAGGAGCTCAGCGTCGGCTCCGATCTGGACCTGGTGTTCCTCTACGATGCGCCGCCCGGTGCGCAGTCGGACGGGGAGCGGCCGCTGGATGCGCAGCGCTGGTTCGCGCGCCTGGCGCAGAAGCTGGTGTCGCTGCTGGGCACCGTGACCGGGCCTGGCCGCCTGTACGAGGTCGACGTGCGGCTGCGCCCCGACGGCGCCAGCGGCCTGCTGGTGTCCTCGCTTGCCAGCTATGACGAATACCAGCGCGTGCGTGCCTGGACCTGGGAGCACCAGGCGCTGGTTCGCGCGCGCTGCGTGGCCGGGGACCACAGCCTGTGCGCGGACTTCGAACGCGTGCGCGAGCGCGCGCTTGCCCGGCGGCGCGACCGGGACCGCCTGCGCGAGGACATCTCCGGGATGCGCGCGAGGATGCGCGCGGAGCTGGATCGGAGCCAGGACGGCCGCTTCGACCTCAAGCACGGAGCCGGGGGTCTCACCGACCTGGAATTCCTGCTCCAGTACCTGGTGCTCTGGCAGGCCTATGTCCACCCTGGGCTGCTTGTGCCGCGCGCCACGCCGGCCCTGCTGGACGCGGCGGGCGCGGCCGGCCTGCTCGGCCCGGACTGCGTGGAGGGGCTGCGTGATGCCCACGCCACCCTGTCGGGCCTCGCCCTGGCCTGCAGCCTGGACCGGCGTTCGCGCCTGGTGCCCGACACCGCGCCCCTGCGGACCGCCAGGGCCGCCATCGGCGAGGCATGCCGGGCGCACGGGCTGGTGTTCGACTGAAACCGCGTGCCAGCGGCTTGAGCCGTGGTGCACGCTGGAGCGTGGGCACCGGCCTGGTTGCCCGCCATCCTGCCGGGGTTTAGGGTCGAGCCAGACCACTGCCGGCCGGCGCTGGAGCCACGACGACATGCACCCATCCCTCCTGGAAGGCGCGGCGCGACACCCGGGAGTCCGCATGGTGGCGGCCTTGCTCGGACTGGTCCTGGCTGCTTGCGGCACCCGGGCCGAACTCCCCGCGGGCCAGGCGCCCGTGCCTGCCGTCACCGGGACCGACGCCATTGCCTTCGTGGGGGTCAACGTCGTGCCGATGGACAGCCATCGCGTGCTCGAGGACCACACGGTGGTGGTGCGCAACGGACGCATCGAGTCCGTGGCCGGGGATGCGTCGCAGGTGCCTGCCGGCGCGCAGCGCATTGACGGTGAAGGGCGCTGGCTGATGCCGGGCCTGGCCGAGATGCACGGGCACGTGCCCGGCCCGGACGATCCGCAATACGCCGGGGACATGCTGTTCCTGTACGTCTCCAACGGCGTGACCACCGTGCGCAACATGGCTGGCCACGCGTACCACCTGGAGCTGCGCGAACGCATCGAATCCGGCGACCTGATGGGCCCGACGCTGTTCGCGGCGAGCCCGTGGCTCACCCCGGAGACTGCCGGCACGCCGGAAGCCGCCGCGCAGGCGGTGCGCGATTACCAGGCGCAGGGCTTCGACCTGCTCAAGATCGGCACGATCAACCCGGCTTCCTACGCGGCGATGGCGGAGGCCGCGCATGAAGTCGGAATGCCCTTCGGCGGCCACATCCCGGCCGAAGTCGGCCTGGTGGGCGCGCTGGATGCCCGCCAGACCTCGATCGACCACTACGACCGCTATGTGGAATTCCTGGTGCCCGACGACGCCGATACCGGGGACGCCGAGCCGGGCTTCTTCGGCAGCGGCTGGGTTCACCTGGCCGATCGTGGACGCATCCCCGAAGCCATCGAACGCACCCTCGCGGCGGACACCTGGAACGTGCCCACGCTGAGCCTGGTCGAGCATCTGGCCTCGGACACGCCCGCGGAGGAGATGATCGCCTGGCCGGAAATGCGCTACATGCCGCGCCGGGTGCGCGACGGCTGGGTGGAGGCCAAGCACCGCTTCCAGGCCCGCGACGACTTCCAGCCTGGTGCGGCGCAGGCCCTGGTGGAACTGCGCCGGGAGCTGACCCGCGCGCTGCACGCCGCCGGCGCGCCGATCGCACTGGGATCCGACGCCCCGCAGTTCTTCAACGTGCCCGGCTTCTCGATCCATCACGAGCTGCGGATGATGGTGGCCGCGGGCCTGACGCCCTACGAAGTGCTGGTCACCGGCACGCGCGCGCCGGCGCACTACTTCGGCACGCCCGGGGCGTTCGGAACGGTCGAGCCGGGGCGTCGCGCCGACCTGGTCCTGCTGGAGGCCAACCCGCTGGAGGACGTGGCCAACGTGCAGCGCCGCGTCGGGGTGATGGTGCGCGGCCAATGGCTGCCTGAAGCACAGATCCAGGCGCGGCTGGAGCGGATCGCGGCGACCGCGGAGTGAAGCCGCGATGCAGTCAACTGGGGAAAACCCCAGCTGCCCGCCCGGCGTGCGCCGACTAGCATGGCGCGGTCCCAGAACCGCGTATCCAGGATCGACCGATGACCATCCACGCCATCCACGACGGCGGCTACGCTTCGCTGCCGCAGCCTTCGCGCAACGAGAGCACCCACACCGTTGCACCGGCCGAAAGCCTGACCGACATCGCCAACCGCTATGGGGTGGGCGTGCAGGACATCATCAAGGCCAATCCGTCGATCCAGAACCCGGACATGGTGTACCCGCAGCAGGAGCTGACGATCCCGCCGCGGGTCAGCGACGATCCGAGCGTGAGCGTCTCCAACGACGGCAGCATCGGGGTCTCCAACCGCACCACGGAAACCACCACCACGACGTCGGAAAACGGCACCGTCGACAAGTCCTCCACCTCGGCCAGCGGCGGCATCAGCGTCAACCCCGACAAGGGCACCATCACCCTCTCGGGCGGTCTGTCCTTCAGCGAGTCGGTCACCAACGCCAAGGGCTATGGCGTGAGCTTCAGCGCCGGCGGCAACGCTTCGGTCACCGGGGGCGGCAACACCGAAGACGGGGTGACCACCTGGCAGCTCTCCTCCGACGTCTCGATCTTCATCAAGGGCGGGGTGAACACGCCGCAGGCGGGGCTGGAGATCGGGCGTACCGAAGGCATCCGCACGTCGTACTCGGTGGCCATGCCCGAGGACAGCGCCGTCGATCCGCTGTCGATCAATCCCTTCGATCCCTCCACGATGCCCGAAGGCACCGTGGTGACCATGGACGGCTCGCAGTACACCACCAATGAATTCAAGGCGACCTTCAAGAAGCTGGCCGCCGAGACCAGGGTCACCGACGAGACCGGGGTGAGCACCGCGATCGAGCGCACCGGCGAGGACACCGTGCGCGTGACCGCCGGTCCGACCGAGGCCATCAAGGCGTACAACGGCGTGGGCGTGGACTTCAAGGTGGCCAGCGTGATGCTCGGCCGCAACGACAGCCTGTCGGAAGCGACCCTCAAGACCGCCGAGTTCGACCTGTCCACCGCGGAAGGCCTGGCCGCCTACAACGACTTCCTCGCCACCGGGACCTTGCCGTCCGACAACGGCGACGGCGTGGATGGCGTGGCCACCATCGAGAAGCTCGACTACAGCTCGCAGTCGCAGCTCTCGGGCAAGCTCGGGCCGCTCAAGCTGACCCTGGACGGGGCGGAGAACACCGGCAACATGGTGATGACCACGCATGCCGACGGCACCGTGGAGCGCAGCGTGGACCTGCAGTACTCGGGCAACGTGCCGATGAACATCAGCCAGCGCTGGGACGCCGAGGGCAACGAGATCGCCAGCGAGCGCATCTACAGCTACGACATCCAGGTGGACGGGCAGAACGAGCAGCTGCTCAACGCCGCGCTGACGGGCGGCGTCACGCAGGCGGACAGCGGCCCGGTCGAATCCGGCCAGACGATCACGCTGTCGTTCACCGAAGAGCAGATGGCCGCCCTGGCTGGCCAGACCCTCTCGGCGGTGGAAAACGGGGCCCACATGGACCTCGGCCACCTGCTTGGCTACATGGAGCCGGACGGCAGCTATCCGGAGCCTGATGCTTGGGATTTCGCCTTGGCGCTTGGCCGCAATCTTGGCAATGACGATTACGGCCTGAGCCAGCGCCTCTTCACCATCTCCGATGGCAGCACCGTGGAAGGTTTTGGTGACCGCGACTTCGCGCCCGTTGAGGCCCGGGTCAGCGTCCACGGCTGACCCGCGGTGATCAGCCCGACGCGCTGAGCCGCTCGCGCACCTGCGCGGCGATGCGCGCCGTTTCCCGCAGGGGCTCGGCCTCGAACGGGGCCAGGCTCGCGTCCAGCGGGCGGATGCGCCCGCGCGCAAGCAGCGCATCGAGGAACCGGCGCGGGCGGCCGCGGGTGCCTTTGGGATCAAAGACGAATACCGGAGCCCATGTGGCACAGGCCTCGGAAATCATGTTCACCGAGTCCGGCGTGCACACGATGCGGTCAGCCCAGCCGAGCAGGCCGGGGTAGGGGTTGGGGCCATCGCCTTCGCCGGTCCAGGCCACGCCGGCCCAGCCGCTTCCGTCGCCCGCGTCCATGCGCGCGCGCAGGGCGGCCGAGACTTCCGGATCGGTGCGGCGCGAGGCCGTAGCCAGCACGCTGCCGCCGTCGGCCAGCACGCCGGAGACCGTCTCGGCCATCTCATCGAAGGCGGCACGGTCGAAGCGCGCATGCGGGCTGCTGCCGCCCAGCAGCAGGGCGATGCGCGGGCGCGGCAGCATCGCCAGCTGGGGGAAGTCGGCGCGCCCGGCTGCGAGCCAGCCTTCGTCCACGGGGTTCAGGCTCCCCAGTGGGGTAAGCACGTTGGCGCCGGACAGGCCGTCGTGCTCCGGCGCGATCACCAGGTCCCAGTGGGCGGGATCAATGCGCGGATCGAGGATCTGCACCGCCCTCGCGCCCGCTTCCCGGGCCAGCCGCGTTGCCAGCGCGGCCTGCCGGCCACAGCCGATCGCCAGCGCCGGTGGTTCCTGTCGCAGGGCGGTGGCGAAGCCGCGGCCAAACGCAGCGGATGCGCCGGGGACGCGACGCGGCGCCGCCCAGCGCCAAGGCGCGCGCGGCGCCAGCAGCCAGTTGCGGGCGGATTCGTGGCCCAGGGCGACGGCAAGCGATAGCGCCTGCCTGAGGTTGCCGGCATGCCCGTCGGTCAGCGTCCAAGCTGTTCCAATAATGGGACCGTAGTTGCTATTTGTGCCTGATTGTTCCACGAAAACCGACCTTCCGTTCCGGAAACCGAGGCGCCACTGCGCCACGCGGACTCTACACTGGAGTCCTGTTCACATGCGCCACCCACATGCAGGGAGACACTTTCCAGATGAGCCAACCCTTGTCCGATCCAGCGTTCGACCAGCTCTTCCGCACTGCCCGGACCTACAACCGGTTCAGCGGCGAGATCGATGACGCCACCATCCACCAGCTCTACGAGCTGCTCAAGTGGGGGCCGACCAGCGCCAACCAGTCCCCGGCACGGTTCGTGTTCGTGCGCTCGCCGGAGGCCAAGGCCAAGCTGGAGCCGGCGCTGGACGAGGGCAACCGGGCCAAGACCATGGAAGCGCCGGTCACGGTGATCGTGGCGCACGACCTCGAGTTCCACGAAAAGCTGCCCTACCTGTTCCCCCACACCGATGCGAAGGCCTGGTTCGACGGCCCCCAGGAGGGGCGCGAGGAGCATGCCTTCCGCAACGGCACACTGCAGGGCGCGTACCTGATCATCGCCGCGCGCGCGCTCGGCCTGGACACCGGCCCCATGACCGGTTTCAACGCGGCGATGGTGGACGACACCTTCTTCAAGGGCACGTCCATCCGTTCCAACTTCCTCGTCAACCTGGGCAAGGGGGATCCGTCGAGCATCTTCGAGCGTTCGCCCAGGCTGCCGTTTGACGAGGCCTGCCGCATCGAGTGAGTGAGCCGGCCCCCGGCCCGGGCCCCGACACCCCCGTTTACAAGGAGATTCCCATGAAGCACCGCAACTTCCGCACCCTGGCGCTTGCCGCCGCGCTTTCCGTCTTTGCCACCGGCGCGATCGCCGAGCCCGTCACCTACGAGATGGATCCTGACCACACCACCGTGGCTGCCAAGTGGAACCACTTCGGCTTTTCCAACCCGGTGATACTGTTCGGCGACATCGACGGCCGCATCGTCTACGACGCCGACAACGTTTCCGCCTCCAGCGTTGAAGTGACGCTGCCACTGTCGGGCCTGGAGTCGAACGTGCAGGCGTTCAACGACCACCTGCTCAGCGATGACTTCTTCGACGCCGCACAGTTTCCCGAGGCCACCTTCCGCAGCACTTCGGTGGAGGTCGACGGCGACGACGGTGACGAGCTCAAGATCACCGGCGAGCTGACCATCAAGGGCATCACCAAGGAAGTGGTGCTGGAGGCGGACATCAACCTGATCGGTGAGCACCCGGCAACGGGCAAGCAGACCGCCGGCTTTGATGCCGAGGCGACGATCAAGCGCAGTGATTTCGATCTCGGTCTGTACGTCCCGAATGTTCCGGACGAGATCGAATTGCACATCACCACCGAGGCTCCGATCGCCAGCGGCGACGAGGGCTGATCCAACGCCGGCCGGCGGGAATCCCGCCGGCCGCCTCCCTCGCGGGGCCGCGTCACGCGCGCTCCCGCCACCGATATCCCCACGATGAAAGTTCTCCGTCCGGCCGCCGAGCGCGGCCACGTCCGCACCGGCTGGCTCGACAGCCGCCACAGCTTCTCCTTCGGCCATTACCACGACCCGCAGTGGATGGGGTGGGGGCCGCTGCGCGTGATCAACGAGGACCGGGTCGCCCCCGGCGGCGGCTTCCCGCCGCACGGGCACGCCAACATGGAGATCATCAGCTACGTCATCTCCGGCGGCCTGGCGCATCGCGACAGCACCGGCAGCGAAGGGATCCTGCGCCCCGGCGAACTGCAGTGGATGAGCGCGGGGCACGGCATCGAGCACAGCGAGTACAACGCGTCGGACAGCGAGCCGGTGCACTTCCTGCAGATCTGGATCCAGCCCGATCGCCTCAATGCCGCCCCCGACTACGCCCAGAAAGCTTTTGATCCGGCCGCGCGCCGTGAGCAATGGGGCCTGCTGGCCTCACCCGACGGCGCCGAGGGCAGCCTGGCGATCCGGCAGGACGCCAGGCTGCTGGGCGTGCAGCTGGGCGACGGTGAATCGGCGGCCCTGCCGCTGCAGCCCGGCCGTCGCTACTGGCTCCAGGTGGTGCAGGGCCAGGTCCGCGCCGGCGACCAGGCTCTGGCCGGCGGTGATGCCATCGGCTACTCGGATGAATCCTGCGAACTGCGGATCACCGGGAGCGCTGGCCCGTTGGCCGACATCCTGCTCTTCGACCTTCCGCGCTGAGCTACGCCTGTGGCACCGGCGGGAGGTTGAAGCCGGGGCAGCGCGCATCGGCCACTTGCTCCAGCCACCGGGCGAGCGGTTCAACCAGCCAGTCCATGCGCATGGGCGCGGTGAAATGGCTTTCGCCGGGCAGCGCCACCAGCTGTCCGCGCGGCGCGGCATCGGCCAGCGACTGCACTGATTCCATCGGGAAGAAACCGTCCTCCGTCCCGTGCAGCAGCAGCGTGCAGGCTTCGACCGCGGCGGCAGCCTGGCGGACGTCGATCCCGGCCAGGTCAATCCCCAGCCGCTCGCCCGCTCCGGCGATGGCGTGATCAATCCGCGCGTCGTCATAGCGCCTTCGGGCATAGGCCAGGGCGAGTCGGCTGCGGAGACTGAGCCCGGGCTCGGTGGTGATGCCGTTGATCATTCCGCGGATGCCGCTGGCGGCATTGGTGAAGGGTGACATGGCAATCACCGCATCCGACGTGCCGGTGTCGGAAAGCGCGGCCGCATACAGTCCCGCGACGGCACCGTAGGAGACACCGAACAGCACCAGGCGACCGGGAGCCTCCCCGCGTTCGCGCAGCGCGTCGACCAGGGCCGCCACATCGGCACCTTCCCGCGGTCCGTACCCGACGGGCGCGGGGCTGGACGCGCCATGCGCGCGGAGGTCCACCACCACCGCGCGCCACCCGTGTCCCGCCAGGCCCAGTGCCCAGGGCAGCATGGAACTGCCCTCCATGCTCCAGCCGTGCAGCAGTACCGCCGTGCCGACCGGATCCACCGGCGTCCGCCGGTCCGGCGAATTGGCGAAGTTGAAGCGGAAATGCACGCTGTCGCCGGTGCGCGTGAAGCGGTATCGCGCACCGTAGTCCATGGGCTCGACGACCCGGTAGAACAGCTCGGGCCCGTCCGGCACCTGGAAACTCCGGCGCTCAATGCCCAGGGCGGATTCCATCTGCCCCAGCGGGCCGGCGTCGAGGAGCGCGCGGTTGCCGGGCCGGGTGATGCGGGTTTCCAGGCTGGTGCAGGCACTGGCAAGGACCGCCAGGCAGGCGAGCCCGGTGAAGATTGCGCGCCGTGGGAAGTCCCTTTCCCGGATCATGTCTTCAGCCTCCGTAGCGCGCCTTGAGCATCGCCCAGGCCGCCCGCAGCCCCTGCGCCTCGCCGCCGACCGGGCGCCCGGGACGTTCGCTGTCGTTCCAGGCGAAGACATCAAGGTGCGCCCAGGGGGTGGCCTCCGGGACGAACCGCTCCAGGTACAGCGCCGCGGTCACCGAGCCGGCCATGCGCGAGCCCGCGTTGGCGATGTCGGCCACGCGGCTGGTGAGGTAGCGCAGGTACGGGCGCCACAGCGGCATCCGCCAAACAGGATCGCGGTGGTCGTTGCCCGCCTTGAGCCAGGCCGCGGCCACCGCGTCGTCGTTGCTGTAGAGCGCCGGCAGGTCCGGGCCCAGCGCGATCCGGGCGGCGCCGGTGAGGGTGGCGAAGTCGATCAGCAGGTCGGGCGAGGATTCGCCCGCATAGGCGAGGGCGTCGGCCAGCACCACGCGCCCCTCGGCGTCGGTGTTGTCGATCTCCACGCTGATGCCCTTGCGCGTTGCAACCACCTCGCCCGGGCGGAAGGCGTCCGGGCCGATCGCGTTTTCCACGGCGGGAACCAGCAGCGACAGCCTGACTGGCAGGCCGCGCGCCATGACCAGGCCGGCCAGCGCCAGCGCGTGGGCAGCGCCGCCCATGTCCTTCTTCATGTTGCGCATGCCCTCGGAGGGCTTGATGTTGAGACCGCCGGTGTCAAAGCACACGCCCTTGCCCACCAGCGCCAGCAGCGGATCGCCTTGCTTGCCCCAGGTCAGGTGCAAGAGCCGCGGGGCGCGGTGCGAGGCGCGGCCCACCGCGTGGATGGCGGGGAAGTTCCGCTCCAGCAGCTCCTCGCCAACGATGCTCTCCAGCTGCCCGCCGTGGGCGTCGGCCAGTTCGCGCGCGGCGGCCTCAAGCTCCGCCGGGCCCATCTCCTGGGTCGGGGTGTTGACCAGGTCACGCACGCGCCGGCAGGCGCTGATCACCGCGGTGGTATCGGCGTCCACATCGATCGCCAGCCGGGCCGGATCGCGCGGGGCCTTGCAGTAGCGGTCGAAGCGGTAGCTGCCCAGGCCCCAGCCCAGCGCCAGCGCCGCCTGCTCGTCGCCATTGAGGGCTTCCGCCGGCCGCCAGTCGCCGGCGGGCAGCGAGAATGGGGCGTGCGCATAGGAGAACGGGTCCAGCCGATCGCCCACACCCAGGATCGCCGCGGGGCCGGCGTCGTCGCCGGGCAGCGTGAGCCACGCGCCGGGCGAGGCGTCGAAGGCGTGCGCCGCCACCCAGTCGCGCACCTGCTGCGGCTGCTTTCCGAGCCAGTCGGGCAGGGCGTCGCGATCGAGCAGGTGGAGCGGGCGGGCCGCGCTGGCGTCGCCGCTGGCGGTCAGGGCGGGGGGAAGGGTCATGCGTTGGTACTCCTGTCCTGTGGGGAGCGGGCTTCGATCCAGTCGGCCAGGCCGGCCAGGCTGTCGAACTCCAGGTCCGGGGTGATGTGGTCATGCCGCCACGTGCGTCCGTCGCGATTGATCCAGCAGGTGCGCAGGCCCGCGCGCGCGGCGCCTGCCACGTCGGATTCAATGTGGTCGCCGACGTGCAGCACGTGGCCGTGCTCGCAGTGCAGCCGCTCGCAGGCGGCGTGGAAGATGCAGGCCGAGGGCTTGGCCTTGCCGTGTTCGCCCGCGCCCAGCTGGAAGGCGAAATGGTGCCGCAGGCCGATCCGGCCCAGATCGGCATTGCCGTTGGTGACGGCGGCGATGGGCACCCGCGCTGCGATCCGCTTCAGCGCGTCCTCGCTGTCGGGATACAGGTCGACCTGGTTGCGCGCCGCGAAGAACGCCTCGTAGGCGGCCTCGACGTGGCCGAGGTCGTCGCCGGCCTCGCGCAGTGCGCGCTCGATGGTGAGCCGGCGCAGGGCGGACATGTCATGGGCCAGGTGCGGATGCCCGGCATATACCTGGTCGCGCAGCCGGCGCATGGCCGGGATCGGGAAACGCTCGGCCGTGCGCGGCGCGTGCAGGCGCAGCCATGCGTCGAGCGCCTGCTCGATCCGCTCGCCAATGGGCGCGAACGGCCACACGGTGTCGTCCAGGTCGAGGGTGACGGCACGGATGGGGAAGTGCATGCATCCATTCTACGCAAGGCCCCGCATGTCCCAGGCCGCCGCAACGGATCATTCCAGCAGCCGCGCCCAGCGCTCCAGCCCTTCGATCCGGCCCAGCACCATCTTGGCGCAGACCAGCAGCGGCACCGCCAGCAGCAGGCCCACGAATCCCCACAGGAAGCCGAACAGCATCAGTGAGAGCACCAGCAGCAGGGGCGAGAGCGCCATCCGCTGACCCACCACGATTGGCGTCACCAGCTGGCCCTCGATGCCCTGCAGCACCAGATAGGACGCCACCGGCAACAGCGACTGGCCGAGGTCGTCCCAGACGATCAGGCCCATCAGCAGCAGCGCGCTGGCCGCCAGGAACGCGCCCACGTACGGCGCATAGTTGAGCAGTCCCACCAGCGTGCCCCACAGCAGCGCATTGGGAAGGCTCAGCCCGATCAGGTACAGCGCGCCGGCCACGGCCAGGCCCAGGGCGGTATTGATGATGGTGATGGTGAGGATGTAGCGCGAGACCTCGCGCTCAAGCCCCTGCAGGATCTCCAGCGTCACCCGCTTCTGGTAGCGGTGCGGCATCAGGGCGATGGCGTGGCGCTGCAACCGTTCGCCATACACCATGAAGAAGAACGTCAGCAGCACCACGGCCAGCACCGACAGCGCCATGCGCGGGGTGGCCGCCAGCCGCTCCCACGGGTCTTCCTCGCGCACCGCCACCACTTCCAGCTGCGGACCGTCGCCGTCGGCCGCTGCGCGGGCGACGCTGGCGGCGGCCTCGCTGGCCTGCTGCATCGGGGCCGTGACCTGCTGCAGCTTGGGCGTGAGCAGCTGCAGTTCGCTGGGCAGCTGCTGCATCCACTCGGCGGCCGGCGCGACCAGCTGGCGGCCGAGCATGACCGCCAGGGCCAGGCCGGCCACCAGCACCAGCGCGGCACCCACGAAGATGGGGATGTGCAGCCGGCGCAGGCCGCGGATCAGCGGGCTGGCAATGAGGGCGAGGAACATTGCCAGCAGCACCGGCACCAGCACCTCGCGCGCCGCCCACGCGGCAAACAGCATGGCAAGCGTCGCCAGCACCACCACGGCCAGTGAGGCCCGCGGGCGCTCCGGCTCGGATGCGGGGCCGTCGGTGGAAGGGTGGTGCGCGGCCGGCGTGCCCATGGCCGGACTCAGCGTTCGGGAACTTCGGGGGCAGCCCCTTCGGTCCCAGCCTTGGCGCGCGCTGCATCGGCGGCCTGGCCGGCGGTTTGCGCCGCTTCCCCGACCGCTTCATCGGCGGTGTCCGCCGCGGCCTTGACCGCGCCGCTGGTGGCCATTGCAGCCATGGCCGCCTGGATCGACCCGACCAGGCCGACCGCGGAAGTGAGGAACTGGATCGAACCGGGCCCGGCAACCTTGCCGATCCTGCTGATCGCCTTCTCCGGATGCAGGCGGCCTGTTACCAGGCCGGCACCGAGGCCCGCGGCGACGATGCGCAGCGGCGTCCACGCCGCGATCCATTCGCGTTTCAGCCGCGCCTGGGTCTCGTTGGCCTGCTGCACCCGGCCTTCAACCAGCGCCTCGCCGCGTTCGACGCGTCGCTTGAGATGGGCAAAGCTCATGTGGATACCCCCTCGGGGCGGGCCGGCACCGGCCGGGTCCCGTGGTCCTGACCGTCGTCGCCATCACCGCTGCCGTCATCCGTGCGCAGGCGAAGGCGTGACAGCTGCCTGCGGGTGGCCTGCAGCCCGGCATGCCTGAGATAGGCGGCCATGCGCCAGGCGGCCAGGCCGGTGGCCACGAGCGAAACAACCGCTGCCAGTGCGGTGGACGCCAGCCACCCCAGGCCCGCTGCGTTGAAGGCAGTGACCAGGACTGCAAGCAGGGACAGCCAGGTCGACAGCGCGAACACCAGCGCCATCGCGGCCCACGGCAGCGCGCGCGCGACTGCGCCGCGTGCAAGCGCCAGGTCTGCGCCCACCAGCAGGCGCAGGGCGCGCAGGGTGTCGCGGTTGGCGCCGAGGGTCTCGCGGCCGGCCGCGGCGACCCTGCGGACGCTTTCATCCAGATGCGGCGGCGGCCCCTGATCCACGCCGGCGTCGCCGGCGTTGTCGGGCTGCGTATCGGTCACGGCACCCGGTTACCGGCTGCGGGCCAGCTTGGCGATGATCCAGCCGGCGGCGAAGGCAACGCCGAAAGAGGCCAGCGGGCGTTCGCGGATCAGGTCGGCGGCGCTGTCCACCAGGTCGCGGCTCTTGTCCATCACCTGGTCGAGCTGCTCCCGGCCCGCCTGGCCCAGGTCCTCGATCGCGCCCAGGCCCGACAGGGCGCTGTCGGCGAGGTCACCCTTGACGTTGGCGCGGCCAAGCTTGAGTTCCTCGCTGGCGGCACTGGCGGCGCCACGCACCGCATCGCCCGCGTCGTGGGCCGCCTGCTTGAGATGGCTGCCGGCTTCGCCGAGGTTGGACTTGACCGATTCGGTGGAAGAAGGGGTGTTCATCAACGGATCTCCTGTCGGGTGGATGGGAGGAGGGAAGCCAGAGCGTGCCGCAGCCCATGTGCAGGGCATGCGAGCGTGCGCCTACTGCAGCCGGACCGGCCCGCGGCTGGAGCCGCGCTGGATCACCAGGATCAGATCGTCGGGTGACTCGGACAGGGCCGCGCGGAAGCCGGCGAGATCCCGGAACGGGCCGCCCGAGGAGGCCAGGATCAGGTCGCCGGCGCGCAGGCCGTTGCGGGCGGCGCGGCTGCCGGGTTCCACGCTCTCGATCCGGACCCCGCTCACCCGGTCCCCGGCGCTGCGGCGCAGCGCCTCCGGCAGGTCGGCAAGCACCGCGCCGGCCAGCCGCGGGTCATAGCTCGCGCCATCGCGGGGGATTTCGCGCAGGCTGGCGCTCACCGTGAGCGTGTCGCCTTCGCGCAGTACCTCCAGCGAGACCGCCGTATCCACCGGCTGCAGGCCCTGGAAATTGCGCAGCGATTCGCTGTTGTCGATGCGCTGGCCGTTCGCGGCAACGATGACGTCCCCTGGGCGCAGCCCCGCTTCGGCACCGGACGAGCCCGGGTGCACGCGGGTGATGACCGCGCCGCGGGTGTTCGCGTCCAGGCCCAGGCCGCGCGCAATCCGTTCGTCCAGGGTCTGGGTGTCCACGCCCAGCGTGCCGCGTCGCACTTCTCCGGTCGCATAGAGCTGGCGCATCACGCTGCCCGCAAGGTTGGAGGGGATGGCGAACCCCAGCCCGATGTTGCCGGCCATGCTGCCCTGGACGTTGAAGCTTGCGGTGTTGATGCCCACCAGCTCGCCGCGCAGGTTGACCAGGGCGCCGCCGGAATTGCCCGGGTTGATGGAGGCGTCGGTCTGGATGAAATTCTGGTAGCCCACGCCCGGCACGTTGCTGCGCCCCACCGCCGACACGATCCCCGAGGTGACGGTCTGGCTGAAGCCGAACGGGTTGCCCACCGCCACCACGAAGTCTCCAACCTGCAGCGTGCGGCTGTCGGCCAGCGGCACGGCGGTCAGGTCCTCGGCAGGGATGCGCATCAGGGCGACATCGGTTTCCGGATCGGAGCCGATGAACTCGGCGTCGAGCGTGCGCCCGTCGCTGAGCGTCACCGATACCGTCGCCGACTCCGCGCCCTGGGCCACCTCGATCACGTGGTGGTTGGTGAGCACCAGCCCGCGCGCCGCATCCACGATCACCCCCGATCCCAGCGATTCGGCGATCCGCTCCTGCGACAGCTCCGGGAACATGCGGCGGAAGAACGGGTCGTCGCCGAACGGGCTGCGCGTGCGCACGCGCTGGCGGGTGTGCACGCTGACCACTGCCGGAATGACCCGCTCGAGCATCGGCGCGAGCGACGGCAGCGGCTGGCCATCCACCGCCGCGGGCAAGCCGGAGACGGCCACATCGCTGGCGGCGGTGTGGAACAGGGGCGGCAGGGCATCTGCCTGTGCAGGGGTTTCCGCCTGGGCCTGCGATTGCAGGCCCAGGTGCAGGCCGGTCGCCACCAGGCCGCCAAACGCGGCGGCGGCCACCAGGGCAAGGACAAGTCGCGCGGGGCTCTTCATGGATATCGGGCGGCCACTGCAGGATGCATCGACCGACGGGTTCGGATCGCTGCCTGGAAGAAGTGCCTAAGTTACCGTAATCAGGGCGTGAGCACGCCGCTGCCACGCCATCCCGGCCCGCGGCGGCGTGCCCTCGTCGCCGCGCCGGCCATCTGTGGCTGGAGGCGACCGGCGCCGGTGCGATGACTCACAGGCGATGCGAGATGCCCTTGCCGCAGAGCTTCGCGAGCACGGTGCCATTGGCCGAGTACCGGGTGGCGACCACGGGCCCGTAGGCGGTGTCTCCCATGTGCCAAGGCCGAACGAACGCACCTGCGGCTGCCCGGTACGCCGGGCGGGGTGGTCTGCGGGCTCACGTCGATGTCTGCGCGCCAAAGCCTGTTCCCGCGCAATTCCGACGTAGAAGGGCCGACCGCCGGCCAAGCAAACGCGCCGTGCCGCGGATTGCCGGGCGCGGTTGACTTATCCCAGGGCCGGGCGTAGCGTTGAGAGCCGCTCGACACTACATCTTGGGGTTTCTGGAATGAGAGCAACCCAAGTGATGGGGGTTTGCCCGACGGCTCCCAGGGCGTGCAGGGCACGTCCCTGCAGCATGTCCGGTGTGACGGGGAACACATTTGCCAAGCCTTGACTGCCGCTCCACGGAGCCCGGCGGCGAGGCATCGCCGTCCGGCGAAACCGGGTGGCGGATCAGACGAGAACCAGCGCCCGGGATGACCGGGCCGGTGAAATCAGGAGAAAGCGCAGAATGAGTACCGTTCGCCTGGAGGCGGTCAAGCAGCAGGAAAAGGCCATGGAGATTCCGCTCCAGCCCGCATCGCTGGACATCTGGGACAAGAAGTACCGCCTCAAGACCAAGCAGGGCGAGGCCATCGACGCCGACGTCGATGGCACCTGGCAGCGCGTGGCGCGCGCCCTGGCCGACGCCGAGGCGGACGAATCCAAGCGCAAGTACTGGCACGAGCGGTTCCTGTGGGCGCTGCGCCGCGGGGCCATTCCCGCTGGCCGCATCACCTCCAATGCCGGCGCGCTGGAGCACAAGCCCGCCACCAGCACGATCAACTGCACCGTGTCCGGGACCATCGAGGACTCGATGGACGGGATCCTGGAGAAGGTCCATGAGGCCGGGCTCACGCTCAAGGCCGGCTGCGGCATCGGCTACGAGTTCAGCACCCTGCGCCCGCGCGGGGCGTTCGTGGCCGGCGCCGGCGCCTACACCTCCGGTCCGATGTCCTTCATGGATATCTACGACAAGATGTGCTTCACCGTCTCGTCCGCCGGCGGCCGCCGCGGCGCGCAGATGGGCACGTTCGACGTGTCCCACCCCGACGTGAAGGATTTCATCCGCGCCAAGCGCGAGGACGGCCGCCTGCGCCAGTTCAACCTGTCGCTGCTGATCACCGACGGCTTCATGGAGGCGGTGGAGAACGACGGCGAGTGGCCGCTGGTGTTCCCCATCAGCAAGAAGGAGAGCGGGGACATCGACCTGGGCGACGCCTCCGCGGTGGCGTGGCGCGAGTGGCCGCAGCACGAGGGCTACATCGTGCGCGATGACGGCCTGGTGGCGTGCAAGGTGTACGGCCACATCAAGGCCCGGCACCTGTGGGACATGATCATGGTGTCCACCTATGACTACGCCGAGCCGGGCTTCATCCTGATCGACCGCGTCAACGAGATGAACAACAACTGGTGGTGCGAGAACATCCGCGCCACCAACCCCTGCGGCGAGCAGCCGCTGCCGGCCTACGGCGCCTGCCTGCTGGGCTCGATCAACCTCACCAAGTTCGTGCGCAACCCGTTCACCGACCAGGCCAGCTTCGACTGGGAGGAGTACCGCGAGGTGGTGCGGGTGTTCACCCGCATGCTCGACAACGTGGTGGAGATCAACGGCCTGCCGCTGGAGCAGCAGCGCCAGGAGATCATGCGCAAGCGCCGCCACGGCATGGGCTTCCTGGGGCTGGGATCCACCCTGACCATGCTGCGGATGAAGTACGGCTCGGCGGAAAGCTGCGAGTTCACCGAGCGCGTGTCCCGCGACATGGCCATCGCCGGCTGGGAAACGGGCCTGGCGCTGGCCCAGGAGAAGGGCCCGGCGCCGATCATGGAGGAGCGCTTCACCGTCACCGCGGAGATGCTGCGCAAGCGCCCGGAGATGAAGAAGGACGGCTGGAAGACCGGCCAGGAGATCCCCGGCAAGGTGCTGCACGCCCGCTATTCCCGCTACATGCAGCAGGTGGCCGCGGTGGCCCCGGAGCTCGTGGAGCAGCTGGCCGAGACCGGCGCGCGCTTCACCCACCACACCTCGATCGCGCCCACCGGCACGATCTCGCTGAGCCTGGCCAACAACGCTTCCAACGGCATCGAACCGAGCTTTGCCCACCACTACAGCCGCAACGTGATCCGCGAGGGCCGCAAGAGCAAGGAAAAGGTGGACGTGTACTCCTTCGAGCTGCTCGCCTACCGCCAGATGGTCAATCCGGAGGCCATGCCGTTTTCGGAGGATCCCGACGCGCAGCTGCCCGACTACTTCATCTCCGCCGACGACATCTCGCCGAAGGAGCACGTGGACGTGCAGGCGGCGGCGCAGAAGTGGGTGGACAGCTCGATCTCCAAGACCGCGAACGTCCCCACCGACTACCCGTACGAGGACTTCAAGGACATCTACACCTACGCCTGGCGCCAGGGCCTGAAGGGCTGCACCACCTTCCGCTTCAACCCGGCCGCCTTCCAGGGTGTGCTGGTGAAGGAAAAGGACCTGGAGAACACCGCCTACCGCTTCGAACTCGAGGACGGCGAGGTCGTGGAGGTCAAGGGCAACCAGGAGATCGAGTACGACGGCGAGGTGCACACCGCCGCCAACCTCTTCGACGCCCTCAAGGAGGGTTACTACGGGAAATTCTGATTGCGCGCAGGGCTCCGGTTCGCGCTAGATTCGCGACACGGGCACGGGGCCCGGATCCCAGACGAGGACATACCGATGAGCAACGGTAATGGAGTGACGGCGACGGTGGCGGGAACCGCGGAGACCGCGGCGGCCAAGGCGAAGAAGGTCGGTGCGACCGTGGCCGGCCGCGCGCGCAAGGCGGCCAGCCGGGTCCAGGGCACGGCGAAGAAGGCGGCCGGCACCGTCAGCAAGCGGGCCAAGAAGGTCAGCGAGGCCGCCAGCAAGGGCATCGACCGGACCAGGCAGAAGCTCACTGCCACCAGGGACAGTGCGCGCGCCGAAGCCGAGGAGCTCAAGCGCAAGGGCGTGGGCAGGGCGGCGAAGAAGAGCGCCTCCAGGGCCAGCGCCGGCAAGCCGGCCAGCAAGCAGGTGATGCCGAAAAAGGCAGCCCTGAAGACGTCATCGGCCGCGGCTGCCACGAAGGCGCCGGCGAAGAAGGCGGCGAAGAAGGCGGCGAAGAAGGCGGCGAAGAAGGCGGCGGCAACAAAGACCGCTCCCGGGCCCACCGCCGGGAAAAAATCCACCGGCAAGACCGGTGCCGGACCGTCCGGCAAGGGTGCCGGCTGAAGCAGCCCGCCCCCTCCCGTGACCCGGGAGGGGGCAGCCCTCAGCCAGGCCGGTTCAACATCGACAAGACACGCATTACCGAGAGACTGCAATGACCGTCAGGATCCAGAAGAAGATCGTCGGCTACTCCGTTGCCACCCCCGAAGAGAGCAAGGAAGGGAAGGCGGGCGCCGCCGCGGCGGCCGAACCCGCGCGCAAGGCCAGCGCCGACGTGATCCAGATGCACGAGCGCATCGAGCGCCCGGACGTGCTGATCGGCAGCACCTACAAGATCAAGTCGCCGCTGGTGGAGCACGCGATGTACGTGACCATCAACGACATCGTCCTCAACGGCGGGACCGAGCACGAGCAGCGCCGGCCGTTCGAGATCTTCATCAACTCCAAATCCATGGAGCACTTCCAGTGGATCGTGGCGCTCACCCGGATCATGAGCGCGGTGTTCCGCAAGGGCGGCGACGTGACCTTCCTGGTGGAGGAGATGAAGGCGGTGTTCGACCCGCGCGGCGGCTACTTCAAGGCCGGCGGCGTGTACATGCCTTCGCTGGTGGCCGAGCTGGGCTCAATCATCGAGGATCACCTCAAGACCATCGGCATGCTCCACGACCCGGACATGAGCGACGAGCAGCGCGCGCTGATCGCCGAAAAGCGGCAGCAGTACGAGGATCGCTCAAAAAAAAACGCTGACGCCGCCGCCCGCGCCGAAGACGCCGGCCCGGTAGGCGAGCTGCTGGCCGACCAGGGCCGCGACGGCGCCGGCGAGGACGTCGCCGTCACCGGTGACGGCACCAGCTTCCCGCCCTCGGCCACCATGTGCCACAAGTGCAGCACCAAGGCGGTGGTGATCATGGATGGCTGCGCGACCTGCCTGAACTGCGGATACTCGAAGTGCGGCTGATGCGCCGCGCTCGCTGAACACCGGGGACGGGCCCACCGGGGAAGGGGCCCGCAGTCCTGCCCTGGGGCGGGCGCGCAGGGGAGAACATGAGGAACGTACTGCTTCTGGCGCTGCTGGCGCCGGTCGGCGCCGCGGTGGCGGCGGATGGCCCGGTCACCGGGCCGGCGGTGGTGTCGATGCTCGAGGGCCTGGGCTACAGCGCCGAACTGGATCGCGACGGTGCCGGCGATCCGCTGGTGCTCACGCGGGCCGGGGGGCTGGACTACGCCATCTATTTCTACGACTGCAGCGACGACGCCTGCGAGGCCCTGCAGTTCCGCATCGGCCTGGATCTGGAAAACGGCACCACCCACGAGGTGATCAACGAGTTCAACCGGGGCTATCGCTACGTGCGCAGCTTCCTGGACGAGGAGGCCGATCCGTTCCTGCTGATGGACGTGGAGATGACCCACGCCGACCACTCCGCCCAGTTCAATACCCATCTGGGGATCTGGGAAGATCTGCTGGATGCGTTCACGCTGGCGGTGGGATTCCGGCAGGAAGGAGAAGACCTGGCCGGGGATCGCGACAGGGTCGCCTGGCCGGTCGCGCCGCAGCTCGGGTCGTTTCTGGCGTACGACTCCACGTATACCTCGGTGACGCATGACGGGAGCGACCAGTCCGCCGAAATCAGTGCCACTGGCCTGGCCCGGATCGCGGTCGAGGAGGACGGCGAGGGCGGCTTCCTGCAGCGCTGGAGTTCAAGCGATACGCAGGTTGAGCTGAACGGGCTGCCGCCGGAAGCCGCGGCGGCGTTCGAAGGCGCGATCACGGCGATGGACGGGATCGTGCTGGAAGCCCGGCTCGATCAGGATGGCCATTTCGTCAGCCTGGCCAACCTGGACCAGGTTGCCCTCGCCTATCGCCAGGTGGTGCAGGTCATGTTCGACGACATCAACGCCTCGCTGCCGGTCGAGGGCGGGGCCGGATCCGGCGAGGTTGATGTCTCCGGCATGCTTGACCTGCTCGCCTCCCCGCAGGTGCTGGGGCGGCAGCTGGCCGAGCTGCCGGTCGCGTACAACTTTCCCTCCGGCGGCGGGCTGGTGCCGGGCCGGGAGTATGCCTACCAGGACGAGGGCACCAGCCCGCTGGGCGGCGACGTGATTCCCATGAACAACTCGATGCTGCTGCGCCCCTCCAGCGAAGTCCCCGGCCACTATGAAATGGAATGGACGCTGCTGCCGGATCCGGACGCGATGTGGGGGGCCATCGACGGCGCGGCCAGACAGTTGCTGGGCAACATGGCCGCCGACGACACCGAAGCCGGGGAGCAGCTGGAGCAGGCCATGGCCGAGCTTGGCGAAGACGCCGCGTTCACCACCACCGTCCGCTACCGCATCGACGCCGCCACCGGCATCGTGCACCGCATGGAACATGTGTCGACCAAGCGCTTTGGCGGCCGGGAGGAAGTGGAGACCAACTTGCTGGTGCTGCGTGAGCCGGCGGACTAGCTAGGGTTGTAGTTCCGACCCCATGGGTTGGCAGTCCTCTGTTGACTGCTCGGGCCGTTCGCCGCCCAGCAGGTTGAGCAGGTTGTACACATCGGTGGCCTGGTGGGCGTCAAGTGTCAGGCCCTGTGCGCCCGGCCCGGTTCGGGAGAGGGTCAAGGTATATTCGCGAACCAGAGCCAGGGGGGCGTTTGCGCTTGTGACCAGCGTCGGAGCATCCTCTCGTTCTCCGGTCAGGTGGCGCACCTGGATCGTTCCGGGCTGGCCGGGCAGCCGTAGCGTGTAATCCGTGACCTTCGGCGGGTTGCAGCAACCGCCGTTCCAGACCCACCTCACCCGCTCTATCCCTGCGCCCCTGTCAACGAAGAAGTAGTAGTGATGGCTGGTTGCATCCTCGCCTTCGGAGCGACAGTGCGTCCATGGGGCAGCAGCGTGGGATGGATCGGATGCCAGCCCCAGTACAGCAGCGGCGATGAGAAGTTGATACATGCCAGGCGCTCCCTTGCCTGCCCGGGGACTGGCGAGCGTATCAGGTGCTTCGTTCCGTGCCGGCCTGGTTTGTGGTCGAGGACTCCAGACCGGCCAGGATCGGGCAGTCCGGCCTGTGGTCGCCGGCGCAGCAGTCGGCCAGCTCCTGCAGGGTGTCGGCCATCTGCCGGAGCTTGGCGATGCGCTGCTCCAGGTCGTCGATGTGGGCCTGGGCCAGGCGCTTGACGTCGGCGCTGCGGCGCGAGCGGTCGTTCCACAGGTCCAGCAGCTCGCTGATCTCGGCGACCGAGAACCCCAGGTCGCGGGCGCGGCGGATGAAGCGCAGGCGGTGCACGTCGGCCTCGCCGTAAATGCGGTAGCCGCTGGCGGTGCGTCCGGCTTCGGGGATGAGGCCGGCCTCTTCGTAATAACGGATCATCTTGGCCGAGACGCCCGACTCCGCGGCCGCCTCGCCGATGGTCATCTCACGCCGCGCGGTCATGCCGCCTCCGGGGGCTGGAAGCGGCGCAGCCGCAGCGCGTTGGCCAGCACGAACACGCTCGACAGCGACATCGCGCCGGCGGCCAGGATCGGCGAGAGCAGGATGCCGAACGCCGGGTACAGCACGCCCGCGGCCACCGGGATCAGCGCAGTGTTGTAGGCAAAGGCCCAGAACAGGTTCTGGCGGATGTTGCCGATGGTGGTCTTGGACAGCGCGATCGCGGTCGGCACGCCCTGCAGGCTGCCCGACATCAGCACCACGTCGGCCGCCTCCACGGCGATGTCGGTGCCGGTGCCGATGGCAATGCCCACCTCGGCCTCGGCCAGCGCCGGCGCGTCGTTGATGCCGTCGCCGACGAAGGCCACCGGGCCGTGGTTTGACCGCAGCGCCTGCACGGCCTCGACCTTGCCGTCGGGCAGGACCTCGGCCACGACCTCGTCAATCCCCAGGCGCTCTGCGATCGCCTGCGCGGTGTGGGCGTTGTCGCCGGTGATCATGGCGACCTTCAGGCCGAGGCCGTGCAGGGCCCTGATGGCAGCCGGGGTATCCGCCTTGATCGGGTCGGACACGGCGATGATCGCGGCCAGGCGGCCGTCGATGGCGGCGTAGAGCGGCGACTTGCCTTCGCTGCCCAGGCGTTCGGCCGTGGCGGCAAATGCGCCCACGTCCAGCCGCAGCGACTGCATGTGGCGGTCGGCGCCGACTTCCACCCTGCGGCCATCCACGCTGGCGCGCACGCCCATGCCGGTGATGGATTCGAAATCCTGCGGCCCCGGGACCTCGATGCCTTCGTCCCGGGCGGCGTCCACGATGGCGCGGGCGATCGGGTGCTCGGAGCTCGACTCCACCGCGGCCACCAGCCGCAGCACCTGGGCGCGCTCAAAGTCTCCCGCCACGTCCAGGTCGGTCAGCGCCGGGCGGCCTTCGGTGAGCGTGCCGGTCTTGTCCACCGCCACCACCCGGGCATTGCGCAGCAGCTGCAGTGCTTCGCCCTTGCGGAACAGCACGCCCAGCTCGGCGCCGCGGCCGGTGCCGACCATGATCGAGGTCGGCGTGGCCAGGCCCATGGCGCAGGGGCAGGCGATGATCAGCACCGCCACCGCGTTGACCAGGCCGAAGGTGAGCGCCGGCTCGGGCCCGAACACCAGCCACACGATGAAGGTCAGCAGCGCCGCCAGCATCACCGCCGGCACGAACCACAGCGTGACCCGGTCGACCACGGCCTGGATCGGCAGCTTCGAGCCCTGGGCCTGTTCCACCATGCGGATGATCTGCGCCAGCACCGTCTGTCCGCCGACCGCGGTCGCGCGCAGCGTGAACGCGCCCTTCTGGTTCACCGTGCCGCCGACCACTTCGCTGCCGGGGCCTTTTTCCACCGGCACCGGCTCGCCGGTGATCATGGATTCGTCGACCCAGCTCGTGCCCTCGGTCACCTCTCCGTCCACGGGAACGCGCTCGCCCGGCCGCACCGCGACCAGGTCGCCGGCAACGACGTCCGACACCGGCACTTCCACCGTTCGACCGTCGCGTACCACCTGCGCAACCGCCGGTTGCAGGCTCACCAGGCGCTTGATGGCCTCGGACGTCCGTCCCTTGGCCCGGGCTTCCAGCCAGCGGCCGAGCAGCACCAGCACCACGATGACCGCGGCGGCCTCGTAGTACACGTTCACGGTCCCGGCGGGCAGCAGCCCCGGCGCGAACGTGGCGACCACCGAATAACCCCACGCAGCCAGCGTGCCCACGGCCACCAGGGAGTTCATGTCGGGCGCCAGCCGGAACAGGGCGGGGAAGCCGGTGGTGTAGAAGCGGCGGCCCGGGAACACCAGCACCAGCGTGGTCAGCACGAACTGCAGGAGCCAGCTGCGCTGGATGCCGATTGCCTGGTCCACCCAGGCGTGCATGCCCGGGACCAGGTGCGTGCCCATCTCCAGCAGGAACACCGGCAGGGCCAGGGCGGCCGCGACCAGCACGTCGCGGCCCAGCGCCCGGCGCTCGGCGTCACGGCGTTCGGTCGCCTCGTCCACGCCTGCGGGCGCGAGCGGATCCAGCGGCGCGGCGCGGTAGCCGGCGCCGGCGATGGCATCCACCAGCGCCTGCTCCGCGACATGGCCCTGCACGGTGGCACGCCCCGTGGCCAGGTTCACCGCCGCGCGCTCGACCCCCGGCACGGCCTGCAGTGCGCGCTCGACGCGGCCCACGCAGGACGCACAGGTCATGCCCTCGACCGCCAGCTCGATGCTGCCGGCGGGCACGCGGTAGCCGGTCTTCTCGATGGCGCGCACCAGGGCCGCCACATCCGGCGCTTCGCCGGGCCGGGCCTGCACCTGCACCCGGCCCGTGGCGAGGTTGGCACTGGCACCTGCCACGCCCTCCACGGCGGCCAGGGCGGCTTCAATGCGGCCCACGCACGAAGCGCAGTGCATGCCCTCGACGGGCAGCTGGATCGGAGCGGGCCTTGCGGTTGTCTTGTCCATGGCGCCAGCCTAAACCTTCCCATCGTGGGAAGGTCAAGCCCGGCGGGCGCCTCCGGTCAGATCAACGCGAGTTTTTCCGCCTTGAGATCGGCAAAGTCCTCCTCGTAGAAGAACTTTTCCGCCCCGAAGGCCGGCTTGAGATGCGGCAGCCAGGTGGCGTTTTCGTCGTACTTCGCGAAAAACGGCTTCTGCACCCAGTCCGGGTTGCGGCCCTGGATGAAGCGCAGCACGAACACCTTCTCGCCGTTGATCTCGGTCACGCCCTGGATCTCGACCTTGCCCGGGTCGGCCGACATCGACGGCCCACGCGCGGTGCGCGCCAGCCCCGACACCTGCTGCATCGCCTCGCGGTAGATCTTCCACGCCCTGGCCAGCGGCACCTCGAAGTAGTGCTGCGCCCCGGTGTCGCGCTCGACGAACATGTAATAGGGGACCATTCCCAGCTGCACCTGGGTGCGCCACATCCGCGCCCACACGCCGGCGTCGTCGTTGATGTGGTGCAGCAGCGGCGCCTGGGTGCGGATCTGCGCGCCGGTGGCACGGATGCGGCGGATGGCCTCGCGGCAGACCGGTGTCTCCATCTCCCGCCAGTGGTTGAAGTGGGCCATGAAGGCGACGTGCTTGCCGGCCTCCACCAGCTCGCGCAGCAGCGCCAGCACGTCGTCGGCGTCGGGATCGGTGACGAAGCGGTACGGCCAGAAGGTCAGGCTCTTGGAGCCGATGCGGATGTTGGTGACGTGTGCCAGCTCCGGCTTCATCAGGCCTTCGAGATAGCCGCGCAGGTGGCGCGCCTTCATCACCATCGGGTCGCCGCCGGTCACCAGCAGGTCGCTGACCTCGGGGTGGGCGGCCAGGTAGCCGTGCAGCTGGTCGGCCTCGCTGGAGGCAAAGCGCAGCTCCTTGTCGCCCACGAACTGCGCCCAGCGGAAGCAGAACGTGCAGTAGCTGTGGCACACTTGGCCCTGGCTGGGGAAGAACAGCACGGTCTCGCGGTACTTGTGCTGCATGCCCGGCAGCGGCTCGCCGTCGAGCATGGGCAGGTTGAGGTCCATCTGCCCGGCGGGATGCGGGTTGAGGCCATCGCGCACCCGCTTGATCACCGGGGCCATCTCGGAGGCGGAAGCGCCGCTGCGCACCAGCTCCGCCACTGCATCGAAGTCTTCCGGCTTCAGCATTTCCCGCTGCGGGAACAGCAGGCGGAACATCGGATCGTCGGGAATGTTGTTCCAGTCGATCAGCTCCTCGAGCACGTATTCGTTGACCCGGAACGGCAGCACCTGGCTGACCACCTTGATGTCGAACTGCTGCGCCTCCGGCAGCGCCTGGACCTGCCTGATCCGGTCAAGCTGGCGGTGGGTGTAGACCTTGAATTCGCGCGGCGCGAAATGCGCTGCGGCCTCGATTCCGTCGCCGGATTCTTCGTGCGGGAAAGCGCGGGCAAGTGCTTCCATACAGTGACCTCCACAGTGGATGACGCCAGCCAGCAGGACGCGAAGGCCCCGCGGAAATGCCGCCTTGGTTGGCTTTTGGCCCAGGTAGAAGGGGGCAGCGCGCGGGCGGCGTGGCGCCTGCTGCAGGGCTGCGTGGAATGACCCCCGGACCAGCGAAAGGGCCGCATGCGCGCGCTTCGCAATGAGCGCTCGGGCGCTGCAGACCGCAGGTCAGGGTAACAAACGGGCGGCTGGGCTGCAGGGCGCGGCCCCGCGTTGCGTATGCTTTGCCGATGGACTCACGCGACCGGTATCCCGATGCGCTGCGCGCCGGCGCGCTGCTGGTGGTGGTGCTCGGGCACTGGGTGGCGACCCTGCCCAGGCTGGTGGACGGCAGGCTGGCGGGCACCGACCACCTGCTGGCGGCCTGGGATGCGGCCGGCGTCATCACCTGGGTGGTGCAGGTGGTTCCGCTGTTCGTGTTCGTGTCGGCCGCGGTCAGTGCGCCGGGCGTCGCGCGGCGCCTGGATGCCGGCCAGTCGCAGCTGCGCTGGTGGGCGCGCAGGGCGCTGGGCCTGGCCCGGTCGGCGGTGACCTACCTTGCCGTGCTGGCCGCGCTGGCGCTGCTGGCGATGTTCACCGGTGGCCGCCTGCTGGAGGCGTTCAACACCTCGCTCACCATCCACCTGTGGTTCCTGCTGATGCTGCTGGGGGTGCAGGCGCTGCTGCCTCTGGCGGTGCGGGCGGACCGGCGGTTCGGCCTGGGCGCGGTGGTTGCGCTGATCGTGATCGCCGCCGCGGCCGACCTGCTGCGCGCCGGGCCGCGCGGGCCGGCCGACCTGCTGGAACTGGGCGCGCGCGTGCGCGACAGCGCGCCCGGGGCCGGCTGGGTCAATATGCTTGCGGTCTGGCTGCTGCCGCAGCAGCTGGGCATCGCCTGGAAGCAGGGACGCTTCGGCGGTCCGCGCGCCGGGCTCGCCCTGTTGGCGCTGGGGGTGGCGTGGCTGGCCGCGGCCATCGCCAGCGGCTATCCGGCGGCAATGGTGGGCGTGGAGCTGGCCGGCAACAACATGCTGCCCCCGACCCTGGCCCTGGTCGGGGTGATGTGGCTGCAGCTGGGGCTGGTGCTGCTGTGCGAATCCCCGGCGCGCCGCTTCCTGGGGCGGCACCGGCCGGCGCGCGTGGTCGCCGTGCTCAGCGCGCTGGGCATGCCGCTGTACCTGTGGCACAAGCTGGCCGAGCTGCCAGCCGCGTGGCTGGGCGAGCGGCTGGGCGCGCCCATCGACGCCGGCGATCCCGGCGAGCCGGGCTTCTGGCTCGGCCGGCTGGTCTGGATCACGCTGTGCGCGCTGGTGGTGGCGCCGGTGATGGCCGCGGTGGTGTGGTTCGAGATGCGCCGCCGCCGCGACCTGGAGGCCACGTCAGGCAGGGAGGCTGTGATCGCCGGCGGCGTCGCCCTGTTTGGCGGTATCGGCGCGGCGCTGGCGCTGGGCGTGGTGCCCGGCGCCCTGGTGGGCCTGGCGGGCGTGGCCGCGGCCTCGTGGCTGCTGCGGGCGCACCCGCAGCCGTCCGATCGCTGACGCGGCCGGCCCTGCAGCCACCGGCGTCAGTCGGCCGGGGTGGACGGCAGGTGCCCGCGGCCGTGCGGCGCGTCCAGGTCCTGCAGCGGTCCGAGTGGGACGATGCCGTTCGGATTGATGGTGTCGTGGCTGCGGTAGTAGTGCTGCTTGATGTGGTCGAAGTCCACCGTTGGCGCCACGCCCGGCCACTGGTACAGCTCGCGCAGGTAGCCCGACAGGTGCGGATAGTCCGCGATCTGGCGCAGGTTGCACTTGAAGTGGCCGTGGTAGACCGGGTCGAAGCGCAGCAGGGTGGTGAACAGCCGCCAGTCGGTCTCGGTGATGCGCCCGCCCAGCAGGTAGCGCCTGTCCGCCAGGCGCGCGTCCATTTCGTCCAGCGCATCGAACAGCTTGCGCACTTCTTCCTCGTACACGTCCTGTTCGGTGGCGAAGCCGGCCTTGTAGACGCCGTTGTTGATGGCGTCGTACACGCGCTTGTTGATTGCCTCGATCTCCGGCAGCAGGTCCTGCGGGGCGTAGTCGCCGGGCCTGGCGCCGATGCCATCGAAGGCGGAGTTGAGGATGCGGATGATTTCTGACGATTCGTTGTTGACGATGGTGTTGCGCTGGGTGTCCCACAGCACCGGCACCGTGACCCGGCCGCTGTAGTCCGGCTGCGCCCTCAGGTAGACCTCATAGAGGTAGCGGGCGCCGTCCGGGTCGGGCACCACGCCTTCGCCCGGCTCGAAGGTCCAGCCGTTTTCGGCCATCAGCGGATTGACCACGTACACCGGGATCATGTCCTCCAGGCCCTTGAGCGCGCGGAAGATCAGGGTGCGGTGCGCCCATGGGCAGGCCAGGCAGACATACAGGCGGTAGCGGCCGGCTTCCGCCGCGAAGCCGCCCTCGCCGCTGGGGCCGGGGCTGCCGTCGGGGGTGATCCAGTTGCGGAACTGGGCGTCCGAGCGCACGAAGCGCCCGCCCGTGCTGGAGGTGTCATACCACTTGTCGACCCAGCGGCCGTCGACGAGAAGACCCATGGTTGCTGCTCCGGGCGAAAGTGCGCATCCAGCATGCCCCGGCCGGCGTGTATCCGGCGTTGCGGCGGCGGGCCGCAGCATTCCGGCGCGCCTCAGTCCACCCCGATGTCCTCGTTCCAGACCGCCGGGTTGGCGGCGATCCAGTCGGCCATCATGCGGATGCAGGCCTCGTCGGCGAGGTCAACCACCTCCACGCCGTGTTCGCGCAGCCACCCATGGCCGCCCTGGAAATTCACCGTTTCACCCATCACCACGGTGCCGATGCCGAACTGGCGCACCAGGCCGCTGCAATACCAGCAGGGCGAGAGCGTGGTGACCATGATGGTGTCGCGGTAGCTGCGCTGGCGGCCGGCCTTGCGGAAGGCGTCGGTCTCGCCATGCACGGACGGGTCGTTCTCCTGCACCCGGCGGTTGCGGCCGCGGCCGAGCAGGGTGCCGTCGCGGTGGAACAGGGCGGCGCCGATCGGGATGCCGCCTTCGGCCAGGCCGGCGCGGGCCTCCTCGAGGGCGACTTCGAGCATGGCGCGGTAGTCGGGCGTGGACATCTCATGGTTCCGGAACGCGGGATGACGAGGATAGGGGCCGGGCGCGGCACCGTCATCCCGGCGGTGCGATAATCGCCGCATGAGCGCATCCAACGATCCCGGTACCACCCATTTCGGCTTCCGCGACGTCCCGGTGGGGGAAAAGCAGAAGCTGGTCGGCCAGGTGTTTTCGTCCGTGGCGGGCAGCTACGACCTCATGAACGACCTGATGAGCCTGGGCATCCACCGGGTGTGGAAGCGCTACTTCACCGCGACCGCGCAGGTGCGCCCAGGCGACCGGGTGCTGGACCTGGCCGGTGGTACCGGCGATATCGCCGCGCTGCTGCGCCCGCGCCTGGGTGACGGGGGCGAGGTGGTGCTGGGCGACATCAACGGCGAGATGCTGCGGGTCGGCCGGGACCGCATGACCGACCGCGGCAAGGTGCGCGGGCTGCGCTACGTGCAGTGCAACGCGCAGGCGCTGCCGTTCCCGGATGCCAGCTTCGACCTGGTGACGATCGCTTTCGGGCTGCGCAACGTCACCGACAAGGACGCCGCGCTGCGCGAGATGTACCGGGTACTGAAGGTGGGCGGCCAGGCGCGGGTGCTGGAGTTCTCCGAGGTGACGCTGGACTGGTTCAAGCCGGTCTACGATTTCCATTCCTTCCAGGTGCTGCCCCGCCTGGGGCGCCTGTTCGCCGGGGACTCGGACAGCTATCGCTACCTGGCCGAGTCGATCCGCAAGCACCCGCCCCAGGAAGAGCTGAAGGCGATGATGGAAGCGGCGGGCTTTGAGCGCTGCCACTACCGCAACTTGTCGGCCGGCATCGTCGCCATCCACGACGGCTACCGCGTCTGACCCCGGGGGCGGGGGGGTAGACTTGCGGGTCTGTTCCCCCGAGGACCGGCCCTGCCATGCGTTTTCCCCCGAACCTGTTCCGATCGCTCGTCCCCCTGTTCGCGATGTCGCTGCTGCTGGCCGCCTGCCAGCGCGAGCCCACGCCCGGAACCACCGACACGACCGCGCCCGCCAAACGCCCGGAGGCCGCCGTGACCGCCCCCGACCGCGACGAACATTCCTACGCCGAGCCGCACCGGGTGATGATCGAGGACCTGGCCCTGGACCTGGCCCTGGACTTCGACAGCCGTACCCTGGCCGGCACCGCCACCTACACCCTGGACTGGAAGGACGGGGAGGCGGACGCGCTGGTGCTCGATACCCGTGACCTGACGATCGAGGCGGTGGAAGGCGACGCCGGCGACGGCTGGCAGCCGCTGGACTACACGCTCGATGACGCCGACCCGGTGTTCGGCAGCCGGCTCGCCATCCAGGCCCCCGGCCAGCCGGGCCAAGTGCGGGTCACCTACCGCACCTCGCCCGGCGCCTCCGGCCTGCAGTGGCTGGAGCCCTCGATGACCGAGGGCGGCGAGCTGCCCTTCATGTTCAGCCAGTCGCAGGCCATCCACGCCCGCAGCTGGGTGCCGCTGCAGGACACCCCCGGGGTGCGCTACACCTACACCGCGCGCATCACCACGCGTCCCGACGTGATGGTGCTGATGAGCGCCGACAACGATCCCGACGCGCAGCGCGGCGGCGAGTTCACCTTCAGCATGCCGCAGAAGATCCCGTCCTACCTGATGGCGATCGCCGCCGGCGACCTGGTGTTCAAGCCGATCTCCGGCCGCTCGGGCGTGTGGGCCGAGCCGGCGACGGTGGACGCCGCGGTGGCCGAGTTCGAGGACACCGAGCAGATGATCGCCACCGCCGAGGAGCTGTACGGCCCCTACCGCTGGGAGCGCTACGACCTGCTGATCCTGCCGCCCTCGTTCCCCTATGGCGGCATGGAGAACCCGCGCCTGTCCTTCATCACTCCCACGGTGATCGTCGGCGACAAGTCGCTGGTGTCGCTGATCGCGCACGAGCTGGCCCACAGCTGGTCGGGCAACCTGGTCACCAACGCCAGCTGGAAGGACATGTGGCTCAACGAGGGCTTCACCTCGTACGTGGAGAACCGCATCGTCGAGGCGATCTACGGCGAGGAATTCGCCGACATGGAATGGGTGATCGCCCGCCGCGGGCTGGAGCAGGAGATCGGAACCGTGCGCCCGGCGCTGCAGGTGCTGGCCGTGGACGGCGCCGACGCCGCCGATCCCGAGGACACCTTCAGCTCGGTGGCCTACGACAAGGGCGCCTGGTTCCTGCAGTTCCTGGAAGAGCGCTTCGGCCGCGAGCAGCTGGACGCGTTCCTGCGCGGTTACTTCGACCACTTCACCTTCCAGAGCATCTCCACCCCGCAGTTCGTCGATTACCTCAAGGCCGAACTCGTCGCCGCGGACCCGACCGCGGTCAGCGAGGCGGAGCTGGACGAGTGGCTGCACCAGCCGGGCATCCCGGCCTCGGCGCCGCAGGTGCTCTCGCCGCGCCTGGGACTGGTGGACTCTGCGCGGCTGGCCTGGCTGGGCAGCGCCCAGCTGCCGCCGCCGCAGCTGACCGGCGAGTGGAGCAGCCAGGAGTGGATCCACTTCCTGGAGGGCATGCCGGAGACCCTGAGCCTGGAGCAGATGGCGCAGCTGGATACGGCCTACATGTTCAGCCAGACGCCCAACGGCGAGATCGCGATGCGCTGGTTCCCGCTGGCGGTGCGCTCGGGCTACGCGGTTGCCTATCCGCCGATGGAGGAGTTCCTGGTGCGGGTGGGCCGGCGCAAGCTGATCATGCCCACCTACGAGGCGCTGGTGCAGTCGCCCGAAGGCGTGGCGGTTGCGCGCGACGTGCTTGAACGCGCCCGGCCTGGGTATCACCCGATCACCACCGCGTCAGTGGAGCAGGTGATCGCGCGGGCCCCCGAGCCCGCGCCGGCGCCCGTGTCTCCTGTACTGGAGGGCGAACCGGAGCCGGGGGAAGCGGCTGAGCCGGCCATCGACCCTGAGGCCGGCGACGCTGGCCAGGGCGGCCGGGCATGAGCGCTGCCGCCCGCAGCATGGCGCTGGTCCTCGCCGGTGCGTTTGCGCTGGCCGCCTGTGGCGACCCGGAGGCCGAGGCCCAGGCACGCGCCCAGGCCCAGGCCGCCGCCAACGAGCGCGCGGCGGAGGAAGCCGAGCAGGGCTTCAACCAGGCGGTGGCGGAAGAGAACTGGGCGCTGGCCAAGGCCCATGGCGACGTCCTGCTCTCGCGCTGGCCCGACACCGCAGTCGCCGCGCGCGTGCGCGAGCGCTTCGACGAGGTGAAGGCGGAGGCGGACGCGATCCGCGAGGCCGACCGCACCGCCCGGCTGTGGACCTACAACGTCCAGGAAGTGAAGGGCGGGCAGCAGCGCTCGGCGCAGATCCACTCGAAGGATCCGGTGGATACCGGCGCCGGCAGCGACCGGGTGCAGCTGATCTTCCGCGACCATCCGGACTGGGGCCGCAGCAGCTACCTGGTGCTCGGCGGCGGGGACTTCGCGCGCGCCTGCTACAGCGCCTGCCAGGTCACCGTCACCATCGATGGCGGCGAGCCGCGCCGCATGGCGGCCAACCGGCCGGATACCGATGAGGCGATCGCGATGTTCATCGATGACCACCGCGCCCTGTGGCGGGCGATTGATGGCGCGAAGCTGCTGGCCATTGAATTCCCGGTGGAAGCGGGCGGGACCCGCCGCGCCGAGTTCGAGGTGGGCGGGCTGGAACGTAGCCGGATGCACGGCTGGGAGTGATCGCCCTGCCGGTGTGGCGCGTGCTCAGCCGGCCAGGCGGCTGAGCGCCCACCACAGGACCGGCACCAGCAGCAGCGCGGCCACGATGGCGGTTGCACGGCCGCCCTGTCGCGCCGGTGGAGTTTCCGGGTGCGGTTCAATTCGGTCGTCCTCTCCCGACCCTTGCTCCGGGACGGATTGTTCCCAGCGCGCGACCATCTCCCGCGCCTGCGCCGCGTCCGCTTCGGCCACCCAGACCGTCACCATGCCGTTGACCGGCAGCTCGCCCAGCGCGCCCTGCAGGTATTCGCCGCGCACCTGGGCGGGGATGCCCGCCTGCTCCAGCAGCGCCCGGACCATGTGGGCGTCGACGCCGTGGGCCGCCTGGTAGATGGATTTCATGCGTTCTCCGGCTGCGGGGCAGGGGTGGCCACCGGCGCGGGTGGCTGGGCGGGGATGTCGGCGGGGATCGGCGGTTCCTCCACCGGTGGCAGCATCGTCGCCTGGCGCCAGCGGCCGAAGCGGTAATAGGCCATCGCAAGCGCCGGCACCAGCACCATGTCCAGCAAGACCACCAGCATCAGGAACCGGAATGGCGTGCGGCTGTCGCCCGCGCCGCGCAGCACCGCGGTGATGAAGGTGAACATGTAGAGGAAGGGCACGGCCAGGAAGATCACCCGCAGATAGCCGTCCGCATGCGGCAGGGCCGCGGCCGGTGTGCCCATCCACTGCAGCAGCAGCCGCGAGAGCGGCAGCCCGCCCAGCGCCACCACCAGCGACAGGCCGACGAAGAACGTGGCTGCGGTGCCGATCACCCTGCGGGCACCGGCCGGATCCCGGCGGCCAACGGCCTGCGCCACCAGGATCGTTGCCGCCATGCCCAGGCCGAATACGGCCCCGAGCAGGAAGAACAGCACGTTGTTGGCGTTGGTGATCGCCGCCAGCGCGGCCTCGCCGAGGAAGCGCCCGATCCAGAAGGCATTGATCGAGCCGTTGAGGGACTGCAGCACGTTCGCGCCCAGGATCGGCAGCGCGAACAGCAGCAGGGTAGGACCGATGGCGCCTTCGGTCAGGTCACGGGTGCGGGTCGGCATCGCGACAGCCTAGCCGCGGCCCGCAGGAGTGTCAGGTGAACGCAACAACCGGCCGCCACAATGCAGGGCTTTGGCGGTGCGCCGCCGTTCGCAGGTCTTCAAGCAGATGATGAAACACCGCCCGTTCGCCCGCCGGTTCGCCGCCGCGCTGCTGGTCTCGCTTGCCCTGGCCACGGGCGCCCACGCCGGCGAGCGCGAGCAGCCGCTCGCGAGGAACGTGATCCTCTTCGTTGCCGACGCCGCGGGCGTTTCCACCGTGCACGCGGCCAGCCTGCATGGATATGGTGAGCCGCTGGCCCTGCGGGTCCAGCAATGGCCGCACCTCGGCCTGGCCGAGATGTCGCCGGTGGACGAGTGGAAGTCCGATTCGGCGAACGGCATGTCCCAGATCATGACCGGGGTGAAGACCCGCAACGGCGTGATCAGCCAAGGACCGGACGCAATCCGCGGCCAGAAGGATGGAACGCTGGCCAAGACCCTGCTCGAGCATGCCGAGGAGCGTGGCCTGCGCACCGGCGTGATCACCAGCCAGTCCGTTGCCGACGCCACGCCCGGGGCAACCTATGCCCACGCCAACGACCGCAGCAGACAGGGCGAGATCTTCATGCAGGCGTTCAGCCCGCGCCATGGTGACGGCGTCGATGTGCTGATGGGCGCCGGCCGAGAGCACATCGGTGGGCTGCTGGCCCAGGCCGGCACCGGCTTCGAGGACCTGGCGCGCATGCACGGCCGGCCCATCCATGCCTCGCTGGATGAGATCGACCCGACCGATGCGCGCCCGGTGGTGGTGGCCGACAGCCTGGACGTGCGCGCCGCCACCCTGCGCGCGCTGGACCTGCTGGCGGATTCGCCGGAGGGCTACTTCCTGGTGGTGGAGTGGGATGCGCACACCGACGACGTGCGCCAGGGGCTGCAGAACATGGTCGATCTGGACCGGCTGATGGCCGAAGTCGAGCAGCGCGTGGACCTGGACGAAACCCTGCTTCTGTTCACCGCCGACCATTCCTTCGGCCTGCAGGTGGACGGTGGCAAGCGCGGCGAGCCGCTGTTGGCAGGCTACGAGGCGTGGAAACAGGCGGGTGGCGACGAGGAGGTGGTGCGGCTGGAGAACGTGATGATCAATCGCACCCACACCGCCGAGGAAGTGGTGGTGCTGGCCACCGGCGCCGGCGCACACCGGGTGCGCGGCTATTTCCCGGGCACCCACCTGTTCGAAGTGATGCTCCAGGCCTGGGGATGGACGCCGGACTCGCCGTAGGCGGGGGCGTCAGAGCGCGTAGCCGAACTGCTCCCGGAACTGGTCCGCGAACCCGTCCCAGTCGAAGCGCTGGTTCTGGGTGCCGGGGTGCTCGACCTTGAGCGCGCCCATGAGGTTCGCCATGCGACCGGTGGTTTCCCAGTCGCGGCCGGCGGTGATGCCGTGGATGAGGCCGGCGCGGAACGCGTCGCCGCAGCCGGTGGGGTCGGTGATGCGGCGCTCGCGCGCCGGCGGGATGTCGTGGGCCTTGCCGTCGGTGATGATGCAGGCGCCCTTGGGGCCGCGGGTGGCGATGTAGGCCTTCACCCGGCTGGCGATTTCCGTCTCGCTCCAGCCGGTGCGCTCGGACAGCAGGTTGGATTCGTAGTCGTTGGCGGTGACGTAGGCCGCCTTGTCGATGAAGTCGCGCAGTTCCTCGCCGTTGAACAGCGGCAGCGCCTGGCCGGGGTCGAAGATGAAGGGGATCCCGGCCTCGGCGAACTCGCGCGCGTTCTGCAGCATGCCCTCGCGCCCGTCGGGGCTGACGATGCCGAACTTCACCCCTTCCACGTCGCTCACGTGGTTCTCGTGGCTGCGCATCATGGCGCCGGGATGGAAGGCGGTGATCTGGTTGTTGTCGTGGTCGGTGGTGATGAACGCCTGCGGCGTGAACATCTCATCGATCACCTTGACGTGGTCCAGGCGGATGCCGTTGTCCTGAAACCAGGCCCGGTACGGCCCGAAATCCTGGCCCACGGTGGCCATCGGGATCGGGTCGCCGCCCAGCAGCTTGAGGTTGTAGGCGATGTTGCCGGCGCAGCCGCCGAACTCGCGGCGCATCGCGGGGACCAGGAACGACACGTTCAGGATGTGCACCTTGTCCGGCAGGATGTGGTTCTTGAACTGGTCCGGGAACACCATGATGGTGTCGTAAGCCAGGGAACCGCAGATCAGGACCGACATCGCAACGCTCACGCAGGGCACAAAGGCGCACAGGTTATCCGCCCGGCGCCCCGCAGGCCAGCCGTCGGGCCCCGCCGCGGGGGCCCCGCGCGCCGCCGGGCCGGCGCCGGCAGACGCCGGCCATGGTCCGCGGCGGCCGCGATTTTGCTAGTCTGTGCGCCCCTCCGGCTCCGGCCGCTTCCCCAGTTTTCCGCCCGCGCCGCCCCCGCGGCAGGCGCCCTGCACGGACCCCGACGCCCGATGTTCAAGAAGTTCCGCGGCATGTTCTCCAACGACCTGTCCATCGACCTGGGCACGGCCAATACCCTCATTTTCGTCCGCGGCCAGGGCATCGTGCTCAACGAGCCGTCCGTGGTCGCGGTGCGCCAGGGCAGCGGCGGCCAGAAGACGGTGGCTGCGGTCGGCACCGAGGCCAAGCAGATGCTCGGCCGCACCCCCGGCAACATCACCACCCACCGGCCGATGAAGGACGGGGTGATCGCCGACTTCACCTACACCGAGGAAATGCTCAAGCATTTCATCCGCAAGGTGCACAAGAGCCGTTTCCTGCGCCCCAGCCCGCGGGTGCTGATCTGCGTGCCGGCCGGCTCCACCCAGGTGGAGAAGCGCGCGATCAAGGACTCCGCGCTGGAGGCCGGCGCCCGCGACGTGTCCCTGATCGAGGAGCCCATGGCCGCCGCGATCGGCGCCGGCATGCCGGTCACCGAGGCGCGCGGCTCCATGGTGGTGGACGTGGGCGGCGGCACCACCGAGGTCGCGGTGATTGCGCTCAACGGCGTGGTCTATTCGCAGTCCGCGCGGGTGGGCGGCGACCGCTTCGACGAGTCGATCATCAACTACGTGCGGCGCAACCACGGCATGCTGATCGGCGACGCCACCGCCGAGCGGGTGAAGCTGGAGATCGGCTGCGCCTGCCCGCAGGAAGAGAACACCGAGACCGAGATCTCCGGCCGTCACCTGGCCGAGGGCGTGCCGAAGGTGATCACCATCAAGTCCAGCGAGGTGCTCGATGCCCTGCGCGAACCGCTGGCCGGCATCGTCGAGGCGGTGCGCCAGGCGCTGGAGCAGACCCCGCCGGAGCTCAGCGCGGACGTGGCCGAGCGCGGCATCGTGCTCACCGGCGGCGGCGCGCTGCTGAAGGACCTGGACAAGCTGCTCAGCCAGGAAACCGGCCTGCACGTGCAGATCGCCGAAGACCCGCTGACCTGCGTGGCCCGCGGCGGTGGACGCGCGCTGGAGCTGCTGGACATGCACGGCAACGAGTTCTTCTCCTCCGACTGACCCCGCGCCGGGCCACAGGGGGCCACGGGCCATGCGATAGTTGACAGTTGCCGCGCAGGGGACGCCGCCGCGGCTGCCCTGCCGTTCCAGCCACCGACCTGACGCCGCGCATTATTCGTGCCCTCTTTCGCCAGTCCCGCCACCCAACGTTCCGGTGACGTCACGGGGACGCTGCGCCTGCTGGCCCTGCTGGCGGTCTCGATCGCCCTGATCATCGCCGACCACCGCGGCGGCTGGCTGGACCAGGTCCGCGCCCACGCGGGGGTGGCGATGCAGCCGGTCTGGTGGCTGGCCGGCCTGCCTTCGCGGCTGGCGCGCAGCGTGCGCGAGGACGCCGTCACCCGCTCGCTGCTGAGCGAGGACAACCACCGCCTGCGCAACGAGCTGCTGGTGGCCAACGCGCGCCTGGCGCGGCTGCAGGCAGCGGCCGAGGAGAACACCCACCTGCGGCAGCTGCTGGGCGCGGCCGGCAGCGGCGGGCTGGACGTGCAGCTGGCGCCCATCCTCGACATCGACCTGGACCCGACCCGGCAGCGGCTGGTACTGCGCGCCGGCAGCCGCGACGGCGTCGGCCAGGGGCAGACGGTGATCGATGCGGGTGGCGTGGTGGGGCAGGTGATCCAGACCGCCCCGGCCACCGCCGTGGTGCTGCTGCTCACCGACGTGGACCACGCGGTACCGGTGATGGTGGCCCGCACCGGGGTGCGGCTGGTGGCGTTTGGGCAGGGGCGCAGCGATGCCCTGCGGCTGCCCAACGTGCCGCTCTCGAGTGATGTGCGGGTGGGCGACGAGCTGGTGACGTCCGGGCTGGGCGGCCGGTTCCCGGCCGGGTTCCCGGTGGGCACGATCACCGCCCTGGCGCCCGACGACAGCCGCGCATTCCTGGTGGGCTCGGTGGATCCCGCGGCGCGTCTGGACCGCGGCCGCGACGTGCTGCTGCTGCGCGAACTCGCGCCCGCGCCCGCCGTGCCGCCGGCCGTGGAGGCTTCGAGGAGCGCGCAAGGCGCCGGTGCGGAGGAGCCGGCCAGCGCCGATGCCGTGCCCGCAGATGCCTCGCCGGAGGACGCGCCGTGAGGCGGGTGGCCAACGGCTGGGTGCTGCCGGTGAGCGTGCTGCTGGCGCTCCTGCTGGGCCTGGTGCCGCTGCCGGAGGTGTTGCAGCCGCTGCGCCCCTACTGGCTGGCGCTGGTGGTGGCGTACTGGGTGATCGAGGACAACGAGCGCCTTGGCCTGGTGTTCGCGTTCTCCATGGGGCTGCTGGCGGACCTGGCGTTCGGCAGCATCCTGGGCGAGCAGGCGCTGCGGCTGACGGTGATGGCCTTCATCCTGCAGCGCTTCCGCACCCAGCTGCGGTTCTTCCCGATGGCGCAGCAGGCGCTGGCGATTGGCGGCCTGCTGTTCAACGACCGGGTGGTGAGCGCGGCCATCCATCTGGCGCTCGGCGTGGAGCAGGTGCCGTGGACCTATTGGCTGGCGCCAGTGGTCGGCATGCTGCTGTGGGCGCCGCTGTACCTGGTGATGGATGCGCTGCGGTTCAGCCGCCGGGGGCGCTGAGCGATGCGGATCACGCGGGCGGGACGGATGCGCAACCCGGCCATCGAAGCGGCCGCCTTCCGGGTGCGCGCGCTGGTGGGCTTCGCCATCGTGGCGGTGGCGCTGCTGGTGCTGGCCGGCTGGTACTTCCGCCTGCAGGTGGTGCAGCACAGCGAGTTCGCGCGCCAGTCGGAGGCCAACCGGATCAAGCCGCGGCCGGTGATCCCCGGGCGCGGGCTGGTATATGACCGGCAGGGGCGGGTGCTGGCGGACAACGTGCCCGCCTACCGCCTGGAGGTGACTCCGGAGGACGCCGCCGACACCGACGCCCTGGTGCAGGGGTTGTCGGGGATCTTCGCATTTGATCCCGCCGAGGTGGAGCGCTTCCGCGAGGAGCGGCGGGCCCGGCGCGGCTTCCAGCCGGTGACGCTGAAGCTGCGGGTGACCGAGGAGGAGGCGGCGCGCTTCGCGGTGGATCGCTGGCGCTTCCCGGGCGTGGAGGTGGTGCCCTATCTCAACCGGCGCTACCCGCACGGGGAGCTGTTCGCGCACGTGGTGGGCTACGTGGGGCGCACCGATGATGGTGACGTCGAGCGCTACGGCGAGAGCCACGTGCTGTTCCCGTATACCGGGCGCACCGGCATCGAACGATCGTTCGAGGAAGTGCTGCGCGGACGCGTGGGCTATGAGCAGGTGGAAACCAACGTGGAGGGGCGCGCGCTGCGGACGTTGGGCAAGCTGCCCGCCCAGGCCGGCAGCGACCTGCGCCTGAGCGTGGACCTGGACCTGCAGCAGGCGATGGTGGAGGCCTTTGGCGAGATGCACGGCTCGGCGGTGGCGGTGGAACCCGCCACGGGCCAGGTGCTGGGCATGGTCAGCCTGCCCAGCTTCGATCCCAACCTGTTCGTCAACGGGATCTCGCACGCCGATTACCGCCGGCTGATGGACGACCCGGCGCGGCCGCTGTTCAACCGCAACGTGCTGGGGGGTGGGCCGCCGGGATCGACCATCAAGCCGTTCGTGGCGCTGGCAGGGCTGGACAGCGGCCTGCGCACGCCCGAGTCACGGGTGTTCTCCACCGGAGAGTTCTTCATCCCCGGCCAGCGCCGCGGCTACCGCGACGCAGGCGCCGGCGCCGGCTGGGTGGACCTGCGCGATTCGATCTCGCGCTCGATCAACTACTACTACTACGACCTGGCCTACGAGATGGGCATCGACCGCTTCGCCCAGTTCATGCACCGCTACGGGTTCGGCGAGCCGACGGGCGTGGAGCTGGTGGGCGAGAACGCGGGCGTCGTGCCATCGCGGGAGTGGAAGCTGGGCCGCAGCAGCGAGCCCTGGTATCCGGGCGAGACCGTCATCGCAGGCATCGGCCAGGGCTACTGGATCACCACCGCGCTGCAGCTGGTGCGTGGCACCGCCGCCATCGCCAACGGCGGCCAGCTGCACCCGCTGACGTTGCTGGCCGGGCGCCGCGACGGCTACGACCAGCCGTGGCGCACGCCGCGGGCGCCCAATGGCCCTGCGATCAGTGACGACGCCGGGCACGTGCGGGCGGTGCAGGAAGGCATGGAAGCCACTATCCACGGCCGCGGCACGGCCACCGCCCTGGCCCGCGACGCCGGGTACCGGATGGCCGGCAAGACCGGCACCGCCCAGCGCGTGGGCCGGCGCGGCGATGCCCGCACCGACCCCCGCAGCCTGCCCTACCACCTGCGCCACCAGGCGCTGTTCATCGGCTATGCACCGGCGGAGGATCCGCAGATCGCGGTGGCGGTGATCGTCGAGCATGGCGGCTACGGCGGCGTCACCGCGGCGCCGATCGCGCGCAAAATCTTCGATGCCTGGCTGCTGGGGCCCCAGGCGGACGGGGATGGCGGGGACGGCGACGCCGGCGAAGGGAACGCCGGGGAGCTTGGGGAGCCCGGCGCATGAACATCATCCTCGCCTGGTTGTTCGACCTGTGGCGGCGCTTCACCCGCACCGTGGACTGGATGCTGCTGGCCGCGCTGTGCGCGCTGATGGCCATCGGGCTGGCGGTGCTGCACAGCGCCAGCGGACAGAACATGGCCATGGTGACGGCCCAGGCCGCCCGCTACGGCGTGGGGCTTGCCGCCATGTGGCTGCTCTCGCGGGTCACGCCGCTGCGCCTGCGAGCGGTCACCCCGGGGTTCTATGCGCTGTCGATCCTGCCGCTGGTGCTGGTGCTGTTCCTGGGCACCGGCCGCCATGGACAGCACTGGCTGAACATGGGGGTGTTCTATTTCCAGCCGGCCGAGCTGATGAAGCTGAGCCTGCCGATGATGGCGGCGTGGTACCTCAACCTCGCCGGTCCCCCGCCGCGCACTGGAGTGGTACTGGTGTGCCTGGCCATCATCGGCCTGCCCACGGGCCTGATCATGTTGCAGCCAGACCTGGGCACGGCGGTGCTGGTGGCCGCCAGCGGGTTGTTCGCGCTGTATCTGGCGGGCCTGGCCTGGTGGTGGTTCGCGGCGGTGGCGGCCGCGGTGGCGGCGGCGGCGCCGGCAGCCTGGTTCTGGATGCTCCAGCCCTACCAGAAGGACCGCCTGCTGACCTTCCTCGACCCCGAGCGCGATCCGCTCGGAGCCGGCTGGAACATCATCCAGTCCAAGATCGCCATCGGCGCCGGCGGGCTGGCCGGGCAGGGCTGGGGCGAGGGTTCGCAGTCGCACCTGGATTTCGTGCCCGAGCACACCACCGACTTCATCTTCGCCGTGCTGGCCGAGGAGTTCGGCTGGATCGGGGTGGTGGTGACGCTGGCGCTGTACCTGTTCGTGATCGGGCGCTGCCTGTGGATCGCTGCCGAGGCCCGCGACGGCTACTCGCGCCTGCTGGCCGGCAGCCTCGGGCTGGCGATGTTCGTGTACGTACTGGTCAACGGCGGCATGGTGTCGGGGCTGCTGCCGGTGGTGGGCGTGCCGATGCCGCTGCTCAGCTACGGCGGCACCGCGGCGGTCTCGCTGCTGGCGGGGATGGGCGTGGTGATGTCGATTGCCGCCCACCGGCCCGTGCGCGGCTGAGTGCCGGGCGGGCCCGGTTCGACCCCGATGATGATGAACGCGCGGCGACGGCCGCCGCCGCGTTCCGCCGCCCCATGCTAACCTCGCGACCGATGAATCCGCGCGCCTTTTTCCCCCTGGCCCCGTGCCTGATCGCCTTCGCCCTCGCCGCCTGCGCGACCGAGGCCCCCACGCCCCTTCACGAGCCCGTGGCCGAAGCGGAAACGCCGCTCCCCGAGCCCATCGAGGAGCCGGCCGGACCCGCACCGCTGGCGCCGGTGCCGCCGCCGCCGGAGCAACGCCCGGAGGCGCCGCCGGAGGTTGCCGATCCGGCGATCCCGCGCCCGCAGCGGATTGCCAACTTTGTCGATTACGCGGTGCGCACCCATGGCGTGGACGCGGACCGCGTGCGCGAGGTGCTGGCCCAGGCGCAGGTGCGCCAGAGCATCCTCGATGCGATGTCCCGCCCGGCCGAGCGCACCCGCACCTGGGCCGAATACCGGCCGATCTTCCTCAACGACGCGCGCATCCGCGGTGGCCGCGAGTTCTATGCCCGCCACCGTGCGGCGCTGGATCGCATCGCCGCCGAAAGCGGCGTGCCGGCCGAGTACATCGTTGCCATCATCGGCGTGGAGACCAGTTACGGCGGGTTCACCGGCAACCACCGCATCCTCGATGCGCTGTACACCCTGGCCTTCGACCATGCCCCGCGGGCGCCGTTCTTCGCTGCCGAACTGGCGCACCTGTTCGCACTGGAAAAGGACGAACCCAGCCTGGACATCCTGGCGCTGCGGGGCAGCTATGCCGGCGCTATGGGGCTGGGCCAGTTCATGCCGTCCAGCTACCGGCTGTGGGCCAAGGACGGTGACGGCGACGGCCACCGCAACCTGATCGACAACCTGGACGACGTCTTCGCCTCGATCGCCAACTACTTCGTGGTGTTCGGCTGGGAGCGTGGGGGGCCGGTGGTGGCCCGCGCCACGCGCGATCCCGGCGCGGAGGATTTCAAGCCCGAGACGCTGGACCCCGTGCACCGGCTGGAGGAACTGGCCGCGCGCGGCTACCGGCCCCAGGCCGGGGAGCCCGAGGCCGAGGGCGCCACGCTGCTGACCCTCGAGGGCCCCGCCGGCCCCGAGTACTGGCTGGGCTACCGCAATTTCTTCGTCATCACCCGCTACAACCGGTCGCCGATGTACGCGCTGGCAGTGCACCAGCTGGCGCAGGAGATCCGCGCGGGAAGCGGCACCGGCGGCCAATGAGGCTCTTCGCGGCCGCCGCGATCGCGCTGGTGCTCGCCGCCTGCAGCGGCGCGCCCAGGAAGTCCGAGCCGCCGGTTGCGGGCGCTCCCCCGCAGGGCCAGGCGCAGGAACGCGAGCGGCCGCGCAAATCCCCATACCCGCCCGCGCAGGAGGATCCCTCCAAGCGCGGCGACTACGTGGCCGGCGGCCTCTATGCCCCGCACATCCGCGACAGCGCGCCGGACTACATCCCCGACGTCGATGCGATCCCTGAGCCCGAGGTGGTGGACGAGCCGCGCTCGCGCTACGGCAACCGGTCGCCCTACACGGTGCTGGGCAAGCGCTACACCGTGCTCGACGACACGCAGGGCTTCGTCGAGGAGGGATTGGCGTCGTACTACGGCAACAAGTTCCACGGCCGCCGCACCTCCAACATGGAGGTGTACGACATGTACGCCTTCACCGCGGCCCACAAGCACCTGCCCCTGCCCAGCTTCGCCCGGGTCACCAACCTCGACAACGGGCGCTCGGTGGTGGTGCGGGTCAACGACCGCGGGCCATTCCACGAGGGGCGCGTGGTTGACCTGAGCTGGGCCGCTGCGGTCAAGCTGGACATGCATCGCCAGGGCACGGCGCGGGTGGAAGTGCGTGCGCTCAGCCCCGGCGAGCCGGCCCGGCACGACTGGGACGCGGTGGCGCGGCAGGAGCCGCGCGAAGCCGCCGCGGAGGCCGCTGCGCAGCCCAGCGCGATTGACACCCTGATCGAGGCACTGCCCGTGGCCAGCGCCGCGGCGGGGGAGCGCCCGGCGCCCGCCAGCGCCATGCCTCCTCCGCCTGCCGCGGCCGCCGTGCCCGCACCCGAAGAAGCCGTCCCCGAGCTCGCCGAAGGCGTGGACCCGCGCTACGCGCACGAGCGCCGCTTCAACATGATGCAGGGCGGCCGGGTGATGACTGCGGACGATTTCGATGCCTGGCTGGAAGAGCGCCAGATCGACCTGCGCGCGCTCGGGGTCGCCAAGGCCGCCGAGGCCAACCGGCCGGCCGCTGGAGACGTGCAGCCGGCGCCGGCACCACAGGTTGCGGCTGCCCCTGCGCAGCCAGCCGGGCCGGCCATTCCGGCTTCCGCCGCCGCCCCGCCCGCCGCCGATGCGGTCACCCTCCAGGTCGCCGCATTCGGCGCCCGCGACAACGCCGAGCGCGCGCTGGCGATGCTGCAGGGCGCAGGCATCGCCGGGGCCCGCCTGGTCGACGGGTTTTCGGCCGGCCGCAGCGTCTGGCGCGTGCAGGTGGGACCGGTGGCGTCGGCCATGGTCCCGGAACTCAGCGCCCGGTTCGCGGGTCTTGGTTTTGGCCAGCCGCAGGTGGTTCGCGATTAAACTGCCGGTTTCGCCCGTTTCGCCCCTGCGGCCCGCCACTGCCGCAGCCAAGGAGTCAGTGAGTCAATGAAGTTTTCCCCGTCCCGTTTCGTCGCGGCCGCCGCGGCGGCCCTGTCCGTGGCCACCATCGGCCTTGCCCTCGCCCAGTCGCCCCAGCCCGCGCCCGCGCCGGCTCCGGCTCCGGAAGTGGCCACGCCGCCGCCGCCATCCATCACCGGCACCGCCTGGATCCTCATGGACTACGAGACCGGTCAGGTGCTGGCGGGCGAGAACATCGACGAGCGGGTGGAGCCGGCCAGCATCACCAAGGTGATGACCAGCTACGTGATCGCCTCCGAGCTGGAAGCGGGCCGCATCAGCGAGGACGACCAGGTGATGATGACCGAGAACGCCTGGCGCAAGGGCGGCGCCGGCACCGGCGGCAGCTTCAGCGGCTTCGAGGTCAACCAGACCGCGCCGTTGCTGGACATGGAGATCGGCATGGCGGTGCAGTCGGGCAACGATGCGGCGATCGCCCTGGCCGAGCACGTGGCCGGCACCGAGGAGGCGTTTGCATCGCTGATGAACGCCCACGCCCAGCGCCTGGGGATGACCAGCAGCCATTTCGTCAATTCCCACGGGCTGAGCGAGGAAAACCACTATTCCACCGCGCGCGACCTGGCGGTGCTGGGGCGTTCGATCATCCGCGACTTCCCCGACATCTACGCCCACAACAAGATCCGCGAGTTCACCGTCGGCCCCATCACCCAGCGCAACCGCAACCTGCTGCTGTGGCGCGACGACGCCGTGGACGGCATCAAGACCGGGCATCACTCCGGCGCGGGCTACTGCCTGATGGCGTCCGCCCAGCGCGGCGACCAGCGCCTGATCTCGGTGGTGATGGGCTCGACCAGCGAAGCCCAGCGGGCCAACGATTCGATGGCGCTGCTCAACTGGGGCTTCCGCTTCTTCGAGACCCACCGCCTGTACGACGCGGGCGAGGAGCTGGCCACCCAGCGCATCTGGAAGGGCCGTGACAACGAGCTGAGCCTTGGCCTGGCCGAGCCCTTGCTGGTGAGCACCGCGCGCGGCAAGTACGAGCAGCTGCAGCCTTCGATGGACCTGCCTGCAACGCTGGTGGCGCCGGTCGAGGAGGGGCAGGTCATGGGCACGGTGCGGGTGATGCTTGACGGCGAAGTGGTGGCCGAGCGGCCGCTGGTGGCGCTTCAGGCAGTGGAGCGCGCCGGCTTCTTCAAGCGCCTGTGGCATGAGTTCCTGATGTGGTGGCAGTCGGAGTGATCCTGCCGGCGGCTTGACCGCCGCCCGGCAGCTGGCATCATTCCGGGGCAAGGACGGCCTCGGGCCAGGGAGCACACCATGCAGGGAGCATCAGGTGCGGCCACGCAGTTGGCCGCGCTCGTGGGGATCGATGACGCCACCCGCCTGTACCGGCTGGAGCTGGAGGGCGCACCAGCCCCGCTGCTGGTGGAGCGCTGGCGCGGCCGGGAACGGCTCTCAGACGGCTGTGAGTGGATGGTGGATGTGTTGTCCACCGACGCGGGGCTGCCCATTGGCGATTGGCTGGGGACACCGGCCACCCTGCAGACCCGCCTCGCCGATGGCGGGATGGCCGCGCGCAGCGGGCTGGTGCGGGAGGCCGCGTGCCTGGGCGCCAACGGCGGCCTGGCGCGTTACCGGCTGGAGCTGGTGCCGTGGACCTGGCTGCTGGGGCAGGGCCGCCACAGCCGGGTGTTCCAGGATCGCAGCGTGGTGGAGATCGTGGAGTCGGTGTTTGCCGGCTACGCGCCGCTGGCGGCCTGGCGGCTGTCCGATGAGGTTGGGCCGTTCCTGTCCCAGGCGCGCCCGCGCAGCTACTGCGTACAGTACCGCGAGAGCGACGCCGCGTTCGTGCAGCGCCTGCTGGCCGAGGAAGGCCTGGGGTGGCGGCTGGAGGAGGACAGCGAGGCCGCCGCGGGGCACCGCCTGGTGCTGTTCGCCGACAGCGCCTCGCAGCCGGAAGACCCGGCGTCCTCCGCCGACGGCGGCGTGCGCTACCACCGCAGCGATGCCACCGAGGCGCGCGATGCCGTGCAGGGCATCGGCCGGCGCCGGTGGATCGGCGCCGGTCGCCTGGCCCTGCTGGGGACCGACTACAGGACCATGCAGTCGGTTGGCGTGCAGCTGCCGCTGCAGCATGCCGGGCTGGACGCGGCGCTGGAGCATTACGATCCCGTGGGCGCGTACCCGTGGGCGGGCACGCCGGAAGCCGAGCGCCATGCCCGCCTCATGGCGCAGGCGGCCGAAGCCGGCCGCGAGCAGTGGCTCGGCCACGGCACTGCGCGCACGTTCCGGGCTGGAACCTGGTTCCGACTCCTGCAGGCGCCGTCGGCGCCGGGCGCCGAGGGCGGTGATCCGCAGCTGTTGCTGACCTGCGTGCAGCACGTGGGCATCAACAACCTGCCGGTGGACCTGCGCAAGGCCATCGATTCCGGGCTCGGGCCGGCCCCCGGCTGGGAGGCGCCGGCCGGCCTGGCGGAGGACGCGGAACTGCAGGCGCGGGCCGCCGCGGTGGGCTATGCCAACGCGTTCGAGGCCATCGACCGCGCGCGCCCCTGGCGACCGGTGCTGGCCGATGCCACCGGTGCGCGCCTCAACCCGCGGCCCACGGCGCCGGGTTACCAGACGGCCATCGTGGTGGGGCCGGAAGGTTCGCCGCGCCCCTCCGGCAACCGCGAGCTGCACGCCGACGCCCTGGGGCGGGTACGGGTGCGCTTCCATTTCCAGCAGGGACACGCGGAGGGCGATCGCGACAGTTGCTGGCTGCGGGTGGCGCAACGTTACGCAGGCCCGGGCGTGGGCAGCCAGTTCCTGCCGCGGATCGGCCAGGAGGTGCTGGTGGCCTTCCTCGAAGGCGACATTGATCGCCCGGTGGTGGTGGGCGCCCTGTACAACGGACGTGGGGAAGCGGGCGTGCCGGTCACCCGGGGAGGTGAGGTGGAGGAGGGCGACCTGGCCGCCTATGCACACGCGCGCGACCATGCGCCCAGCGCCCAGGCCAACCTCGCCGGCGGCAACGCGCCGCCGTGGCACGGCATGGGTGCGGGCGACCAGGTCCACCGCAACGCCGGCGCGCTGTGGGGCATCAAGTCCCGGGAATGGGGCGGGCAGGGCCACAGCCGCCTGGTGTTCGACGACAGCGACGGGCAGCTGCGGCTGCAGCTGGCCACCACCCACGCGGCGAGTGCACTGAACCTGGGGCACCTGGTGCACCAGGCCGACAACTTCCGCGGCACCTTCCGGGGCGAAGGGTTTGAGCTTCGCACCGATGCCTGGGGGACGGTGCGGGCCGAAGCAGGCCTGTGGCTGAGCGCCTATGGAAAGGCAGGCGAAACCCCGGCCGGCGACGCGGTCGGCGCCAGCGCGTTGCTGGACCAGCTCGCAGCCCTGGGTGAAACGTTTTCGAAGGCCGCAGCCACCCACCAGACCGTCCGGCTCGCAGGCCATGAAGGCGCGCATGCCGCGCAAGCCTCACGCCTGGCCAGCGAATGCGCGCCGCTCGGGGCCCTGTTGGCCAGCGCGAAGACGACCGTGCCCGGTGACGGCTACGCCAGCGCACGGGGCGAAGCTGCGGAACGCAGTCCAAAACCTGGGCAAGGACGCATCCCGCATACGGGGGACGCCCTGCTCGGCCTGGCGGCGCCTGCGGGGATCGGCCTGGTGGCCGGGCAGGGCCTGGCCTGGAGCGCGGGCGAAACCCTCACGCTTGCCAGCGGCCAATGCAGCAACCTGGCGGTGGCCGGCAACCTGCGGATCCATGGCGGCCAAGCGATCGGGGTGCTGTCCGCGGCCGCGGAAGGACAGGCGGAAGACACCGCGCTCAGCCTGGTCAGCGGCGAGGGGGAACTCGACCTCCAGGCCCAGGACAGCGACATCCGGGTGCGCAGCCGCGAACAGCTCAGGCTCGTCAGCGCCAATGCCGAAGTCGACCTGGCCGCCGGCAAGGCCGTGCACCTGGCCACCAGCGGTGGGGCCAGCCTCACCATCGAGGACGGCGACATCGTCATCGCCTGCCCGGGGGAAATCGCCGTGCATGCGGGCAAGAAGAGCTTCAGCGGGCCGACCCAGCTCAGCCGGGAAATGAATTCCTGGCCGAAGGCGAAGTTCAACGAAAGGTTTCAGGCCGTCCTTCCCATTGGCGAGCCGGCTGCGCATCATGAATATCTCATCACCCGTGCCGACGGCGCCAGGATCCGGGGGATCACCGACGCGACGGGAAGCATTGAACTGCAGCAGGGGGTGGGCGTGGAAGAACTTTCGATCGAATTCCTTGGAGAAGTGCCTCGCGGAGGAGCGCGATGAGTTCGCCTGCGGCGCGGGAACGGGAGGCCCGGGTCGGCCTCGGGCCGGAGGGGCGCGCTACCTACCGGTGGAGGCTGACCAATGCCCGCCATGGTGATCCGGTGCGACTTGTGCTGCCGCCGAACCAGGTCCTGCCGGTGATCTTCGTTCCCGGCATCATGGGTTCCAATCTTATGGACTTGGAAGGCAACCCGGTCTGGCGCCTGGACACGACGTTCGGCGTACCGCTTGGGCTGGCGCGACGTATGGCGTTCAACGGGCCAGCCTCCCGCCAGCGGCTCATGCACCCCTCAAGGACGCGGGTGGATCTGCGAGGTGGCGTCCCACGGTCGCCAACCGGCTCGGTGGAGCGGAGGGAGCAGTACCGCGAACAGAGATTCTGGGGCGAAATTGCGGAGGGCAGCTATCACGACTTCCTGCTCTGGCTGGAGCAACGCCTCAACTCCGGGGAATACAACCCCGCGAAATGGCAAGACTTCTTCTACCCGGTAATGTCTGCTGCACCCGCGCCCGGCGAGCCGCCAAAAGAACCCCGCTTGGTGGAGGGCGTTCCAATGCGGATGCGCGGATTCGATCCATCCGCTTTCGTCGAGCGCACCGCCAACGGCCATCCGCACGCCAGCGAGTCGGTGACGACCGATGATCTTCTCAAGCGCGCCAGGTTCCGCATGCCCGTGTATGCCTGCGGATACAACTGGCTGGCGTGCAATACGGATGCTGCAGAGCGGCTGCGGGCGCGGATCGAGCATGTGGTGGCGGAGAACAACCGCAATGGGAGCAGGTGTGAGCAGGTGGTGCTGGTTACGCACTCGATGGGCGGGCTGGTGGCGCGGTGCTGCGCAAGGCTTCCAGGAATGTCCGAGCGCATCGCCGGTGTCGTGCACGGGGTGATGCCAGCAGTGGGGGCGGCGGTGGCCTATCGCCGCTGCAAGGTGGGCATGCGGGATGAGAGTTTCGTGGCCGGTCTGGTGATCGGCAGCAACGGCCGCGAGGTGACCGCGGTGTTCGCGCAGGCGCCGGGTGCATTACAACTGCTGCCCACTGCCGGTTACCGGCCAGGCTGGCTCCGGATCCAGGCTGCGGACGGTGGCAGTCGCGACGAGTCGCAACCGCTGGAGGACCCTTACGAGGACATCTACCTGCGCCGGGACCGCTGGTGGGGACTGGTTCGGGAGGAGTGGCTCAGCCCCCGTGGGGGGCGGCCCATCTCCTGGGATGCTTTCGCGATGAATGTCAGGATCGCCCGCGGATTCCACCAGCAGATTTCGGGCGAGTACCACCCGATGACCTATGTGTACTACGGGGCCGATGAGGAGCAGCCGAGCTTTGAGACGGTCCGATGGGAGATCCGGCCGGGCCTGCGCCCGGACTCAGGCACTCCGCCGGCCGCCAGCGGGATCCACCGGATGGGCTTCGACCAGGTGCGCGACGACGGCACCAATCCGCTGCGAGTCGGAGGACGGCTGGAAGTATTGCCGGGGTACGGCCACATTGCCGGGCCCACCATCTACCAGAGCAGCTACTGGGATCTGGTGGCCCTGGGACAGGATGGAGGCGGGGACGGCACGGTGCCAACCAGCTCAGGTGAGGCACCGCTGCGCCAGGCGAAGGACCCCGGCAGAATCAGGCAGCAGTTCCGCATGGCCGGGTTCGAGCACGAACCCTCGTTTCGCGACCCGCAGGTCCAGCTGGCAACCCTGTTCAGCCTGCAAAAGATCGCCGCGCAGGCCAACATCAGCCCATGAACGTGCTCATCCGATTCTGCGCCACGGTTGTTGCCGCGCTGGTCGGCGCTGGATGCGGGTCAAACCAGGAGGATTTCCAAACCGTGCCCCCACACCTGATCGAGAGCATGAAGACGCATTGCGCGGGACGGTTCCTCATCGACCTCCCGGCGAGTTTCCGACTCACCCATTCCGGAACTGTGGGCGTCGGAGACGCGACGTTCTATTTTGGTCACGGCACCGATTTCAGCACGGTTGACGTCAGCGTCGTGGCCGATAGGATCACGCTGGGAATCTTCGAAGCCGGCGTTGCGCAGCGGATGGAAGAGCTCACCCGCGCAACCAACCATGCCACCGATGGCCCCATGCTCGTTGGCAGTGAAACCTGGGGCGACACCGGGACCCGCCTGCTCCGTTATGCGAGCAGCGTGATCAGCGATGCGAAGGTGCATGAGCTGCATTTGCTTGTTGGCGAAGCGCACGTGGCGATGAGCACCACGGCCTTCCAGGAATCGCAGGCCCGCGATGCCGATGCCAGACTGCAGGCAATGGCCACTCGGGTGGCCCCCGTCGGGGATCCGCAAAACGCCCCTCCCGGCACGTGCCTGGGACCGGTGGTTGTGGATGCAGGAAGCGATTACGAGGAGCTGGAGCTGGCGTTCCGGGCCACGGACGCGGTACATGCCGACATCCGGTTCCGGATCAGCCTCAACACCCTCCCCCAGGCTGACGATGAGCCTTCCCTGATCGCGAGGGGCGAGTCGAACCTGACGGGGCTTGGAGTCAAGTGGAAGACATTGAACAAGGGCGAGCGGCAGTTGGCTGGAATGCGCGGAGAGCAGTGGCTTGGCGCATTCGAAGACAGGGGCGCATCGCAGCACGGATTCTACGCGGAGACGGACCTGCGCACGGCCGCGCCGGGCCAGCCCAGGCTCATGCTGGAGATGTTCACGGGCGGTGAGCGCGAGAGCGGTGAACCGGTGGCGGCGTCATTGAGCGATGGGCAGGCAGCTTCACTTTGGACGTCGATTTTGGATTCGTTGCGGTTCCGACGGTAAGGCGCCGCCCCGAGCAGCGTCGCGTTCACCCCACCCGCGATTGGTGCGAAGATGCTGAAAACCGCTAGCCGCACGCTGTTGCCGGTTGCTTTGGCAGTGGGGCTGCTGGTCAGCCCTGGATGCCCAAGCGGTCAGGTGTCCGGAATCGAATCGACCGATCGGCTGCGGACCCAATGCGTGGGCCGCCATCAGATCAGCCTGCCGGAACGGTTCGAGCTTGAGTACGCCGCGTCATCGGCCACGTTCTACTTTGGCCACGGAGCGGACTTCGAGACGGTGGAGTTCCAGATTGCGGCCGAAGGCATGGAAGCCGATGAATTCATCGGCGTGGTCGGCACCCGCGCGGCCGAAATTTCAGCCGAAACCAACGAGAAGACCGGGGGGCCAATGCTGGTGGCCCACGAGGAGCTGGAAGGCGACGCCGTCCTGCTGCGCTACCACCGCAGCGACATCTCCGACCGTTCCCATGTCCACGAGGTCCACCGGCTCGTCGATGGCGTCCATGTGTTCCTCAAGGCCCCGTCGTACAAGGGCGTGACCGCGCCGGTGGAGGCCAGGCTCAAGGAGCTGGCGGCCCGGGTCGCCAGCGTTGCGCAGGCTGCAGGCTCCGGCTTCTGCATCGGCCCGGTGATGCTCGATGCGGGCAATGATTACGAAGCGGCGACGATCCGCTATCGTCACGCGGGAGCCCGCAATCGCGACGTTTCTGTGCAGGTGGAGCTGGGGACCTTCAGGCGTGACGACGCCGAGCCGAGTCTGGTGCGGCGGTTGGAAGGCAATTTCAGGGGGCTGGGATTCAAGCCCCGGCCCCTGAGGAAAGGGGCGGCGCGGCTTGCCGGGATGCCTGCGGAGGAGTGGCTGGCGAGTGAGCAGCTCGAAGACCGCCAGGAGCACCTCTTCGTCATCGAGTCGTATCCAGCCGCACCCGGGCTCGCCACGCCGACGATCCAGGTGACGCTGGGCACCGGCGGTACGCTGCCGCCGCGCGGGCTCCCGGGTCTTCCGCCTTACCGGAGCCCTGCGGGGGGAGCGGCGTGGATGGGGGAGCCAGTGACCTCGTCCCTGACGGACGCGCAGGCACTGGCGCTGTGGGATGCGATGATCCAGTCGATGGCGCCCCGCTGAGGATGGCGCCTAGCGCGCCAGCCCGAACAGCGTCGAGTTCACCCAGCCGCGGTTGCCGAGCTCGTCGTCGACCTCCCACATCAGTTCGGCGCGGTTGCCGGTGGGGTAGAGCATCATGCCCACCTCCAGATCGCGCACGGCGCCGTTGGTGCCATCGGCGCTGCGGGCCTCGCGCGGGCGACTACGTGTCGACGCGGATGTCGTTCCACGCGGTTTCGCGCGAACAGGACGAGGCCGCGCACGAGGCGGTTCGCCAGCATCCGCAGGTGAAGTGGACGCTGTGAGCGGAGCGCTGGAAGCGGCGCGAAAGCAGGAATTGCAGAGGTCCTGAAGGCGACGATTGGAAATGGTCCTGGATCGATAAATATGCTGGCAAGGGAAAGGCTTGGAATCAGGACGACGGCCGTGTCGGGCGGCCGAATGGTCGGGTGCGCCCTCGCGGTGGCCGTTTTGACCCTGATGACTGGATGCGGAATCTCGGAGAGAGACATGAACGTCAATGTCATCGTGTACAACTACTCTCCAACTTCAATCGGAAATGTAAGGGTTCAAGGGCAGCCTGTCCTGGGCTATTTCGGAGAGTACGGGCCGGGAGGCACCGGCGGGTCGGTGTATTGCTGCATCGAAATAGAGCCCGGCGAGGCAGAAGTGCAATGGGAGGTGGGCGGCCCGGTGGATTCACCAGAACCCCCGGGGGGGTGGATCCGGACGGCGACCGCGGAAATTCCGCAGCCCGGTCCTGGCGACAGGTATCTTGGAGTGGAAATCAACCCCGACGGATCGGTTGAATTCACCCTGTCATCGGAGATTAGGCGCGGCAGGTCGTGGGGAGGGGGCCAATGACCGGTAGCGCCAAAGATCTGCTGGGCGCGCTGGCGGCTTCCACCGATGATTCCGCTTTGCGTCGGCACGAGCCAGGCTGAGCGGGGGATGGATCGACTCCCAGAGCAGAACGGTCTGGCTGGCGCTGTGGGACGTCATGATCCCATCCATGGCGCCCCGCTGAGCATGGCGCCTAGCGCGCCAGCCCGAACAGCGTCGAGTTCACCCAGCCGCGGTTGCCGAGCTCGTCGTCGACCTCCCACATCAGTTCGGCGCGGTTGCCGGTGGGGTAGAGCATCATGCCCACCTCCAGGTCGCGCACGGCGCCGTCGGTGCCATCGGCGTTGCGCAGCAGCCGCCCGGGCTTCTGCATGGTGACCGCCTGCTGGTGGTTGGCGGCGGACGCGTCGCCCGGCAGGCCGCCAAGCTGGGACACCAGGTCGGTGTAGGCCTGCAGGTACGCCAGGGTGATGACCTGGCCGATCTCGGTGTCGGCGTAGCCGGTGGCACCACCGCCGGCAAGGCCGCCGCGGAACACCGCCGCGCCGCCGCTCCAGCCCAGGTCGGTGTGGGTGGCGTGGCCCTCCGCCATCGCGACCTGTTCGGACGAGCGCATGTCGGTCACCGTCAGCAGGACGTCGGCGGTCTTGCGGTTGATGTCGATGCCGCCCAGGACGGCGGCGGCGGTGCGGTTGCCGATCATGCCGCCCAGCAGCCCGCCGATGCGGTTGCCGCTGGAGCGGTTGTTCTGCGAAATCAGGTCGGGCACCAGCACGTAGTCCGCCGCCCGGATCTGGCCGCGCCCGATGTTGGACCCGCCGCGCAGGTCGCCGGAGGCGGCGAGGTCGCGCTCGGCCTGCATGCGCACCATGCCGCGCCCGCGGTCCACCAGGGTGAAGCAGCGCGAGCGGTTCACGAACAGCTTGATCAGGGCTGAGGGCGAGGACAGCTGCTGGCCGGACCACCAGTTCCGGCCCGGCGGCTCGTCCACCGCGATCGCGCCGAGGCTCTGGCTGCAGACCGGGATCTCCGCGGTGCGCTGGGCGCGCTCGGCCTGGGCGCGCTGGGCCGCAGCCGGTGCGCAAACGAACAGCCCGGCGAGCAGGGCCAGGGGAAGTGAAATCTTCAGGCAGGGTGACATGGCGGGTTCTGGATGGTGGATGACACCTGCGTACACGAGATTCCAGGCCGCGGACGGACAGGCAGGCGGGATCCGCCTGCTTGGGAAAGGCCGCAGCGGTCCCCATAATTGGCCGATGGCAATCAAATCCGACAATCCCGAACACGGCTTCCAGTTCCCCGGTGAGTTCGAGATCACCGCGATGGGGCCCTCCGACGCAGGCCTTGAAAACGAGATGCCCGGGCTGCTGGCCTCGGCCGGCGTGCGGGTGGTGGAGGGATCGCTCGCGCTGCGGGCCTCGCGCGCGGGCAACTACGTGTCGGTGCGGATGTCGTTCCGCGCGGTCTCGCGCGAACAGTACGAGGCCGCGCACGAGGCGGTCCGCCAGCATCCGCAGGTGAAGTGGACGCTGTGAGCGGGGCGCTGGAAGTGGCGCTGCCGCCCGCGCGGGTGCGCGACCTGGGCCGCCAACCGTATGAGCCGGTATGGCGCGCCATGCAGCGCTTCACCGATGGACGCGATGGCGACTGCCCGGATGAGATCTGGCTGGTCGAGCACGATCCGGTGTTCACCCTCGGCCAGTCCGGCCGCACTGAACACATCCTCGGCGCGGGGGACATTCCCGTCCTGCACGTGGACCGTGGCGGCCAGGTCACCTACCACGGGCCGGGCCAGCTGGTGGCCTATCCGCTGCTGGACCTGCGCCGGCTGAAGATCGGCGTGCGCGAATACGTGCACCGCATCGAGCAGGCGGTGATCGATGCGCTGGCCGAGTGGAACATCGAGGCCGCCCGCCGCGACGGCGCCCCCGGGGTGTACGTGGCGGGGGCCAAGGTGGCGGCGCTGGGCATCCGCGTGCGTCGCGGCTGCACCTTCCATGGGCTGGCCTTCAACGTCGCCATGGACCTGGAGCCCTTCGCTCGCATCAACCCCTGCGGCTACGCCGGCATGGCGGTGGCGTCGGTGGCCGACCTGGGCGGGCCGTCGGGCCTGGACGCGGCCAAGCCGGTGCTGATGGAGCAGATGGCGCGCCAGCTCGGCCTCACGCTGCAGCCCGGGGACGGGCTGCCGGATCTCGCCGCCGCCGCCTGAGCCGCCGGCGTTGCGGCCAGCGCCCCGGGCTGTTCCATCGCCGGGGCGGGCCCCGTCAGGCGCTGGTCTACAATGGCGGGCCTGCTCGACGTACGGTTCCAAGCCATGAAGTCCCCCGCTGACAAGTCCATTCCCATGCAGGTGATTGCGCCCGAGGCGCCCGCCGGAAGCCTGCGGCCGGGAGCGCGGCAGGTGGCGGCGGACAAGATCGCGCGCTCGCCGGTGGAGTTCGTCGATGCCCCGGTGCTGCGCAAGCCGTCGTGGATCCGGGTGCGGATTCCCTCCAACGGGGCGGTGGCCGCGCTCAAGTCCAAGCTGCGCGAAAACCGCCTGGTCACGGTGTGCGAGGACGCGAGCTGCCCCAACATCCATGAGTGCTTCGGCCACGGCACGGCGACCTTCATGATCCTGGGCGACGTGTGCACCCGCCGCTGCAGTTTCTGCGACGTGGCCCACGGCCGGCCCATGCCGCCCGACGCGGACGAGCCGCGGCGCCTGGCCGAAACCGTCGCCGACATGGACCTGAAGTACGTGGTGGTGACCAGCGTGGACCGCGACGACCTGCGCGACGGCGGCGCCCAGCACTTCGTCGATTGCATCGGCGCGATCCGGGAAAAGACCCCGGGCACCAAGGTCGAGATCCTGACCCCGGACTTCCGCGGCCGCGGGCGCATGGACCGCGCGCTGGAGATCCTGGCGACCAATCCGCCGGACGTGTTCAACCACAACCTGGAAACCGTGCCGGACCTGTACCGCAACGTCCGGCCGGGCGCCGATTACCAGTGGTCGCTGACCCTGCTGCAGAAGTTCAAGGCGCAGCACCCGCACCTGCCCACCAAGTCCGGCATCATGCTCGGCCTGGGCGAGACCATGGAGCAGGTGCAGCAGACCCTGCGCGACCTGCGCGCCCACGACGTGGACATGGTCACCATCGGCCAGTACCTGCAGCCCAGCGCGCACCACCACCCGGTGCTGCGCTACTGGACGCCCGAGGAGTTCAAGGCGCTCGAGGAATACGGGATGGCGCTGGGCTTCACCCACGTTGCCTCCGGGCCGCTGGTGCGCTCGTCCTACCACGCCGACCGGCAGGCGATCGAAGCCGGCGTGGCCGCATAACCACGCGCCTGGTGGCCGGAACGGCATGCAAGCACCGTTCACGTCAGGGCCACGGGGCGCGGTTAGAGTGGATCTCGAGCATCAATTCCGCGTCCGGTTGCCGGGGTGAAACTTTCGGCACTGTGACGGGGTCCACGATCTTCCATACTCGCTTGGCACGCCGGGTCTCCCGGCCCGGCCTTTCCAGGTAACGACACCACGCATGAAAGCCTCCCGCCTGATCTCCGCCGCGCTGGTTGCCCTGGCCCTTTCGGTGCCGCTGGCGCTGATGGCCCGTTCCAGCGGCGAAGACGCCATCCCGGCATCGGCCACCCAGGACCAGGTCCGCACTTCGCGGCTGGTCTACGGCCTGCTGTCGGACAGCCGGTTCGTCTACCGGCCGCGGGCCATGGATGCGCAGATGTCCTCGGACATCTTCGACAACTACCTGGAAGCGCTCGACGGCAACAAGATGTTCTTCACCGCCCGCGACCTGGAGCAGTTCGAGCAGTATCGCGACCGGATGGGCCCGGCGGTGCGCGAGGGCGACCTGGAGCCGGCCTACACCATCTACGCGCTCTACAAGGAGCGCGTGGAGGACCGGGTGGAGCACGCGCGCGGCCTGCTGGACGAGGACATCTTCGATTTCACCGGCGATGACCGCTGGGAATATGACCGCGAGGACGCGGAGTGGGCGAGCGCCAGCGAGCTGGATGCCATCTGGCGCCAGTCGGTGCGCAATGACTGGCTGCGCCTGAAGCTCGCCGGCCGCGAGGCCGACGAGATCCGGGCCACGCTGGATCGCCGCTACCAGAACCTGGCCAACAACGTGGGCCAGCTCAAGGGCGAGGACGCCTTCCAGACGTTCCTCAACGCCTACACGGCGTCGATCGACCCGCACACCGATTACTTCAACCCGCGCAGCACCGAGCTGTTCAACCAGAACATGTCGCTGTCGCTGGAAGGCATTGGCGCCCAGCTGCAGAAGCAGGACGACGTGGTGGTGATCCGCGAGCTGATCCCCGGTGGCCCGGCGGCCATGAGCGGCAAGTTCCGGCCCGGCGACCGCATCACCGGGGTGGGCCAGGGCGAGGACGGCCCGATCGAGGACGTGGTGGGCTGGCGCATCGACGACGTGGTCGAGAAGATCAAGGGTCCCAAGGGCACCCAGGTGCGGCTGGAAGTCGTGCCCGCCGGATCGGGGATGGACAGCGAGCCGGTCGAGATCGTGCTGACCCGGGCGCGCGTGCAGCTCGAGGAGCAGGCCGCCAAGTCCGAGGTCATCGAGATCCCCGGCGAGGGCGAAGCTGCCGACAAGCGCATCGGCGTGATCGAGCTGCCGGCGTTCTACCAGGATTTCCAGGGCCGCAGGAACCGCGATGGCGAGTACACCTCGGCCACGCGTGACGTGGCGAAGCTGCTGGAGCAGTTCAAGGCCGACGGGGTGGATGGCGTGGTGCTGGACCTGCGCCAGAACGGCGGCGGATCGCTCAACGAGGCGGTCGAGCTCACCGGGCTGTTCATCGACACCGGACCGGTGGTGCAGGTGCGCGAGTCGGGCGGCCGGGTGAACGTGGAGGGCGTGCGCACGCCGGGCGTGGCCTGGGAGGGCCCGCTGGCGGTGCTGGTCAATCGTGGTTCGGCCTCCGCCTCGGAGATTTTCGCCGGCGCCATCCAGGACTACGGGCGCGGCCTGGTGATCGGCGAGACCACCTTCGGCAAGGGCACCGTGCAGAACCTGATCGACCTGGACCGCATGCCGGCCGGCGAGGGCAAGCGCTACGGTTCGGTCAAGCTCACCGTCGCCCAGTTCTACCTGCCGGGCGGCAGCAGCACGCAGAACAAGGGCGTGGTGCCGGACATCCTGTTCCCGGTCACGGTGGATGCAGATGAGTTTGGCGAGAGCACCTATGACAACGCGCTGCCGTGGAATCGGATCGCCGAGGTGGCGCACACGAACTATGGCGATTTCACGCCGATCCTGCCCCGCCTGACCGCGCTGCACGAGGCGCGGGTGGCCGAGGACCACGAGTTCCAGTGGTTCCTGGAGGACGTGGAGGAGATGCGCGCCGAGCGGGCCAAGAAGTACGTGGTGCTCAACGAGGCCGAGCGCCGGGCCCAGCGCGACCGCGAGGATCGCAAGCGCCGGGAGCGCCAGGAGATCCGCCGCGAGCTGGGTCTGCCGCTGGATCCGCTGGCCGAGGAGCGCGATGACGGGCTCAACGCCAGCGAGCGCGACGTCACCGTGGATACCGCGCTGGAGAAGGCGGCGGAGGAGCGGCCTGACCCGCAGTTGCATGAGTCGGCGGCGATCCTGGCCGATGCCATGCGCCTGCTGGAGGGCGATCGTCAGCTGTCGGCGCAGGTGCTGCCCGAATCCACCCGGCCCGGCAGCTGGGCCCGCTGACGCCCACGGCCTGACCATCGCCCGCGCGGGCGTGCCGGATGGAGATGCGGAGCAGCGACAGCGTTGACCGCCGTGGCCTGTGGACCGCGGTCGCGGCATTCGTGCTGTGGGGGCTGATGCCCCTGTACTGGCACCTGCTCAAGGTCGTGCCATCGCTGCAGATCGTCCTGCACCGGGTCATCTGGGGCGCGCTGCTGGTGGCCGCGTGGCTCTTCTTCAAGTACGGCCGCGGCTGGCTGCGCGAAACCCTCTCGCTGCCTGGCGCAGCGTGGATGCTGGCATTGAGCGGCGCGCTGATCGCCTTCAATTGGGGCCTGTACATCTGGGCGGTCAACGCCGGCCACGTGGTCGAGACCAGCCTGGGCTATTTCATCAATCCGCTGCTCAACGTGCTGATCGGCGTTCTGCTGCTGCGCGAGCGGCTGAACGCGGTGCAGTGGACATCGGTGGCCATTGCCGGGGCAGGCGTGCTGTGGCTGACGTTCAACTATGGCAGCTTCCCGTGGATCGCCCTGGCGCTGGCGTGCTCGTTCGGGCTCTATGGGCTGGTCCGGCGCCAGCTGGGGGTGGGGCCGGTGCGCGGGCTCGGGGTGGAAAGCATGTATATGCTGCCGGTGGCGCTGGCACTGCTGGCCTGGACCGCGGGTACGCCCCAGGGCGGCGGCCTGTTTGCCTGGGGCGTTCCGGTGGCCGCGCTGCTGGTACTGGCCGGCGCCCTGACCGCGCTTCCGCTGATCGGGTTTGCGTTCGCGGTCAGGCGCATCCCGTTCACGCTGATCGGGCTGCTGCAGTACATCGCGCCCACGCTGCAGCTGCTGTGCGGGGTGTTCTTCTTCGGCGAGCCGTTCGGGACCGACCGCGCGATCGGCTTCGGATTCATCTGGGTGGCGCTGGCCATCTTTGCCGGTGACGGGCTGCTTCGCGCGCGGCGCCGCGCCGTCGCGCCCGTGGCCTGACCGTCCCGTTGCTCAGCGCAGGGCGAGCCAGGCAATCCCGGCGCTGCCGGCCACCGCCACCACCACCGTGGCGATCCACCAGCCGCGGGCGCGCAGGCGCAGCCGCCTGACCCGTTCCTGGTGCACCGCGCGAGCCTGCTCGATCAGCGGCTCGGCGCGCCTGCGCGCCGCGGCCTGCGCAGCGTCGCGGCGCGACGCGGGCAGCTTATCAATGCCGTCGTAGAACGCGAACACCCGGCGGTGGAAGTCCTCGTACAGGGCTTCAAGTTCCTTTCCGGACATCCGCCGCAGCGTCTCCGAAGAGGTGTCCACCCGCTTGCGCGCCTGGCCGCTCATGCCGCGCGCAGCGCCGTGGTGACCGGCAGCCGGGCCGCGCGCACGGCCGGGAACAGGCCGCCCACGAAGCCGATCGCCAATGCCCACTTCAGGCCGTTCCACAGCAACGCCGGCGTGACCTGGAACTGGAACGTGAGCTGGCCGACCCCGCCCGCAAGCGTGGATGCGGTGTAGCCGTTGAAGATCAGCCACGACAGCAGCCCGCCCAGGACCCCGCCGATGGCCGCCAGCAGCATGGTTTCCAGCATCACCGCCACCACCACCGGGAGCCCCCGGAAGCCGATGGCACGCAGCGTGGCGATCTCACGCGCCCGCGAGGCGACGGTGGCGAACATGGTGTTGAGCGCGCCGAACACCGCGCCGATGGCCATGATCGACCCCACCACGATGCCGATCACGCGCAGCACCGTGGTCATCGTCTCCGACTGGCGGGCGAAGTAGTCGGCGGTGGTTTCCACTTCCACCTCCAGGCGCGGGTCATCCCGGATCGCGGATTCGAAAGCGTCGAAGGCCTCCGGGCCGGTGAGGCGGGCAGTGAGGGAGTTGCGGCTGCTGCCGCGGCGGTAGGTGGTGGCGACGATCCCGGCGTCGCCCCAGATCTCCGATTCCATGACATCTCCGGATTCGAATACCCCCACCACGCGCCACCGGTCCGGGCCCAGGCGGATCTCGCCGCCCGGCTCCAGCCCGGCGAACTGCTGGCGCGCGCCGCGCCCCACCACCAGCTCGCGGCGGCCGGACTGCAGCGCCCGGCCTTCGATGATGCGCATGCGCGGGCGCACCTCCCAGGCGATCGGGTCCACCCCGCGCAGCTGCACGCTGCCGTCCTCGGCCTGCGGCCCGCGCCGGGTCAGGCTGGCCGCCACCACCAGTTCCGCCGAGGCCAGCGGCACGTTGTCGGCGTTGCGCGCGACCTGCGGCGCCTGGGCAATGGTGACCACGGTCTCGCGCGAGAGCACGGATAGCACCTCGGCCCCCGAGCCCCCGCGCAGCACGATCGCGGTGCGCTCGTCGCCGGTGGAGGCCACGGTCTGGCGGTAGCCCTCGGCCATGGCCAGCAGCGCCACCAGCACCGCCACCACGCCGGCGATGCCCACCACCACCACCGAGGATGCCCCGACGCGCTGCGGCAGGGTGCTGACGCCGACCCGGGTGACCGAGGCGGCCTGGCGGCCGCTGCGCGTGCCAAGCATCCAGCCGGCGAATGCCAGCGCCAGGACCAGGGCCACCGGCCATGGCAGCACGATCCACGCGGCCAGGCCCAGGACCACCACGGCGCCCAGGCCCAGGCCGGAGAAGAGGGATCCGGTTCTCATGCCATCGCCTCCTCAGCGCCCGGCCAACGCATCGACGATGGGCAGGCGCATGCCGCGCCAGGCGGGAAGCAGGCCGATGACGATCCCGATGCCCACCATCAGCGCCAGCCCCAGCAGCCAGCTGTCCAGGCCCACCGGGGGCAGGGTGATCATGCCGCCGCTGGCCCGGCCCACCGCTGGCCCTGCCACCATCGCCAGCCCAAGGCCGGCGACGCCGCCGATCACCACCAGCAGCACCGATTCGGCCAGCACCATCAGCAGCACGCTGGTGCTGGTGAAGCCCAGGGTCTTGAGCACGCCGATTTCGGAGGTCCGCTCGCGCACCGCCTGGGCCATGGTGTTGCCGGTCAGCAGCAGCAGGGTGAAGAACACCGCCCCCATGATCGAGCCCACGATCAGGCCCACATCCGCCAGCTGCCGCACCTGCGAGGCCATGGCCGCCTGCTCGCTCATGGTCCGGGTTTCATGCCGGGAGTTGGCCGACAGGGCGTCGATGTCGCGAGCGATGCGGTCGGACTGGCGCAGGTCGGCCACCCGCGAGATGTACCAGCCCACATCGCCGTTGACGTAGGGCGTGGCTTCCTCGAAATAGTCATAGCGCATCAGGATGACCACGTTGGCCAGCGGATAGTCCGCCCCCTCGGCTTCGCTGAGGATCCCGACCACGTCGAACTCCCAGTCCATGCTGCCGTCGCTGTTGGGATAGATCGAGGACAGCAGGGGGACCCGGTCGCCCACTTCCCAGTCGAACCGGCGCGCGGTGTCCTGCCCGACCAGGATCCCGGTGCGGGTACGCGCGAAGTCGGCGCGCGCTTCGTCGCTCACCCCGTATTCCGGGTACAGGTCCAGGTAGTTGCCGGCCACGGCGAAGGCGAAGATCTGGTTGCGGTCGTTCTGGTAGGTGGCCAGGAACCAGTTCGCCCAGGTGACGTCGGCGACGCCGTCGACCAGCGCAATGCGCGAGCGCAGCGCCAGCGGCAGGGTATCCATGAAAGACAGCCGGGAACTGGTCTGCAGGCGCTGGGCGCCCTGCGCGGTCTGGCCGATCTGCACGAACGCGGTGCGGATGCCGTCGAGCAGCCCGAACAGCAGGAACGCGGCCATGATAGAAGCCAGGGTGAGGAAGGTGCGCGCCTTGCGCCGGAACAGGGCGGCCCAGACCAGGTGCAGGTACTTCATGCCGGCCTCCCGCTCACACCGCGTGCGCGGGCTGCTCGACCAGCACGCCCTTGTCCAGGTGCAGGGTGTGCGTCGCGCTTTCGGCCGCCTTCGGGTCGTGGGTGACCATCACGATGGTCTTGCCGTACTCGTGGTTGAGCTCCTGCAGCAGGCCCAGGATTTCCTCGGCCGAGTGCCGGTCCAGGTCGCCCGTGGGCTCGTCGCAGATGAGCAGGGTGGGATCGGAGACGATCGCGCGGGCGATCGCCACCCGCTGCTGCTGGCCGCCCGACAGCTCGTTGGGCTTGTGCCGGGTGCGGTCCGCCAGATCCACCAGGGCCAGGGCGATCTCCGCGTTGCGGCGGCGCCGGGCGGCGCTGAGTCCGGTCAGCAGGAGCGGCAGTTCCACGTTCTTCTGCGCGCTCAGCGCGGGCATCAGGTTGTAGAACTGGAAGATGTAGCCCACATGGCGGCTGCGCCAGGAGGCGAGTTCGCCCGGGCTCATCCGGTCGATGCGCTCGCCGGCCACCTCGATCTCGCCCGCGGTCGGCGTGTCCAGCCCGCCGATCAGGTTGAGCAGGGTGGATTTGCCCGAGCCCGACGGGCCCATCAGGGCCAGGAACTCGCCCTCGGCGATTTCCAGGTCCAGGCCGTGCAGCACCTCGACCTTCTCCGGACCACGCTGGTAGGACTTGGCCAGGTTGCGGACCGAGACCAGCGGGCGCGCGGTGCCGCTCACTGCGTCACCCGGACCCGGTCGCCGTCGGCCAGGCCTTCGGGCGGATCGAGCACTACGCGCTCGCCGGCGGCCAGGCCGGAGCGGACCTCCCGCTGCCCGCCGGTGCCCTGGGCGACCTCGATCGCGCGCTGCTCGACCACGCCTTCGCCATCCACGGCGAACGCCACCGTTGCTCCGTCGCGCTCGGCCACCGCGGCTGCGGGAATCCGCAGCACGGGGTCGCCGTCCGTCGCCGCGCGCGGCTGTTCAAGGAAGCTGACCGAGGCACCCATGTCAGGCACGATCCGCGGGTCCTTTTCCTTGAGCGCGATGCGTACTTTCACCGTGGCCTTGCCGCGGTCGGCGGCCGGGACGATGGCGATCACCTCCGCCGGGATCTTCCAGTCCGGATAGGCGTTGAGCGCGGCTTCCACTTCCATCCCCGGGCTGACCCGGCCGATGTAGGCCTCGCCCACGTCCACCTCGATCTCCAGCGAATCCATGTCCACCACGGTGCCGATGCCGGTGCGGGTGAAGCCGCCGCCCGCCGACAGCGGCGAAACGATCTCGCCCGGCTGCGCCGCCTTGGCGATCACCACGCCGTCGAACGGCGCCCGGACGATGGTGTTGTCCACGCCAATGTCGGCGATATCCAGCTGGTCGGCGGCCACGTCCACCTGGCGCCGGGCCGCATCAAGCTGGGCGCGCAGGGAGTCGCGCTGGGCCACGGCCTGGTCGTGCTGCGCCTGCGACACCAGCTGCTGGCCCACCAGCGACTGCAGCCGGCGGGCATTGGCTTCTGCCTCGGTCAGCTGCGCCTGCACGTTGGCCACCTGGGTGCGCGCCGCCGCGAGCTGAGCCGCGGCCAGGCTGCGCTGGGCGTCGGCGTCCACCGGGTCCAGCGTGGCCATCACCTGGCCCTCGGTGACTTCCATGCCTTCCTCGATCAGCACCTCGCGCACCCGGCCGGTGATCTTTGCCGACCCCGTGGCCATGCGCCGGGCCACCACGTAGCCGCTGGCGTCGAGCACCGAGGCCGGTGCCGCGCCCGCGCCCGCCGCTTCCACCGGTGCCACCTGGACCTCGGCCGCATCGCCGCCGGAGAGCATCGACCCCACCAGCACCAGCAGGAGCAGGCCCGCCAGCACGCCCAGGGCGATCCAGGGCCAGCGTCGCCTCGGCGGCGGAGCGGCGTTGCGGTCGATACGCAGTTCTTTGAGCAGGTCCGCTTTGGTCGTCATCGGTTCGGCAGGCTGGGATACGGGGCGATTGTGACAGGGCGCCGGTGCAGCCGCAGGGGCCGGGGTACGGCAGGGCCAGCCTAGCCAGCCGCCTGGAGCAGGTCACCTGACAGCTGTCACCTGCGATGGCTGATGGCGGTGACTGCCCGGCGCCCCAGTGCGGGCGCAGGATGGCGCCATGGACATCATCGCCCGGAGCACCACCACCACCACCCCGCCCGCGGGCAGCCCGCTTGCGAGCCTGCAGGGCGCCGGCAAGCGCTACGGGGCGGTGGCGGCGCTGGAAGGCGTGGACCTGGCGGTGCGGGCAGGCGAAGTGGTTTCGCTGCTGGGGGCGAACGGCGCCGGCAAGACGACCGCCATCGGCCTCATGCTGGGCCTGCTGCAACCGGGAGCGGGATCGGCCGCGCTTTTCGGCCAGCCCCCGGGCACGCTGGAGGCGCGCCGGCGCACGGGGGTGATGCTGCAGGACGGCGGGCTGCACGGGGACCTCCGGGTGGAGGAGCTGCTCCGGCTGACCTGCAGCTACTACCCCCGGCCGCGCAGCTTCGACGAGTGCGTGCAGCTGGCGGGGCTGGAAGGACTGCGCGGCCGGCGCTACGACAGGCTGTCGGGCGGACAGCAGCGCCGGGTCCAATTTGCCCTGGCGGTGTGCGGCCGCCCGGAACTGCTGTTCCTGGACGAGCCGACCACGGGCCTGGACATCCAGGCACGCCAGCAGCTGTGGCGGGCGGTGCGCGAGCTGGTGGCCGAAGGCTGCGGCGTGCTCCTGACCACGCACTACCTGGAAGAGGCGGAAGCCCTGTCGGACCGGGTGGTGGTGCTGGACCGCGGGCGGGTCGTGGCCGAAGGCAGCGTGTCCGCGATCCGCGCCCACGTCGCCCAGCGCCGGATCCGCTGCGCGACATCGATTGAGCCGGAACGGGTGCGCGCCTGGCCACAGGTGCTGTCCGCCAGCCGCGACAGTGACCGGCTGGAGGTGGTGGCGGTCACGGCCGAGCCGGTGGTCCGCCGCTTGCTCCACGCCGATCCGCAGCTGAGCGACCTGGAAGTGCTGCGTGCGGGGCTGGCCGACGCCTTCATCCACCTGACCCGCGAACAGGACCCCGCCTGATGGCCACCTTCGCCGTACATCGCTCCTTCCCTTCCTGGCGCTGCTACCTGCTTGAAGCCAGGTACGAGCTGCTGCGCCAGCTGCGCGAGCCTGCGTTCGTGCTGCCCACGCTGCTGTTTCCCACCGCGTTCTACCTGCTGTTCGGGGTGATGCTCTCGCGCAGCGCCGCCCACGCGGAATACATGCTGGCCGGCTATGGCGTGTTCGGGATCATGGGCGCGGCCCTGTTCGGCTTCGGCGCCGGCATTGCCCATGAGCGCGAGCGCGGGCTGCTGCGCCTCAAGCGCGCGCTGCCGGCCCCGCCCGGCGCGTGGCTGCTGGCAAAGATGGCGGCGGCGATGGCGTTCGCGGCGGTGATCTCCCTGTTGCTGGCCGGGCTGGCGCACCTGGCCGGCGGCGTGGTGCTGCAGCCTTGGCAGTGGGCGGCGCTGTTCGTCATCAACGTGCTGGGCGTGCTGCCCTTCTGCGCCATCGGCCTGTACGTCGGCAGCCTGGTGGGCGGCAATGCCGCGGTGGCGCTGGTCAACATCCTGTTCCTGCCCATGGCCTTCCTGTCCGGCCTGTGGATGCCGCTGTCGATCCTGCCGGACATCTTCAGCCGCCTGGCCCCGGCGTGGCCGGCGTACCATCTGGGCCAGCTGGCCATGAAGGTGGTCGGCCACGATGCAGGGGGCGGGCTGTGGCTGCACCTGGCCGTGCTGGGGGTGGTGACGGCCGTGTTCTTCATGCTCGCGCGCCGGCGGCTGGCCGCGGCGGCCTGAGCGGTGGTGACAAGCATGGGAGGGATCGGATCATGAAACGACTGCCGGAAATCCTCGGCTTCAGCATCTTGGCCGCTGTGCTCGGGCTCGCGGTGGCGGTGCAGGGCAATGCCAACGAGCCTGGCAGCGCGGGTGCGGATGCGGCCGCGGACGGCCGCGGCAACAGCTTCGTCGTCCGCAATGCGCGCGTGTTCGATGGGGAGCAGGGCATTGGCGTTGCCACCGTGGTGGTGCGCGAGGGGCTGGTGGAGTCCGTCGGCGCGGATGTTGCGGTGCCCGACGGGCTGCCGGTGGTGGATGGCACCGGCAAGACCCTGCTGCCGGGGCTGATCGACGCCCATGTGCATGCCTGGGGGGATGCCCGGCGTGATGCGGCACGCTTCGGCGCCACCACCGCGTTCGACATGCACGGCACGTCCGATCGCCTGCCGCAGCTGCGCGAGCAGCGCGAATCGCTCGCAGATACCGGCCAGGCCGACCTGTGGGCCGCGGGCTACGCCATCACCGCGCCGGGTGGGCACGGGACCCAATACGGATTCCCGGTCCCGGCGATTGACGTGCACACCGACATCCAGGCCTTCGTCGGCGAGCGCCTCGGCGAGGGCGCGGACTTCATCAAGCTGATCGTGGAGGACATGAGTGCCTATCCCGGCGCGCCGCCGCTGCCCACCCTGGCACCGGAGCAGGTGTCGGCGGTGATCGAGGCGGCCCACGCCGGCGGGCGCCTTGCCGTGGTGCACGCCTCCACGCTGGGCGACGCGCGCCATGCGATCGAGGCGGGCGCCGACGGCCTGGTGCATGTCTTCGCCGACCAGCCGGCCGACCCCGCGTTCATCGATGCGGCGCTGGCAAATGACGCCTTCGTGGTGCCCACGCTGGCGGTCATCGCATCGCTCTCCGGCACCGGCGAAGGGGCCCGGCTGGCGGAAGATCCGCGGCTGGCGACCGCTCTGGGCGGCGAGCAGCGTGCCGCGCTGGGCACGGTCATCCCCGGTGTCGGGCGCAATGACCGGATCGAACGGGCGATTGCCAGCGTGCGCGCCATGCACGCGGCGGGGGTGCCGATCCTCGCCGGCAGCGATGCGCCCAACCCGGGGACCGCGCACGGGGTGACCATGCACGGCGAGCTGGCGTTGCTGGTGCGCGCCGGCCTGTCACCGGCCCAGGCGCTGGCCGCCGCAACTGCGCTGCCGGCCAGGCACTTCGGCATCACCGATCGCGGCCGCATCGCGCCGGGCATGCGCGCGGACCTGCTGCTGGTGGAGGGCGACCCGCTCGAAGACATCACCGCGACCCGCGCGATCATCGGCGTGTGGAAGAACGGCTACCGGATCGAACGCGACCCGATGGCCGGCGTCCCGCCCGCGCAGGCGGCGCCCGCCGACACCCTGGTGAGCGATTTCGACGGCAGCACGCCCAGCGCCGCGTTTGGCAGCTGGCAGCCCACCACCGACCAGATGGCCGGTGGCAAGTCCACCGTCTCGCATCGGCTGATCGAAGGAGGCGCCGGCGGTTCGGCGGGTGCGCTCGCGGTGGCGGGGGAAATCCGCCCGGGCTTTCCGTTCCCGTGGGCCGGGATGATGTACTACCCCGGCGCCGGGCCGATGCAGCCGGTGGATCTGTCCGGCCGCGAAGCGCTCGTGTTCCAGGTGCGCGGCGATGGCCGCAGCTACAACGCAATGCTGTTCTCCGGACCGTCGGTCCAGGGCATGCCGGCCACGCTGGCATTCCAGGCCGGGCCGGAGTGGACGCAGGTCCGGCTCGCGCTTTCGGATTTCCCCGGCGCGGACCTCTCGCTGGCGCGTGGCATCGCGTTCACAGCGGGCCAGCCGGCCGGGGAGTTCGAATTCGTCCTCGACCAGGTCGAACTGCGCTGACCAATGGCGATCGCCACCGCCCTGCGCCGGCGGTTCCAGCCGGCGCCCGACTCGATCACCGGCCACTGCCTGCGCCAGGGGCGGTCGCCGTGGCTGGACATGGTCCACCTGCTGTGGTCGGCGTGGGTCTTCATCACCCCGGCGTTCTCGCCAGGCGGCTACAACGCGCGCTGGGCGGCGCTGACCGCCGTTTCGTACCCGCTCTTCGTGCTCCTGTATGCGCGGGTGCTGGTGGCACCGGCGCGGACCGCCTGGCGGCCCGCGGCGGCGATGATCGTGCTGTGCCTCGTGCTGCTGCCCTGGTATCCCTCGGGCATGTCGTACTTCGTGTTCGGATGCGTGTTCCTGCACGTGCACGGGCGCCGGTCGGCGTGGGTGGCGGTGGGGCAGGGGCTGCTGCTCGGCCTGGGTTTCGTCGCGTACGCGTTCCTGCTCGGCTACCCGTGGCAGGCCGTGGTCTGGATGCCGTTGGTCACGCTGATCGTCGGGGCGGTGGTGCAGGTCGACCGCATGAGCGAACGCGCGGACGCGGCGCTGAAACTGTCCCAGGAGGAGGTGCGGCGGCTGGCGGCCGCGGCCGAGCGTGAGCGCATCGGCCGCGACCTGCACGACCTGCTGGGGCACACCCTGTCGATGGTGGCGCTGAAGTCGGACCTGGCCGCCAGGCTGGTGGAGCGCGACCCGGATGCGGCCCGGCGCGAGATCGGCGAGGTTGCCAGCGGGGCGCGGCAGGCGCTGGACCAGGTGCGGCGGGCGGTGAGCGGCATCCGCGCCGCCGGGCTTGCCGGAGAGCTGGCGTCGGCGCGTTTGCTGCTTGAAACCGACGGGGTGGAGTTCGGCTATGAGCTGGGCGAGGGGGGCGACGGGTCGGCGCTGCCGGCTGCGGTGGAGTCGGTGCTCGCGCTGACGGTGCGCGAGGCGGCGACGAACATCCAGCGCCACGCCCGCGCCAGCCAGGCCCGGGTGCGCTTTGCCATCAAGGGCGGCGAGGCCGTGCTGCTGGTGGAAGACGACGGCCGCGGCGGCGCCATCGTGCCCGGCAACGGCCTGGCCGGGATGCGCGAGCGCGTGGAGGCGGCGCGCGGCACGCTCGCCATCGGCCGCGGCCCCCGCGGCGGCACGCGGATCGAGGCGCGCCTGCCGCTGGCGGCCAACGACGATGCCGCGCGCGGTTGACCTCTGGTAGCGTGCCGGCATGATCCGGATCCTGCTGGCCGAAGACCAGGCCATGGTGCGCGGCGCGCTGTCGGCGCTGCTGGGCCTGGAAACCGACATCCAGGTGCTGGGCGCCTGCGCCGATGGCGAGGCGGCCTGGCGCGAGCTGCAGCGGCTGCAGCCGGACCTGCTGGTAACCGATATCGAGATGCCCGGGCTCACCGGCCTGGAGCTGGCCCAGCGCGTCCGGCGCCATGAGCTGCCGGTGAAGGTGGTGATCGTGACCACGTTCGCCCGCCCCGGCTACCTGCGCCGGGCGCTGGATGCCGGCGTTGCCGGCTACCTGCTCAAGGATGCCCCGGCCGAGGAGCTCGCCGCCGCGCTGCGCAAGGTGCACGCCGGCGCGCGCGCGATCGATCCGCAGCTGGCGCTGGAAGCCTGGACCGAAGCGGATCCGCTCAACGACCGCGAGCGGCAGGTGCTGCGGCTTGCGGGGGCGGGCCGGTCTGCCGGCGAGATCGCGGCGCAGCTCGGGTTGTCGCAGGGCACGGTGCGCAATTACCTGTCCGAGGCGATCGGCAAGCTCGGCGTGGGCAACCGCATCGAAGCGCACCGCCTGGCACGGCAGAAGGGCTGGCTGTAGCCGCAGGCCGGCGTAGACTTGGCCGCCAAGGGACGGAGCGGGGATGGGTCGATGAAGAATTCACATGTGCCGGCGAGCCTGCGCCTGGTCGGCTGGCTGGCATTGTTCTGGAACCTGGTGGGCGTGGTGATGTTCCTCATGCAGACCGGGCTGAGCGCCGAGCAGATCGCGGCCATGCCGCCGGAGCGGCGGATGGTCTTCGAGGCGATGCCGGGGTGGCTGACCGTGGCCTACGCGGTCGGGGTATTCGGCGGCGCGCTGGGCGCGTTCGGGCTGCTGGTGCGCAGGCGGTGGGCGGTGGCGGCGTTTGGAGCGTCGTTGCTTGCGGTGGTGGCCAACATGGTTGGCATCTACGTCCACACACCGGCCTGGCAGGTGTCCGGCGCCGCCGGGCTGCCGCTGGGCATCCTGCTGATTGCGATCGCCGGCTGGCTGTTCTGGTATGCCCGGCGCGCCGCGGCGCGCGGCTGGATCCGCTGAGCCGCGCGGCGGCCGGTCACGGCATGCGGCGGAAGGGTTAAACTGGGACCTGGTCCATCCCCGCGTATTCCGCCATGTCCGCAGTCCCCGCCCAATCCGAGCAGGCCAACGCCCGCCAGACCTACGAGGTGCGCCGCAGCGATCTGCCGCTGAGCTGCCCGCTGCCCTCGATGGCGTTGTGGAACTCGCACCCGCGCGTGTACCTGCCGATCGAGGGGGACGGCGGCGAGACCGATTGTCCGTACTGCAGCGCGCACTTCGTGCTGGTGGATTGAAGCCGCGCCCGCGGAAGGATCCGCCATGCCCGGCCGCCGGCACCTGACCGTGGTCCAGCTGCTGCCGGCGCTTGAGTCCGGCGGCGTGGAGCGGTCCACCATCGAGATTTCCCACGCCCTGGTGGCGGCCGGCCACCGCGCCGTTGTCGTGTCTGCCGGCGGCCGGTTGCTGCCGCAGCTGGAGGCCACCGGTGCCGAGCACGTGGCGCTGGACATCGGCCGCAAGTCCCCGCTGACGTTCCGCCACGTGCCGGCGCTTCGCCGGCTGATCGCCGGCCTGCGTGCGGATATCGTGCACGCGCGTTCCCGGCTCCCGGCCTGGATCGGCTGGCGCGCGCTGCGGCGCCTGCCCGAGGGCGGGCGCCCGCGCTTCATCACCACCGTGCACGGGCTCAACTCGCCCTCGCGCTACAGCGCGATCATGGCCCGTGGCGAACGGGTGGTGTGCGTTTCGGAAACGGTGCGCACGCACGTGTTGGCGCATTACCCGGCCACCGATGCCGGCCGGCTGCGGGTGATCCCGCGCGGCATCGATCCGGCCGCGTTCCCCCGCCGCCCGCTGCCGGACCGGCAGGCACGCGCCGCCGTGGCAGCGCGGTTCCCGGCCCTGGCCGGCGACGGCCCGCTGCTGCTGCTTCCCGGCCGCGGCACCCGGCTCAAGGGCCATGCCGACGCGGTGGCCCTGCTGGCCGCGGTGCGGGCCACGGGTGCGGACGCGCGGCTGTGGATGCCCGGGGCGCGCGCGCAGGGCCGGGAGCGGTACCTCAAGGAACTTGAACAGCTGGCCGGCCGGCTGGGCGTTGCCGGATCGCTGGCCATGACGCCGCCCACCGACCGGATCGCCGAAGCCTACGCCGCCAGCGACCTGGTGCTGCAGCTCTCGCGCAAGCCGGAGGCCTTCGGCCGCACGGTGCTCGAGGCCCTCTCGGTGGGGCGGCCGGTGCTGGGCTGGGACCATGGCGGCGTGGGCGAACTGCTCCGGGAGCTGCAGCCGGCCGGGGCGGTGCCCGCATTCGACGAGCCGCTGCTGGCCGGGCGCGCCCGGGCCCTGCTGCAGGAGCCGCCCGCGCCACCGGAGCAGATCCCCTATACCCTGTCCGCCATGCAGGACGCCACGCTGGCCGTATATGACGAACTCGCCCGCCGCTGATTCCAGCGCGGCCGCGCCGGGCTGGCGCTGGTCGCCCCATTTCGTGCTTGCCTTCGTGGCGCTGTGGCCCGCGCCCGGCTACGCCGAGGGCGTGATGGTGCTTGGCGCGCTGGTGGCGATCGTGCTGCTGCTGCGCGCGCGCTTCGCCAACGGCACCGCCCTGCTCAGCGTGCAGGCGTGGGCGCTGACCACGGTGCTGTTCTGCGCATACTGGCTGCCGGAAGTGTTCTCGGTGGTGGGCGCCGTGGATGGCACCCGGGCGATGCGCGAAGCAGTCGCCGACATCCGCTACCTGCCGTTCCTGTGGCTTGTCGCTTCCTCGGTCGCCAATCCCCGCGGACAGCGCATCACCTTCATGGGCCTGGCGGTGATCGTGGCCGTGTGGACGGTGGACGCGCTGGCCGAGGCATTCCTCGGTACCAGTCCGCTGTTCTTCGGCATCGACGCGCTCAAGCAGCTGATCAGCAGCCGGCCGATGTGTTCGGCCGAGGACATTGCCGAGGCGGATCGCCTGGGCGGCGTGCTCGGGCCGTGCAACCTCAAGATCGGGCTTGTGCTCGCGAGCCTGTCGCCGTTCGTGCTGTTCCCGGTGGCGCGGCGCTGGGGCACGGGCGGCTGGGTGGCGGCCGCGGCCGCGATCGGCGTGGTCGTGCTGCTGGCGGGCGCGCGCGCATCATGGATCACCTTTGCCCTGGTGCTGGTGTTCTCCGGCTGGGGCCTGCTGGGCTGGAAGCGGATGCTGGCCGTCTTTGCCGGCGGCGCCGTGCTACTGGCGGCGCTGACCGTGGCCTCGCCCGAGGTGCGCGAGCGTGTGGAGCGCACCGCGCAACTCGCGACGGCCGACGAATCCGGCGTGGACATCGCGCTTTCGGGGCGGCTGCGGATCTGGGAGGCGGCGCTGTGCATGGCGGCCGAAAGCCCCGTCAATGGCGTCGGCGTGCGGGGCTTCCGCGCCGCCTACCCGGCATGCGACCCGGCGCCGGAACACACGCCCGCCTGGGGCGATGGCCCCGCGTTCCACGCGCACCAGATCGTGCTTGAAGTGCTCAGCGAAACCGGCGTCCTCGGCCTGCTGCTGTGGCTGGCCGGAGCGGCGCTGGCGTGGCGTGCCTGGCGTTTTGCCGACAAGGCGTCCCGCGAGCGGGCGCGGCCGGCGATGCTGGCGCTGGCGGTGACGGTGTTCCCCTTCAACACCCACCTGGCGTTCTATTCCACATTCTGGGGCGGGCTGACCCTGATGCTGGCGGCACTCTATGCCGGCAGCCTGCTGGCGCGCCAGACGCGGGAGCCCCCGCGTCCGGCCGACGTGCCCTAGCGGCCCGCGTACACGTCCCCGCCGTCGGGACGGCGCTTGAAGCGCCGGTGGATCCACAGGTATTGCGCGGGCGCCGCGCGTGCCATGTCCTCGATGCCCGCCATCACCCGCGCGGTATCGGCGGTGGCATTGCGGGAAGGGAAGTCCTCGAACATCGGCGACAGCTTCAGCGTATAGCCGCCATCATCGCGGCGACGGTGTTCGAACAGGAGCACCGCGGCGCCCGACATGCGCGCCAGCTGGTGGGTGGAAGTGAGGCTGTGCGCCGGCTGGCCGAAGAACGGCACGTACACGGCGTCGCCCCGGCTGGGATCCTGGTCCGGCGCATACCACAGCAGGCCGCCGCGCTTGAGGTGGCGCACGCTGCCGCGCAGGTCCTGCTTGGGAAACATCGCCGCCGCGTATCGCGCGCGGCCACGGCGCACCGCCCATTCCATCGCCGGCTGGGCGTGGGGGCGGTACATGCCGGCCAAAGGCACGTGGTCGCACATCAGCCGGCCGCAGACCTCCAGCGTGGTGAAGTGGCCGGACACCACGATCACCCCGCGCCCGCCGACGCGCGCGGCCTCCATGTGCTCAAGTCCTTCCACCACGAGCCCGCGCCGCAGCGGTGCCACCGAGCCCCACCAGGCGCGCGCGAACTCGAACAGGCCGATTCCGAGCGAGGCGAAGTGGGCGCGCAGCAGCCGTTCGCGCGCCGCGTCATCAAGCCCGGGAAAGCACAGCTCCAGGTTGCGTGCGGCGATGGTGCGCCGGCGTCCCAGCAGCCGGCGCAGCGTGGCGCCCAGGGCGCGGCCCAGCATGCGCTGCAGTGGCCAGGGGATGCGCGCCGCCGCAGCCATCAGGCCGATGGCCAGCCATGTTGGCCAGTTGCGCGGCCCCAGCGGCGGCGCAGGAGAACGATCGCGTGAGGTCATGCGGAGGATTGTAGAGGCCCCTGCCTGCGGGCAACGGGTATCCTTGCGCGATGCGTGAAGCTCTCGTCGAACGCCTGCTGCGCGGCCTCTACTCCGCCGCGCTGTACGTGCTGGTGCCGGTGACGGTGTACCACCTGATCTGGCGTGGCTTCCGGCAGGTTGAATACCTGTATCGCTGGCGCGAGCGCTATGCCTCGTATCCCGACGAGCCGCACCGCGCCACCCTCTGGGTGCACGCGGTGTCGGTCGGCGAGGTGAACGCCGCCGCGCCTCTGGTCGACGCACTGCTGGAGTCGCGGCCGGGCATGCGCCTGCTGGTCACCACCATCACCCCCACCGGATCTGCGCGGGTCACCAGCCTGTGGGGCGAGCGCGTGGAGCATTGCTACCTGCCATACGATCTGTCGGGCGCGGTGCAGCGCTTCCTCGACCATTACCAGCCGCGGCTGGGACTGATCGTGGAGACCGAGCTGTGGCCCAACCTGCTGTTCTGCTGCCGCGACCATGGCGTGCCGGTGTACATCGTCAACGCGAGGCTGTCCGCGCGCTCGCTGCGCGGCTATCGCACGCTGCGGCCGCTGGTGGGCCGGGCGTTGCGCACCGTGCGCGGGATTGCCGCGCAATCGGCTGAGGACGGCCGCCGGTTCCGCCGGCTGGGCGCGCTGGAGGAGCAGGTGACGGTCACCGGCAACCTCAAGTACGACCTGGAACCCGACCCGGGCTGGGCGCCGTTCGCGCGCGAGTTCCGCGAGCGGGCCGGGCCACGCCCGGTCTGGATCGCCGCCAGCACGCACGTGGACGAAGAGGCCCCGGTGCTGGAGATCCATGCGCGCCTGCGCAAGCGCTGGCCGGACCTGCTGCTGCTGTGGGCCCCGCGCCACCCGGAGCGGTTCCGCGCCGTCACCCAGCAGGCGGTGGATGCTGGCATGCGCACGGCCACGCGCACGCTCACCCGCGAGCCCGACGCCGCCGACGCGGTGTTCGTGATTGATACCCTGGGGGAACTCGCCAGCTTCTACGCCTGCGCCGACGTGGCCTTCGTGGGCGGCAGCCTGCAGGAAGTGGGCGGCCACAACCTGCTTGAACCCGCCTCGACCGGGACCGCCATGGTCACCGGCCCGCACCTGCACAACTTCGCCGACATCGCCCGCAGGCTGCGTGAGGTCGATGCCCTGTGCGTGGGCCGGGACGCGGACGCGGTGGGGACCGAGGTGGAAGGGCTGCTGGCCGACCCCGGCAAGCGCGAGCGCATGGCCAGGGCCGCACTGGCGCTGGTGGAAGAAGGGCGCGGCGCGGTCGAGCGCACGCTGGCCGTGGTCAGGCGTGACCTGGCTGAAGCCCCGCCGGCGTAGGCGCGCGGCGGGGCGTGGGACCTGTTACTGGGCGTCGTCCTCGCCCGGCTCCAGGTGCGATTCGGCGGCCACGGTGAGCAGGGCATTGATCTCCTGCACGTCCTGGATGTCGAGCGTGCCCGCCGCCTGCGCCAGCAGCAGCCGGCTCTGCAGGAAGCGGTAGCGCGCCAGGGCCAGGTCGCTCTCGGCGTTGAACAGGTTCTGCTGGTTGATCAGCACGTCGACCACGGTGCGGGTACCCACCTCCAGGCCGACCTGCGAGGCCTCGTAGGCGCTGCGCGCCGAGATCACCGCCTGGCGGCGCGCCTCGACCTCGCTCACGCCCGCCACCACGGCGTTGTAGGCGGCGCGGGTGCTGCGCTCCAGGGAGCGGCGGGTGGCCTCCAGCTGGTCCTCGGAGATGTCGCGGCGGGCGATCGCCTCGCGCACGCCCGAGCGGATCGCGCCGCCCGCGAACAGCGGCACGGTCAGGCTCAGGCCGATGCCATAGCCCTCGCTGTCCTGCAGCGACGGGTCGACGCCGCCGGTCCGCAGGTCGCCCCAGGCCGAGCTGTTGCCGTAATCGGCCCCCAGGGTGATGCGCGGCAGGTGCTGGGCGCGGGCGGCGGTCACGCCGTGGGCGGCGGCGCGGGTGTCATATTCGGCGGCGCGCAGGCTGGGGTTCTGCGCGAAGGCGGTGGCAACCCACTCCTCGACCCCGCCATCGGTGGGCAGGGACGGCTGGAAGTCCTCGGGCAGCGCCCGCAGCTCCCGCACCGGCTGGCCGGTGATCTCCGCCAGCGCCTGGTAGGAGTCCTCAAGCGCGTTGCGGGCGAGCAGCACGTTGGCCCGGGCGCTGTCGAACTGGGCGCGCGCCTCGTGCACGTCGGTGATCGGCGCCAGGCCGACCTCAAGCCGGCGGTCGGCGAAGTCGTACTGCTTCTGCAGCGCCTCTTCGGCGGCGACCGCCGCGGCCAGGGTCTCGATCGCCACCAGCACGTCGAAATAGGCCGCGGAGGTGCGCGTGATCAGCTCGTCGTTGGCGGCCTCCAGGTCGTAGCCGGCGCCGGTGTCGAGTTCGCGCTGGGCGCGGTAGTTGGCGATCTGGCCCAGGTCGAACACGGTTTGCTGCAGGCCCACGCCCCAGCGGCGGCTGCGGGCGTCGCCGGAGCGGCCGGCCACGTAGTCGCGGTTGAGCGAGGCCGAGCCGCTGAGCGAAGGAAGCAGCTGCGCGCGCGCCTGCACGCGGCCCTCGCGGGCGATGTCACGCTGGGATTCGGAGATCGACAGCGTCGGATCACCGGCGCGGGCCATCTCGTAGGCCTGCAGCAGGTCCTGGGCCTGCACGGAGGCGGGCAATGCGAAGGCGAGGGCGAGTGCTAGGGGGAGGCGGCGCAACATGGGAGGATCCTTGTGGTTTCCAATCGGCCGGGCGCGGATGCGGCCCGGGCGGGTTCTCGATTACAGGTGGAATTCGGCGGCCGGCTCGGCCCCGGCCATGTAATCGAGCTCGGTATCAAACAACGACTCGACGCGGCTGGCGTTGACCGAGTCGCCCTCGCCGCGATGCACCAGCACCGCTTCCATGACCGGCGCGCGGCCATGGACGATGAACATCCTGCCGCCCGGCCGCAGCCAGCGCGTGAAGCGCACCGGCACCTGGTCGGCGGCGGCGGTGACGAAGATTGCGTCGAAGCGGCGCTCGGTATCCCAGTTGAAGACGTCCGCCTGCTGCACCGCCACGTTGCTGATGCCCAGCGTGCGCAGCCGGTGCTGCGCGGCGTCGGCCAGCTCGGGCACGCGCTCGATGCTCAGCACGTCGCGCGAAAGCGCGCCCAGGCAGGCGCTGACGTAGCCGCTGCCGGTGCCGATTTCCAGCACGTCCTCGCCGTCCTGCGGCAGCAGCGCCTGCAGCGCGCGGCCGGCAACCACCGGCTTGAGCATGTGCTGGCCGTGGCCAAGCGGGATCTCAAGGTCGGCATACGCAACCGCGCGGTAGGCTTCCGGAACGAACTCCTCGCGCGGCAGCTGGCCCAGCGCTCCAAGCACGCGCGGGTCCAGCACCCACCAGGGGCGGACCTGCTGTTCGACCATGGCGGCTCGGGCTTGGGCGTAGTCAATCGTCATCTTGGCGGTCTCGATCGCGGGGCATGCAAGTTTACCGGGACGGGCGCAGGCGCGCCCCTTACAGCATCACCGCCGCGGTCGCGGGCGGCTGAGTGCCGGAAGTCATCGGGCCGGCAGGCAGGGGGAGGAAGGCGCTGGCGCTCACGCCGCGGGCTGCCGCGCGCCGTAGGCACGCAGGAACATGTCCACCGCGGCCTCCAGGTGGCTGCCGGCCCGGTCCGGGCAGGCGGCCTCCCCGGTATCGCAGTCAAACACCAGCCGTGAGTGCAGGTCGCCCTTGACCAGCGCGAAGAACTGCCCGGCGGCGCGCTGCACATCGTCGATTTCCAGGTGCCCGGCCGCGATACGGCGCTCCAGAAAACGGGCGAACTCCTCCTGCACCCGCTGCGGCCCCGCCTCCCAGGACAGCCGCGCCAGCTGCTTTTCCACCATCTGCGGCGAGCACAGCAGGCGATGGCCTGCCACCGCCTCCGGCGCGCAGATCATGGCGAAGTAGCTGCGGGCGATGTCCATCAGGCGCTCGCGGACCGGCAGGTGCGGGGCGCGCTCGAACAGAGAGCCGGGCATCTGCTGCTCGCACCACACGCGCGCGGCCTCGGTGAACAGCGCGTCCTTGTCGCCGAAGTGGCTGTAGACGGTGAGCTTGGAGACGCCCGCGGCCGCGGCGATCTGGTCCATGCTGACGCCTTCGAATCCGTGGCGCAGGAACATGCGCTGCGCGGCGTCCAGGATGGCCGCGCCCTTTGCCAGGTCCTTGGGCCGGCCCGGGCCGGCCGCGGGGCGGGCTTCCTTGCTGGCGGGCTGCGGAATCGTCATTGCGCCCAATATCATACCTGCCGGTTCTGTAAATACTTACTGAACCATCCGGTGCAGGAATTTCCCGGCAGCCCCGCACGCGGGGCCACCCGAATCATTCCGGTGGCGAGGAATCGGGTCCGGGGACGATTCCGTCCACCGCCACGCCCGTGCGCCGGGCGCGCTCGTGCCACAGCTGGCGCGCGTATTCGCGAAGGTCCGGCACTTCGTCCAGCTCGTCGACGATCTCGAAGCCGAAGACCGTTTCCACCACGTCCTCGAGGGTCACGATGCCCAGCACCGCGCCGTACTCGTCCACCACCAGCATGATGTGGTGGCCGTCGGCGATCATGTTGCGGAACAGCGCGTCCACCGGCATCCGGTCCAGGGTGGAGATGATGGGCCGGGCGAGGTCGGCCAGGGTGGCATCCGGATCCTCGCCGGTGATGCACCGCATCAGCACCTCGCCCTTGATCACGAAGCCGGTGATGTCGGCCGAATCGCCCGGCTGGTGCACCGGGATGCGGGTGAACGGGGAGTCCTTCACCGCCTCCACGAACCCGTCCAGCCGGGTGTCCACCGGCAGCGAGAACACCACCGTGCGCGGGGTCATGATGTCGGCGGTCTTGATTTCATTCAGCTGCAGCAGGTTGTGGACGAGCCGGGTTTCGCCCGGATGCAGCTGGCCGGCGTTCTCGCCCATCGTGGCCACCGTCATCAGCTCGTCGCGGTGGCGCGGCGCCGGCGGCGGGCGGCCGCGGGTGATCAGCTTCGTCAGCTGCTGCGACATCCACACCAGCGGCCCCAGCGCCACCACCAGGAACGGCAGCACCCGGGCTACGAGCGGCGCCACCCCGACCGCGTAGCGGGCGCCGATGGTCTTGGGGATGATCTCGGTCACGATCAGCACCGCCGCGGTCAGCGCCGCCGCGAACAGCGCTTCGCTGCCGTAGCCGAACACGCGCGCGTACTGCGCGCCGGCCCCGGCCGCGCCCATGGTGTGGGCCACGGTGTTGAGGGTCAGGATCGCCGCCAGCGGACGATCCACGTCGGCCTTCATGGTTTCGTAGACCCCCGCCCAGTGCCTGCCTTCGGCCTTGCCGGCCTGGATCTGGGTGGGGGTGATGGCCAGCAGCGAGGCTTCCAGGATGGAACACAGGAACGACACCCCGAGCGCGAGCAGGACATAGATGATGAGCAGGATCATGTGGCGGACTCGATGAGGCCCGCTCCGGGCGCCGCCACCGGGGACACCCAGCTGCGGGCCGGAAAGCCGGCGGATTGGAATGCGGCGCGCATCGCCGGGGCGGCGGCTTCGGCCCCGGCCCGGGAGGCGAACCACGCGAACACGGCCGGCCCGGCGCCGGAGAGGCTGGCGCCCAGCGCATCATGGTCGAGCGCGGCGGCCTTCACCTGGGCAAAGCCCGGCACCAGCGGCGCGCGCCGCGGCTCCAGCAGCAGGTCGTGCAGGCCGGCGCGGAGCAGGCCTTCGTCGGCGCGCTCCAGGCCCAGCAGGAACTGGGCCAGGCAGGCCGAGTGGGCGGTGATCTCCCGCAGCGGGTACGGCTCGGCCAGCACCGCGCGCGCGCGCCGGGTTTCCAGCACCTGGCCGGGATGAACCACCACGCAGTGCAGCCACCCAGGCACCCGCAGCGGGATGATCCTGTCGGCCGTCGCCAGCACCGCGCCGCCCATCAGCATCGGCGCAACGTTGTCGCCCTGGCGGCTGTTGCTGGCGACCGACTCGCCGTCCAGCGCGAACGGGTAGAGCGCCTGCGCCGGCAGCGGCGTCTCCAGCAGCGCGTTGGCGGCCACCAGCGCGGCCACGCAGGAGGCCGCCGAGCCGCCCATGCCCGATCCCAGCGGGATGCCCTTGTCCAGCTTTATGGCGAAGCCGTGCGCCAGCCCGAGGCCCTCGCGCAGGGCCATCAGCGCCCGCCCGGCGGTGTTGGCGGCGGCCTCCAGCGGGATCTTCTCCACGCCGGGCGCATCGCCGGTGATGGTGTCGATGCGGACGACCGGCTCGTCGATCCTGCGCACGACCGCGACGTCGCCCGGCCCGTCGAAGACGTGGCCGAGCAGATCGAAGCCCACGCCGATGTTGCCTACCCCGGCGGGTGCGGACGCGGTGGCGGCGTGGGCTGGATCGTCGTGCATCGGCGGCATCATACGGCGCTGGCCGTGGTGGGCGTTTCATGATCCAATGGATCCCGAAGCGGGGGTACCGCGGCCGGCACGGCGTGGTTGAGACAGACCCTTCGAACCTGATCCGGCTCATACCGGCGTAGGGAAGCTTCGCAGGATGTGCCGTATCGCCACCGCGCTTGTCGGCCCGCGATCCGTGCGCAGCATGCGCCGCCGCTTCGTCCCGCCCACACAGGACGATGCCGATGAACGCCATGCCTTCGCCCCTGCAGCAGCAGGCCCAGCAGCTTTCCGATTCCGTCACCCGGCCGATCCCGGGTTCGCGCAAGGTCTTCGTCGCGGGCTCGCGCCCGGACCTGCGCGTGGCCATGCGCGAGATCGTGCAGACCGCGACCCCGACCCTGTTCGGCGGCGAGGACAATCCGCCGATCACGGTGTACGACACCTCCGGCCCGTACACGGACCCGGATGCGCGCATCGACCTGTCGGCGGGCCTGCCGGCGCTGCGCGCGGGCTGGATCGCCGAGCGCGGGGATACGGAAGCGCTGCCGGCGCTGACTTCGGAGTTCGGGCGCGCGCGCGAAACCAACTCCAGGCTCGATGGGGTGCGTTTCCCCGCGCGCGCGCTGCCGCGCCGGGCCAGGGACGGCGCCAATGTCACCCAGATGCACTACGCCCGGCGCGGCATCGTGACCCCGGAGATGGAGTACGTGGCGATCCGCGAGAACCAGCGGCTCGAAGCGCTGGCCGACGCGGGCGGGCTGCTGGACCAGCACCCCGGACAATCGTTCGGTGCTTCGATTCCGGCGCGGATCACGCCCGAATTCGTACGCGACGAGATCGCCCGCGGCCGCGCGATCCTGCCCTGCAACATCAACCACCCCGAGAGCGAGCCGATGATCATCGGCCGCAATTTCCTGACCAAGATCAACGCCAACATCGGCAACTCCGCGGTGTCCTCGGGCATCGCCGAGGAGGTGGAGAAGCTGGTGTGGGCGATCCGCTGGGGCGCGGACAACGTGATGGACCTGTCCACCGGCAAGCACATCCACGAGACCCGCGAGTGGATCATCCGCAACTCGCCGGTGCCGATCGGCACCGTGCCGATCTACCAGGCGCTGGAGAAGGTCGACGGCCGCGCCGAGGAGCTCACCTGGGAGATCTTCCGCGACACCCTCATCGAGCAGGCCGAGCAGGGCGTGGACTACTTCACCATCCACGCCGGCGTGCTGCTGCGCTACGTGCCGCTGACCGCGAAGCGGGTCACCGGCATCGTCAGCCGCGGCGGTTCGATCATGGCCAAGTGGTGCCTGGCGCATCACCGCGAAAGCTTCCTCTACGAACACTTCGAGGAGATCTGCGAAATCATGAAGGCCTACGACGTGGCCTTTTCGCTCGGCGACGGCCTGCGCCCGGGCTGCATCGCCGACGCCAACGACGCCGCCCAGTTCGCCGAACTGGAGACGCTCGGCGAGCTGACGAAGATCGCGTGGAAGCACGACGTGCAGACCATGATCGAAGGCCCCGGCCACGTGCCGATGCAGCTGATCAAGGAGAACATGGACAAGCAGCTGGCCGAGTGCGGCGAGGCGCCGTTCTACACCCTGGGTCCGCTGACCACCGACATCGCACCGGGCTACGACCACATCACCAGCGCCATCGGCGCGGCCATGATCGGCTGGTACGGCACCGCGATGCTCTGCTACGTCACCCCCAAGGAACACCTGGGCCTGCCCAACCGCCAGGACGTGCGCGACGGCATCATGGCCTACAGGATCGCTGCACACGCCGCCGACCTGGCCAAGGGCCATCCCGGCGCGCAGGTGCGCGACAACGCCCTGAGCAAGGCGCGCTTCGAGTTCCGCTGGCAGGACCAGTTCAATCTGGGCCTGGATCCGGAGAAGGCGCAGTCCATGCACGACGAGACGATGCCGAAGGAGGCGCACAAACTGGCCCATTTCTGCTCGATGTGCGGTCCGCAGTTCTGTTCGATGAAGATCAGCCAGGAGGTGCGCAACCATGCGGCAGGCCAGGAAGTGGAAGCAGGCATGGCCGACAAGGCGGCGCAGTTCCGGGCCGGGGGTGCGCAGATCTACAGCCGTGAATGAACGGTTCATGCCATCGTCGCGACGGTTCCACGCCGCTTCGCGTATGGGGTGATTGAACCGCCGGGGCGCCCGTTCGGCGCCCGGTCACCCAGCCAGCCGGGAGAACCGCAATGAACGCCACCCGTCGAATGGCAGCCTGGATCGTCGCCCTGTGCGCGGCGCTGGTGCTGGCGGCCTGCGCCACCGGACCGCGCATCAGCACCGAGGCCGACCCGCGTGCCAACTTCTCCGCCTACCGGACCTGGGCCTTCCACGATCCGCTGGCCGTCGAGGCGTACGGCTACGAGACCGCCACCAGCGAGATCGTCAAGCATGCGGTCAACCGCGAGATGCAGGCCCGCGGCTACCGCTACGATGCTGAAAACCCGGACCTGTGGGTCAACGTCAACGCGTACATGCAGCAGCGCACCGACGTCAGCTCGATCCCCACCGTCGACCACGCCTTCTACTACAGCTACCGGCACCGCGCCTATTTCGCCGTGCCGTACTGGCATGACCGCACCCACGTGCGCCGCTACACCGAGGGCACGATGAACGTGGATCTGGTGGATGCGCGCCAGAACCGACTGGTGTGGGAGGGGATCGCGGTAGGCCGGGTCGCCAACCTGACGGTGGAGAACCGCGAGCAGCGCATCACCCAGACGCTTGCGGAAATCTTCGCCCGCTATCCGCACCGCGCGGGGGTGGCGGCACCGCCCATGTAAGGCATCCGGCGCCGCGGGCGCCGGGTGGAAACCTACGGGTGCAGCCGGCGCTGGATGCCCGCCAGCCAGTCACGCCAGCCGGTGCCGTCGCGGGTGGGGTCGTACTCGCTGCCCATGCCGCGCACCGCGGCGCCCAGCGCCTCCTCGTCGAAATCACGCGCGAGCAGGCGATCGAGTTCGTCGCGTGCGCGGGCGATGTATTCGTCGCTTTCTCCCTTGCGCCAGGCATCGACCACGGCGTCCGCGGTGTCATGCTCCATCATCCAGTCCTGATGGAAATAGGCGGAGAAGAAGTTCTCAAGCGTGGGGTAGTCGCTCATCTGGGTCAGGGCGCCGAGGGATATCCGGTGACGATTCTATAGCCGATGTCCAGGCGGTCCGAGCGCTCAAGCACCAGCTTCACCGAGAACACGTCCTCGGCGCTGGTCTCGCCCCGGCCCACAGAGATGCCGGTCGAGGCATCGAAGCTCGAATCGATCACCAGGCGGTTGCCGCCCTTGCCATCCAGCCAGGCGTCGACCCGGTCCTGGTGCTCGGCGATGGTCTCGGACACGAAGTACTCGGCTTCGGGCAGGTCACGGAAGCTGGAGGCGGCGCTGATGTTGGAGTTGCTGACGCGGTCGACCAGCCACTGCTCGCTCTTGCCAACGTGGCGTTCGATCAGGTGGCCGCCAGCGTCCTCATGGGCCTGCAGGCCGCCGCCCGGCACCTGGGCCGTGGGCTCGCTGCCTTCCAGGTGGGCATCGAGCAGGGCCACCACGTCGGCGATGGCTTCCTGTTCGGTGCGGGGCAACTGGCTGGCGTCCAGGCCCGACAGCGCGTCTCGGATCACGCCCAGCGCCGGGTCCAGCTGCTCGCGCAGGAACGGCGTCTGGCCGGCCAGCCCGGCCGCGGCGCGCGTCTGGTCTAGGAACTCGCCCAGGCGGCCCTCGTCCGCGAGTTCTGCAATGTGCCCGCCCAGGTCCGGGCCGGCGCTGGCGGCATCCAGTGCAAAGGAATGGGCATCGTGGGCGGACGGCGGCGGGCGCAGGCAGCCGTCAAGGTAAGAGCTCGTGCTGGGGGCGGCGATCGCATCCATGGGGGCACCGGGCGTTTGGAAAGTGCAAAGCCTAGGACCACGGCACACCAGTCGAAAGCTGGTGCCAACCCTAGGCCCACGCCAAAAACCGTTCAGCAGTGGTCAGGAAAGCCGGGAGGACGCTCGCCTGGCAGGGGATGGAAACCAGCGCGGGGCTCGGGCCCGGCGCGGCCGGCGGCGCCGGCAGGAGGCGGACATGGAGCAGGCGATGCGTGCCGACCGTGGCAGGCAGCTGCGCCTGGACCCGGCAACGTCGGCCGAAGGTGGCGGGCGCTGCTTCTTCCTCGCCCGGCTTGGCGGGGCCTCGATTGGCGCCGGCCTGTTTTCGGTGCTGATCCAGCTTCGCGGCAGGGCCTGGGTGGAAGCGCGTGAAGGGCGCTTCGGGCTTGGCCGGGGCAACTGGGCGATGTTCGAGCGCGACTCGATGCCGCAGGTGCAGGTGGACAACCGCGGCCTGTGCATTGGCGTGGCGCTGGACCACGCCTCGATGGAGACCCTCGAGCAGCTCACCGGCCATGTGCTTTACCCCGGCCTTGGGCACCTCGGGTCCGAAGCGCGCCTGGCCGTGTTGCACCTGTGGCGCGAGGCGGGCAGCGGGGCGAGGCTGGCAGCGCTGCGGCCCCTGCGGATGTATCTGGAAGACATCGAGATGGAGCTTGCCAACAGCGTGCTCGCCTGCCCGGGACGATCGCGCGCACACAAGCGGCAGGTGTTCGCGCGACTGCAGCGCGCGCGCATGTATCTCCAAGGCCATCCGGACCAAGTTGTTCGGATCGACGCATTCCGCTCAGCCCGCTGGTGCCGTTCGGATCCAACGGGCCCAACAGCCTCTCGGACCCGCAGGTGCAGGCGTTCCTGTTCCCCACATACCACGACCGTGGCCGCACCGAGACCACCATCTACAACGCCACCTTGTCGGGGGCACTGTGGACGCTTCCCGCCGGCGATCTCGGCGTGGCCGTGGGCTACGAGCATCGCCGCGAGGATGGGCGATTCGTGCCTGACGCGTTCAACCAGGCCGGGCTCAATACCGGCCTGCCGGCAACCACGACCCAGGGCAGCTACTCGCTGGACGAGGCCTTCCTGGAGCTCAGTGTGCCGATCCTGGCCGAGGTCCCGGGGGCGCACGAGCTGTCGTTGAGCCTCGCCACCCGCTATTCGGACTACGACACCTTCGGCGACACCACCAACAGCAAGGCCGGCCTGACCTGGCGGCCGGTGGAAGAGCTGCTGGTGCGCGGGACCTGGGCGGAAGGCTTCCGGGCGCCGAGCATCGACAACCTCTACGGTGGCGTGGGCGGCTCATTCGAGTTCTATACCGACCCCTGCGGCAACGGCCCGGGCAACGTGGCCGGCAACGGGCCGTGTACCCGCGACGGGGTGCCGGCGGATTTCATCCAGCTGGGCCAGGCGGGCATCCCCTGCGCCACCTTCCCCTGCCAGACCGGCTTCCAGTTCCTCACGGGATCCAACCCCGACCTGACCCCGGAAGAGGCGGTCTCGCGCACGGCCGGCATCGTCTACAGCCCGCGCTGGCTGGAGGGGCTCGACCTGACCCTGGACTGGTACGAGTTCGAGATCGAGAACTTGATCGCCGAGGATTCGGTGGACGACATCCTCACCGACTGCTACGTGCGGGACGTGGCCTCGCGCTGCGCGGCGTTCACCCGTGATCCGGTGACCCGCGTCATCACCACGCTCAACTTCGGCCTCACCAACAAGGGCCGGCTGGACACGGAAGGCTGGGACTTCGGGGTGCGCTACCGGCTGCCGGAGACCGCCTGGGGCGATTTCGGGATCGACTGGCAGACCACGTACATCAGCGAATACACCATCACCGCCGACGACAACCCCGACACCGTTCCGGCGCCGTCGGTCTCCTTGGCCGGCACGTTCAGGACGCGGTCGAACCTGACCCTGGACTGGCAGATGGGGGTTTTAGGGGCGTCGTGGACGGCCCGCTACTACTCGGGGATGAAGGAAAGCTGCGTGGTCACCGACGACTTCGATCCCGACTACTGCGACCAGCCGGACTACGCGGCGCCCGACGTGCCCGACGGCGTGCCGCTGCGGACGGTTGGATCCAACACCTTCCACGACCTCCAGCTGCGCGTGGAGACTCCGTGGAATGCCACGGTTTCGCTCGGCGCGAACAACGTGACCAACCACCGCGGGCCGATCATGTTCACCTCGCCGAACAACCAGTTCGCGTACTACGGCGGTTTCGACATCGGGCGCTTCGTCTACATGAAGTACCAGCAGCGCTTCTGATGCAGGTGCGTGGAGGGCGGGCCAGGGATCGGCCCGCCCTTCCATTCGTTCAAGCTTCCGCCGACGTGACTCAGCCGGCGGTGTAGCGTTCCATCGCTTCCACCAGCAGGCGCTTGGCCTCGGTGGCATCGCCCCAGCCGTCCAGGCGCACCCACTTTTCCTTCTCCAGGTCCTTGTAGTGCTCGAAGAAGTGGCCGATGCGCTCGAGCCAGTGGGGGGAGACCTGGTCGATATCCTCGACGTGCGCGTAGCCGGCAAAGACCTTGGTCACCGGCACGGCGAGCAGCTTCTCGTCTGCGCCGGCTTCGTCGGTCATCTTCAGCACGCCCACCGGTCGGCAGCGGATCACCGAGCCGGGCACGAGCGGCAGCGGCAGGATCACCATCACGTCGGCCGGATCCCCGTCGCCGCAGACGGTGTCGGGCACATAGCCGTAGTTGCAGGGGTAGCGCATGGGCGTGGACAGAACGCGGTCGACGAAGATCGCGCCGCTCTCCTTGTCGACCTCGTACTTGACCGGCTCCGAGTCCTTCGGGATCTCGATGATGACGTTGATTTCTTCCGGCGGGTTGCTGCCGGTGGGGACATGGTCCAGGCCCATTGGATTCTCCGACGCGCGGCGCGCTCGGCGCCGCTGGGGGTGGGGTTGCTTGTAGCCGGCTATTTTAACGGGTTCCTGCTGCGTCGCAGCATCGGATTCTGGCCGCCTTTTGGACCCCTGGGGTAAACCCCAGCTGGGGAACGCCCCAGCTTGGCCTCTTCCATACGCAGGCGTATCTATGTCTCCCACGATCTTCGAGGGAGTGCCGCAATGTCCGTCCAGCTTGATTCCGCGAACGCCGTCGCCAATGCCCAGAACAGCCAGGCCGGCGTCTGGGAACAGCCGGTCGAGCACGCCTCGCGCATCGAGCGCCACGAACTGGAGAACGCCCCGTTCGTTTCCGACGCGGGTGAAGTCCGTGGACCGGGCGCCGGCGACCGCGAGGGTGCGACGCGCATCGACGGCGACGCCACCAATGCAGGCGGGCGCACCCAGACCGAGACCGCCGACGGCAAGCCGGTGTTGGTCGATCCGCTGCATGAATCGCCTGAGGTATCGATTACCCGCGAGCGTACCGCGGTCGAGGAGGGCGGCCAGCTGTACGCGATCTCCGATCAGCTGGTGTTCACCACCGGCAGCGGCAACGACAGCGTCCAGGTGACCCAGAATCCGAACGGCAGCCTGAACTTCGACGTCAATGGCGAGACCTACGAGGTGGAGCTGGCGCGCGGCCAGGAGATCACCATCCGCGCCGGCGATGGCGATGACACCATCGAGATCGACTCGGGGGTGAGCGTCAACTTCGTGATCGAGGGCGGCCGGGGCGATGACGTCATCAATGCCCTGGGCAGCGGCGACAACCGCATCGCCGGTGGCGCCGGCAACGACACCGTCCAGGTCGGCACCGGCAACAACTACGTCGAAGGCGGCGCCGGCGACGACGCCATCAGCGTGCTCGGGGACGGCCGCAACGTGATCTATGGCGGCGCGGGCAACGACCAGATCACCGGCGGCCAGGGCGTCGACTACATCGACGCCGGCGCCGGCGACGACAGGATCGACGGCGTGGCCGGGAACAACATCCTGATCGGCAGCCTGGGCAACAACCTGATCCACACCGGCACCGGCGATTCGCGCGTGTACGCCGGCAACGACACCACCGTGGTCAACAACGGCGGAAACGACGTCATCAACGCGCCGGAGGCGATCGCCGACCGCATCAGCGCCGAGGCCGGTGCCAGCAACACCGTGGTCAACGTGGTGCTCGACCCGTCCCTGGGCCGCAGCATCACCATCGAGGGCTCGGAGGAGTTCGTCAGCCGCGTGCAGGACGATATCCAGATGCTGCGCAACTCTCCCTTCGGGCAGCAGATGCTGGCGGAATTCGACCAGGCTGCCGTGAGCGGCAACACCGTGACGATCCGCGAGCTGCAGAACGAGCAGAACGGCTACGCCAGCATGATCCCCACGTACATCAGCAATGGCCAGGCGGGCCGCGGCTCGGACGTGACGATCTCCTACAACCCGTCATTCTTCCTGGAACAGCTGCCGGCCCCGTCGGTGATCCTGTACCACGAGATGTCGCACGCCTTCAACGCGGTCACCGGCACCTTCATGCCCGGCGAATATGACGGCGGCGCCCAGGGCGACCAGCACCCGGACTTCGGGCTGATCCATCCGGAGCGCCAGGCGGTCGGGCTGCCGACCAGCCATCCGCCCTTCGACTTCGGCGATGGCCGGGTCACCAACACCAATCCCTATCCGCTGACCGAGAACGGGATCCGCGAGGAAATGGGGCTGGACCTGCGCCCGAGCTACAACGGGCTCTGACCGCCGCCTAGGGGACGCCCCAGCTTGGCGCAGGGGCGCTTAGCGGGTTCCATGCCCCTCCACACCTTCAAGCAAAAAGAGGACCGCACATGTCCCTGAACATCGAAAGCTCGCTGCAAGCTTCCTCCCTCGTCGACCAGGCGCGCCAGGATTACTGGGATGGCGCCCAGCAGGCCGACGGCGGCGAGAAGTTCGCCGACGCCCCGCTGCGCAGCGACCAGTGCGTCCCCGTTGCCGATTCCAACGACAGTGCCACGGACGGCGCCGTCACCATCACCGGCACCGATACCGGCTCCAGCCTGCCCAACAAGACCACGCCTGATGGCAAGACCATCCGCAACGCCGAATTGCACCAGGGCGAGCAGGCCACCGTGACCCGCGAGCAGACCCAGGCAGGCGGCCTGTGGAGCAGCTACGTGAGCAGCGACCAGGTCGTGTTCACCACCAGCAACCAGGGCGACCAGCACGTGCGCGTCAGCCAGCGCGACGACGGCACGCTCGATATCGATGTCAATGGCGAAGTCTACGAAGTGCGCCTGAGCGAGCGCCAGGAGCTGACCATCCGCACCGGCGACGGCAACGACACCATCGAGGCTGCGCCCAATGTCACCGTGAACATGGTGGTTGATGCGGGCGCCGGCGACGACCACATCGTCACCGGCATGGGCGACGACCGCATCCAGGCCGGTGACGGCAACGACTTCATCCAGACCATCGGCGGCCGCAACGACATCGACGGCGGCGCCGGCGACGACGTCATCCACGGCGGCAACGGCGCCAACGTGATCTTCGGCGGCGGCGGCAATGACGAGATCCACGCCGGCAGCGGCTTCAACCACATCGACGGCGGACGCGGCGACGACGTCATCCACGGCGGTGCGGGGCAGAACATCATTTCCGCCGGCGGTGGCAGCGACCAGGTCAACCTGACCGGCGACCAGAACACCGTCTACACCGGCGAGGGCCGCACCCAGGTCGATGGCGCGCATGCCGAAGACACCGTGTATGCGACGGTCAACGACCTCATCAATGCCAGCGGCGGCGCCAAGCCGACCGTGGTGAACGTGGAGATCGATCCGGAGCTGGGCCGCAGCGTCGAGGTCACCGGATCGGATGCGTTCCGCCAGCGCATGGAGTCCGAGCTGGACTTCCTGCGCGCCTCGCCGGCCGGGCAGCAGATGCTGGCCGAGCTTGATGCCGCCGCACAGAAGGGCAACGTGGTGACCATCCGCGAACTGGCCAACGAGCAGAACGGCTATGCCCAGACCATGGGCCGCGGCAACGCCGAGATCAGCAATGGCCAGGCCGGTCAGGGCTCCGACGTGCTGGTGAGCTACAACCCGTCCTTCCACATGGACGCGTTCCCGACCTCGAGCGTGGTCCTGTTCCATGAGCTTTCGCACGCGTACAACGGCGTGACCGGGACCTTCCAGCCGGGCACCTACCAGGGTGAGGGGCCCGATTCGGGCCGGGTGCCCAATGCCGAGCGCCAGGCGGTAGGCCTTGAGACCTCCGCGGATCCGTTCGACTTCGACGGCGATCCCAGCACCCCGCCCACCACGCACAACCCGATGCACCTGACGGAGAACGGCATCCGTCGGGAAATGGGGCTTCCGGACCGCCCCAGCTACGCCCTGTAATCGGCTGCCAACGGCAGCGGTTGCATTCTCCAGGGACGGAGTGGACGGGCAGCTTGCTCAAGGGCAGGCTGCCCGTCATCTTTTATGGCTTTTGAACACGCCCCGAGTGGAGGATGATGTCGCATGAAACCAATGTCCCCCCGTGCCGGTGCGCGCCCCGCGCTGCTGGCAGCGCTGCTCGTGGCGCTTGGCAGCGCCGCATGCGCGCACGGCAGCCATGCCGTTTACGATCAGGCCAACCCATCCATGGAGACCCCGATGTCACAGGCCCAGGCCACCACCACTGTTGAAGGCGACGGCGTGCGCCTTGAGGCCAGCTTCGATCACGCCGCCGGAGGACCGCTGCGGGTGCGCTACCGGGTGCACAACACCGGCAGCGCGGACCTGGCGGTGTTCGACCGCGGCGATCGGCATGCGGTGCTGACCGGCCGCCACGGTGCGGGCGAAGTGGGCGAGCCCGGGTTCCGCGAAGACGGCCAGGGCGGCCTGGAGCTTCGGCATGCGGCCCGTCCGCTCCCGCAGCCGGCGCCGACGCTGCCGCCCACGCCGCTGGCGGCACGGGTCGCGCCGGGGCAATCGCTGGAAGGGCACTTCAGCTTCTCCCCGCTGGTGGGTGACCAGCCCCGGCGCCTGCGCTGGTGCCTCGGGGTGGCCCCGTTCAACGAACGCCAGTTCCGCAGCCCGGACGGGTCCGGCGACGTGGAGGTCTGGCAGGCGTCCTTCGAGCTTTCGGAGAGCCAGCAGCTGCTGTGCACGCCCTGGTTCGATGCGGCCAGCGGCACGTTCGCCGCGGACTGAAATGGAAACGGCGGCCCGAAGGCCGCCGCTCCCTGACTGCCCCAATGGCCTGGCCGCTGCCTAGAGCAGGGGCACCATCAGCAGCGCCACGATGTTGATGATCTTGATCAGCGGGTTGATCGCCGGGCCGGCGGTGTCCTTGTAGGGGTCGCCGACGGTGTCGCCCGTCACCGCGGCCTTGTGGGCTTCGCTGCCCTTGCCACCGTGGTGGCCGTCCTCGATGTACTTCTTGGCGTTGTCCCACGCGCCGCCGCCGGCGGTCATGGAGATCGCCACGAACACGCCGGTGACGATGGTGCCGATGAGCAGGCCGCCCAGCGCCTGTGGCCCCAGCAGCAGGCCGACGATGATCGGCACCGCCACGGGCAGCAGCGAGGGCAGGATCATTTCCTTGATCGCCGATTTCGTCAGCATGTCCACCGCGCGGCCGTAGTCCGGCTTGCCGGTGCCCTGCATGATCCCCGGGATCTCGCGGAACTGGCGACGCACCTCCTCGACCACCGAACCGGCCGCCCGCCCCACCGCTTCCATCGCCATGGCGCCGAACACGTACGGGATCATGCCGCCGATCAGCAGGCCGATGATCACCATGTGGTTGGACAGGTCGAAGGTGAAATTGACGCCCGGGTTGGCCGACTCCAGGTTGTGCGTGTAGTCGGAAAACAGCACCAGCGCGGCCAGCGCGGCGGAGCCGATGGCATAGCCCTTGGTGACCGCCTTGGTGGTGTTGCCCACCGCGTCCAGCGGATCGGTAACCTCGCGTACCTCGGTGGGCAGCTCGGCCATCTCCGCGATGCCGCCGGCGTTGTCGGTGATCGGCCCGTAGGCGTCGAGCGCTACGATCATGCCGGTCATCGACAGCATCGCGGTGGCTGCGATGGCGATGCCGTACAGGCCGCCAAGCTCGAAGCAGGCCCAGATCGCGATACACACGGCGATCACCGGCCATGCAGTGGCCTTCATCGAGATGCCCAGGCCGGCGATGATGTTGGTGCCGTGGCCGGTGGTGGAGGCCGCCGCGATCTGCTGCACCGGCTTGTACTGGGTGCCGGTGTAGTACTCGGTCAGCCACACGATGGCGCCGGTCAGCAGCAGGCCGATGATGGCGCAGGCGAAGATGTTCATCGGCCCGTGAACGTTGTCGCCCATGAGCGAGGTGGTGATCGGGTAGAACGCGACCGCGGCCAGCACGCCGGACACGATCACCCCCTTGTACAGCGCGCCCATGATGGAGCCGCCTGGCTTCACCTTGACGAACATCGCGCCGATGATGGAGGCGATGATCGAGGCCCCGCCCAGCACCAGCGGGTAGAGCACGCCGTTGCTGCCGACTTCGGCCACCATCAGGTAGCCCAGCAGCATGGTCGCGATCACCGTGACCGCGTAAGTCTCGAACAGGTCGGCGGCCATGCCGGCGCAGTCGCCGACGTTGTCGCCCACGTTGTCGGCGATTACCGCCGGGTTGCGCGGGTCGTCCTCGGGGATCCCGGCCTCGACCTTGCCCACCAGGTCCGCGCCCACGTCGGCGCCCTTGGTGAAGATGCCGCCGCCCAGCCGGGCGAAGATCGAGATCAGCGAGGAGCCGAACGCCAGTCCCAGCAGCGCGTGCAGCACGTCGTCGGTGGGCATGCCCATGAAGTTGAGCGCCGCCCAGTAGCCGGCCACGCCCAGCAGGCCCAGGCCCACCACCAGCATGCCGGTGATGGCGCCGCCCTTGAAGGCCACGTCCATTGCCGCGCTGATGCCGCCGCGGGCAGCCTCGGCGGTGCGCACGTTGGCGCGTACCGACACGTTCATGCCGATGTAGCCGGCCGCGCCCGAAAGCACCGCCCCAAGCAGGAAGCCGATGGCAGTGGGCCAGTTGAGGAACAGCCCGACCACCACGAACAGCACCACGCCCACGATCGAGATCGTCAGGTACTGACGATTGAGGTAGGCGCGCGCGCCTTCCTGGATCGCCCCCGCGATCTCCTGCATCCGTTCGTTGCCAGCCGCCTGGCGGTTGATCCAGCCGGCGGCGATCAGGCCGTAGAGGATCGCGATGACGGCGCACCCCAGCGCCAGCCACAAACCGTATTGCTCAAGCATGAAACCCCTCCCAGAGTAATGCTTCAAAGAGACAGCGGTGAATTGGCAGCCAGCGGACTATGGCACAGCGCCGGGGGCGCGCCAAACACCTTCAGCGCGCCTTTCCGGCACGCGGGGGCTGCCGTAACCTTGGCGGATGAAGCTCGCCATCCTGTCGCGCAACGGCCGGCTGTACTCCACCCGCAGGCTGGTGGAAGCGGCCCGCGCGCGCGGGCATACCGTGCGCGTGCTTGACCCGCTGCGGTGCTACATGCGCATCGCCGCCGGCGGCTTCGCCATGCACTACAAGGGGCGGCCCCTGAAGGGCTATGACGCGGTGATCCCGCGCATCGGCACATCGGTCTCGCGCTATGGCAACGCGGTGCTGCACCAGTTCGAACTGATGGGGTGCCACACTCCCAGCCCGTCGGCGGCGATCTTGCGCGCGCGCGACAAGCTGCGCTGCCACCAGCTGCTCGCGGCCGAGGGCATCGACATGCCCGCCACCGTGTTCGGGGACAACCCCGACGACACCGCCGACCTGCTGGCGATGCTCGGTCCGCCCCCGCACGTGATCAAGCTCAACGAGGGCGCCCAGGGCGCGGGCGTGATGCTGACCGAAAAGCCGTCCTCCTCGCGCAGCGTGGTGGAGGCCCTGCGGGGCCTGTATGCCACGTTCCTGGTCCAGGAGTTCGTGGCCGAGGCCCGGGGCAGCGACCTGCGCTGCCTGGTGGTGGGCGGGCAGGTGGTGGCGGCAATGCGCCGCGAGGCGCCCGAGGGTGACTTCCGCGCCAACCTGCACCGCGGTGGCAGCGCCGCTGCCGCAACACCTTCGTCCCTTGAGGCCGCGTTGGCGGTGCGCGCCGCCAGCGTGCTCGGCCTGGGCGTGGCGGGGGTGGACCTGGTGCAGTCGTCGCGCGGCCCGCTGGTGCTGGAGGTCAACGCATCGCCCGGCCTGGAGGGGGTGGAAGCCGTGTCCGGGGCGGATGTGGCCGGCGCGATCATCGATTTCGTGGCGTCCGGCCGTTCGTTAACGCGTCCATAACGCACCGCTTAACAGGTGTTTAATCGGGCCCGGCGTAGCGTCGGGTGTCCGCAGCACGCTCTCCCCGGCTGGTCCCATGGCTGGCCGCGGATTGCGATGATCGGGGCGGTTGATCTTTTGGCCCGGGCTTGCCCCGGGTCTTTTGTGTCCGCAGTCCGTGCCTGGCGCCATGCCGGCTTCGCGCCGTTGTGTGCCAGAATCCGGACACTCCGCGCAGCCGGGCCAGCCCGCGATCGCGCGCCCGCCACCACGCACCAGGAAGCCATTGCCGATGCGCATACTCGTCATCGAGGACAACCAGGATATCGCCGCCAACCTTGGCGACTATCTCGAGGAGCGCGGCCATACGGTCGATTTCGCGGCCGACGGCGTCACCGGCCTGCACCTGGCCGTGGTCCACGACTTCGACGCCATCGTGCTTGACCTCAACCTCCCCGGCATGGACGGCCTGGAGGTCTGCCGCAAGCTGCGCAACGAGGCGCGCAAGCAGACGCCGGTGCTGATGCTCACCGCCCGCGACAGCCTGGACAACAAGTTGGCCGGGTTCGACTCGGGCGCCGATGACTACCTGGTCAAGCCGTTCGCGCTGCAGGAAGTGGAGGTCCGGCTCAACGCCCTGCTGCGCCGCGGCCGCGGGGTGCAGACGCGGGTGCTGGAGGTCGGTGACCTGGAGTACAACCTGGATACGCTCGAGGTCCGGCGCCAGGGCAAGCTGCTGCAGCTCAATCCCACGGCGCTCAAGATCCTGCAGGCGCTGATGGAGGCTTCCCCGGCGGTGGTGACCCGCCAGGAGCTGGAGACCCGGGTGTGGGGCGAGGAGCTGCCGGATTCGGATTCGCTGCGGGTGCACATCCATGGGCTGCGGGCGATGGTCGACAAGCCGTTCGACACCCCGCTGATCCAGACCCGCCACGGCATCGGCTACCGGATCGCCCAGCCAGATGGCGGTAGCTGACCCGGGGCCGGCTCCCGGACGCAAGGCCCGGCGCTACCGGCGCCGCCTGCGCAGCCGCATCATCGTCTCGTTCGTCCTGCTCGGCTTCGGGCTGACGGCGCTGTTCGCCTTCCTCACCCAGGAAGCGCGCAACCGGGTCGAGAACGCGCTGGTCGAGGACGTGATGAACCAGAACATCGACGAGTACGCGCGCCGCTACTACGTCGATCCGAGCCGCAACCCGGACCTGCCGGTGCAGCAGATGTTCGCGCGGGTGGTGAAGAAGGACCGGTTCGAGGCGCTGCGTATGGAGGAACCGGACTGGTACGAGCTTCCCGACGGCATCCACAACGTGGAAGGCGTGGATGAAGTGGGCGAACCGTTCGCCTACAAGCTGGCGGTGCGCAAGACGCCCGATGAATGGTTTTTCCTGGCCTACGACATGACCCAGGCCATGCGCGGCGAGGCCCAGTTCCGCCGGGCCATCCTGGGCGCCGTGCTCGTGGTGACCCTGCTGTCGGTGCTGCTGGGCTGGTGGTCGGCATCGCGGGTGATGAGCCCGGTCTCGGAGCTGGCGGCCCGCCTGCAGCGCTCCGGCGGCGACGCGCGCCCCGAGGCCCTGGCAGTGCATTTTCCCGATGACGAGGTCGGGCAGCTGGCCAGTGCGCTGGATGACTATGCCGCCCGCCTGACCGAGGTGGTGGAGCGCGACCGCGAGTTCAATGCCGACGTCAGCCATGAGCTGCGGACGCCGCTGGCGGTGATTCGCGGCGCGGTCGAACTGCTGCTGTCACGGCCCGGACTGGATGAGCGCACCCGGGCCCGGCTGCTGCGCATCCAGCGCGCCGAGCAGCAGTGCACCGATCTCATCAGCGCCCTGCTGCTGCTCTCGCGCGGCGAGCGCGGGCATGGCAACACCGACGTGGGCAACGTGGCGGGGCAGCTGCTCGATGCGATGCGCGCGCAGGTCGGATCCAAGCCGCTGGAACTGCGGCTGGAGGAGCAGGCGCGTCTGGTGGTCGATGCGCCCGAATCGGCGGTCTCGGTCGCGCTGGGCAACCTGATCGGCAACGCGGTGAAGTACACCGCCGCGGGCGAAGTGATCGTGCGGATCCTGCCGGGGGTGGCCGAGGTCATCGATTCGGGCCCCGGGCTCGATGGCGAGGACGCGGCCAAGCTGTTCGAGCGGGGCTACCGCGGCACCCATGCCGAGCATTCCCAGGGTGGCGGCATCGGGCTGTCGATCGTGCGGCGGTTGTGCGACCTCTACGGCTGGGACGTGCGCCTGCGGCCGGGCGACAGCGAAGGGGTCGTGGCCACGCTGACCTTCGGCGATGCGAGCGCGGAAGCGCTTTCCGCGGGCGACGCGGCCACCTAGGGCGCGTCGTCGTCCAGCGTCTCCGCGTCCGCCTGGCCCTGGAGCAGGGTCCAGCCGGCGATGTCGGCGCCCACCGCGGCCAGGGCCTCTTCAAACGCGGCCACCACCTGCGGCACCCCCGTTCCCTGCGCCGGCTGCGCCTCGACGAAGGTATGCGACGCCACCAGCCGCTGGTCGCGGTTGTAGAGCAGCTTGGCGGTGACCTCGATGGTCGCGCTGGGCACGGCCTGTCCGGCGTAGTCGGACTCGAAGCGGTGCAGCTCCATCACCAGCTTGTAATCGGGGCGGATGCCGACCTCGGTGCGGGCAACGGCGTCGATGCGGCCGGAATCCTCGAGCGCGCGCAGGACCGTGGTTTCCAGCATGTCGGTGGCCGGCTGGGCCCACGACGCGCCGGCGTAGACCTGCAGTTCGGCCGGGGTGGGGCGCACGTTGATGCGCGGGCTGTCGACCATGCGCGGCGCGGTCGCGCCGGCGATCGACAGCTGCCAGTCCACGCGCGGCCAGTCCGGCTGCGGCTGCACCCGGATCACCGGCGAATAGATGGTGCCGCGCTCGCGCGCGCCGCCGCCGCCGCCGAGCAGGCCGCAGCCGGTCATGGCGAGCACCAGCACGGCGGCCAGGGCCAGGCGGGGCAGGGGGATGGACAGGCGCGGGGCAGGGGCGGCGGTGGTCATTCGGGTTCGAACTCCGTGGGGGCGTCGCGGCCAAACAGGTAGCGGACCGGGTTGCTGTCCAGCCGGTCGCTGATCCGGCGCAGGTCACGCACCAGCCCGCGCAGCTCGGCAAGGGTCGGCCCCAGCTGGGCAAGCCCGTCGTTGGCGAAGGTGTTGATGGCCGCGCGGTTCTCGTTGAGGATCGCGTCGGCGCCGTCGGCGGCCGAGTCCAGCCGGGCCAGGGTGCTGTCCAGGCGGTCCATCAGCGGCGGGAGCTCCTGCACGAAATTCTCATCGAAGCCGACGATCGTGCGGTTGGCGCTGGCCAGGGTCTGCTCCAGCTGCTCGCTGGCCTGGCGCGCGGAGGCCAGCAGCGCGGTCACGTCCTCGCGGCTGTCGCCAAACGCGGCGGTGGCGTTTTCCAGGTTGGCCAGCGTGTTCTCGATGCTGGTGATGTTCTCCTCGCTGAGCAGGCCGTCCAGGCGCTCCACCATGCGGCTGGCGGTGTCGGCGATGTTCTGCAGCGCCGACGGCGCGGTGGGGATCACCGGCACCTCGCGGGTGGTGGTGTCCACCAGCCGCGGCGCCTCGGGGCTGCCGCCGGTGAGCTGGATGATCGGCGGGCCGGTGAGGCTGGTGATCGAGAGCCGCGCCTGGGTATCGGCCTTGACCGGCGCGCGCGCATCCACGCGCAGCATCGCGATCACCTCGCGCGGATCATCCGGGGACAGCTGCAGGGACTGCACCGTGCCCACCGCGATGCCGTTGTACTGCACGCTGCTGCCCTCGGTCAGGCCCGTCACCGGCTCGTTGAACAGCACCGCGTATTCCTGCCAGCTGCGGTCGGAGGCGAACTTGGCCGCCCACAGCGCGAACAGCAGGCCGAACACCACCACCCCGATGGTGAAGGCGCCGATGAGGACGTAGTTGGCTCGGGTTTCCATGTCAGGCTTCCAGCGGGTTGCCGTGCGGTGGGGGGCGGTCGCGCGCGTCGCGGGCGGCGCGCGCGCGGGGGCCGTGGAAATACTCCTGCACCCAGGGATGGTCCAGCTGTTCGACTTCGCTGATCGTCCCGGTCGCAAGCACCCTGCGCTCGGCCAGCACCGCCACCCGGTCGCAGATCGTGTACAGGGTATCCAGATCGTGTGTGATGATGAACACAGTGAGCCCCAGCGCCTGCTGCAGGGTGCGGATCAGCTGGTCGAATGCGGCCGCGCCGATCGGATCCAGGCCGGCCGTGGGCTCATCCAGGAACAGCAGCGGCGGATCCAGCGCCAGCGCCCGGGCCACGCCGGCGCGCTTGCGCATCCCCCCGGAGAGCTGGGAGGGCAGCTTGTCCACCGCATCGGCCGGCAGCCCGGCCAGCTTCACCTTCAGCAGCGACAGCTCATAGCGCAGGGAATCGCTGAGCGAGGGGTAGTACTCCTTCAGCGGCACCTGCACGTTCTCGCCCACCGTCAGCGACGAGAACAGGGCCCCGTCCTGGAACAGCACGCCGATGTTGCGTTCGATGTGGTAGCGGGCCCGCGGCGAGTCGCTGAGCGCGTCTTCGCCCAGAACTTCGATCTCGCCTGCGTTGGGGCGACGCAGGCCGATGATGGTGCGCATCAGCACGGATTTCCCGCTGCCCGAGCCGCCCACCACCCCGATGATCTCGCCCTTGCGCACATCCAGGTCCAGGCCCTCGTGGACCACCTGCTCGCCAAAGCGGTTGTCCAGGCCGCGGATGCGGATGATCGGTGCCTGCTCCTCGCTCATCCCGTCACCAGCCCATGTGCATGAACCAGATCGCGGCGAAAGCATCGATCACGATCACCAGCGATATCGTCTGCACCACGCTGGAGGTGGTGCGCTCACCAACCGATTGCGCCGTGCCCGTGACCTGGAGGCCCTCCAGGCAGCCGATCAGCGCGATCAGCAGGGCAAACAGCGGCGCCTTGGACAGTCCGACCACCATGTGGCGGAAATTGAAGGTGTCCTGCATCCGCGACAGGTAGCCCTGGGGCGTGATGTCCAGGCTGAAGACGCCCACGGTCAGGCCCCCGGCCAGGCCCGCGGTCATGGCCAGGAAGGTCAGCAGCGGCAGCATCACCAGCAGCGCGATCGTCCGCGGCAGCACCAGCAGGTCGATGGGATCCAGCCCCAGGGTGCGGATGGCGTCGACTTCCTCGCGGCTGACCATGGCTCCGATCTGCGCGGTGAACGCGCTGGCGGTGCGCCCGGCCAGGATGATCGCGGTCAGCAGCACGCCGAACTCGCGCAGGAAGGCTATGCTCACCAGTTCCACCACGAAGATCTCGGCGCCGAAGTCGGCCAGGATCGTCGAGCCGAGGAAGGCGATGACCGCACCCACCAGGAACGACAGCAGCACCACCAGCGGCACCGCGTCCAGGCCCACCTGCTCCATGTGGTGCACGGTGGAGGTGAAGCGGAAGCGCGATGGCTGGCGCAGCAGGCGCACCAGCTTCACCAGGTTCTCGCCCAGGAAGCTCAGCAGCGCGGTGGCCTCGGTGACGTAGCCGTGCACCGCCGCGCCCAGGCGGGCCAGCGCTGCGCCGAAGCCGAAGTCACGCTTGCGCGGGGGGCGGTCGTCCTGCACGTCCTCGATCGCCGCCACCAGGGCGTGGTGGTCGGGGTGGAATGTGAATTCCGAGAAATCCAGCTCGCGGCGGCGGGCGAACCGGATCAGGCGCAGGACGCCCAGGGTGTCGAGACGTTCCACGCCGGTGGCATCGATCGCCTGGATCCCGTCCGGCGCGCCCTCCAGCGCCTGCCCCACGAGTTCGGTATGGCGCAGCGTCCAGCGCCCCTGCAGCACGAGCCGCGAGGGATCGTCAGGGTCGGCGCTGGCGCTTGGCGGGGCGGCGGATTGCGACATGCAACGGCGGCGGTAAGCGGGATCCCGTGGGTGGGCCATAGAGTACGGGATCGCGTCTGCACGCGGTGAAGCGGCCGTGCGCCCACTGTCGGGCCGGCGAGCCCCATGCGATGCTGTCGGGATGACCCGCAACTCGCCCCGCACGTACAGCTATGCGGCCCGGATCGCCTTCGTGGTGGAACTGGCCGAACACCTGCATGCCTATGGCACCACCGCCCAGCGCCTGGAGGGTGCCGTGATCGGCGTGGCCCACCAGCTGGGGCTGGAGTGCGAGCCGCGGGTGTCTCCCACCGGCATGGTGCTTGCCTTCAGCGACCCGCAGCGCCCGCCGGGCGAGAGCGACATCACCCGGGTGCTGCGCATGGGCCTGGGCGAGGTGGACCTCTACAAGCTCAGCGAGGCGGACCGCATCGCCGAGGAAGTGCTGGCGGGCACGCTTGACCTCTCCGACGGCCATGCCGCGCTGCTGGAACTGGAGCTGCGCCGGCCCGGCCGCGGGGGCCGCGTGCTGCATGCGTTCGGGTTCGCGATGATCGCGGCCGGCGTTGCCGCGCTGTGGCGGCTGCCGTGGCTGGACATCGGGACCGCGGCGGGCATCGGCCTGCTGGTGGGCCTGCTGGACATGGTGACGCGCAACGGCGACCGGCTGAAGGAGGCCCACGAGGCGCTCGCCGGCATGCTCGCGGGTTTTGCCGCCATCGGGGTGGCCAGCACCATCGGCCCGCTCAACCTCAACACGGTGGTCATCGCCTCGCTGCTGGTGCTGCTGCCGGGTATGGCGCTGACCAACGCCGTCAACGAGCTCACCAGCCAGCACCTGGTGTCCGGCACGGCGCGGTTCGCAGGCGCGGTGGCCACGGTCATCAAGCTCACGGTGGGCACGATGATCGCGCTGACGATCGCGCAGATGCTCGGGGTGGAGCCGCAGGTGCGCGCCTGGCGCCCGCAGCCGGACTGGGTGGAGTGGCTGGGCGTGCTGGTGGCCTCGGTGGCCTTCTCGGTGCTGTTCCGCGCGCGCCTGCGCGACGTGCCGCTGGTGATGGCCGCGGCGGCCACGGGTTACCTGATCGCGCGCCATGCGGGCCTGGCCTGGGGCGGGCCGATCGGCCTGTTCCTTTCCGCGCTGGTGGTCACCGCCGCCGGCAACGGCTACGCGCGCTGGGCCAACCGCCCGGGCGCGATCGTGCGGGTCCCCGGCATCATCATGCTGGTGCCCGGCAGCGCCAGCCTGCGCGGCCTCCTGACCTTGATCCAGCAGCAGGACGTGGCCGTGGGCCAGCAGGCGCTGCTGGCGGTGGTCAACATCATCCTGGCGCTGATTGCCGGGCTGCTGTTCGGCAACCTGATCCTTCCCGCGCGCAAGAACCTCTGAGCTGCAGGCAACAAAAACGCCGGCGCGGGGCCGGCGTCTGGAAGCGATGCCCGGCCGGGGGTCACTTCTTGATGAGGAAATCCTCGATCTTCTTGCCCTTCTCGAGTTCGGCAACCAGCCAGAGCGGGCGCTTGCCGCGGCCGGTCCAGGTCTGTTCCTTGTTGTCCGGGTTGCGGTACTTCGGGGGCACCTTGCCCAGCTTGCGGCCGGCGGACTTCTTGGTGGCTTTGCGGGTGGCCGTCTTGCGGGTGGCGGTGCCGCCGAACAGCTCTTCAAGGGTGTAGCCCTCGGCCTTGGCCTGGGCCCGGAGCTTGGCCCGCACGGTGGCGATGGGCTTGCGCTTGGCCAGGGCCGTCTTGCGGCGCTTGGCCTTGGTGATCAGGGAATCCAGCTCTTTCGCACTCAGTTCGTTGATGTCGACTGCCATCGGTTACTCCTGCGAATCGGGAAGATAATGGGGGTGAATAATCTCCGGCATTCAATACGCCGCGTGGCGGATCATAATCGATCGCTTGAAACGGGCACAAATGCCGGAGGTAATCCCCTCCCGCCGACGGGGTCGCGGTTCAGATACCCAGTTTTTCCAGCAGCGCGGCGCGCTCGAGTTGCTCGGCGGCATCGGCCGAGCGGGCGCGGTATTCGAAGGTGCCCGTGGCAAGGCCGCGCTCGGACACCACCACCCGGTGCGGAATGCCCAGCAGCTCCATGTCGGCGAACATCGGGCCCGGGCGCAGGCCGCGGTCGTCGAGCACCGTGTCCACGCCGGCGGCGCACAGCTCCGCATACAGCGCTTGTGCGGCCGCATCCACCCCGGGGTCCTTTTTCGGGTTGATCACGCACACCGCCACGCGCCACGGCGCCATCGCCTCGGGCCAGATGATCCCGGCCCCGTCGTGGTTCTGCTCGATGGCGGCCGCCACGATGCGCGAAACACCGATTCCATAGCAGCCCATCGCCGGGTGCGCGTGGCCGCCCTTTTCATCCAGCACGGTGAAACCCATGGCCTGGCTGTATTTGCGCCCGAGCTGGAATATGTGACCGACCTCGATGCCGCGCGCAATCCGCAGGGTGCCGCCATCGGCGGCGCGGTCGCCGTCGAGCACGGAGCGGACATCCGCCACGACCTCGGGTTCCGGCAGGTCGCGGCCCCAGTTGACGCCGGCCAGGTGCTGGCCGGCGCGATTCGCGCCGACCACGAAGTCGGCCATCGCCGCCACCTCGCGGTCGGCAACAACCCGGATGTCCCTGCGCGGCGCGAGCGGGCCGATGAAGCCCGGCTCGCAGCCCAGGTATTCAACGATTTCCGCCTCCGTGGCCATCCGGTATCCGGCCATCCCGGGCACCCGCGCCAGCTTGATGTCGTTGACGTCGTGGTCGCCGCGCACCAGGACCAGCACGAAGCCGTCGGCGGCCATCACGGCCACGGATTTGACGGTGCGCTCCAGGCCGATGCCCAGGAGTTCGGCCACTTCCCGGCAGGTCTTCTGGACGGGTGTGTCCACGTGGCGCATCTGCTCGGCCGCGGCAGGCCGCGGCGGCGGCTCGGCGGCGGTCGCGGTTTCCACGTTGGCGGCATAATCGGACGCGTCCGAGAATGCGATGGCGTCCTCGCCCGAATCCGCCATCACGTGGAATTCCTGCGATGCATCGCCGCCAATGGCGCCGGTGTCGGCCTGGACGGCGCGGAAACGCAGGCCCAGGCGGGTGAATATGCGGGTATAGGCCGCATGCATGTTGGCGTATTCGGCCGCCAGCCCGGCATCGTCCAGATGGAACGAATAGGCGTCCTTCATCAGGAACTCGCGCGCCCGCATCACCCCGAAGCGCGGCCGGATCTCATCGCGGAACTTGGTCTGGATCTGGTAGAAATTCACCGGGAGCTGCTTGTAGCTCGACAGCTCGTTGCGGGCAAAATCGGTAATGACTTCCTCGTGGGTCGGGCCCACGCAATACCACGCTTCCTTGCGGTCTTGGAGCTTGAGCAGCTGGCCGCCAAACACGTCCCAGCGCCCGCTTTCCTCCCACAGCTCGCGCGGCTGCACCGACGGCATCAGCATTTCGATGGCGCCGGCTGCATTCATTTCCTCGCGCACGATGGCCTCCACCTTGCGCAAAACCCGCAGCCCCAGCGGCGACCAGGTGTACAGGCCCGCGGCCAGGCGCCGGATCATCCCGGCCCGGAGCATCAGGCGGTGGCTGGCGACTTCGGCGTCGGCGGGCGTTTCGCGGGTGGTATGGAGGTGGAATCGCGACAGGCGCATCGTGAGGGGCCGGACAGGACAGGGCCGCGCATTGTGCCACGCGCCACCCCTTGTACAGCGTGGTCCGGATGCCTCAGCTGCCGCCGGCGGGCTGCTTGCAATAGGCCCGTTCCGCGGCGCGGGCCAGCTCCAGCTGGTTGGCGCGCTCGTCTTCTCCCAGTTCGCGCGAGTTGCCCTCGCCATCGTCCTGGTGCACCGGTCCGTCGCCCAGCAGGATCTCGATGTTGCTGCGGGCCGTCGTGCACTGCGGGTTTTCCCCGGCATCGGCCGCCGCCGCCGAGGCTGCCGGAGCCGGCTCGGCCTGCGTGCTGGCCCCGGCGCTGGTAATGCGGCGGGTCTGGTATTGCGTGCCGGCGGGCGGGGGATTTTCCGAGTAGTGGGTCACGCCCCGCGCGTCGGTCCACTGGTAAATCTCGCTGGCGCCTGCGCCCATGGCGGACGCGGCCAGGACGAGGGCGGCGCAGGCGGTGGAAATGCGCATGCAATTGCTCCGGCATGGAAAAGTAGGGGGGATTCCAGCATCCGGCCGCGGGGGGTGCAAGTCGCCGGTTCGCAAAATGCGATCGCCGACGCCGCATCCGCGTCGCGGCCGGTAAACTCTCACCATGGACGATGAAGATCCCATTGCGGCCAGGCCCGCGCGCTCGCGCGGCATCTACCTGCTGCCCAACCTGTTCACCACCGGCGGCCTGTTCGCCGGTTTCTTCGCCATCATCGCTGCCTCCCAGGGCCGGTTCGGGCCGGCCTGCGTGGCCATCTTCGTGGCCGCGATCCTGGACGGCATCGATGGCCGGGTGGCGAGGCTGACCAACACCCAGAGCGAATTCGGGGTGCAGTACGACTCGCTGGCCGACCTGATCAGTTTCGGCATGGCGCCGGCGCTGGTGATGTACCACTGGTCGCTGATGGAGCTGCGCCTGGACGGCGTGACCCTGGGGCGGCTGGGATGGCTGGCGGCGTTCCTGTACGCGGCCTGCGCGGCATTGCGCCTGGCGCGGTTCAACAGCCAGGTGGCGGTCGTGGACAAGCGGTGGTTCGTGGGCCTGGCCAGCCCGGCGGCCGCGGGGCTGATGGCCAGCTTCGTGTGGACGGCACACTCGCTGGGCGCGGACGGATATGACATGCGCTGGGCGGCACTTGCAATCACCGTTGTGGCCGGCCTGCTGATGGTCAGCCGGATCCGCTACTCCAGCTTCAAGGGCCGTGGAAGCGGCCCGCGCTCGGACCGGGTGCCCTTCTTCGTGTTGCCGATCGCCGTGGGCGTGCTGATTGCGCTGTGGGCGGATCCGCCCAGGACGCTGCTGGCAGCCTCGGCGCTGTATGCGCTGTCCGGCCCCGCGTGGTGGGTCCTGCGCCGGAGCAAGGGCGCGGAGCGGGGCGCGGCATGAGCTGGGACAACGTCCAGCGCCAGGCGCTCGAGGCCATGGGCTACGTGCTCCTGCGCCAGGTCGAGCCAGCGGCTGGCGAGGTGCCGGAGGGCGCGCTGTACGAGGCCCTGCTGCGCGCCGCGGGGCGCGACCGCAGCTCGCCCGACGCTGCTGCGCTGTGCCGGTCGTGGCCGTCGCCGGCGGAACTTCGCGACCCTGCCGCCAAGCGTGCGCTGTGGCCGCAACTGCGGGCCCTGCGCAGGCGGCCGCCCGCGTGATGGGGGCCCGGCCTGCCGGCGTCCCGACGTCGCGCGCCGGGCTGCGGCCAATGCGCGAGCAGGACCTGGACGCGGTCATCGCGATCGAGCACAGCGCCTATCCGTTCCCGTGGACACAGGGCATCTTCCGCGACTGCCTGCGGGTGGGCTATCCGGCGTGGGTGCTCCACGATGACGGCGGCATCATCGGGTACGGGGTGTTGAGCATCGCGGCGGACGAGGCGCACCTGCTCAACATCTGCATCGACCCGCGCATGCAGGGCCGCGGTTACGGCCGGCGGCTGCTGCGCTCGCTGCTGCGCATCGCTCGCGAGGAGGGCGCACAGCGGATATTCCTGGAGGTCCGGCCGTCCAATCCGCAGGCGGTGGCGCTGTACCAGGACGAGGGATTCAACGAGATCGGCCGGCGACCGCGCTATTACCCGGCCTATCGCGGCCGCGAGGATGCCATCGTGATGGCGCTGGAGCTGCTGCCCGAAGGGGGTTGGCCGACGCCCCGCCCGTAGGCACGGGAGTCAACCACCCACGGTGCGGCCCTCAGCCGAGCCGGGCGCGCTGGGCGGTGAGGTTCTCCAGCTGCGCGGTCCAGTCCGCCAGCCGCCGCCGCTCCTGTTCAACCACGGCCTCGGGGACCTTCTCGCTGAACTTCGCCAGCTTGGCGCTGCTCTTCTCCTTCTCGGCCGACACCCGCGCGATCTCCTTGTCCAGGCGCGCGCGCTCGGCGTCCAGGTCCACCAGCCCCTCGAGCGGCACGAACAGCTTCAGGCCGCCGACCAGGCCGGCGGCGGAGGGTGGCGGATCGCCTTCAACCGCGTCAATGCGCTCGAGCCGGAGCAGGAACTTCAGCTGCGAATCGAAGCGGCGCATGCGCGCGGCGTCGGCCTCGCTGCCGTCCTGCACCAGCAGGGGCACCTTGCGGCTGGGCGAAACCCCCAGCTCGCTGCGGATCCGGCGCAGCGCGGACACCATCTGCCGCAGCCAATCCACATCGGCCTCGGCGGTGGCGAAGCCGGCCGCGTCGAAGTCGCACGCCTGCGGGTAACTTTGCAGCGAGATTGTCGGCGCCTCGATGCCCAGGCGCGGGGCCACGTGGCGCCACAGCTCCTCGGTCACGAACGGGATCAGCGGGTGCAGCAGCCGCAGCAGCGCTTCCAGCACCCGCAGCAGGGTGCGGCGCGTGCTCGCGGCGGCCGCGGCGTCTTCGCCCTGCAGGGCCGGCTTGGCCAGTTCCAGGAACCAGTCGCAGAACTCGTCCCAGGTGAACTCGTACAGCGCCTGCGCCAGCAGGTCGAAGCGGTAGCTGGCGAAGTGCGCGTGCGCCTGCCCGGTGGTGGCCGCCAGCCGCGCCAGGATCCATTTCTCCGCATCCGTCACCGGCGCGTGTCCGCCGCCGGCGTCGACGCCTTCGGTGTTCATCAGCACGAAGCGGGTGGCGTTCCAGAGCTTGTTGCAGAAGTTGCGGTAGCCGTCGGCTCGGCCCAGGTCGAACTTGATGTCGCGGCCGGGGCCTGCAAGGGCGGCCATGGTGAAGCGCAGGGGGTCGGCGCCGTGGGCGGCGATGCCCTCGGGGAATTCGCGCCGGGTGGCCTTCTCGATTTTCGGCGCGTCCTGCGGGCGCATCAGCCCGGTGGTGCGCTTGGCGACCAGGTCCTCGATGGAAATGCCGTCGATGATGTCCAGCGGGTCGAGGATGTTGCCCTTGGACTTGGACATCTTCTGGCCGTCGCGGTCGCGCACCAGGCCGGTGATGTAGACGTCGCGGAACGGCACCTGGCCGGTCAGCCGGTCGGTCATCATGATCATCCGGGCGACCCAGAAGAAGATGATGTCAAAGCCCGTGACCAGCACGCTGGAGGGCAGGAAGTCGTCGAAGCCGCGCTCGGCCATCGCGGTCTCGTCGGGCCAGCCCATGGTGCTGAACGGCCACAGCGCGGAGGAGAACCAGGTTTCCAGCACGTCCGTGTCCTGGCGCAGGGGCACGTCGTCGCCCAGGCCGGCGCGGCGGCGCGCCTCCGCCTCGTCGCGGCCGACGTGGACGTTGCCCGCATCGTCATACCAGGCCGGGATCCGGTGCCCCCACCACAGCTGGCGGCTGATGGTCCAGTCCTGGATGTTCTCCAGCCAGTGGCGGTAGGTGTTGATCCAGTTGGGCGGCACGAACCTGACCGAGCCGTTCTCCACCAGCTCCAGGCCGCGCCGGCCCATCTCGTCCATCGCCACGAACCACTGGTCGGTCAGGTACGGCTCGATCACCTGGCCGCTGCGGTCGCCGCGCGGCACCTGCAGCTTGTGCGGCCTGGTTTCAACCAGCAGGCCTTCGGCTTCCAGGTCCGCCAGCACCGCCTTGCGCGCCTCGAACCGGTCCAGGCCGCGATACCTCTCCGGCGCCGCATCGTTGATCGCGGCATGCGCGGTAAAGATGTTGATCAGCGGCAGCCCGTGGCGCTGGCCCACCGCGTTGTCGTTGAAGTCGTGCGCCGGGGTGACCTTGACCACGCCGGTGCCGAAATCAGGATCCACATATTCGTCGGTGATCACCGGGATGCGGCGCCCGGTGAGCGGCAGCTCCACCTCCAGGCCATGCAGGCCAGCGTAGCGGGCGTCGCCGGGGTGCACCATCACCGCGGTGTCGCCGAGCATGGTTTCCGGGCGGGTGGTGGCGACGATCACGTAGTCGCGGATTTCGCGCAGGGTCTCGGTGCCCGAGGCGTCGCGCTCCACGTGCTCGTAGCTCGCGCCGCCGGCCAGCGGGTAGCGGATGGACCACAGGTGCCCGTCCTCCTCCGCGCTCACCACCTCCAGGTCGGACACCGCGGTCTGCAGCACCGGGTCCCAGTTGACCAGGCGCTTGCCGCGGTAGATGAGCCCCTGCTCGTGCAGGCGCACGAAGGCCTCGATCACTGCCGCCGACGGGCCTTCGTCCATGGTGAACACCTTGCGCGACCAGTCGCCGGAGGTGCCCATGCGTCGCATCTGGCGCTCGATGGTGTCGCCCGACTGCTGCTTCCACTCCCACACCTTGCCGATGAACCCCTCGCGGCCCAGCGAATCGCGGGTCTCGCCCTTGCCCTCGGCGGCCAGGTTGCGGCTGACCACCATCTCGGTGGCGATGCCGGCATGGTCGCTGCCCATCTGCCACAGCGTGCGGAAGCCGCGCATGCGGTGGTAGCGCACCAGCGCGTCCTGCAGGGTGTGCTGGAACGCATGGCCCATGTGCAGGGTGCCGGTGACGTTGGGCGGCGGCAGCAGGATGGTGTAGGCCGGGCCGTCGCCGCGCGGAGCGAACACGCCGGAGGTTTCCCACTCGGCGTAGAGGCGGGATTCGAAGCTTCCGGGTTCGTAGCTCGGGGCGAGGGACATGGGCGGTCGGGGGGCGTCGGTCACGGTCAGGGAAACCTACATGTCGTACTTGTTGAGCTCCAGCCCGCGTGCCTGGTATTGCTTCCAGCGCTCGCGCAGCGGGCCGCGCGCGGCGGGATCGGCCGGCACCACTTCCAGCACCCGCTCGAAACCGCCTTCCACCGCGGCGTCGCGCAGGTTGATCACCAGCGGCCGCATCGGCGGGTCGTATTCGGGGTCGGCGATCAGCACCTCCACGTCGCCTTCCTCGTCCGGGTCCATCCCGGCGATCTGGTGCGGGATGAACACCTCGTCGCCCATGTCCCACAGCAGGTCGTCAAGCAGTTCGGCCTGGGCGCGGTCGCGTGCCAGCACCAGGGTGGGCAGGCCGGCGTCGAAGGCCTTGCGGGCCAGCTCGCAGACGAGCCGCATGGGCTCGTCGCGGAACCGCGGCTTGGCGATCAGGTAGAAGTCGGCGCGCACGTCAGGCCGGGACGGCGGCTCAGGCCGCCCGGTCCAGCAGCCACTGGCTCAGCAGGCCCACGGGGCGGCCGGTGGCCATGCTCATCTTGCCGTCGCCGCTGGCGGTGCCGGCGATATCGATGTGCGCCCAGCGCTTGCCTTCGGTGAAACGGGAGAGGAAGCAGCCGGCGGTGATCGCGCCAGCCCAGCGGCCGCCGATGTTGTAGACGTCGGCGAAGTTGGAGTCGAGCATGGGCTGGTACTCGTCCCACAGCGGCAGGCGCCAGGCCCGGTCGAACACGCTCTCGCCGGCGGCCAGCAGCTCGTCGGCCAGGTCGTCGTGCTTGCTCATCAGGCCCGAGGCCTGGCGGCCCAGCGCGACCATGCATGCGCCGGTGAGCGTGGCCACGTCGACGATGGCCTCCGGCTCGAAGCGCTGCGCGTAGGTGAGCGCGTCGCACAGGATCAGGCGGCCCTCGGCGTCGGTGTTGCCGACCTCGATGGTCTTGCCCGACATGCTGGTGATCACGTCGGACGGGCGGTAGCTGTTGCCGTCGATCGCGTTCTCCACCGCCGGCACCACCACCCGCAGGTTGATCGGCAGGCCCAGCTCCACCGCGGACACGAACGTGCCCATCACCGTCGCGGCCCCGCACATGTCGTACTTCATGTCCTCGATGCCGCCCTGGGTCTTGAGGTTGACCCCGCCGGTGTCGAAGGTGATGCCCTTGCCGACCAGCACATACGGCTTGGCGTCGCCGCCGTTGTTCCACTCCAGCACCACCAGGCGCGGGCGGTTGGCCGAGCCGCGGGCCACCGACAGCAGCGCGCCCATGCCCAGCTCCTGCATCTGCTCCTCGTCCAGCACGGTGCAGGATGCCTTGTCGAAGCGGCCCGCGAAGGCCTGCGCCTGTTCGGCCAGGTAGGCGGGGTTGCAGATGTTGGGGGGCAGGTTGCCCAGCTCGCGGGCGAACTCCACGCCCGCGGCGATCGCCTTGCCCTGCGCCAGCGCCTGGTCGTCGCCGCCGGCCACGGCCAGCTTGCGCAGGCCGGATTCCTCGCGCTTCCGGTTCTTCGCACCCAGGGTGGCGGTGTAGCGGTAGGCCGCGTGGTCGGCGCTGATGACCGCTTGGCGCACGTTCCAGGCCTGGTCGCGGCCCTTCACCTCGACGTCGGCCAGCGCCAGCAGCGCCTCCTCCACCGGGCCGGTGCGCAGCGCACGCACCGCCGCGGCCACGGCCTTCTGATAGGCCGCGGGCCCGAATTTGTCGCGATCACCCAGGCCGACCGCCAGCACCCGCTTGGCGGCCACCCCTTCCACGCCGTGGAGCAGCGTGGTGGCGCACGCCTTGCCGGGCAGGTCGCCGCTGGCGGCCAGCTGGGCCAGGCGCCCGCCGGCGGCCTGGTCAAGCGCCTGGGCGGCGGGGCTGAGGGACTTGTCGGCGAACACGCCGACCACGATGCAGCCGGTGCTGGCGGTGGCGGGATTGTCGCGGTTCAGGGTGAATTCGAGGGTCATGAACAAGATTCCGTGTGCAGTTCCTTACAATCGGCGGTCGCGCCCCGGTCCGGGCCCGTCGGGGGCCGCGCGGATCGGGCCCGTGCGTCCGCAGCAAAGAACGAAAAAGAATCCCCAATTCTAAGGCAAGCGGTTATTTGATGCCCAAGCTCGACAGCTATCTGTTCCGCGAATTCGCCCAGTCCACCTTCGCGGTGCTGGTGGTGCTGATGGTGGTCAGCCTGGGCGGCGTGTTCGCCGACGTGCTGGGCAACATCGCCCGCGGCCGGGTGCCGGCGGGGATGATGCTCTCCCAGCTCGGCCTGGAGGTCCTCAACTACCTTCCGCTGATCCTTCCGCTGGGCCTGTTGCTGGGGCTGCTGATGGCGGTGGGGCGGCTGTACCGCGATTCCGAGGCGCCGGTGCTCACCGCCATCGGCGTCGGCCCGCGCCGCCTGCTGCGGCCGGTGCTGATGCTGCTGGTGCCGATGGTGGTGGTGATCGCGGTGTGCTCGGTCTGGCTCGGCCCGTGGGCGCGGGATTATTCCGCGCGCATGGTCGAGGCCGGCAGCCGCAGCCTGCTGATCGCCGGGCTGGAGGCCGGGCGCTTCGTCGAGGTCCCGGGGGGCGGCGGGGTTGTCTATGTGGGCGGGATGTCGGGCGATGGAACCCACATGGCCCGGGTCTTCGTGTACCGGCAGGAGGGCGAGCGCATGGACGTGACCACCTCGGCCACAGGCCACCTGCGGGTGGAGCCCGACGGTGACCGGTTCCTGGTGCTTGAAGACGGCTTCCGGGTCGAGGGGCCGCATGCCGAAGGCCTGGATTTCCGGCTGATGCGCTTCGCCAGCAATGAGCTGCAGCTGCCCGAGGCCGACCACAGCCGCGACGAGACCGATCCGGAAGTGATGCCCACCATCGCCCTGCTCGACGACGTGCGGCCCGAGGCCCGCGCCGAGCTGCACTTCCGCCTGGCGCCGCCCCTGCTGGCGCTGGGCTTCGGCCTGCTGGCGGTGCCGCTGGCGCGCAGCCCGCCGCGGCAGTCGCGCTATGGCCGCACCATGATCGCGTTCCTGGGCTACTTCGTCAGCGTCAACCTCATGATGCTGGGGCAGGACTGGCTTGCCGAGGGCACGATCCCGGTCGGCCTGGGCCTGTGGTGGCTGGTGCTGCCGGTGTTGCTGCTCGGGGTGTGGCTCTACTTCACCGATGGCCGCTTGCGGCGGGCTCCCTGGAGGCGCCGGGCATGATTCCGTTCCCGAAGATCCATGACCTGTACGTGGCACGGGTGGCGGTGACCACGGTCTTGCTGGCGTGGGCGGTGCTGACCGGCCTGGACGTGATGCTCAGCGGGCTGCTGTCGGAGATCGACGACATCGGCGAGGGCGACTACGGGTTCGGCGCGGCGGTGACCTACGTGATCTACACCGTGCCGCGGCGCGCGTACATGATGTTCCCCACCGCCGCGGTCATCGGCACCCTGATGGGGCTGGGCGTGCTGGCGGCCAGCTCGGAGCTCACCGCGCTGCGCGCGCTGGGCCTGTCCCGCAAGCGCCTGAGCGCCTCGGTGGCGCTGCCGCTGCTGGTGCTGACCGCGGTGATGATCATCAACGCCGAGACCCTGGCGCCGTGGGCCCAGCGCAGCGCGGACACGATGAAGGCCGCGGCCAAGTCCCCGGACCTGATCGTGGCCCGCTACTCGGGCCTGTGGGCGCGCGAGGGCTCGACGTTCCTCAACGCCCAGGGCGGGCAGGAGCGCACCGAGGACGGGCGCCAGGTGCTCGAGCTCAACCAGGTCCGCCTGTTCGAGTTCGACGGGGCCGGGCGCCTGGTGTCGGTGGCCAACGCCGCCAGTGCCGAGCACGACGGCGACGGCTGGCTGCTGCAGGGGGTGCGCCGGGTCTGGTTCGAGGAGCGGGCCGTGTCGGAGACCGAGGTGATGGAGGAGCGCTGGACGTCGGAGCTTGATGCCGCGGCGCTGGCCACCGCCGGCAACCTGTGGCGGCCGCGCTACCAGAGCGCCGCGGAGCTGCGCGGCGGCATTGACTACCGCCAGCGCAACGGCCTGGACGCCAGCGAGTACGAGGAGCACTACTGGGGCCGCTGGTTCTATCCGCTCAACGTGCTGGCCCTGTGCCTGGCCGCGATCCCGTTCGCGTTCGGGAGCCTGCGCAGCGGCGGGCTGGGCCGGCGGCTCTTCATCGGCGTGGTGTTCGCGCTGGGCTTCTGGCTGCTGCAGAACCAGTTCGTGCGCCTGGCCGGGGTCTACCGCTTCGACTTCCGCATTGCCTACCTGATTCCGCCGCTGGTGATGCTGGCGGTGTCGTTCCTGCTGTTCCGGCGCCGCAGCGGCTGAGCGGCCGGCCGCGCGGTTCAGTCGATGCCGAGCTTCTTGAGCTTGTAGCGCAGGGCGCGGAAGGTGATACCCAGCGCCGCGGCGGTGCGGGTCTTGTTGTAGCGGTTCTCTTGCAGCGCCTGCTGGATGGCGGCGCGCTCGATCTCCTCGATGTAGGAGGGCAGGGCGCTGGAGGCGGTGTCGTAGGGACTGATCCGGGTCGGGTCGGCGGCGTCCGGCCCGGCGGTGGCCGGCTGCGGGGCGCGCGACTCGTGCCTGGGCAGCTGCAGGTCCTCGGCCTGGATGACATCGCCTTCGGCAAGGGCCAGGGCGCGCTCGAGGACGTTCTCGAGCTCGCGCACGTTGCCGGGGAACGCATAGCGCTCCAGGGCTTCCAGCGCGCCCTCGGAAAGGACCGGCACGTCGCGGTGCATGGCCTGGGCCAGGCGCTGCAGGATGGCGGTGGACAGCAGCGGCAGGTCGCCGGTGCGCTCGCGCAGGGGCGGCACGTGCAGGCCGATCACGTTGATCCGGTAGTACAGGTCGTGGCGGAAGCTGCCCTGATCCACCAGCGCGCCCAGCTCCTTGTGGGTGGCCGAGAGGATGCGCACGTCCACGTCGATCTCGGTCTGGGCGCCGACGGGGCGGATCTTCTTTTCCTGGATCGCGCGCAGCAGCTTGACCTGCATCGACAGCGGCAGCTCGGCCACCTCGTCCAGGAACAGGGTCCCGCCGTCGGCGGACTGGAACAGGCCGGGCTTGTCGGCATGGGCGCCAGTGAAGCTGCCCTTCTTGTGGCCGAAGAACTCGCTTTCCATGAGCTCGTTGGGGATCGCGCCGCAGTTGACCGGCACGAACGGGCCGGCCGCGCGCGAGCCCTGGGCGTGGATGGTGCGTGCCACCAGCTCCTTGCCGGTGCCCGACTCGCCGCTGATGTGCACCGGCGCCTGGCTGCGCGCCACCTTGGCGATCGTGCGGCGCAGGGCCACCATGGCCTCGGACTCGCCGAACAGCCGGCTGGATTCCTCCGCCTCGGGTTCGCGCTGGCCCAGTTCCAGGGCCTGGCGCACCAGCCCGCGAAGCATGTGCACGTCCACCGGCTTGCTCACGAAGTCGAAGGCGCCCGCCTTAAGCGCCTCCACCGCGGCCTCGACGTTGCCGTAGGCGGTGATGACCGCCACCGGGGTGTGCGGGAAGCGGGTGGCGATCTCCGACACCAGCTCCAGCCCGGAGCCGTCGGGCAGGCGCATGTCGGTCAGGCACAGGTCGTAGCTCACCGTGCTGAGCATCTGCCGGGCGGCGGTGAGGTTGGGCGCGGTGTCGGTGCGAAGCCCCATGCGCCCCAGGGTCAACACCAGCAGTTCCCGGATGTCGTGTTCATCATCGACGATCAGAACGCTGCTGTGCTCACTCATGGACGCGTCCGGGCAATACGGGTTCGCCCATCATTGTGCCCTGCATCACCCGCAAAGTAACGGACCGGGGCCGGATCTGCCGTTTTTTTGCCACGCCCGGCCGGTTGCAGCGGGTCAGGGGGAGCCGCCGGCAAGCAGCGGGTTGCGGGCCGCCAGCGTGATGCGGAAACAGGCCCCGCCTGCGGGGACCGGCACGTAGTCCAGGCTGGCGCCGTTGGACCGGCAGAGCTCGCGGGCGATGTACAGCCCCAGGCCGGTGCCGTGCTCGGAGGTGGTGAAGAACGGGCGGCCCAGCTGCGAGGCGATGGCGTCGGGCACGCCCGGCCCGCGATCGGTGACTTCCACCACTGGCCGGCCGTCGCGCTCTTCAGCGGCCACCGTGATCCGCGCCGGCTCACCCGGCAGGCGCCCGTAGTTGATGGCGTTCTGCACCAGGATGGTCAGCACCTGGTGCAGGTGGCCGGGATCGAAGACGCCGGGCAGGGGGCGGTCGCGGCCGGCGGCGCGCAGGCTGCCGTTCTCCGGCGACATGGTGCGGGTGAACTCGTCGACGAACCGGCGCACATAGGCCACCAGCTCCAGCTGTTCGCCCATGGCGCGCTCGCGCCGCGCCAGCCCCAGCACGCTCTCGATGATGCCGTTGGTGCGCTGGCACTGCTGGTGGATGATCTCGACCAGGCGGCGGTCGCTTTCGGGCAGGTCCGGGGACTCGGCCAGCAGCTGCACCGAGTAGTTGATCGCCGCCAGCGGGTTGCGGACTTCATGCGCCAGGCTGGCCGAAAACCGTCCCATCGCCGACAGGGTCAGGGACTCGGCGCGGCGCGACACCAGCGAAGCATCGTCAAGGAACACCAGCACCGTGTCGCTGTCCTGGAGCAGGCGGGTGAAGCGGGGCTGCACCTCCAGCTTCTCGCACCCGTAGGGCATCGGGGCGTCGTCCGGCTCGCCGGTGCGCAGCCACTGGGAAAGCCGCGTGGCCAGTTCCGGGGAGATCTCCGACAGGCCCATGCCCTCCAGGCCATGGTCGGTTTCGCCATACAGCTGCTGGGCCGCCTCGTTGGCCAGGCGCACGGTGCGGGTCCCGTCCACCATGAGCACGCCGGTGCGCATCCGGCGGATGATCAGTTCGTTGATCCCGGCCAGGCCCTCGGCCTGGGCACCGCGGCGGTCGGCCAGGTCCTGGCTGGCACGCAGCCGCTCGCCCAGCAGGAAGGTCAGCGTGACCATGCCGAAGAAGCTGAAGATGAACATCAGCAGCTCGGCCAGCGGCCGGTCGGCCGAACCGCCGCCAACGCGGCTCCAGACGAACTCCACCAGCATCGCCGCCGAGGCGAACGCGGCCACCGCCAGGCTCGCCTGCAGGCGCAGGAACAGGGCGGCGGCGCCGAGGTTGAACACCAGCATCAGGGCGATGCCCGGCACGGCCTGGGGAATCGCGTGGCTGACGAGGGTGGCGGCGATGACGTCGCTGCTCACGCCCACCAGCGCCACTTCCGCCATCCGGGTGTCGGTGCGCCGCGACCACACCAGCAGCAGGATCGCCGCCGGCACGTAGGCCAGGCAGGCGGCGGTGGCCAGCGCCGCGTCGCGCGGCTCGCCGATCAGCGCCTCGCCCGGCCCGAACACGATCAGCGCCAGCAGGCTGGCCTCGAGCAGCCGGTAGAGCGAGAACAGGTAAAGCTCGCGCCGCAGGACGCGCTGGGTGTAGGCGGGCGGGGCGAAAATCGAAGGCAAGCGGCGGGGCCCGTGGGTGCCAGCTGGCGAGTATAGGCCGGGCCGGAGCGTGGCCGGTGGCGGCCGGGCGTGGCCGCGTTTTGCCCGGGCCGGGTGCTTCGGCGAGAATAAGGGGCCGGCCGCGCGCCGAGTCAACTCCCCTTCCACGCATGGATTCCACATGAATTTCCACGAATACCAGGCAAAACAGCTTTTTGCCGAATACGGCATCGCCGTTCCCGCCGGGCGCGTCGCGCGCTCTTCCGAGGAGGCCGTGGAGGCCGCCAAGGCCATTCCGGGCGACCTGTGGGTCGTCAAGGCGCAGATCCACGCCGGCGGCCGCGGCAAGGCCGGGGGCGTCAAGCTGGCCCGGACCCTGGATGAAGTGCGCGACTACGCCAAGGCCATGCTTGGTACCCGCATGGAGACCTACCAGACCGCGGGCGTGGCGCTGCCGATCGATTCGGTGCTGATTTCCGAGGGCACGGACATCGCCAAGGAGCTGTACCTGTCGGTGCTGGTGGACCGCTCCACGCAGTCGATCACCTTCATTGCCTCCAGCGAAGGCGGCATGGACATCGAGCAGGTCGCCGCCGAGACCCCGGACAAGATCCAGACCCTCAACATCAACTACGTCCAGGGCCTGCAGCCGTACCAGTGCCGCGACATCGGCTTCGCGCTGGGCCTGAGCAGCAAGCAGGTGGGCCAGCTCACCAAGATCATGCTGGGGCTGTTCAAGCTGTTCAACGAGAAGGACCTGGCGCTGGTTGAGCTCAACCCGCTGGCGATCCTCACCGACGGCAACCTGGCCGTGCTCGACGGCAAGGTGAACTCCGACGACAACGCCAACTTCCGCCACCCGGACCTGGTCGCCATGCGCGACATCCGCCAGGAGGACGAGACCGAGGTGGCCGCCAGCCAGCACGACCTGAACTACGTGACCATGGACGGCAACATCGGCTGCATGGTCAACGGCGCGGGCCTGGCGATGGCGACGATGGACGTGATCCAGCTCGAGGGCGGCTCGCCGGCCAACTTCCTGGACGTGGGCGGCGGCGCCACCAAGGAGCGCGTGACCGAGGCGTTCAAGCTGATCCTCTCCAGCGATGACGTGAAGGCGATCTTCGTCAACATCTTCGGCGGCATCGTGCGTTGCGACATGATCGCCGAGGGCATCATCGCCGCGGTCAAGGAAGTGGACGTCAAGGTGCCGGTGATCGTGCGCCTGGAAGGGACCAACGTGGACGCGGGCAAGGAGCTGCTGAAGAACTCCGGCCTGGCGATCACCCCCGCCGACGACATCAACGACGGCGCCCGCAAGGCCGTCGCCGCGGCCAAGGCCGCCTGACCCCACATCCAAGGAATCGCAATGAGTGTTCTCGTCAACAAAAGCACCAAGGTGATCGTGCAGGGCTTCACCGGCCAGCAGGGCACCTTCCACGCAGAGCAGATGCTCGAGTACGGCACCAAGGTCGTCGGCGGCGTGACCCCGGGCAAGGGCGGCAGCGAGCACCTGGGCCTGCCCGTGTTCAACACCGTGTCCGACGCGGTCAATGAAACCGGCGCCAACGCCTCGGTGATCTACGTGCCGCCGCCGTTTGCGGCCGATGCGATCCTGGAGGCGGCCGACGCCGGCATCCAGGTCATCGTGTGCATCACCGAGGGCATCCCGGTGCTGGACATGCTGCGGGTCAAGAAGACCCTGGAAACCAGCTACCCGGATACCGTGTTGGTGGGCCCCAACTGCCCCGGCATCATCACCCCGGGTGAGTGCAAGATCGGCATCATGCCGGGCCACATCCACAAGGCCGGCAGGGTCGCCATCGTCTCGCGCTCGGGCACGCTGACCTATGAGGCCGTCAAGCAGACCACCGACGCCGGGCTCGGCCAGTCGACGGTGATCGGCATCGGCGGCGACCCGATCCACGGCCTGAACTTCATCGACTGCCTGAAGCTGTTCCAGGACGACGAGCAGACCGAGGGCATCATCATGGTTGGCGAGATCGGCGGCAGCGCCGAGGAAGAGGCGGCCGAGTTCATCGCCGAGCACGTGACCAAGCCGGTGGTCGGCTTCATCGCCGGCGCCAGCGCGCCTCCGGGCAAGCGCATGGGCCACGCCGGCGCCATCGCCTCGGGCGGCTCGGGCACGGCCGAAGGCAAGTTCGCCGCGCTGGAGAAGGCGGGCGTGACCACGGTGAAGTCGCCCGGCGACCTGGGCCCGGCGATCGCCAAGCTGCTCAAGGGCTGAACCGCAGCACCGGCAATGAAAAAGGCCGCCCGGTGAGGGCGGCCTTTTTTTGCGTCCGGCGCAGGTCGCGGCGCGGGGCCTGGCTCAGATTTTGGCGGCCTTGCGCAGTTCCTCGGCGCGGTCGGTGCGTTCCCAGGTGAACGCGGTCGCGGTCTCGCTGTGCTTGACCGGCTTGCCGTCGACCATTTCTTCCCAGCGGTAGGTGAGCTCGTAGGGCTTGCGGCCGAAATGTCCGTAGGCCGCGGTGGGCTGGTAGATCGGGTGGATCAGGTCGAGCATGGTCACGATGCCGTAGGGACGCAGGTCGAAGTGGGCGCGGATCAGCTTCTCGATCTGCGCATCGGGGATCCGCCCGGTGCCGAAGGTGGTGACCGAGATGGAGGTGGGTTCGGCCACGCCGATGGCGTAGCTCAGCTGCACCTCGCATTTGTCCGCCAGGCCCGCGGCAACCACGTTCTTGGCCACGTAGCGGGCCGCGTAGGCGGCCGAGCGGTCGACCTTGGACGGATCCTTGCCCGAGAACGCGCCGCCGCCGTGGCGGGCCATGCCGCCGTAGGTGTCGACGATGATCTTGCGCCCGGTCAGGCCCGCGTCGCCCACCGGGCCGCCGATCTCGAACTTGCCGGTGGGGTTGATGTGCAGCTTCTTCTTCGGCAGCGCGTCCAGCCACGCCTTGGGCAGCACCGGCTTGAGGATGTGCTCGCGCACGCCTTCCACCAGGTCCTTCTGCTTCACGTCCGGGGCGTGCTGGGTGGAGAGCACCACCGCGTCCAGGCCCACGATCTCGTTGCCGTCGTAGCGCAGGGTGACCTGGCTCTTGGCGTCCGGGCGCAGCCAGGGCAGCGGAGAATTGCGCTTCTTGCGCACCTTGGCCTGCTGCTCGACCAGGCGATGGCTGTAGTAGATCGGCGCCGGCATGTATTCGGGCGCCTCGTTGCAGGCGTAGCCGAACATCAGCCCCTGGTCACCGGCACCCTGCTGCTCGGGGTCCTTGCGGTCCACGCCCTGGGCGATGTGCTGGGACTGCTTGCCAATGAGGTTCAGCACGCCGCAGGTCTCGCCGTCGAAGCCGACGTCCGAGCTGTTGTATCCGATGCCGGTGATGACCCTGCGCACCAGCGATTCCAGGTCCACCCAGGCCGAGGTGGTGACCTCGCCGGCGACGATCGCCACGCCGGTCTTGACCAGGGTTTCGCAGGCCACGCGGGCGCGCTTGTCCTGCGCCAGCATGGCGTCGAGCACGGCGTCGGAGATCTGGTCCGCGACCTTGTCCGGATGGCCTTCGGATACCGACTCGGAGGTGAAGAGGTAGCTCGACATCAGGCGTATCCCTGTATTCGGATGAAAAGATGGCCGGAAATGATACCGCCCGGCGCTGGCGTTTGCATGATGGCCCGGCCGTCATTGGGGCGGGGTTAAACTGGCCCGCCCCGCGCCTGGCAGCAGACCATGACACATACCCAATCCCCCGGTCAGCAGATCGGAGAGCAGGACCTGGATGAACTGGAAAGCCTTGCCGACGGCTGGGCTGGCCGCGGCGGGATGCCGCTGGAGGCGCTGGACGGCTTTTTCTCCGCGCTGGTGGTGGGCCCGGATCCCGCGCCTGCGCCCGCGGAATTCCTTCCCGTGGCGGTCGGTGATGAGGAGCAGTGGAGCGATGCGGAGGAGGCCGGGCGCGCGATCGGCCTGCTGATGAAGCTGTGGAACCACGTGGCTTGGCGCGTGGCCCAGGCGCTTCCGGATGACGCCGACGAGTCCGCGCAGGCCGAGGAGCTGGGCATGGCCCTGATGCCCATCGTCGGGCTGCCGGCGGGCGAAGACGGCGCCGCGGATGTGCAGGATGACCCCTTCGCCGGCGTACCCGCCGATTTCCCGCTGGGGGCGCTGTGGGCAAGCGGTTTCATGCAGGGCGTGGCCCTGCGCGAAGAGGGTTGGGAGCAGTGGATGCAGGCGGACGAAGACCTGCTGGCAGACATGCGCGATGTCGCCCTGCTGGGCATGGTGGACCCGCAGCAGGCCGCCGAGATGGGAGTGGACTGGGAAGACCGCTATGACCTGGAGGAGCGTTGGCAGCTGATGGCCTCCGTGCCGGCGCTGCTGCAGGACCTGTACCTGTCGCGCATCGAGGAGGCCGGCGAGTCACCGGGGGACGGCCCCGCCGACGGGCATGCCGGGCCGTGCCTGTGCCGCAGCGGGCGCACATGGAAGCCGTGCTGCGACTCACCCACCTTGCACTGACCTTTACCCCATTGGCAGGTGAGGGCGGAGGCTGGTCGGTGATGGCGCCCCATACAATGGCGCGATGGATTCACTGACCCAGGTGCTGCTGGGGGCTTCGGCCGCCGGCGCCGTCGTGCCCGCCGCCCACCGCCGCGCCGCGCTTGCCGCCGGGGCCGCGCTGGGCACCCTGCCGGACCTTGATTCGCTGCCGCTGTGGCTGTTGACCGATGACCCGGTCGCGTTGATGACCCTGCACCGCGGCGCCAGCCACTCGCTGTTCGTGCTGCCATTGGTGGCGTGGGCGATCTGGTGGGCGTTCCGGCGCCGCGGCGGCCGGGTGGCGGAAGCGCCCCGCCGATGGTTCTGGGCGATCCAGCTGGCGCTGGTGACCCATCCGCTGCTTGATGCCTTTACCGTGTACGGCACCCAGCTGCTGTGGCCGCTGCCGGCGCACCCGGCCATGTGGTCGAGTCTTTTCATCATCGATCCCGCCTACACGTTGTGGCTGCTGCTGGGCGTGGTGGTCGCGCTGATCGCCGGGCCGCGCGCTGCGGGCCGGCCCGCGCTTGCGATCGGCCTGGCGCTGAGCACCGCCTACCTGGGCTGGTCGCTGGCCGCCAAGGCGATGGTGGAGCGGGAGGCGGCGCGATCGCTGGCGGCCCTGGGATTGGCGGATGCGCCGCGGTTCTCGGTGCCCACGCCACTCAACACGCTGCTGTGGCGGGTGGTGGCGATGACGCCGGACGGGTTCGTGGAAGGCGAGCATTCGCTGGTGGCGGACACCGGGCCGATCCGGTTCCGCTTCCACGCCTCGGACGTGGAGGCGCTGGAAGTCGCCGCGCACGTTCCGGCTGTGCGCCGCCTGGCCTGGTTCAACCGCGGCTTCATGAAGGCCCGGGTGCAGGACGGGCGCCTGTTGTTGAGCGACCTGCGCATGGGCGCCGAGCCCGACTTCAGCTTCACCTTCGCGGTGGCCGCGCACGATGGCGGCGGCTGGGAACCCATCGCGCCCGAGCAACTGCAGTGGCAGGTGCCGCGGGGCGATCAGCTGGGCGAGCTGTGGCACCGGATCTGGAACGAGCCCCGGGCGCAATGAGCCGGCGGGTGGGTGCGCGCCCCATCGGCGCGCGGTGGTCCTACGCCGCGGCGGGGAGCGCGGGCACGACGCCCGCAATGAGTGCGTCGAAGTAGTCGCGGGTCAGCGCGATCTGGGATTCCGCAGTCTGGGCCTGGTTGACCACGGCGCGGAACGCCTGGTTCTCGGGGCGGTCCTTCGCGTACCAGCCCAGGTGCTTGCGGGCGATCCGGACACCGGCCGGCTCGCCGTAGAACGCGTGCAGGGCATGCAGGTGCCCGATCAGGATGTCGCGCACTTCCTCGAGCGTCGGCTCGTCCAGGCGCTGGCCGGTCGCCAGGTAGTGCGCGATCTCGCGGAAGATCCAGGGCCGCCCCTGGGCAGCGCGGCCGATCATCACCGCGTCGGCGCCGGTGTGGCGCAGCACCGCTGCCGCCTTGAGCGGCGAGTCGATGTCGCCGTTGGCGATCACCGGGATCGACAGCGCCGCCTTGATGGCGGCGATGGTGTCGTACTCCGCTTCACCCCGGTAGTGCTGGTCGCGGGTGCGCCCATGCACCGCCAGCGCGGCGACGCCGCTTTCCTGGGCAATGCGCGCGATCACCGGGGCGTTGCGATGCGCCGCGTCCCAGCCGGTGCGGATCTTCAGCGTCACCGGCACTTCCACGGCGCCCACCACCGCCTCCAGGATCCGCCCCACGAGCGCTTCGTCGCGCATCAGCGCAGATCCGGCCCAGGCGTTGCACACCTTCTTGGCGGGACAGCCCATGTTGATGTCGATGACCTGGGCGCCGTGGCCGGCGTTGTAGCGCGCGGCCTCGGCCATCGCCGCGGGTTCGGTGCCGGCAATCTGCACGCTCACCGGGTCCGGTTCGCCGGCGTGGTCCATGCGCTGCATGGATTTGCGCGTCCTCCACAGCCGCGGATCGCTGGTGGTCATCTCCGACACCGCCAGGCCCGCGCCCAGCCGCTTGCACAGCTGCCGGAACGGCTTGTCGGTTACCCCGGCCATGGGCGCGAGGACCACCGCGGGGCGGATGGGGTGGGGGCCGATATGCATGGGGCGATTGTAGCCGGCGACCGCGCGGCTATTTTTCCGGACGGGCCGCCGGGTCGAAGCGTTGGAGCACTTCCGCGCGCCACGGCATCGAGGCTGCTGCGCCGCGTCGTTCGGTGGACAGGCCCGCCACCTGGATGGCGTAGCGGACGTGTTCGATGAACGCCGCGCCGGGCGCCGTCGCCAGGCCGGCGGCCAGGGCACCGTTGAAGGCGTCCCCGGCGCCCGTGGTATCGATCGGCCGCACCGCTTCCGCCGGTGCCCGCTGGAAGGAGGCTGCGTCGCCGCGCCGCGCGCCGTCGGGATGGGAAACGAACGCACCCGCCGCGCCCAGCGTCACCACCACCGTGCCATGGGGCAGCAGGCACCGGCACTGGGCGTGTAGGGAGGCGTCATCCATCGCGGCGATCTGGTCCGGATCGAGCCGGCCGCCGGCATGGCTGGCGAGCAGTGCCGCGAATTCGGTTTCGTTGGGCGTGATCACGTCACTGGCGGCCAGCAGGCCGCCGGTGCAGGCGGCATTGGCAGGGGCCGGGTTGAGCATGGTGACCGCGCCGCCGGCCCGCGCGGAAAGCAGCGCCTGCTCGACGGCGTCGAGCGGCGATTCCAGCTGGGCGAGCACCACGGCGGCGGCGCCAAGCGCGTCGGCCCGGGAGTCAATGAAAGCGCGATCGAGGTCGGCGTTGGCGCCGGCGCCGATGACAATGCTGTTGCGTCCGGCGTCGTCGACGTAGATCCCGGCGGTGCCGGTGGGCGCCGCGCTCGGGGCCGCCCCCAGCGTGATCCCATCCTGCTGGGCCAGCGAGCGGGCCAGCGCGCCGCCGGCGTCGTCGCCCAGCGCGCACAGGAACAGCGTGTCCGCCCCGGCCCTTCGCGCGGCCACCGCCTGGTTGAAACCCTTGCCCCCGGGGCCGCTGGCGTATTCGCCGGCCAGCGTTTCACCCGGGTGCGGCGGCCGCGGCGCCCGCCACACGTGGTCGACATTGAACGATCCCACCACGACGACCCTGGCCACCCGCGCGACCTCAGCCGAAGTGGGCCAGCACGCCGGCGATGGTGGCGGTCATCAGGGTCACGATCGAGCCGCCCAGTACCGCGCGCAGGCCGAACTTGGCCAGCTCGGCGCGACGGTTCGGCGCAATGCCGCCGACGCCGCCGATCTGGATCGCGATCGAGCTGAAGTTGGCGAAGCCGCACAGCGCATAGGTGGCGATCAGCGTGCCCTGCGTGGTGAGGGCCACGCCCTCGACGTTGCCGCGGACGATCTCGCCCAGCTGCACATAGGCGACGAACTCGTTGAGCACGACCTTGGTGCCGATCAGTCCGCCCACCGTGGGCGCGTCCTGCCAGGGAACCCCGATGATCCACGCAAGCGGCGACAGCACGACGCCCAGCAGCGCGGACATGTCGGTCGGGCGGCCCAGCACCTCCTGCAGCCCGGTCGCCTCGCCCAGCCACACCAGTGGCCAGTTGAGCATCGCGATCAGGGCGATGAAGGCGAGCAGCATCGCGCCCACGTTGAGCGCCAGCTTGAGGCCATCGGCGGCGCCCGAGGCGGCGGCATCAATGACGTTGGCCGCGGTCTTTTCCACGTCGATCCGGACAGCCCCCATCGTCAGCGGCTGTTCCGTCTCCGGCACCAGGATCTTGGACACCACCAGCGTGGCCGGGGCCGCCATCACGCTGGCGGTGATCAGGTGCTTGGCGTAGAAGGCCTGCAGGGCCGGGTCGCTGCCGCCCAGCAGCAGCACGTACGCGCCCAGCACGCCGCCGGCAACGGTGCCCATGCCCGAGACCATGACGGTCAGCAGCTCGGAGGCGGTCATCTTCGGCACGTAGGGCCGGATCACCAGCGGCGCTTCGGTCTGGCCGACGAAGGTGTTGGCGCTCACCGCCAGGGTTTCGGCGCCGGACACGCGCATGACCCGGGTGATGGCCCAGGTCATGGCCTCCACAATCTTCTGCATCACCCCGATGTGGTAGAGCACGCTCATCAGGCTGGCGAAGAAAATGATGGTGGGCAGCACCTGGAACGCGAAGATGAACCCGTAGCTTTCCGGGTTGCTGAAATCACCAAAGATGAAGGCCGAGCCTTCCGCGGTGAAGCCCAGGACCGCGACGAAGCCCCGCGAAAACGCATCGAAGATCTGTGCGCCCCAGGAGGTGAGCAGCACGAAGCAGGCGATGAGGATCTGCAGCCCGAGGCCCGTGGCGATCAGCTTCCAGTCGACGCCGCGGCGGTTGTTGGAGAACAGCCAGGTGATCCCGATCAGTACGGCCAGCCCGAGCAGGCCGAAACCGATCCGCGTCAAAACTTCCATTCACCAACTCCCCGGGCACGATCCCGCCGACCGCGCAGGGTAGGCGACGGGGGGCGATGGCGGCAACATCTGGCGGCCGGCCGCGCCGCTCACGCGTCGCGCGCAACCACGCGGTTGCGGCCTGCCTGCTTGGCCTGCTGCAGGCGCCGGTCCGCCGAGCGCAGCAGCTGGGAGGTGGAGGCGCCGTCCTGGGGCCAGGACGCCAGGCCGGCGCTGAAAGTGATGCGCTGGGGGTCCGCCCCGCGCCCGCCCAGGAATGGCCGCGTGCCCAGGCCGGTGCGCATCCGGTCCAGGCGCTCCCACGCGCTGCCGATGGGTGAGGCCAGCAGGATCACGAACTCCTGGCCGCCGATCCGGGCCACGTGCTCGTTCTCCTGCAGCATCCCCTCCAGCTCGGCGGCGACCTGGCGGATGGCGCGGTCCCCGCCCTGGTGGCCGGCCTCGTCATTGACGCGGCGGAAGTGGTCGAGGTCGAGCAGGGCGAGGGTCAGCGAGCCGCCGCTTGCGCGCGCCGCGTCGAAGATCCGCGGCATGCTTTGCAGCAGCCAGGCCCGGTTGGGGAGCCCGGTGAGCCCGTCGCGGCCGGACATTTCCACCAGCCGCTGCATGCGGTAGACGATGGTGGCTGTCACCACGGTCACGATCAGCAGCAGGACCAGCCGCTGGACCTGGCCATTGATGGTGGCCGTGCCGTAGTCCACCGAAACCAGTGACGCCGCCGGGGCCAGGGTGAAGACGCCCCAGCCGAGCAGGGCGTACTGGAGCATCGCCAGCGCGCCGATGTAGAGGGTGAGGCGGCCGTCGTGCCGGAGCGCGGTGAGGACGATGGCGATCACATAGAAGCACCACACCACGACGCTGCCGATACCCGCGACCGGGTCATGGAACGCCAGCGCAATCAGCACGCCGCTGGTGGCGGTCACGTCCCAGATGCTGGTGGCATGCGGCAGCCAGGGATGGCGCCGGGCATTGCGGGCCAGCGCCAGCCACACCTGGGCCATCACGTTGATGGCCACCGCGGCCGCCAGGCCAATCATCACCTCGTGCACTGGGCTGCCGCCCAGCAGCGCAAGCAGCGGCAACAGCAGGACGATCGCGCATCCCACCGCGCGCACCCGCGCCACCAGCAGCTCGCCCCCGGCCCCCATTTCCAGCGCCAGCTGGTCCGGCCGGGCGAGGAGGTCGCCCATGATCCTGGACAGGCCTTGATCTGCGTCCCGCATGCACCCCTCCGATCCCCCGGCGCAGCATAGCGCGTCGGCGGGCCGGCCAGCCGTGGAGCCGGCCCGCGGCGTTGACTCTCGAATGAGAATCATTAACATCACAATTCCCGAGTCCCCAAGGATTCCCTGATGCTTGCCGGTCATCCGCACCCGGAGTACCCCCAGTCCCGTCCTGCCGATGAGTCGCCGCGCACCGCTTCCGCGTCCGCCCGCCGCGACTGTGAACTGGACAGCGCCCGCCTGCTCCAGGGCCAGCGCGAGGTCCTGATCCGCCATGGCAGCGAGTGCTATCGCCTGCGCCACACCCGTAACGGGAAGTTGATCCTCACCAAATAGCCCGGGAGCGCCGCCCGGCGCCTCCCGTTTCCAGGCACGCCCGCCCCCGGCCCTGCCGGACGCCAGCCGCCGCCCGTCTCTTCGAGCGAGTCTGCAATGCGTCCGAGTGTTGTCCTTCCGCTGTTGCTGGGCGTGGCCGTTCCCGGCCCCGTCTTCGCCCAGGCCGCACCCCCACCCGATTCCGGCCCTGCGGCCGCGCCCGCTGAATTCGATCGGGTGGTGGTCACCGCCACCCGCACCGCCCGCGCCATCGTCGATGTGCCCAACACGGTTGATGTCATCAACCGCGAGCGCATGGACGAACTGCTGGTCCGCGACCTCAAGGACCTGTTCCGCTACGAGCCCGGGGTGACGGTCACCAGCTCGTACGGCCGCTTCGGCATCGGCGACATCCGCATCCGCGGCCTGGGCGGAAACCGGGTGCGCATCCTCACCGATGGCGTGCCGGTGTCGGATGCGTTCGAGATAGGCAACTTTTCCAATGCCAACCGCAACTTCGTGGACCTGGACACGCTCAAGCGGGTGGAGGTGGTGCGCGGACCAAGCAGCGCGCTGTACGGCTCCGACGCCCTGGGCGGCGTGGTGTCGTTCGTGACGCGCGATCCGCGCGATTACCTCGCGCCAGGCCAGGACGCCCATCTGGGCTTCAAGCTCGGCGCCGAAAGCGACTGGGACGGTTTCTTCGCCGGCGCCACCGCTGCCCTCGGCGGCGAGCGCTGGTCGGGCCTGCTGGCCGTGGGCCATCGCCAGGGCCGGGAAACGGAAAACATGGGCGAGGACGAGGGCATCGGCAGCGCCCGCACCGCGCCCAACCCGCAGCGCAACGACGGCCGCAGCGTGCTGGCCAAGCTGGTATTCGAACCCGGGTCCGGCCAGCGCTTCCGGCTGACTTTGGACGGCACCGAGGACGCCGCCGACACCAACATCCTGAGCATGCTCGGGATGCAGGGGTTCACCGGCGCCAACAACCTCGCCGTGCGCGCCGACGACCACCAGAGCCGGGCACGGGTGGCCCTGGCCCATGAGGTGGACGTCCTGGACTGGGCGGTGGCCGACTCCCTGGATTGGCAGCTGTACCGCCAGGACAGCGAGACCAACCAGGACACGCTGGAGGAGCGGGTGACCGCGGCCGGCGTCCGTGAGCGCCGCGACCGCAGCTTCAACTTCGACCAGCGCTCGTATGGCCTGCAGGCCAATTTCCACAAGGCATTCGTCACCGGCAACGCCGGCCATGACCTGACCTGGGGCATCGATGCCTCGCGCCAGCGCACCCGGCAGAAGCGCGACGGACTGGTGACCAACCTGGACACCGGCGCCACCAGCAACGCGATGCTGCCGGACGTGTTCCCGGTGCGCGACTTCCCGCCCAGCACCACCACCACCTATGCCTTCTATGCACAGGACGAGATCGTCTTTGGCACCGGCACGTTCCGGCTCGTGCCGGGCGTGCGGGTGGACCGCTACGAACTGGACGCAAAGGCCGATGACATCTTTGCCGAGGACAACCCCGGGGTTGCGGTGAGTGGCCTGAGCCGCACCCAGGTGTCGCCGAAGCTGGGCGCGGTGTGGAAGCCGGGTGGCGGTTGGTCGCTGTTCGCCGGCTATGCGCGGGGCTTCCGCGCGCCGCCCTACAGCGACGTCAACATTGGCCTGACCAACGTGATGTTCGGCTACACCGCCATCGCCAATCCCGATCTGCGGCCGGAAACCAGCGACGGCTTCGAGGCCGGCGTCCGCTTCGCCGGTGATGCCGTGTACGCCGGCCTCACCGGCTACCACAACCGCTACGAGGACTTCATCGAGTCGTTCCGGTTCGTCGGCTTCAACGACCAGGGGCTGATGGTGTTCCAGTCGCAGAACGTCTCCGAGGCCCGCATCTACGGCGCCGAGCTCAAGGCCGGCGTGGACTTCGGCGCGCTGTCACCGGCGTGGGAAGGGTGGACGCTGCGCGGCGCCGCCTCGTGGTCGCGCGGCGATGACCGCACCGCCGACGTGCCGCTGGATTCGGTGGACCCGGCAACCGCGGTCCTGGGCCTGGGCTATGAGGCCGGGGCCTGGGGCGCGGAGCTGGCGGCGCGATTCGCCGCCCGCAGGGACCGGGTTGCGGACCCGGAGCTGTACCAGACCCCGGGCTACGGGGTGCTGGACCTGTACGCGCACTGGGACCTCTCGCCCAACCTGACCCTCAACGCCGGCGTGCGCAACATCGCGGACCGCAAGTACTGGGCGAGCGGCGACCTTCCGGTGGCCATGTCGGCCAACGGTGCGCTGGACCGCTTCACCTCACCCGGCCGCAGCGTGGCCATCAGCCTGTCCGTGGACCTGTGACCTCCCGCAACCCTTCCAGACGAGGATCGATCCGATGAAACCTGAAACCCTGTTCAAGCTGGCGCTCGTGCCGCTGCTGTGCGGCGGCGCCGCGGTGGCCTCCGAGCCGCTGCCCCCTGATCCGGCGCGCGATCGCGAGGCGATCCTCGCCATGCAGGGCGAGTACAAAGTGAGTTTCGCCTTCGACGAAACCGTGCTGCTGGCCGATGGTTACGAGCGGATGGAGCCGCAGCGCAGCGGCGGCAGCGAAGTGGTGTACGTGGTGGAGGATTCGCCCGGCAGGATCGTGCTGCAGCACCTGCTGGTGGATCCGCGCAGCGGCCACGTGACCAAGCACTGGCGGCAGGACTGGACCTGGGAGGCGCCGCGGCGCTTCGAGTTCACCGCCGACCAGACCTGGGAGGTGCGCGACATCCCGGCCGAAGTTACCGCGGGGGCCTGGACGCAGTGCGTCTACGAGGTCAACGACGCGCCGCGCTACTGCGGCACCGGGCGCTGGAACCACCGCTACGGGGTGGCCACCTGGACCTCCGACCGCACCTGGCGCCCGCTGCCGCGGCGCGAATACACCAAGCGCGACGACTACAACGCGCTCAACGTGGAGAACCGCCACACCATCGTGCCCGGCGGCTGGACCCACGAACAGGACAACACCAAGGTGGTGCGCGCGGCCGACGGCAGCTCCCGCACGCTGGCGCGCGAGGTGGGCTTCAACGACTACCGCAAGACGAGCGAAGTGGACTTCACCCCGGCGCGGGAGTACTGGGAGGCGACGCAGGACTACTGGGCCCGGGTGCGCGATCGCTGGGACGCGCTGCTGGCACAGCCGCCGGGCCTGCGGCTCAAGACGGGGGTGGACGGCATGGAGCTGATCATCCCGCTGTTCGAGCAGGCCGATCGGGTCGCTGCAGGCGAGCGGATCGAAGACGCCGAGATCGACGCCGCCTTCGCCGAGTGGGTGGAGCCGGCCGGCACCGGCACGCGCTCGGCGGCGCGCTGAACCCGATCCCGGCCCCTGTTTCCTGCAGGGGCCGGATCGCCGCCGCCGGCGGCGCATCGGCTCCGGCGCGCGGCCCTATACTTCCCCGACCGCCATGGAGGCGGCACAAGGGGAGATCAATCGATGGGGGCAACAGGATTCCTGGCGGTCGTGCTGCTGGTGGCGGGCGTGATCGTGCTGTTCAAGACCGTGCGCGTGGTGCCGCAGGGCCACGAGTGGACGGTGGAGCGTTTCGGCAAGTACACCCACACCATGGGGCCCGGGCTGCACTTCCTGATCCCGGTGGTGTACGGCGTCGGGCGCAAGATCAACATGATGGAGCAGGTGCTCGACGTCCCCAGCCAGGACGTGATCACCAAGGACAATGCCGTGGTGCGCGTGGACGGGGTGGTGTTCTTCCAGGCCCTGGACGCGGCCAAGGCCGCCTATGAGGTGGCCAACCTCGAGATCGCGACCATCGCCCTGGTGCAGACCAACATCCGCACCGTGATCGGCTCGATGGACCTGGACGAATCGCTGTCCAACCGCGAGCAGATCAACGCCCAGCTGCTGGACGTGGTGGACCAGGCCACCAATCCCTGGGGCATCAAGGTCACCCGCATCGAGATCCGCGACATCCAGCCGCCGCGCGACCTGGTGGACGCCATGGCCCGGCAGATGAAGGCCGAGCGCGAGCGCCGCGCGGTGATCCTGGAGGCGGAGGGCCATCGCCAGTCCGAGATCCTGCGCGCCGAGGGCGAGAAGCAGGCGGCCATCCTGGAGGCCGAAGGCGAAAAGGAAGCCGCCTTCCGCGAGGCCGAGGCCCGCGAGCGCCTGGCCGAGGCGGAAGCCCGCGCCACCCAGCTGGTGTCCGACGCGATCGCGCAGGGCGACGTGCAGGCCATCAACTACTTCGTTGCCCAGAAGTACGTGGAGGCGTTCGAGAAACTGGCCACCGCGCCGAACCAGAAGTTCGTCCTGATGCCGATGGAAGCCAGCGGCGTGATCGGCTCGATCGCCGGGGTGGCGGAGCTGGCGCGCGAGGCGCTGGGCAAGCAGCAGGACGCGACCCAGGCGCGGGTGGCCGTGCGGCGGGGCGGCTGACATGGACCTGCGCTGGGATGTGGTGGCCTGGGCCGCGGTGGCGCTGATCCTGTTCGCCGCCGAGGCCCTGGCGCCGGGCGCCTTCATGCTGTGGATGGGCTTTGCCGCCGCGGCCATGTTCGTTGCCGTGCTGTTCGTGCCCGGCATCCCGCTGCTGGCGCAGATCGGCGCCTTCGTGGTGCTGAGCTTCGTGTCGATCCAGGTGTACCGGAAGTGGTTCCGGCAGCGGGCGCGCGAAAGCGACCGGCCTACCCTCAACCGCCGGGCGGCCCAGCACGTGGGCCGGGTGGTGCCGCTGGAGCGGGCGATCCAGGCCGGCCAGGGGCGGGTGAAGATCGGCGATGCGTTCTGGACGGTGTCGGGCCCCGACCTGCCGGCCGGCACGCCGGTGCGGGTGGTCGATACGGACGGGTCGATCCTGAGGGTGGAAGCGGAAGTCTCTCCGGGCCGGGATGGACCGCATCTGGGATAATGAGCGGCTCCCCATCTCGACAGGTGTGCGCATGACCCGCAAGACCGTCCTCAACGACACCCACCGCGCGCTGGGCGCGAAGATGGTGGATTTCGGCGGCTGGGACATGCCGCTCAATTACGGGTCGCAGATGGAGGAGCACCACCACGTGCGGCGCGCGGCGGGGATGTTCGACGTCAGCCACATGACGGTCATCGACCTGTCCGGTCCGCAGGCCCGCGACTTCCTGCGCAGGCTGCTCGCCAATTCGATCGACAAGCTCAAGAAGCCGGGCAAGGCCCTGTACTCGTGCATGCTCAACGAGCAGGGCGGGGTGATCGATGACCTGATCGTCTACCTGCTCGGCGAGGGCGAGTACCGGATCGTGTCCAACGCCGCCACCCGCGACAAGGACCTGGCCTGGATCCAACGGCACGCAAAGGACTTCGACGTCCAGGTGCGCGAGCGGCCGGAGCTGGCGATCATCGCCGTCCAGGGCCCGCAGGCGCGCGAGGCGGTGCTCGGTCTGGTTGCCGATGGCGACCGCGGGCGCGTCGACGCGCTGGGCCGGTTCTCGGCGCTGGACGCCAAGTCCGCCGATGGGGTGGACCTGTTCATTGCCCGCACCGGTTACACGGGCGAGGACGGCTTCGAGATCGTGCTTCCCGAAGCCGGCGCGGTGGCGTTCTGGAACGCGCTCATCGAGGCCGGCGTGAAGCCGGCCGGCCTGGCGGCCCGCGACACCCTGCGCCTGGAGGCCGGCATGAACCTCTATGGCCAGGACATGGACGAGGACGTCACGCCGTACGTGGCGGGGCTGGGCTGGACGGTATCGCTGGACGAGGGCCGGGACTTCATCGGCCGCCAGGCGCTGGAAGCGCAGAAAGCGGACGGCGTGCCGCACCAGCTGGTGGGCCTGGTGATGGACGGGCGCGGGGTCCTGCGGCACGGCCAGCGAGTGCTGTCGGACGCCGGCGAGGGGCAGATCCTCTCCGGCACGTTCTCGCCCACGATCGGCAAGGCGATCGCGTTCGCGCGCATTCCCGCGGGCGAGCCGGGCGAGGTCCGCGTGGACCTGCGCGGCCGCGAGGTGCCCCTGCGGATCGTGCGCCATCCGTTCGTCCGCGAAGGCCAGGTGCAGCCGGGCGTCGCGGAGTGACACCCGCCCGGCGGGGCTGCCATCCCGGCCGGGACCTTGGCTACACTAGGCGCGCTTTCTTCCCTACCCACGTGATCCGGAGCCAGTCATGAGCGAGATCCCAGGCGATCTGAAATTCCTCAAGTCCCACGAATGGGCGCGCGTCGAAGACGACGGCAAGGTGACGATCGGCATCTCGGAGCACGCGCAGGAGTCGCTCGGGGACCTTGTCTACGTGGACCTGCCCGAGGTGGGCGATACCGTCGAGGCCGGTGGCACCGTGGCGGTGGTGGAATCCGTCAAGGCGGCCTCTGACATCTACAGCCCGGTGTCGGGAACCATCGTCGCGGTCAACGAGGATCTCTCCGACAAGCCGGAGACGATCAACGAGGATCCGTATGGCGAAGGCTGGATCTTCGTGGTGCAGGCCGATGACCTGGATCCGGTCAACGAGATGCTCGATCCCGACGCCTACGCTGCGCTGATCGAAGAGTAGGCAGCACACGTTCGCGCCAGTCGATCGGCTGGCGGCAGATGCATCCGGATGCCGGCGCTTGCGCCGGCATCGTCGTGTTGGTGAGCCGAAAATTTTGCGCAGTCGTACTTGTGCAACGCGATATGCACCCGCACGGCTGACTTGCAGGCAAACGATTCGTCACCGGTGCGGGGATGCCACCAGCGCTTGAGGCTTGCAGGCGGCAACGTCGGTCGATGTCTTCTTCATGGTGACCAAGTGCATGCATCAAACAGCTTGATTCAAGCGGTTTGGTGATCGCCCGCGTGCCACGCCCCCGACATGCGCACCATGCTGGAGCATGGGCATGGCGATGACGTTCGCAATGCGTTGACCATCTACCGGGCAACTTGTCGCCGGTGCACGACGCATGCCGTGTTGACAGTGGAAAAAAGCGTGATTAGGTTTCGGCCAAGCAGGCGCGACTGCATAGACGAGTGAAACGCATCAAAGCGAACGGACACGGGATCAACAGTTCTTCCGCCAACAAACTTCAGCCGGTGGAAGCGGGCGTTGTCTCCTCCGCAAAAACATCATCCGAATCCATCTGCACCCGCGGCACTCAGGCCGCGGGTGTTTTTGTTCGCAACCGCTCGACCGTCATCGCCGGCGGCAACGGTTGCGGGCATCGCCAGATCCGTCTCGACGCGCGGTGCGCGTCGGCGGTTGGTCGCGGGTCCGACTCCCGCGATGTCCTGCAAGGCTGGGCCGTAGTCAGCAACGCGTAGTCCAACGACGAGGAGAGCCATCACATGGCCACGAAGAAAGCTGCGAAGAAGCGCGCCGCCACCAAGAAGGCGGCCAAGAAGAGCGCCACCGCGAAGAAGGCGGCGGTCCGCAAGGTCGCCACCAAGAAGGCGGCGGCGAAGAAGGCGACCCGCAAGGTCGCGAAGAAGGCGGCGGTCAAGAAGGCCACCCGCAAGGTTGCGAAGAAGGCGGCGGCCAAGAAGGCCACCCGCAAGGTCGCGAAGAAGGCGGCGGCCAAGAAGGCGACCCGCAAGGTCGCGAAGAAGTCGGCGGCCAAGAAGGCGACCCGCAAGGTCGCGAAGAAGGCGGCGGCCAAGAAGGCAACCCGCAAGGTCGCGAAGAAGGCGGCGGCCAAGAAGGCGACCCGCAAGGTTGCGAAGAAGGCGGCGGCCAAGAAGGCGACCCGCAAGGTTGCGAAGAAGGCGGCGGCCAAGAAAGCGACCCGCAAGGTTGCGAAGAAGTCCGCAGCCAAGAAGGCGACCCGCAAGGTCGCGAAGAAGGCGGCGGCGAAGAAGACCACCGCCAGGAAGTCCGCGACCAAGAAGGCGGCAGCCAAATCGCCTGCGAAGAAGACCGCGAAGAAAGCGGCCCGCAAGCGGACCGTCCGTGCCAAGAAGACGGCCCCGACGGTGATCCCCGCGGCGCCTGCGCCGCTGATGTAAGCGAAACCCCGGTTCGCAATCCACGCTCCCTTCCCGCGGCCCAGGCGGGAAGGGAGTTTTTTATTGCGCGGGGGTTATTCCGGCATCGCGTGTGAGGTCGAGGATGCCGGCCCGCCGGCCACCGGTCCGCGCGTGGGCGGCGGCGCGTGGGCGGCGGTGCTGTCCGCGCGCCTGGCCTCGTCGGGATCGTAGTCGTAATCGATGGCCAGCCAGCGCTGGTCCGACAGCCCGATAGCGCGATCCAGGATCGTGGGCATGAGCCCGGATGGGAGCGAGCTGCCGCTGTTCCAGAGGATGACGACCCCCAGGTCGCGTTCGGGGAGGATCGCCATCGCACCCCGATAGCCTTGCACCGCGCCGCCGTGGAACACCATGCGGTGCCCGGAATAGTCGTACACCCGCCAGCCCAGGCCGTAGCCCGCGGCATTGAGGCGCTGGCGGCGCCAGGAACGCTGGCCGCCGCGCATCTCGCCAGGGGTCCCCACGATCGGCGAGTGCAGGGTGGACAGCAGCGGCGCGGGCAGCACGTCCGGGCGGTAGCCCATGTGGGCGATCAGCCATTGGGCCATGTCGGAGATGCTGGCATTGACGCCGGCCGCCGGCGCCACCCGGTAGTAAGTGGGCTTGGGCATCAGCGAGGTCCAGCCGCCGCGGGCGCGCACGTGCGGCTTGGCCCAGCGCGGGCTGTTCTGGATGCCGTCCAGGCCGTAGCTGGCGTCGTGCATCCCCAGCGGCTTGAACAGCCTGCGCGATACCGCCTCGCTGAAGAACTGGCCCGACGTGGCGAACACCACGTCGCCAACCAGGCTGAACGCGACGTTCTGGTAGCTGTAGCAATCGCCGGGCTGGCAGGTCATGGGGGCCTGCGACAGCCGCTGCACGAGCGCGTTGTATTCGGCGCCCCCCTCGATGTCGCGGTCGTAGGTGTGCCGGCCCAGGCCAACCCGGTGGCTGAGCACGTCGGCCACGGTGATCATCTCGGCCGCGTCCGGATCGGAAAGCTCAAGGCCTGGCATGAAGTCCACCACCCGGCTGTCCCAGCGCATGGCGCCCTCGGCGACCAGCATCCCGGCGATGGTGCCCGCGAATGATTTCGACAGCGAGGCCAGCCGGAACACCGTGTGCGCGTCGACGGGTTCGGCATCGTGCACATCGGTCACGCCGTAGCCGCGCGCGCTGAGCACCTGGCCGTTGTGCACGATCGCCATCGCCAGCCCGGGCACGCGCTGGTTGTGCACCAGCGCTTCGGCCATGGCCTCGAATTCGCGCACATCGAAACCTTCGGCGAGCGGCATGACGTTTTCCGGCGGCGGCCGCTGGTCCGGCCGGCCGTCCGACGGGGCCGGGAACGCCGGCATGGTTTCCGGGAAGGGGGCCAGCGCCTGGCCCTGGAGGTGCGTGGGGGTCTGGGCTGCGGTGCCCAGCGCGAACGGCATCAGCATCGCAACCATGCCGGCCTGCCAGGCCCGGTTGCCGGCCCGCCGGCGCGCACGCGAGTTCTCTTTCATCGGGTGTATCCCCTGCGTATGCTCTGCCTGCCGCACCGATGATAACGCGTCAAAAACCGTGTGCATGAACAAGGGGAGCTTTGATGGGTAGCCTGCTGATTATCCTGGTGTTTCTTGGCATTCTCGCGGCCATCGCGCTGTGGGGCGTGGGGATCTACAACGGGCTGGTCACTGCCCGCAACGCATTCAGGAACGCGTTCGCGCAAATCGACGTGCAGCTGCAGCGCCGTTTCGACCTGATTCCCAACCTGGTGGAAACCGCGCGCGCATACATGAGCCATGAGCGCGAGACCCTGGAAGCGGTGACCGCGGCCCGGGCCGCTGCCCAGTCCGGCCTGGCCGCGGCCAAGGCCAATCCCGGCGATCCGGAGGCCATGGCAACGCTTGCCGCCACCCAGGGCCAGCTCAACGGGGTGCTCGGGCGGCTGATGATGGTGGCCGAGGCCTATCCGGACCTGAAGGCCAACCAGAACATGATGCAGCTCACCGAAGAGCTCACCAGCACCGAGAACCGGGTGGCCTTCGCGCGCCAGGCCTACAACGACTCGGTCATGGCCTACAACAACAAGCGCGAAGTGTTTCCTTCCAGCGTGATCGCCGGGATGTTCAACTTCGACGCCGCCGCGCTGCTCGACATCCCCGCCGATCGCGCCGAGGTGCGCGAAGCGCCGAAGGTGCAGTTCTGAACTTCTTCGAGCGGCAGGAGCGGGCGCGGCGCAACACCACCCGCCTGGTGGTGCTGTTCGCGCTTGCGGTGGTGGGCATCGTGGTTGTCGCCTGCCTGGCGACCGCGCTGTTCGTGGGGCCCGACCCGGGCGCACTGCTGGGCACCGCGGTGATCACCGGCGGCATCATCGGCCTGGCGTCCCTGTACCGGATCTCGTCGCTGGGCAGCGGCGGATCGGCGGTGGCGATGCAGATGGGCGGGGTGCCGGTGCCCGAGGATACCGCCGATCCCCAGCTGCGCCGGCTCCGCAACGTGGTCGAGGAGATGTCGATCGCTTCGGGCGTACCGGTGCCGGCGGTGTTCGTGCTCGAGCAGGAGCCGGGCATCAACGCCTTCGCCGCCGGGTACTCCACCTCCGATGCCGCGGTGGCGGTCACCCGCGGTGCCCTGGACCGGCTCAACCGCGACGAGCTGCAGGGGGTGATCGCGCACGAATACAGCCACATCCTCAACGGCGACATGCGCCTGAACATCCGCCTGATGGGCGTGCTGTTCGGGATCCTCGTGCTGGGGCTGATGGGGCGCAAGATCCTGATGTTCGGGGGGCGTTCGCGCGACCGCAACGCCGGGGCGCTGGTGGTCTTCGCGCTGGTGGCGGTGGTGGTCGGCGCCATCGGCATGTTCTTCGGCCGCATGATCAAGGCCGGGGTCAGCCGCTCACGCGAAGTGCTGGCCGACGCCTCGGCGGTGCAGTTCACCCGCCAGACCCGCGGCATCGCCGGCGCGCTGAAGAAGATCGCCGGCGTGGAGGAGGGCTCGCGCTTCCAGCAGCGGGCCGAGGCCGAGGAGGTCAGCCACATGCTGTTCGGCGACGGGCTGGGCCTGTCGGGCCTGTTCGCCACCCATCCACCGATCCTCAAGCGCATCCAGGCGCTGGAGCCGGGCTTCCGTTCCGAGCAGCTCGAGCGCCTGCAGCAGCAGTGGCGCAGTGCGCCGCCCAATGGCATGCAGGAAGACCTGACCATGGGGCTGGCGGCCGACGGCGTGGCGATGATGCCGGACGCCCGCGCCGAGCTTGCGGTCACCCCGCCGATGGTGTCCTCGCAGGTCGCCAACCCGGACGAGGACGACTACCGCCGCGCGGATACGATCGCCGCGACCCTGCCCGGGGAACTGGCCGCGCTGGCGCGCCAGCGCGAGTCGGTCAAGCCGCTGCTGCTGGGGCTGTTGCTCGATGACGACGACGCCTCGGTGCGCGGCCACCAGCACAGCGAGATCGTCGCGCGCCTGGGCGGGGACGTTGCCCGGCAGGCCGGGGAACTGCGGGCGGGGCCGCTCCTTTCGCTGCACCCGCTGCACCGGCTGCCGCTGGCGCAGCTGGCGTTCCCGGTGCTGCGCCTGCGTCCGCGCCCGGAGCTGGAAGCCTTCATCGATACCGTCCACGCGGTGGTCCATACCGACGACCACGTGTCGCTGTTCGAGTATTGCCTCGGGCAGCTGCTGGAACGCCAGGTGCGCGAGTCCCTCGAGCCTGGCCGGCGACCGCGCATGGGCCGGCGCAAGCCGGGCAACGTCAAGCAGGAGTTTGCGACGCTGCTCGCGGTGGTGGCCCGGGCGGGCCACGCGGATCCCGACGACGCCCGGCGCGCGTACCTGGCGGGCATGCAGCGGGTGCTCCCGCGTGACCACGTGCCCTACGCGCCGCCCGCGCGCGGCGTGCTGGCGCTGGACGACGTGTGGGAACCGCTGGACCGGCTGGATCCGCTGGCCAAGGAAATCCTGGTGGAGGCGATCACCGCCGCCGCGATCCACGACGGCCGGGTGACCGTGGCCGAGGCCGAGCTGCTGCGCACCATCTGCGGCGTGCTGCATTGCCCGCTGCCGCCAATGCTCGAGGGCCAGGCCGCCTAGCGGCTCATCGCTTGGGGACGCGTTCCAGGCGGGTGCCGCTGGCGCGGTCGTGCCAGGTGAGGCGGTCGCGATCAATCCAGGCCCACAAGAACCCAAGCCCGGCCGCCAGCAGCGAGACCGTGCCCACCGCGTAGCGGATCCATGTGGCGCGCCACGTCGGCGCGCTGGAAGGATCACGCATGTCCACCAGGCGCAGCCGCCATGGCCGCATGCCCAGCGTCTGTCCCCCGCGCCTCCAGCTGACCGTGGCATACAGCCCCCCGGCCAGCCAGCAGGCGGCCCAGAGCAGCCAGCCCAGCAGCGTGTAGGGCTGGATGTACTCCCGCGCGTCGTGCCCGGCCAGGGTGTAGCCCAGGTTGAACAGGAACGACAGCAGGAACCAGAGCGCCATCACCGGCCACATGTCGTAGAAGATCGCGAGGAAGCGCCAGGGCAGATGTGCCCGGGGCCGGGAGGCGACGGATTGCATGGCAGGAAGGATATAGGGCGCGCCCGCGGTGCGGTATCTTGCGCGCATGCCGACCACGACTCCCGCCGGGCGCCGCCAGGCGGCCATGCAGCTGCCGCCATTGCGCGACGGGGACGCGCAGGCCATCGACGCCTTCCTTGATTCCGCGTGGGCCGAGCGCGGGCTGGCCAGGCAGACCCTGGACAGCTACCGGCGGGATCTGGCGATGCTGGCGCGCTGGCGCAACGGCGCGGCCGGCGGGCTGGCGGCGATGGACCGGCAGGGCCTGCACGAATACCTGGCCTGGCGTACCCGTGCGGGCTATTCCCCGCGCAGCAATGACCGGCTGCTGTCGGTGCTGCGCGCGTTCTTCGGCCACCTGCTCCAGCGTGGTCTGCGCAGCGACGACCCCACCGCCCTCATCGAGCGGCCGCGCCAGGGACGCCTGCTGCCAAGGGCGCTGACCGAGAGCCAGGTGGACGCGCTGCTGGCCGCGCCCGACCCGGCCACGCCCGAAGGGCTGCGCGACAAGGCGATGCTTGAGCTGGTGTATGCCTGCGGCCTGCGCGTGAGCGAGCTGGTGGCGCTGCCAGCCAACGCGGTCAACCTGCGCCAGGGAGTGCTCCGGGTCACCGGCAAGGGCGGCAAGGAACGGCTGGTGCCGCTGGGGGAAGAAGCCCAGCACTGGCTCGAACGCTACCTGCGCGAGGCGCTGCCCGCGCTGGCCGGCGGCCGGCGGGTGCCGGCCGGGCCGGGTGGCGAGGTGCCGATGTTCATCGGGCCACGGCTGGTGGCGCCCACCCGCCAGGCGTTCTGGAACACGGTCAAGCAGCATGCCGCGGCCGCGGGGATCGACCCTGCCCGGGTCACGCCGCACGGGATGCGGCACAGCTTCGCCACCCACCTGCTCAATCGCGGCGCCGACCTGCGCGCGCTTCAGATGTTGCTTGGCCACAGTTCGCTGTCCACCACGCAGATCTACACCCTGGTGGCCCGCGAAAAGCTGAAACAGCTGCATGCCCGCCACCATCCGCGGGCCTGAGCACGGTTGGGGAGGGTTGGGGCTGGGCGTGGGATAATCCGCGCATTCCAGCCTTTGAGGTCTTCGCGCGCATGAAGCCATTGCTTGTTGTCCTGTTCGGCGCCTTCAGCCTGTCGGCCTGCGCGCAGGCGCCGGATCCGGAAACGGATGGGACCGATGCGATCGCGCTGGAGTCGGCGCTCGAGCGCCCGGCCATCGAGGCGGAGCCCGGCACCCCGGAGGCACGCGCGCTGGAGGCGATCCGTTCGATCAACCCGCGCATCGAGGTGGACGCGGTCCAGGAAGCGCCGATCGACGGCTACCAGGAGGTGGTGGTTGCCGGCCAGGTGCTGTACGTGAGCAACGACGGCCGCTACCTGCTCCAGGGCAGCCTGTTCGACGTCGAGCAGCGGCGCGACCTGAGCCAGGATGCGCTGGCCACGGTGCGCAAGGAGCTGATGAAGCTGTCGCCGGTGGAGGACCGGATCGTGTTCGCGCCCGAGGATCCGCTCTACACCGTTGCGGTGTTCACCGACGTGGAGTGTGCCTACTGCAGGCGCCTCCACCAGGAAATGGACGAGTACAACCGGCTGGGCATCGCGGTTGAATACCTGGCGTTCCCGCGCGCCGGGCTGGAGGGCGACAACTACCGCAAGATGGTCTCGGTGTGGTGCGCCGAGGATCCGCGCGAGGCGATGACCGCCGCCAAGAGCGGCGGGGCGGTGCCAGAGCGCAGCTGCGACAACCCCATCGCCGAGCAGTACGAGCTCGGCATGCGCGTTGGCCTGCAGGGCACCCCGCTGATCGTGACCGAGCAGGGCACGCAGATGCCCGGCTATGTCCCGCCCGCGGCGCTGCGGGAAGCGCTCGACCAGATGGCTGGCGCGGCGCAGTAGGGGCGGGGAGGGTTCCGGTACAATTGCGGGCCCTTTTTTGCAGCGTCTGCCGGACATGATCGTCCTCGAGGGCCAGCCGGCCCTGTCGCCTTTCAGGCTTGAGCGCCTCCAGGCCCGCCTGCAGCACTTTTCCCCGGCGCCAAGGGTGCTTGGTGCCTGGCACGTGTATTGGATCGAGCCGGAGGAGGGCGCCCGCCCGGACCCCGGCACGCTGAAGCGGATCCTGCAGGCGGGCGGGGATGCCGCGCCGCTGGCAGAAGGCGCCATTTCCCGGTTCGTCGCGCCGCGCCTTGGCACCGTCTCGCCGTGGGCCAGCAAGGCCGGCGAGCTGCTGCGCGGCGCGGAGCTCCCGGTGAAACGGGTGGAGCGGGGCACGCGGCTGGATATCGAAAACTGGCCGGAAGATCCCGCCCAGGCGGCGGCGCTTGAGCGCCTGCTGCACGATCCGATGACCCAGTCGCTGCTTTCCTCGCGCGACGACGCGGCAGCGCTGTTCCGCGCGCCCGGGCGGGCCGCCCTGGAGCGCGTGCCGCTGGCGCAGCTGGAAGAGGCCAATGCGCGCCTCGGGCTGGCGCTGGCCGAAGACGAGATCGACTACCTGCGCGAGCAGTTCGGCCAGCTCGGCCGCGATCCGTCCGACGTGGAACTGATGATGTTCGCGCAGGCGAACTCCGAGCATTGCCGGCACAAGATCTTCAACGCCAGCTGGACCGTGGACGGCGAAGACAAGCCGATGTCCCTGTTCCGGATGATCCGCAACACCCATGCGGCCACGCCCGAGCACACGCTGTCGGCGTACAGCGACAACGCGGCTGTGGTGGCGGGCTTCGAAGGGCGGCGCTTCCGACCGGATCCGCAGACGGCCGAGTACCGGGCCGAGCCGGTGGCCGAGACGGCTTTCTGCATCAAGGTGGAAACGCACAACCACCCGACCGCGATCTCGCCCTACCCGGGCGCCGCCACCGGCGTGGGCGGCGAGATCCGCGACGAGGGCGCGACCGGCCGCGGCGGCCGCCCGAAGGCCGGGCTGGCCGGGTTCACCGTTTCGCACCTGCGCATCCCGGGCCTGGCGCAGCCGTGGGAGCAGCCGCGAGCGCTCAACCCGCGCATGGCCCCGGCGCTTGAAATCATGCTCGACGGGCCGATCGGCGCCGCCGCGTTCAACAACGAATTCGGCCGGCCGAACCTGGCCGGGTACTTCCGCAGCTTCGAGCTGCCGGTGGACGAGGGCTTCGCCTGGGCCTACGACAAGCCGATCATGCTGGCCGGGGGGCTGGGCGCGATCGACCGCGGCCAGGTGGAGAAGAAGAAGCTCGCGCCCGGGGACCTGGTGATCGTGCTCGGTGGGCCGGCGATGCTGATCGGGCTGGGGGGCGGTGCGGCCAGCTCGGTGGCCGGTGGTACCTCCGACGAAGCCGTGGATTTCGCCAGCGTCCAGCGCGACAACCCGGAAATGGAGCGCCGCTGCCAGGAAGTGATCGACCGCTGCGTGGCGCTGGGCGATGACAACCCGGTCCTGTCGATCCATGACGTTGGCGCCGGCGGGCTCTCCAACGCCATCCCGGAGCTGCTGCATGACTGCGGCGTGGGCGGGGTGATCGACCTGGACAAGGTGCCCAGCGACGACCCTTCGCTCTCGCCGATGCAGCTGTGGTGCAACGAATCCCAGGAGCGCTACGTCCTGGGCATCCGTCCGGAGCGGCTGGAGGAGTTCGCCGCGCTGTGCGAGCGCGAGCGCTGCCCGTTCGCGGTGGTGGGGACGGCGACCGCGCAGGAGCACCTGCTGGTGGGCTATGGCGTGCGGGCCGACGCAGGCGGAAGCCAGCCTCGCGCCGCCGCGCCTGACGGCGGGCATCCCATCGACATGCCGATGGACGTGCTGTTCGGCAAGCCGCCGAAGATGCATCGCGACGCCGCGCGCCCGGCGCCCGGCCGCTTCACGGCCCTCAATACCCGGGTCATCGACCTGCACGAGGCCGGGCTGCGGGTGCTGGCGCACCCCACCGTGGCTTCCAAGAGCTTCCTGGTCACCATTGGTGACCGCACCGTGGGCGGGCTGACCGCGCGCGACCAGATGGTGGGGCCCTGGCAGCTGCCCGTGGCGGACTGCGCGATCACCGTGGCCGGCTTCGATGGCAATGCGGGCGAGGCCATGGCGCTGGGCGAGCGCACGCCGCTGGCACTGATCGATGCCCAGGCCGCCGCGCGCATGGCGGTGGGCGAGGCGATCACCAACCTCCTTGCGGCGCCGGTGGAAAGCCTGGAGCGGATCAAGCTCTCGGCCAACTGGATGGCCGCCGCCGGCCACGAGGGCGAGGACGCCCGCCTCTACGACGCCGTCAAGGCGGTGGGCATGGAGCTGTGCCCGGCGCTGGAGCTGAGCATCCCGGTGGGCAAGGACTCCCTGTCGATGCAGGCCCAGTGGCAGGACGGGGGCCGTCCGCAGGCATCCGTGTCACCGGTCTCGCCGGTGGTGACGGCCTTCGCACCGGTGCGCGACGTGACCGCGCAGCTGACCCCGCTGCTGTCGCCGCGCACCGACACCGAGCTGTGGCTGATCGGATTGGGTGGCGGCCGGCAGCGGCTCGGCGGCTCGGTGCTCTCCCAGTGCCACGGTGCCTTCGGCGGGGCCTGCCCGGACCTGGATGATCCGCAGCGGCTGCGGGCCCTGTTCGAGCTGGTCTGTGAAGCCCGCGAAGCAGGGCTGTTGCTTGCCTATCACGATCGCTCGGACGGCGGTGCGTTCGCGACGCTTTGCGAGATGGCGTTCTGCTCGCGCCGTGGCCTGGACATCGACCTGGACGGCTGGGGCGAGGACCGCAGCGAGGACGTGTTCCGTACCCTGTTCAACGAGGAGCTCGGGGCGGTCGTGCAGATCGCCGACGAGCACCGGGCCGATTTCGCCGACCTGCTGGCGCGCCACGGCCTGATCGAATACGCCCAGCGCATCGCGCGCCCCACCGTCGCTTCGGCGATCCGGGTGCTCGATGACGACGAGGTGCTGGTGGAGTGGGCGTGGGAAGCGTTGTTCGATGCGTGGTGGTCGGTGAGCCATGCCATGCAGCGCCTGCGCGACAACCCCGAGTCGGCCGACGCCGAGCGCCAGTCGCGGCGCCAGTTCGACGCGCCGGGTTTGCGACCGAAGCTCACGTTCGATCCGGCCGGGGGCCAGGCGCCCGCGGTCACCGGCGCGGCGCGGCCGCGGGTGGCGATTCTGCGCGAGCAGGGCGTCAACGGGCAGGTGGAGATGGCCGCCGGATTCGACCAGGCCGGATTTGCCGCCGTGGACGTGCACATGAGCGACCTGCTCGCCGGGCGCGTCACGCTTGATGGCTTCAAGGGCGTGGTGGCCTGCGGCGGCTTCAGCTACGGCGATGTGCTGGGCGCCGGGCGCGGCTGGGCCACCTCCATCCTCGAGCATGACGAACTGCGCGGCGCGTTCGAAGCGTTCTTCCACCGCCAGGACACGTTCTCCCTCGGCGTGTGCAATGGCTGCCAGATGATGGCGCAACTGCGAGCGATCATCCCCGGGGCCGCGCACTGGCCCAGCTTCCTGCGCAATCGCAGCGAGCAGTTCGAGGCGCGGCTGGCGATGCTTGAGGTGGTGGGGTCGCCTTCGGTGTTCCTGGAAGGCATGGCCGGCTCGCGGATACCGGTGGTGGTTTCGCACGGCGAAGGGCGCGCGGAATTCGCCTCGGAGGCCGATCGCGCCGGGGCCACCGTCGCGCTGCGTTACGTTGCCGGCGATGGCGGGCCGGCGCTGGCCTATCCCGATGATCCCAACGGGTCGATCGATGCCATTGCCGGCCTGTGCAGCGCGGATGGCCGCGCCACCATCCTGATGCCGCATCCAGAGCGCACCCTGCGTACGCTCAATTTCAGCTGGCATCCGGCCTACTGGCCCGACCAGTCCCCGTGGATGCGGATCTTCCACAACGCCCGCCGCTGGGTCGGCTGACCACCCGCCCGCGGGCGATCCGCGCCGTCTTTTAAATCGCGCCGCGGTTAAGCCGCCAGCGCGCTGATTCGTTGTGCGTTGCAGCAATCGGGGGCCGGTCCAGCCCCGCGGGCGGGCGGCCGCCTGCGTGGAACAAAGCATTTTTTTTTCGTTAATCGCCCGCGATCGTCCCGGAGTAGCGCCAAAAATCCGTCGACCGAAAGTGTGACCAACGCCACTTTCGTGGAACATTTTTGGATGAATTGGTGCCGCCGCACGTCACCCCTTGACCTTTTGTGACTCTTTGCTGTCTATTCGGGGCCAAGGGTTTGGCGTTCGGGGAGTGTTCATTTTGGTTTTGACCATCCCCGCCAGGGGGCAGTTGCACGGCGTCCGCCGTGCCTGGTGCCGCCCGCGTACACGTCCGCTATCCCACTGAATCCTCAAGTCACCCGGGTCGCCGTGGCGGCCGGCGGGTTACGCCTTTCCAACCGCTTCTGAGCAAGGACATCACCATGAATCGGATCCATCGCAAGGTCTGGAACAGCACGTTGGGGCAACTGGTCGTGGCTTCCGAGTTCGCCACCGGCGACAGCGCGGGCGCTGCATCGCAGGGCGCTGCAGGCGGGCTGCGTCGACGGCTTCCGGTCCTGGCCATCTGCGCCCTGCTGTTTGGCGCGGTCCCGGCCCTGTCGTTTGCCCAGTCGGTGGAAGTGGGCGGCAATGAGACCTGCGTGACGCTGACCCCGGGGCTGCTTGATGAGTGCGCGGTCGCGGGCTCGGCCAGCGCCACGGGAACGGACGCGATCGCCATTGGCGCCTGGTCGGTGGCGAGCGGCGAGCAGGCGGTGGCACTTGGCGCATTTGCCGAAGCGGCAGGCGAGTCGAGCATCGCGATCGGCGACGGCGCCCAGGCCGCCGGGATCGGCTCGACGGCGACTGGTGGCTATGCCGCCGCCGAAGGCGCCTACAGCAGCGCCACCGGATTCGAGTCGGCGGCGTCGGGCCTGCAGGCGACGGCCAACGGATTCCGCAGCGAAGCCTCGGGTGACGGTTCGGCGGCCTTTGGCAGCTATTCCACCGCGACGGCATTTGGCAGCACCGCGCTGGGCTACGGCTCGGAAGCCACCTGGGACAGCGCCACTGCCGTGGGCTTTGGCGCCTGGGCCGACAATTTTGATGCCACTGCGATTGGCGCGGGCTCCGTGGCCAGCGGCGACAACTCGGTGGCCGTGGGCGGTACGTTCTGGGGCCTGATCCCGACCGTGGCTTCGGGCGATTACTCCACGGCGGTGGGCGGCGCGGCATCCGCCAGCGGGTTCAACTCCACGGCGCTGGGCAACTTTGCCTCGGCCACGGCAGGCAACAGCGTCGCCCTGGGCTCGGACTCGGTGGCCGACCGCGAGGACTCGGTGTCGGTGGGCTCGGCGGGCGCCGAGCGGCAGATCACCAACGTGGCGGACGGCACGGAAGCCACGGACGCGGCGAACCTGGGCCAGCTGGAGGAAGCGACGGCCTACAACCAGTACTTCCGCGCCACCGGCGAGGGCGAGGCCTGGGCCGATGGCGACGAGTCGACGGCCTCGGGCTCCAACGCAATTGCCGGAGGCGACTACAGTACGGCGACCGGTTCGGGCACCTGGGCTGACGGCCAGGGCGCCTCCGCGCATGGCAGCGGCGCGCAGGCCTGGGGCGATTACGCCACGGCCTCGGGCTACAACGCGTTGGCCGAGGGGGATTCCTCGACGGCGGTGGGCGGCACGCTGTTCTACCAGGACCCGAACACGGGCGAAGTGATGCTGGACGCGACGACGACGGCCTCGGAGGTTGGCGCCTCGGCGTTCGGCGCCGGCGCGCAGGCGGGCGGTGCCTTCAGCACCGCCACCGGTGCGGCCGCCTCGGCACAGGGCCTGCAGTCCACGTCGGTGGGCTACAGCAGCTCGGTGGACACCGATTACGGCACCGCGGTGGGCGCGTTCAGCGCGGCCACCGGCACCTACGGCACGGCGGTCGGCTATGGCAGTGAAGCGACCGGCGCCTACGGGCTGGCGGTGGGCGGGATCGCGGACTATGGCGACCTGCTGATCGGTTTCCCGGGCTTGATCCTGCAGTCCACGGAAGCCAGCGGCGTGGCTTCGACCGCGCTGGGCAACGGCGCGTGGGCCACGGCCCTGGGGGCGACCTCGGTGGGCACGCTGGCCGAGGCGACCGGGGTGCAGTCCACGGCGCTGGGCGCGCTGGCCACGGCGGCGGCCGATGGCGCCAGTGCCTATGGCAGCGGCAGCTGGGCGGAGGGCGTGGATTCGACCGCGATCGGCTTCTTCTCCCACGCCGAGGCCGCCGGTTCGGTGGCGCTGGGCGTGGATTCGGTGGCCGACCGTGAGAACACGGTGTCGGTGGGCAGCGCGGGCAACGAGCGCCAGATCGCGAACGTGGCCGACGGCACCGAGGCGACGGATGCGGTGAACCTGGGCCAGCTGGAAGCGGTGACCTCGGACACGCACTACTTCGCCGCCACCGGCGATGGTGAAGCGTTCGCGACGGGCC